>JAHUUK010000004.1 GCA_019218375.1 Dermabacteraceae bacterium TAE3-ERU5
GTTGCCTACTGGCATCGCGGTTACGCCTTCCCCGGCGCACCCTGGCGCGGCTGTTTGGGCTATTCGGGTGAGCAGGGCTCGCACGGTTGCGTGAATCTGCCGGTTTCCGAAGCCAAGTGGATTTACGACTGGGCACCCATCGGCACCCCGGTGGTTTCCCACGCGGGACGCTAAAGCGTAAGGCCTTAAAACCGCTACGCACATAAAGCAGTGGCCCGGCCCCCATGCGGGGGCCGGGCCACTGCTTTTAGCTTGCCGCTACTTCTTTTCGGCCTGCTTACCTTCCGCCTTCTTGGCGTCGGTATCGGGCCTGAAGTCCACTCCGGCTTCCTTACGCTGCGCGGCCGTGATCGGCGCGGGCGCGGCGGTCAGCGGGTCGTAGCCGCCGCCCGACTTCGGGAAGGCGATTACCTCGCGGATCGAGTCGGCGTGGGCCAGCAGGGAAACGATACGGTCCCAGCCGAAGGCGATGCCGCCGTGCGGCGGGGCGCCGAACTGGAACGCATCGAGCAGGAAGCCGAACTTCTCCTGTGCGTCCTCTTCGCTGATCCCCATCACCTTGAATACGCGCTCCTGCACGTCGCGCTGGTGGATACGGATGGATCCGCCGCCGATCTCGTTGCCGTTGCAGACGATGTCATAGGCGTAAGCCAGGGCGTTGCCCGGATCGGATTCGAAGTTTTCCAGCCATTCCGGCTTCGGGGAGGTGAAGGCGTGGTGCACAGCGGTCCATGCGCCCTCGCCCACGGCCACGTCCCCGGCGGCCACCGCGTCACCGGCAGGCTCGAACATGGGGGCGTCCACAACCCACACGAACGCCCAGGCGTCCTCGTCGATCAGGCCCAGGCGGGAGGCGATCTCGTTACGGGCCGCGCCCAGCAGGGCGCGGGAGGCCTTGACCTCGCCCGCGGCGAAGAACACGCAGTCTCCGGGCTTCGCGCCGGTGGCCTCGGCCAGGCCCGCGCGTTCCTCTTCGGAAAGGTTCTTCGCGACGGGGCCGCCGACGGTGCCGTCCTCCTGGAACAGCACGTAGGCCAGGCCCTTCGCGCCGCGCTGCTTGGCCCATTCCTGCCAGCCGTCGAGAGTACGGCGCGGCTGGGAGGCACCACCGGCCATGACCACGGCGCCCACATAGGGTGCCTGGAACACGCGGAACGGGGTGTTCTTGAAGTAATCGGTCATTTCGACTAGTTCCAGATCGAAACGCAGATCCGGCTTGTCGGAACCGTAGCGGCGCATCGCTTCCGCGTAGGTCATGCGCGGGATCGGCAGGCTGACCTCGTAGCCAGCGGTCTGCCAAACGGCGGCCAGCACCTTTTCGGCCAGGGAGATGACGTCTTCCTGGTCCACGAACGCCATCTCGATGTCGAGCTGGGTGAATTCGGGCTGGCGGTCCGCGCGGAAGTCCTCATCGCGGTAGCAGCGGGCCAGCTGGAAGTACTTTTCTACGCCCGCCACCATGAGCAGCTGCTTAAACAGCTGCGGCGACTGCGGCAGCGCGTACCAGGAACCGGGGGCCAGGCGCGCGGGCACAAGGAAGTCGCGGGCACCCTCGGGGGTGGAACGGGTCAGGGTCGGGGTCTCTACCTCGGTGAAGCCGTCGCCCACCAGCACGTTGCGGGCGGCCTGGCTGACCGCGGAACGTAGGCGCAGCGCCTTCGCGGGTGCGCTGCGGCGCAGGTCCAGGTAGCGGTAGCGCAGGCGCACTTCGTCGCCTACCTCGGTGTGGTCGTCCAGCTGGAACGGCAGCGGTGCCGACGGGTTGAGCACCTTTACCTCGCTCGCGATGACCTCGATGTCGCCGGTGGCGAGGGCCGGGTTTTCGTTACCTTCCGGGCGCTGTTCGACCTTGCCGACGACCTGGAGCACGTATTCGTTACGCAGGTGGGTGGCCTCGTCTTCTCGCACCACGATCTGGGCAACCCCGGATTCGTCGCGCAGATCGAGGAAGGTCACACCGCCGTGGTCGCGGCGGCGGCCGATCCAGCCTGCCAGGGTGACGGTCTGTCCGATGTGTGCGGGGCGCAGCTCGCCCGCGTGGTGTGTGCGCAGCACAGCACGTCCTTTATCTAGTCGGTTGGCTATCGCCCCTATCCTACTCGTGTCCGCAACGGTGATACACCTCGCGGGCGTCTTCCCGTTTCGCGCCGCCTTTTCCCCGTAGACTGGGGTTTCCAGACCGCCCCCGTGGCGTTCCCCAAAGAAAGGGACTTTTCCCGCATGAATTCCTCCGCGAACGGCGCCTTAGAAGAAAAGATTGGGCGCCCGAGCGAGTCCGAGCTTACTTTCGCCGAACTAGACCTCCCCGCCCACCTGGTGCAGGCGGTTTCGGCCCTTGGCTTTACCTCTCCCTCGCCCATCCAGGCCCGCGCTATCCCCGTCCTCCTTTCCGGACGTGACCTGATCGGCGTGGCCCAGACCGGCACCGGCAAGACCGCCGCCTTCGGGCTGCCCCTGCTGGCGAACATCAATCCGAACGACCGCGCCACGCAGGCTCTCGTGCTGGCCCCGACCCGTGAGCTCGCGCTCCAGGTTGCAGGCGCCCTAGAGACTTTCGCCTCCGAGATGCCGAATGTGCGCGTCACCGCCCTCTACGGCGGCGCTCCCTACATGCCCCAGGAGAAGGCGCTTTCGCGCGGCTCCCAGGTGGTTGTGGGCACCCCCGGCCGCGTCATCGACCACCTCAAGCGCGGCAACCTGCGCCTAGAGGACCTCTCTTACATGGTGCTCGATGAGGCCGACGAGATGCTGCGTATGGGCTTTGCCGAAGACGTAGACGAAATCCTCTCGTTCTCCCCCAGCCAGAAGCAGGTCGCCCTGTTCTCGGCCACCATGCCGCCCGCCATTCAGCGTGTTGCGGCGGAGCACATGACCAATCCGGAATCCATCGCGGTGGCGCGCCAGTCCACCACGGTTGAATCCGTGACGCAGGAATACGCCGTGGTGCCGTTCAGGCACAAGGTCGGCGCGCTTTCCCGCGTGCTCGCCACCTCCGATACCGACGCCGCTATCGTCTTCGTGCGCACCCGCGCCGCGGCGGAAGAGGTCGGCGCCGCCCTGGTTGAGCGTGGCATTATTGCCGCCACCATCTCGGGCGATGTAGCGCAGAAGGATCGCGAAAGGATCGTGGCGCGCCTGCGCGACGGTTCGCTCGACGTGCTGGTGGCGACCGACGTCGCCGCCCGTGGCCTCGACGTGGAACGCATCGGCCTGGTCGTTAACTTCGACGTACCGGGAGAGCCGGAAGCGTACGTGCACCGCATCGGCCGCACCGGTCGCGCGGGCCGCACCGGCCGCGCGCTCACCTTCCTGACCCCGCACGAGCGCGGCAAGCTGCGCGCGATCGAGCGCACCACCAGGCAGAAGCTGGTTGAGGTAGAGATCCCCTCCCCCGCCGACGTTTCCCGCATGAAGACCCGCAACCTGCTGCGTTCCATTCCGGCCCGCATCGAAAAGGGCCGTCTGGGCATGTACCGGGAACTGGTCAGCGAACTACTGGCCGACGGCGCAGACCCGACAGAACTGGCCGCCGCGCTGTGCGCCATCGCCGTGGGCGATAACGGCCCTCAGCCGCGCGATGCCGAGGAAGAGTTCACCGGCGCCAGCCTGAAGGGCGATGACCGTGGCGGACGCGGCAACGACCGTGGCGGCAACGATAGGGAACGCCGCCGCAACGTGCGCCCCTCCTCGAAGGGCTTCACCACCTATAAGGTTTCCGTCGGTCATTCGCACGGCGCCAAGCCGCCGGCCATCGTCGGCGCTATCACCGGCGAGGCTGGCCTGCACGGCAAGGACATCGGCAAGATCGATATCTTCGGCAACTTCAGCCTGGTCGAGATCCAGGGCGAACTTTCGCCCGCCGCCATCGAAAAAATTTCCAAGGCGCGTATCGGCGGTCGCATGCTGCGTATCGCGAAAGATACCGGCCCTAAGCCCCGTACCGAGCCGAAGAAGGACTTTTCCCGTCGGCGCAAGAACGATCGCTACTGATCGCCACGCTTAATCTGACGGCATAGCGAAAGGGCCGCCCCACCGAAGATTCGGTGGGGCGGCCCTTTGCTTACGGGCGGCTACTGCGCCCGCCAGCGTTACGCGTTATCAGCCGTTGTTTTCGGCTACGCGGGCACGCACCTCGTCCATGTCGAGGCCCTTGATCTGGGTGATCAGATCTTCCAGATCGGCCTCGCGCAGAGCACCGGGCTGCCCGAATACGGGCACGCCGTCACGGTAGGCAGCGATCATCGGGATCGAGGTGATGCCGTACTGCATCGACAGTTCCTGCTGATCCTCGGTGTCAACCTTCGCGAAGGTGACGTCGGTGTGCTTTTCGGAAGCCTTTTCGAACACGGGGGCGAACCGCTGGCAGGGGCCGCACCAGCCGGCCCAGAAGTCGATCAGCACGATGCCGTCCTTCTGGGTCAGTTCGTCGTGGTTTTCCTTGGTCATTTCGACAGTGGCCATTACTGGTCGCCTTTCTGCGGCTGGTCGTCGTCGCGCACGATGCGTACGCGCAGGTCCTGCATGGGAGGTTCCCATGTTTCCGCATCGATAGCATACTGCTCACCGGTGCGAATATCTTTCACTTCGTGCTGGCCAGAGTCCGTATCAGTGAACAGAACGAAGGGAATTCCCCGCCTGTCAGCGTAACGGATCTGCTTGCCAAACTTCGCCGCGCTGGGGGCAACTTCGGTGGCAATTCCCCGTTTACGCAGGGAAGTTGCCACTGAGGTGGAGGCGTCGCGGTTGTCTTCGTCGGTCACGGCCACGAGCACGCAGGTGGGCACCTCGCGCGTGGCGCGCGCCATGTTCGCCGATAGCAGACGTGACACGAGGCGGGACAAACCGATGGATAGACCGACGCCCGGATAGGTGCGCTTGCCGTCCGAAGCGAGGGTGTCGTAGCGACCGCCGGAACAGATGGAACCGAGGTTTTCGTGCCCGTGCACAAAGGTTTCGTAGACGGTCGCGGTGTAGTAGTCGAGGCCGCGCGCGATCGAAAGGTCGGCCACGCAGGTGCCGGGGGCCTGGGTATTAACCCCGGTGACTACGTTCGCGAGGGCGGTCAGGCCCTCCTCCAGCTCCGGGCTGGTGACGCCGAGCGCGCGCACCTGCGCCACGAACGAATCATCCGGGGTGCAGATGGCGGCGAAGTCGAGGCAGGCCTGCGCCTGTTTTTCATCGGCCCCGGCCTCCTTGCCGAGCAGTTCCTTGACTGCCTCCGGGCCGATCTTGCGCAGCTTATCCAGGCAGCGCAGCACGGCAGGCACGTCGGACAGCCCCAGCGCCTCAAAGAAGCTCTGGGAAAGCTTGCGGTTGTTGATGTGGATGGTGAATCCGGGTAGCGGCAGCCGGGAGAGGATGTCGGCCATCACCAGGGCCACCTCGGTCTCGACGTGCGCGGGCAGGGTGTCCAGACCCACCACGTCCAGATCGGCCTGGTAGAACTCGCGGAAGCGGCCGTCCTGGGGGCGTTCCCCGCGCCAGACCTTCTGGATCTGGAAGCGGCGCAGAGGGAAGGCCAGCTTGCCCTGGTTTTCGAGCACGTAACGGGCCAGCGGCACGGTCAGGTCGAAGTGCAGGCCCAGCTGCTTATCGGGGTTTACGTCCTCCCCCTCTTCTGCGTGCAGGCGGCGCAGCACGTAAACCTCTTTGTCGATCTCTCCCTTGCGCAGCAGCTGCGAAAGCGGCTCCACGGCGCGGGTTTCGATACCGACGAAGCCGTGCAGCTGCGCAACCTCGCGGAAGGTGTCAATTACGTGCTGTTCCACCATGCGCTGCGCGGGCAGCCATTCGGGGAATCCCGACAGTGGGGCGATCTTCGCCAACGGTGTCTCCTTAGAGTGATTTAGCGCTGCCCTAGGCCAGGGCCGCGCGAAGGTAGGGGTTGCTCTGGCGCTCGGCGCCGACGGTGGTGAGGGGGCCGTGCCCCGGCAGGACGGTTAGGTTGATCGGCATTTCCGCAAACACCGTGAGGCTTTCCTGCATCGTTTCCTGGTTGCCTCCGAGCAGGTCGGTGCGGCCGACGGAACCGGCAAAGAGGACGTCCCCGGTAAACAGCACCGCCGGTACGCTAACGCTGGTTTCGCCGCTGAAGCAGACAGCGAAGTCGCACAGCCACAGGGTCGAACCTTCCGTGTGCCCGGGGGCCGAAATCGCCCTGATTTCGTATTCGCCGAGCCTCACCACGTCGCCGTCAGTGACGCGTTCGATGCGCGAGGGGCGCTGCCAGCCGTGGCGCAGCCACTGCTGCTGGATCGGCGCGATGAACGCCATCGGCAGCTGCTTGCTGGGTTCTTCCAGTCGGTATTCATCCCCCGCACCGATGTAGACGGGAACGTCGCTCGTGGGGGCCAGACGGCTGACGTCGGCCACATGATCTAGGTGACCGTGGGTGAGCAGGATCCCGGTCAGGGTAGCTTCGTTCTCCCGCAGGAACTCTTTTACCCGGTCTGCTACATCCAGCCCCGGATCGACCACGAGAGCCTGCTTGCTTTCTTCGTCCAGCAGGATCGTGCAGTTCGCCGCGAAGAGCGGGGACGTTAAAAGGTGTGCACGCATACACCCAGCCTAGCGCCCTCTAATCCTCCTGAGTTAGTACCCGGCGGCGAGGCACGGTACAGTGATAAGGGGCATATTTTGCCCTGACACGAAATGTTACGTAGAGGTACGTCGCTTTGGCGGCGGTGAACCGCTTTCTAAGCGGTAGAACAATAAGGAGTGTTGGCGTGAGCGATCAGCCTGACAAGACGAGCTCCCCCCGTCCCGCAGTTCCGTCGCCCGCCGCGCTGGCTGGCCGCGCCCCGCAGGCTCCGCTGGTGCCGGTGGCGCCGCCCGTGGTGCAGTACGACGAGGAAGCTGCGAAGGCAGCGATGGCGTTCGGGAACGTGGCCGAGGACGGCACCGTGACCGTGCAGGACGGCACCCAGGTGCGCACCATCGGCCAGGCAGAACCGGGCAGCGAAAGCGAGAAAGCGCTCCTGCCGTTCGCACACGCCTACCTCGACATCGTGGCGTTCCTGGACCTTCTGGAGCAGAAGCTGCAGGTGCCTAACCTGACCCAGCTTGAGCTGAACCGGCTGCTGGAGCAGCTGAAGAAGAACCTGAAGGAACCGAAGGCAGTCGGCGACATTCCGGCCCTGCGCCAGCGCGGCGCGGCCCTGCGCGAGACGGCCAAGGCCGCTATCGCCGCCCTGGACGCCGAGCGGGCAAAGCTGCGCGAAGCCGCCAAGGCGCGCCGCGAAGAGTTCGTTTCCGAAATCGAAAAGATGGTTTCGACCCCGCCGGAGCGCATGCAGTGGCGCACCGCTGGCGAAAAGATGCGTTCGATGGTTTCCGACTGGCAGGCCATGCAGAAGGCCGAACCGATCGATCGCGCCAGTGAGGACTCGCTCTGGAAGCGTCTTTCCGCTGCCCGCAGCGAATTCGACCGCGCCCGCCGCAGCCACTTTGCCCAGCTCGATCAGCAGCACGCCGAGGCAAAGCGCGTGAAGGAAGCCCTGATCGCCCGCGCCGAGGAAATGAAGGACTCCACCGACTGGGGCCCGACGGTACGGGCTTTCCGTGCGCTGATGGACGATTGGCGCAACGCTCCCCGCGCGCAGCGCAAGACCGACGATCAGCTCTGGAAGCGTTTCAAGGCCGCGCAGGACGAATTCTTCGCCGCCCGTAACGCCGACCTGCAGGCTTCCGAGGCCGAGCAGAAGGAGAACCTGACCGCGAAGCTGGCGCTGCTGGACGAGGCCGAGAAGATCGTCCCGGTTGAGGACATCGAGGCCGCCAAGAAGTCTCTGCGCGCGGTGCAGGATCGCTGGGAAGAGATCGGCAAGGTGCCCAGGGCCGATCTGCGCAGCGTCGAGGATCGTCTACGCGCAGTCGAGCGGGCGGTGAAGGACGCCGAGGAGCAGGAGTGGCGTCGGACCGACCCGCGCACCAAGGCGCGTGTAGAGGGTGCTTCTTCGCAGCTGCAGGCAGCCATCCAGTCCTACCAGGACGAGCTGGACAAGGCACGCGAATCGGGCGATCCCGCACGCATCAAGAAGGCCGAGGCCGCTCTGGAGGCGCGCAAGCAGTGGCTGGAGGCCATCGAAAAGCTGCGTTAAAACCAGCACGGTTTTCCACAGCCCGGCGGGAGGGGTGTTTCCTCCCCCGCCTGGGCGACAGACTTGGGGCATGCAAAGCATGCCCCTTTCTGTTGCACCAAAACAATCCGTGCCCGGTTCCGCAGGGGGCTCAGGGACAAATACGCGGCCAAGCGCACGGCCAAGCACGCGGCGCAGGCGCTTCGCGCCCCAGCTTTCCGGCTTAGCGGGCGATATGGCGCAGCTGCTGGTGCATTTGCCGGATCCGATCGCGCGTCAGTCCTGGCTTCGTGACGGCCTGGTGCGAGAGTGCGTTGCCGACTGGTATCTACCCGCGGGGGCGTGCCTGGGTGCGGCGGGTAGGGCCGCAGCATTGCAGGTGGCTTTGCCGGGTATCGACATGGCGGAGAGGGCAGTCGTGACGGCAGAAAGCGCCGCCTGGGTGTATGCGGGCAGCGGCCCCGCGCCGCTCCCCCTGCAGGTCTCAGATCCGCAGCACCGTTATCGCAGCGTAGGCGCGTTGATAGTGCATCATTTCGCCGCGCCGGAACAGGTTCTGCTGGTGGGCGGGTACAGAATCAGCACGCCCGCACGCACGGCGCGGGAGTGTCTGCTGCGGGCTAGTAGCGCTTCGCAGTATCCGCTTGTGCAGCAGCAGGCGCGAGAGTGCGCATACCGCCTGTTTTTCACCGGTTTCGCCTCCCCCGCGGAGGCCGAGCGTGAGCTACGCGCAGCCTGCCGGGGCAGGCGGCTAACCAAAGCGCTACAGCTCTTGGGTGAAGTAACCGCCGAATTGCCGCGCTCTCACGTCACTATCTGAGTACGCCGGTCAGGCGGTTGCTTTAGGTAGCGGCGTGTTCATGGATACCGGCTGCCCGTCGGCGGTCACTCGGTAGGCGTCGAACACGCCCTCCACTCGCCGTACCTGGGCTAGGACGTGGCGCAGGTGCAGCGGGTCGGCCAGTTCAAACGAGAAGTAGGCCGAGGCCAAACGGTCCTTGTGCAGCTGGCAGGATGCCGATTGCATGTCTACCTGCTGGTCCGCGATAACCTGCGCCAGGTCGGTAAGCAGTCGCTGCCTATCCAGCGCCTCCACCTTGATGTGCACCAGGTAGCTGGCGTTATGGCTGCCGGACCATTTCACGTCCATCATGCGTTCCGGCTGGTCGCGCAGCTGTTCCACGTTACGGCAGTCCATGTGATGCACGGAAATGCCGCTGCCGCGCGTCACGAAGCCCACGATCGGATCGCCGGGCACGGGTGTGCAGCAGCGCGCGAGCTTAACCCACACGTCACTTTCCCCGCCGACTATCACGCCGGGATCGTTGCCGCCGCGCTTACGTCGCGAATCGCGCACCTTGGAGGGCATTACCGATTCGGTGATGTCCTCTTCCATGCTTGCCGCGCCACCGAGTTCGGTGGTTAGCCGGGCGGCCACGTTCTTGGCGCTTACGTGGCTTTCCCCGATGGCGGAATAGAGCGCATCGACGTCGGCATAGTGCAGATCCTGCGCTACGGCGGTCAGCATGTCGTGGGTGAGCAGGCGGCGCAGCGGCAGGTTTTGCTTGCGCAGCTCCCTGCCCAGCGCCTCCTTGCCGCGTTCCAAGGCCTCTTCGCGGCGCTCCTTGGTGAACCACTGCCTGATCTTTGTGCGGGCGCGCTGCGACTTAACGAAGTTCAGCCAGTCCTTGCTCGGCCCGGCCCCCTCCGCCTTGGAGGTGAACACCTCCACCACGTCGCCCGTCTTTAGCTCCGATTCCAGGGACGCCAACCTGCCGTTGATCTTCGCCCCCATCGTGCGGTGCCCGACCTCCGTGTGCACCGAATAGGCGAAGTCCACCGGGGTCGCCCCCTGCGGGAGCGCCAGCACGTCTCCCTTTGGGGTGAACACGTAAACTTCCTGGCTGCCCATCTCGAACCGCAGCGAATCCAAGAATTCGCCGGAATCGGTGGTCTCCTGCTGCCAGTCCATGAGCTGCTTGAGCCACTGCATGTCGCCGCCCGCAGCGCTCGGCTGCGGATCGGCCTGTCCCGCGCGTGCCTTGTATTTCCAGTGCGCGGCCACGCCGTATTCCGCGCGGCGGTGCATTTCGTAGGTGCGGATCTGGATTTCCACCGGCTTTCCGGTGGGGCCGATCACCGTGGTGTGCAGCGACTGGTAAAGGTTGAACTTGGGCAGGGCGATGTAGTCCTTGAAACGGCCCGGCACCGGGGACCAGCGCGCGTGCAGGATACCCAGCACGGCGTAGCAGTCGCGCACCGAATCCACCAGCACCCGGATGCCGACCAGGTCGTAGATGTCGGCGAAGTCGCGGCCGCGCACGATCATTTTTTGGTAGATCGAATAGTAGTGCTTGGGCCGACCGGAAACGGTCGCCTTAATCTTTGCCTGGCGCAGATCCTCGTTGATGTTCCCGGAAACGGTAGCCAAATACTTTTCACGGGCCGGTGCGTGTTCGGATACGAGCGAAACGATTTCGTCGTACACCTTCGGATACAGCACCTGGAAGGAGCGATCCTCCAGTTCCCACTTGATTGCGTTTAGGCCCAGCCGATGCGCGAGCGGGGCATAGATCTCCAGGGTTTCTTTCGCCTTTTTCTCGGCGGAACTGGAGGGAACGTATTTCCAGGTGCGGGCGTTGTGTAGCCGGTCCGCCAGCTTGATCATCAGCACGCGAATGTCGCGGCTCATCGCCACGATCATCTTGCGTACCGTTTCCGCCTGCGCGGCCGCACCGTAGGTGACCTTGTCCAGCTTGGTCACGCCGTCCACGAGCACCGCGATTTCCTCGCCATACTCTTCCCGCAGCATGTCCAGGGTGTAGTCGGTATCCTCCACCGTGTCGTGCAGCAGTGCGGCGGCAAGTACCGGCAGGGGCGAGCCCAGTTCCGCGAGGATAGTCGCAACCGATACCGGGTGGGTGATGTACGGGTCACCGCTCTTGCGCATCTGCCCCCGGTGCGCTTTTTCGGCGGTGGCGTAGGCGCGTTGCAGGAGGGTGAAGTCGTCCTTGGGGTGGCTGACCCGCGCAGCCTGAATCAGCGGCTCCAGGATGGGATCTACCGCGCTCGCGGAACGCCCCACTAGGAATGACAGGCGCGAGCGTCTGGCCCATCCCGGTGCCGCGTTAGCGGACGTGGGAGACGAGGGCGTGCGCGGCGTTGCCACGACTGGCTGATCTTCTTGCGGGTTCATATCGGCCCCCTCCGAACGTGTGTCGTTCAGTCTACCCGTTGCGGGCACGCCCGATAGGCAGGTGCCCGCAACGGTTTGGTAACGCTAGTTGGGGATGCTGCAGACAGCGGAGAACGGCAGATCGCCGAGCTTTTCCTTGCCGCCAAGCCCCTGCAGTTCGATCAGGAAGGAGACGCCCAGTAGGTCGCCGCCGCAGGCCTTTACCAGGTCGCATGTCGCTACCGCGGTGCCGCCGGTGGCCAGCAGATCGTCAACCACCAGGGTGCGGGTTCCCGCCACGATGGCGCCCTCCTGGATTTCCAGGCTGGCGGTGCCGTATTCCAGATCGTAGGTTTCGCGGTGCGGGTTGCCGGGAAGTTTGCCGGCCTTGCGCGCCGGTACGAAGCCCGCCCCGATCTCGTGCGCCAGCGGGGCACCCAGCATGAAGCCGCGTGCCTCGGTGCCGACGATTACCTCGACGTCCTGCGGGATGATGCTGGCCCAGTAGCGGATAACGCTACGGAACGCCTCCCCGTCGCGCAGCAGCGGGGTGATGTCGCGGAACAGAATGCCGGGCTTCGGGAAGTCCGGGTATTCGGCTATGTGCGACTCCATCAGGCTGTCAATCAGCGCACGGTCGGTCGTTGCGGGGTTGTTCATCGCTGGCCCTTCTTGCGGTTTGCCTTGGTTTTGCGCCGGGGCTGCACCCTGGTCGCGCTTTCCGCTGCTGCGGGATTTTCTTTCTCTTCTTCCGGGGAAGTTGCGGCTGCCGCGCTCCCCTTTTCCTTGCGCCCGGCGATTACCCGCGCGGTGTGTTCGGCAATCGCAGCCTCGCGCTGACGCAGCCCCACCAGGAAGCAGGGAGCCAGGAAGATCGAGGAGTAGGTGCCGACCAGGATGCCCACGAAGAGGGCCAGAGAAATGTCTTTCAGGGTGCCCGCGCCGAGCAGGAACGCGCCGATGAAGAGGATCGCGCCGACCGGGAGCAGGGCCACTACGGAGGTGTTGATGGAACGTACCAGGGTCTGATTGACCGCCCGGTTTACCGCCTCCGCGTAGGTGAAGGTGCCCTGTTCGGTAATGCCTTCGGTATTTTCGCGCACCTTATCGAACACCACCACGGTGTCGTAGAGGGAATAACCGAGGATGGTTAGGAACCCGATCACCGCTGCCGGGGTGACCTCGAAACCGACGCTGCCGTAGGTGAACGCCGTCAGCAGCAGATCGTGCATGAGTGCCATCACGGCAGCCAGGGAAGACTTGATGTTGCGGAAGTAGAGCGCCATGACCGCGCCCACCAGCAGTAGGAACACCACGACCGCGCGCAGTGCCTTGGAGGTGACGTCCTTCCCCCAGCTGGGGCCGATGAAGGAGCTGGTTACCTGTTTGCTGCTGACCCCGTAGGCGCTCGCCAGCTTGCCGCGCAGGGCTTCCGTTTCCGGGGCGCTGAGCTGCTCGGTCTGGATCCGCAGGGAGGAGCCGCCGACCACCGTCACCTTGGGTTCGTTGGTGGCGACCACGCTCTTTACTTCCTTGCGCGCGGGTGCCGGATCAAGGCTCTTGGGTGAGCTGATCTGGAACTCGGAACCGCCGGTGAATTCGATGCCCAGGTTTACCCCGCGCAGGGCGGTGATGCCGGCCAGCACGATCAGCACGATTGCGCTGATCGTGTACCAGAGCTTGCGCCTACCGACGATGTCGTAGGATTTCGCGCCGCTGTGGAGGGCGTTACCGAAGTCGGCGAACTTCTTAGCTAGCTGCATTGTCGTCTCCCTTCGCTTCCCTCTGCTTGCGGGCAGCCAGGGACTCGCCTTTGCTACGGATCCTGCCGCGACCGGCGTAACGCGGAGCCTTTGCCCCCAGCATGCGCGGATCCATGCCGCTCATGGGGTGGCCACCGCCGAAGAAGGAGGTGTGCGAAAGCATCTGCAGCATGGGGTGGGTGAAGAAGAAGACCACGAACAGGTCGATCACGGTGGTCAGGCCCAGGGTGAAGGCGAAACCGCGCACGCCACCAACGCTGAGCAGGTAGAGCACGCTGGCCGCGATCACGTTCACGGCGTCGGAAGCGATGATCGTGCGGCGGGCCCGCAGCCAGGCGTGGTCTACGGCGCTGATCATGCCGCGCCCGTCACGGATTTCGTCGCGTACGCGCTCGAAGTAGACGATGAACGAGTCTGCCGTGAAGCCGATCGCTACGATCAGGCCCGTTACGCCCGCCAGCGAGAGCCTGAAGCCGATGTCGGAAACGTTCGAGAAAACGGTGATTACGCCGTAGGTGAGCACACCCGCCACCAGCAGCGAAAGCGTGGTCACCAGCGCCAGTGCACGGTACTGGAACACCGAGTAAAGCACCACGATCAGCAGGCCGATCAGACCCGCCAGAAGGCCTTTCTGGAGCTGATCGCTACCCAGGGTGGCCGAAATCTGCTGTTCGCTTTCCACGGTGAACTTCAGCGGCAGGGCACCGAACTTGAGCTGCTGCGCCAGCGAGGTGGCGCTATCGCGGTTGAAACCGCCGGTGATCTGCGCGCTGCCGTCGGTAATCGGAGTGTTGATGCGCGGGGCCGAAATAACCAGGCCGTCCAGCACCATGGCGAAGCGGTCGCTCAGCGCCTTCTGCTGGTACAGGTAGGTGGAAAGCACCGCGAATTCCTGCGCGCCCCGGCTGTTCAGTTTCAGGTTTACCGCGTAGGTGTTGAGGATCTGGCCGGTGGGAGTCGTCTCGTTACTAGCGGAGGCGTCCTCTACCTCGTCGCCGTGAATCGCGACCGGACCGAGCACGTACTTTTCCGAGCCGTCGTCGGAGCAGGTGACGAGCGCCCCCTTCGGGTTCGCGTCACGTTCCTTGTTCCGCTGGGCCGGATCAGCGCAGTTAAGCGTGTAGTACTGCTTCAGCACCTCGGGGGTGAGCAGCTTCGCAGAGGTGGCCTCCTGCGGAGTCACGCCTCCCTCCGGCACCTTCAGGTTGCTATCCGGGGCCGACGCTGCCGGTAGGCCGGAAATGTATTCCTGCGCCTGTTTCATCTGCGAATCCAGGGCGCTGCCCGCGATGGGCTGGCCGGGACCCGCCAGCAGCAGCGCGCGAAACTCCATCAGCGCCGTGCGCTTGAGGGCCTCCGAGGTGGAGGCGTCCAGGGTGCCGGGAACATCCACCACGATGTTGTTTCCGCCCTGCACCGTGATTTCGGTTTCTGCCACGCCAAGCGCGTTCACGCGCTGGCCCATGATGGCACTGGCCCGCTCAAGCTGTTCCTGGGTAACGGGCGAACCGTCCGGGGTGGCGGCGTTCAGGATTACCTGCGTGCCGCCTTCCAGGTCGAGCGCCAGCTTCGGGGTCGGCTGCCAGCCTTTCGCGACTACGCCGTAGCCGATGCCGCCTGCCAATATTGCTATTACCGCGAGCAGCACCCAGAAGGGACGCCGCCAGGGACGCTTATAGAGCGGTGCCATGTTTAGAGCCGCTTACCTCTCTACGGTTACGCCGGGGGTGGAGCCGTTTTCGCCCTTGTCCTCGGATTCCTCGGTTTCTGCAAGGTTTTCTTCGGGGGCCTCAACCTTGCCCGCGATTGCCTTGCGGTCCCACTTAAGCTGAGCGCCAGACTCGGATTCGAGAACCACGACGTCTTCGTAGCTTTCCACGATCAGGCCGTAGAAGCCCGAGTAGGTGCGCACTTCGTCGCCCACTTCGAGCGAAGCGACCAGAGCATCGTGCTCTGCCTGCATCTTCTTCTGCTTACGCGACATAAGCAGCATCGGGATCATCATTGCCAGAATCAGCAAGAGAAGAAATTCCATCACGCCCCCGTTTTCATTGTTGTTCCTGCACAGACTGCACCACTCTACCGGCTGGCGGGTGAACGCGGCTAGCGCTCCCCGCACTCGTGTTCCGGCTTAGAAGCGTCCGTTTCCCTCCGGCGCGTCCCCGCCGAGCACTCCCCCGTCGGGAATCGGCAGCCCCAGGTGGCTGTATGCCTGTTCCAGGGCTACGCGCCCGCGCGGTGTGCGTCCCAGGAATCCCTCACGCACCAGGAACGGTTCCACCACGGTTTCCACGGTTTCGCTTTCTTCCCCGACGGCCACGGCCAGCGTGGACAGCCCCACCGGGCCGCCGCCGAAGCGGGTACACAGCACGTTCAGCACCGCCCTGTCCAGGCGGTCCAGCCCGCGCGCGTCCACCTCGTAGAGGCGCAGCGCCGCGTCGGCCGCCTGCGGGGTGATGCGGCCGTCGCCGTGCACCTGCGCATAGTCGCGCACCCGCCTGACCAGACGGTTTGCGATACGCGGTGTGCCGCGCGAGCGGCGGGCAATGTTTTCCGACGCCTCCGGGTCGATTTCTACCCCGAGCCGCGCGGCGGAACGGCTCACCACTACGTCCAGTTCTCCCGGACCGTAGTAATCCAGGTGGGCGGTGAAGCCAAAACGGTCACGCAGCGGGGCGGGAAGCAGGCCCGCGCGGGTGGTGGCGCCGACGGCGGTGAAGGGCGGCAGTTCGAGCGGGATGGAGGTGGCCCCGACTCCCTTGCCCACCACGACGTCCACGCGGAAGTCTTCCATCGCCATGTAGAGCATTTCTTCGGCGGGGCGTGCCAGGCGGTGAATTTCGTCGATGAAAAGTACCTCTCCCTCTTCCAGCGCCGACAGGATCGCCGCCAGATCGCCCGCGTGTTGGATCGCCGGGCCGGAGGTGATGCGCAGCGGCACCCCCATCTCGTGCGCGATGATCATTGCGAGGGTGGTTTTTCCGAGCCCCGGCGGGCCCGAGAGCAGCACGTGTTCGGGGCTGCCGCCACGGGCGGAGGCGGCGCTGAGCACCAGTTGCAGCTGTTCGCGCACCACCTGCTGGCCCACAAAATCGGCCAGGCTGCGGGGGCGCAGCGCGGCCTCTGCCGCCCTATCTAACGCGCCTGCTTCGGGGACAACCACGCGTTCGGCATCGTTCATCGGGTGCCACCCAGGCTCTTCAGCGCGGTGCGCAGCAGGGCGGAGCGTTCAGCGCCGTCCCCCAGGTATTCGGCGGCGCGCTGCACCGCCTCGCTAGCGGCCTTTTCCTGCCAGCCCAGGCCGATGAGCGCGTTCACGACGTCGGCGCTATCCGGCTGTAGCTGCGGCTGCGGCGCGGGAATCTCTACCTGAGCGGATGCCTCTGCGGGCGCGCTCACCTTGTCTTTTAGTTCGAGGATCATGCGGTTTGCGACCTTCGGGCCGATCCCCGGCGTTTTCGTAATCGCCTTGGTATCGCCCGCCAGGACTGCGCGGCGCAGATCGTCCGGGCTAAGCACAGAAAGCAGCGCCAGCGCCGTGCGCGCGCCGACCCCGGTGACGGACTGCACCAGCGTAAAGACGTCGGCATCGTCTCGTTCCAGGAAACCGAACAGCGTGAGGGAGTCTTCGCGCACCACCAGTTCGGTAAATAACCGCACGCGCTGGCCGTGACGCACCGCGTTCAGGGTCGGGTGGGTCGTGCGCACGTCGTAGCCGACGCCGCCAACCTCTAACACCAGGCGGTCAAGACCGATCCAGGCGACCTCGCCCGTTAATGTTGCGATCACGCGAAATTTTCCTCACTGCCCAGGGCTAACCGTACGAGAATAATAGAACAAGTGTACGACTACCAGACGGTGTTTGACCTATCTCGTTTTCGGCGCGCCGCGCGTTCCGCCTCCGCCCAGACCGACTGCGCCGAGGTGCGGGCCGCCCCGCTCGCGTCGAGGCGCACCGGGCCGCGCCCCCGCCAAAGGTGCGTGAGCGCGATAGCGAGGGCGTCGGCGGCGTCGGCGGGCTGCGGCAGTGCCGACATGCCAAGCACCTTCATCATGACCCGCTGGATCTGCGCCTTGTCGGCGCGGCCACTGCCGGTCACGGCCGCCTTAACCTCGCTCGGGGTGTGCAGGGCCACGGGTATCCCCCGTTCCGCCGCTATCACGATGGCTACCCCGGTGACCTGCGCGGTGCCCATCACCGTGGGCAGGTTGTTCTGCGCGAAGACGCGTTCTATGGCCACCGCGTCGGGAGCGTGCCGTTCCACGACCTCGCTCAGGCCGCGCGAAATAGCGAGCAGGCGCGTGTCTATCGCGCCGCCCGCCTCGCTACGGATTACCCCGACATCGACCAGGCTGGCGCTGCGGCCGGTCCCGGCGTCAATGACGCCGTAACCGCACCTGGTCAGGCCCGGATCGATGCCGAGTACCCGCACGCCTGTTTAGCCTTCGGCTTCGAGCTGCGCCGCTACGTCGTCCGGAATGTCCAGGTTCGAGTAAACGTTCTGCACGTCGTCGCTGTCTTCGAGCGCTTCGAGCAGGCGCAGCACCTTGCGTGCACCGTCCAAATCAACCGCGACCTTCATGCTGGGCACGAACTGGGCCTCGGCCGAGTCGTAGTCGATACCGGCTTCCTGCAGCGCGGTACGTACCGCCACGAAGTCGCTGGCCTCGGAGTAAATCTCGAAGGTATCGCCCTCGTCTACGATCTCCTCCGCGCCCGCATCGAGCACTACCTCAAGGATGTCGTCCTCGGTGCGATCGCCCTTGGGGAGGGTTACTACGCCCTTGCGGTCGAATAGGTAGGAAACGGAGCCGGAATCGGCCATGTTGCCGCCGTTGCGGGAGAACGCGACGCGTACCTCGGAAACCGCGCGGTTCTTGTTGTCGGTCAGGCATTCGACCAGCACGGCCACGCCGCCGGGTGCGTAGCCTTCGTACATCAGGTTCAGGTAGTCGACGCCGCCGCCGTCCAGACCGCCACCGCGCTTAACGGCGCGATCGATGTTGTCGTTAGGAACGGAAGACTTCTTTGCCTTCTGGATCGCATCGAACAGGGTGGGGTTGCCTGCGGGATCGGGGCCGCCCACGCGCGCAGCGACTTCGATGTTCTTGATCAGCTTGGCGAACAGCTTGCCGCGCTTAGCATCGATGGCGGCCTTCTTGTGTTTCGTGGTTGCCCATTTAGAGTGACCCGACATGGTCTCCACCCTTTCTACGAATATTTCCCCGCTTAGTGCGGGCTAGGTTTACGCCTTTAGGCGTGGTTTGAGGATCGCGCCCTGACATTCTACGAGGTATGCGGCGGCGGCGTTGCCACCACCGGGTAGCTGAGGGCGCTCAGCTTCCTGCGAGCCGCGGTGACTCGCTCCAAAAGAGACATCTCCGTGCGCCGCGCTTTTTCGCCGAATTTTCCGTTTATCGCGGCGTTTCGCTGCACGGCAAGCTCCCCTGCCGCGAGCTGGAATTCGCGCATCGCCGCGAGCGGCAAAGCGCCCGAACGTGCCGCCCAGCGGCGCGCCCGGCGGCGTTTGCGCAGCGAAACCATCATCTCCACTTCCTGCGGGCTGAACCAGCCCGCCCGGCCGTAGACGGTGAGTTGCCTGCGCAGAATCTTCTTTTCCCGCCAGCGCAACCAAATCACTACCGAGCCCAGGAACAGGAAGATCGGCACCTGCAGGGCCAGATACCAGACCAGGATGGCCGACGCGTTCTGGCCAAACCCGAGCGCGGGCAGGTAGAAACCGGAGCCGTTCCAGAGCGCGTGCAGCAACATGCCAAACCCGATCATGCCGGGCAGCAGCGTGAAATAGAGCGGTAGGTAGCGGCGTTCGGCGGCCACGCCCGCGCCGAAACCTGCCAGCGAGGTAAAGCAGACGTGCGCGAACGGGCTGAATACGCCGCGCATAACGAATACGGCCCAAAAGTTGCTGGAATCGCCGCTGATGCCGCTTTCCTGCAGGGCGCGCCCGAAGTAAAGAATGTTTTCCGTGAAGGCGAAACCGGCGGCTATCAGGGCGGCATACACGATGCCGTCGATCGGCCCGGCGATGTAGCGCCGACCGAAGATGAGCAGTATCAGGATGCCCGCGCTCTTGGCGCCCTCTTCCACCAGCGGGGCCTGAATCACCGGCCCGATGAAGTTAGCGGCTTCTCGTGTGGCACCGTTGAAGGCGAGCGCCACCTCGATCACCCCGCCGAGCACCAAAGCGGCGAATACAGAGGCGATGGCTCCCCAGGCGAACGCGAAGAAAAGCGCGCCGCGCGGTTCGGGGGTGAAACGGTCGATCCAGCGGATCACCAGGAACAGCATCCCGAACGGGATCAGGGCCGCCCCGCCCGCCGCCAGGGTGAGCCCGAAACCGAGCTGCATCCCCATGAAAATGCCGATGGCAAGCAGCATCAGGGCGAAGATTCCCCAGGTGAGTCCTTTACCGATGTACCTCCGCCAGCGGCGGGGTTTGCGCGGCGCGGGGGCCGCCTGCTGAATGGGGGTAAAAAGCGGCGCGCTCACCGGCTACCCTCCGCCCGGTAAACCACCGTCATGCGCTGCCCGACTGTCCACAGCGAGGTCACGGTGAGCAGCGCCATCGCCGACATCAGCAGCCAGTAGCCAAACAGTGCGCTCAGGAAGGTGCCGAGCAGCACCACCACGAGCCTGTCGGAGCGTTCCATCAGGCCGACGTTGCAGGCGATGCCGAGCGATTCCGCGCGTGCCTTGGCGTAGCTGACCAGCATGCCGCCGACCAGGCTAACCAGGCAGAACACAACCAGCACACCGGCGTAGGGGGCCTCCGGATCGACCAGGGCGAAGTGCAGCAAAAGCGCGCCGATTACGGCGGCATCCGCCACCCTGTCCAGGGTGGAGTCTAGGAACCCGCCCCAGACCGTGACTTTGCCGGTGGCGCGCGCCACGAGGCCGTCCAGGCTATCCAGCAGCACCACCGCGGTGACCAGCCAGGGACCGATCAGGAAGTAACCGGGAATCAGCGTGCCGCAGGCAACGGCAACGGTGAGCGCGGTGCCTGCCCAGGTGATCGCGTCCGGGCTGATGTTCCAGCGGATCATGAGGTCCGCCAGCGGTTTGAATGCCGCCCCCACGGGCTTGCGTGCGTTACGTCCTAACATTCCCGCGCCTCAGTTTCGGGCCAGGCTTCGGCGAACATGCGCCGGGTGTCGGCCAACAGGATCGGCAGTGCCTTGGTTTGGCCGACAATCGGCAGGAAGTTTGCGTCTCCCTGCCAGCGCGGCACCACGTGCTGGTGCAGGTGGGCGGCGATTCCCGCCCCGGCGACCTCTCCCTGGTTCATGCCCAGGTTGAAGCCCGCCGGGTTGGAGACGCGCCGCACCACCCGCATAGCGGTTTGGGTCAGTTCCGCGACCTCGCGCGTTTCTGCCGCGTTCAGATCCGTATAGTCCGCGACGTGCCGGTACGGGCACACCAGCAGATGCCCCGAATTGTAGGGGAACAGGTTGAGCACCACGAAGGCGTGCTCTCCCCGGTGCACGATGAGCGATTCCTCGTCTTCGTGCCGGGGTGCCCGGCAAAACGGGCACTGCTCCCCCGCCCCGGCGTCCTTCGGCTTGCCCTCACCGTTGATGTAGACCATTCGGTGAGGGGTCCAGAGCCGCTGGTAGCCGTCGGGAACCCCGGTCAGGCGGGACGGATCTTCGTGCGACATGTCGCTCCTCAGACCTGCTGTTTGTTTGCGATGGCGGAAACGATGCGCTCCACGGCCTCATCGACGGCGATGCCGTTGTCCTGGCTGCCGTCACGCATACGGAAGGAAACCGCACCCTTTTCCTGGTCCTCGCTACCCGCGATAAGCAGGTAGGGCACCTTTTCCTTGGTGTGGTTGCGAATCTTCTTCTGCATGCGGTCGTCGGAGGCGTCTACCTCTACGCGCACGCCGCGCTCGCGCAGCTTGGCAGCTACCTCGTTCAGGTAGGGTACGTGGTCGGCTGCTACCGGGATGCAGACCACCTGGACGGGGGCCAGCCAGACCGGGAACGCACCTGCGTAGTGTTCGAGCAGCACGCCGAAGAAGCGTTCGATGGAGCCAAACAGTGCGCGGTGGATCATCACCGGGCGCTGGCGGCTGCCGTCGGAAGCGGTGTATTCGAGGCCGAAGCGCTCCGGCAGGTTGAAGTCCAGCTGGATGGTGGACATCTGCCAGGTACGGCCGATGGCGTCCTTCGCCTGCACCGAGATCTTCGGGCCGTAGAACGCCGCGCCGCCCGGGTCCGGCACTAGGTCCAGGCCGGAGGCGGTGGCTACCTCTTCCAGGACGCGGGTGGCTTCTTCCCAGGTGTCGTCGTCGCCGACGAACTTTTCGGGGTTCTTGGTGGAAAGCTCCAGGTAGAAGTCGTCCAGGCCGTAGTCCTTGAGCAGGTCAAGCACGAAGGTGAGCAGGGTGGTCAGTTCCTCGCGCATCTGTTCGCGGGTGCAGTAGATGTGGGCATCGTCCTGCGTGAAGCCACGGGCGCGGGTCAGGCCGTGCACCACGCCCGACTTTTCGTTGCGGTAGACCGTGCCGAACTCGAACAGGCGCAGGGGCAGTTCGCGGTAGGAACGGCCGCGCGAACGGAAGATCAGGTTGTGCATCGGGCAGTTCATGGGCTTGAGGTAGTAGTCCTGGCCCTGCTTGGTGATGTTGCCCTCGGCGTCGCGCTCCTCGTCCATGTGCATGGCCGGGTACATGCCGTCCCGGTACCAGTCCAGGTGACCGGAGGTTTCGAAAAGCTGCCCCTTGGTGATGTGCGGGGTGTTGACGAACGAATACCCGGAGGCCACGTGCTGGCGGCGCGAGTAGTCCTCCATCTCCATGCGGATCATCGCGCCCTTGGGGTGGAATACCGCGAGGCCGGAGCCGATTTCGTCGGGGAAGGAGAACAGGTCGAGTTCGCTGCCCAGGCGGCGGTGGTCGCGGCGTTCCGCCTCCGCGATGCGTTCCTGGTATGCCTTCAGATCGTCCTTGGTCGGCCAGGCCGTGCCGTAGACGCGCTGCAGCATCGGGTTCTTTTCGCTGCCGCGCCAGTAGGCGGCGGCGGAGCGGGTCAGAGCGAAGCCGTTGCCGATGTATTTGGTGGAGGGCAGGTGGGGGCCGCGGCAGAGGTCGGTCCAGGCCACTTCGCCGTTGCGACGCACGTTGTCGTACATGGTCAGGCCGCCGTCGCACACCTCGACGCTGGCTCCCTCCCCCGCGTCGGCGGCGGTGGATTTGAGGCCGATCAGTTCGAGCTTGTACGGTTCGTTCGCTTCTTCCCCGCGCGCGTCATCATCGCTGATTTCGCGGCGTACGAAGCGCTGGCCTTCCTTGACGATGCGCGACATCGCCTTTTCCAGCTTCTTGAGGTCTTCGGGCGTGAAGGGGTCCGCTACGTCGAAGTCGTAATAGAAACCGTCCTTGATGGGCGGGCCGATGCCGAGCTTCGCGTCCGGGTTCACCTGCTGCACCGCCTGCGCGAGCACGTGGGCGGTCGAGTGGCGCAGGATTTGCAGGCCGTCCTCGCTGGTGATGGTTACCGACTCAACCACGTCGCCGGGGGTGAGTTTGGTATCGAGGTCGCGCAGTTCGCCGTTGACGCGTAGCGCCACGACGTCCTTGCTGCCGGGGAATAGGTCAAGCCCACTCACCCCGTCGGCGATCTCGGTTTGCGCGCCGTCGAGGGTGATTTCTGGTGCTGCCACAGGTGTTCTCCTTGTAGTGAAAATGGTCCGGCCTACGATGCCGGCTCATCCCCCATGTTAGCCGCTCAGGATACGTGTACCAGGATCGCCACCAGCATGAGTAGCGCGGCAAAGCTCACGGCCGCAGCCGCGAAAGCGAGGATGCGGGCCGACGGCATCGGCACGCGGTCGGTGTCGCTGTTGAGCAGCACCCTCTGGATCGCCGCGTAGCGCCGTTCGGCAAAGAACACGATCGCCACGGAGGCCGTTAATCCCAGGGCGCAAACCAGGAGCGAATAGGCGCCGAAAACGTGGGGCAGGACTTTCAGGGCAATAAGGGAACCGACGCCGAGCGCCAGCCCGGTGCGCCGCCAGGAAAGCGCCGTGCGCTCGGGTTGCAGGCCCGGATCGAAAATCACCCTGCCCTCCGGTTCCGGATGGCTCACGCCGTCAGCACCCCGATGAACAGCAGGACACCCACCGCGAGGACCGCGACGGCGAGCGGTAGGGCTAGCAGGGCGTGCGGCAGGGGCTTATTCAGGCGCAGGCTGCGTTCGGTAGCTACCCAGCCGAGCCACGCTTGCAGGGGTGCCAAAATGCCGCACACGATCAGGATGAGGGAGGCCGCGAGGCGGTGGGGCGGGTTGATCCCCAGGCCGAGCGTTTCTAGCGCCACGCCGCCCGCGATTAGCGCGAGGGAGGTGCGTAGCCAGGCGAGGAAGGTGCGTTCGTTAGCGAGGCTGAAGCGCGCGTCCGGCTCACTGCCATGCCGGTAGACCCGCGCCGGAAAACGGGAATCTTGCTTCTCCATCGCAGCTCCATTCATACATACAGGAAAAGTCCCGACGCTTACGCATCAGGACTCTTCAGCTGTACCCCGTACCGGATTTGAACCGGTGTTACCGCCGTGAGAGGGCGGCGTCCTAGGCCGCTAGACGAACGGGGCCTAAAACACTATCCGTAAATAATGTTTCGTACCCCGTACCGGATTTGAACCGGTGTTACTGCCGTGAGAGGGCAGCGTCCTAGGCCGCTAGACGAACGGGGCGCGGACTCTAACAGGTGGAACCTGTTTAAGCGCTGGGGTACCAGGACTCGAACCTAGAACAACTGAACCAGAATCAGCCGTGTTGCCAATTACACCATACCCCATGGTGGGAGCTTTCCAGCGGTTAATCCGCTTTCCTGCAACGAGATAAAACTTTATCCGAAGCAGGCAGGTTTACGCAAACCAAAGCCCCCAAAGTGGCTGTGAGGTCAGCCACCCAAGGTTACTGCTGTGCCAGCAGCTGGGACATGGCGCGCAGACGCTTCAGGGAGGATTCCCGGCCCAGCAGCTCCATGGACTCAAACAGCGGCGGGGAGACGCGGCGGCCGGAAATCGCGCTGCGTAGCGGACCGAAGGCCAGGCGCGGCTTGATACCCATATCGTCCACGATCGCGGCGCGCAGTACCTCTTCCAGGCGGGCGGCCGTGAATTCATCCAGCCCCTCAACCTCCGCGATGGCGCGTTCCACGACGGCGCGCGGGTCATCGCCCAGCTTCTTGAGTGCGTCCTCGGCCACGGTCAGTTCCTCGTCTGGGGTGAAGAGGAAGCGCAGCATTTCGGGGGCCTCGCCCAGCAGGTTCATGCGGGGCTGCACCAGCGGCGTGACCGCGGTCAGCAGATCGGCCTGGGCGGGCGTCACCGGATCGGAGATCAGGCCCGCCTCCTGCAGGTAGGGCACCATGCGGGAGGTGAACTCGGCCGGTTCCAGCATGCGCATGTGGTCGGCGTTGATCGCGGTCGCCTTCTTGATGTCCACGCGCGCCGGGTTCGGGTTTACGTCGTGCACATCGAAGCGCTCCACCATCTGTTCGCGGGTGAAGATGTCCTGATCGGCGCTGAAGCCCCAACCCAGCAGGGCCAGGTAGTTGACCATACCCTCGGGCAGGAAGCCCTGTTCGCGGTAGAGGAACAGGTTCGATTCCGGGTCGCGCTTGGAAAGCTTCTTATTGCCCTCCCCCATCACATAGGGCAGGTGGCCGAACTCGGGGATGCGTTCCGCAACGCCGATCTCCACGAGCGCGCGGTAGAGCACGATCTGGCGCGGGGTGGAGGAAAGCAGGTCCTCGCCGCGCAGCACGTGGCTTACCTGCATGAGCGCGTCGTCTACCGGATTTACCAGCGTGTAGAGCGGGGCGCCGTTGGCGCGCACCACCACGTAGTCGGGAACGCTGCCCGCGCGGAAGGTGATTTCGCCGCGAATCATGTCGGTGAAAGTGATGTCTTCGTCGGGCATGCGCACGCGCCAGACGGGCTCGCGGCCCTCGGCGCGGTAGGCGGCCTTCTGTTCTTCGCTCAGGTCACGGTCGAAGCCGTCGTAGCCGAGCTGCGGATCGCGGCCCGCGGCCTCGTGACGGGCGCGGATTTCCTCGTTGGTGGAGAAGGATTCGTAGATGTGGCCGGATGCCTTCAGCTTCTCAATCACATCGGCGTAGATCTCGCCGCGCTGGGACTGGCGGTAGGGGCCGTGCGGGCCGCCCTTTTCCACGCCCTCGTCCCAGTCGATGCCGAGCCAGCGCATGGCGTCGAGCAGCTGGTTGTAGCTTTCCTCGCTGTCGCGCGCCGCGTCGGTGTCTTCGATGCGGAAGATCAGCTTGCCGCCCATGTGCCGGGCGTAGGCCCAGTTATAGAGGGCGGTGCGCACCATACCGACGTGCGGCGTGCCGGTGGGAGACGGGCAGAAACGAAGCCGCACATCGGTGTTTTGCGTGGTCACAGTAAAACCTTTCGGTTGGGTAGCAAGTTTTGGCGGCGCCTAGCGGCGCACCACCGGGTTTTCGAGGGTGCCGATTCCGGCAATGCTGAGTGCAGCGCGCTGCCCCTCGCGCAGGGGCGCGGCGGGTGCCGGGGTGCCGGTGAGCACCACGTCCCCCGGCAGCAGGGTCATGACGGCGCTGATTTCGCTGATCAGGTTTTCTACGCTGCGCAGGGCGCTCGCGGTGCTGCCCTGCTGCGCAAGCTGATCGTCTACCAGGCAGCGCATCGCGTTATCTTCTGCGGGCGCGAAGTCGGTTTCGATCCAGGGGCCGAGGGGGCAGGAGGTGTCGAACGCCTTGGCGCGCACCCACTGCGACTCCCCCGCCTGCGCATCGCACGCGGTCAGATCGCCAGCGACGGTGTAGCCGAGCACGTAATCGCTCACCTGTTCGGGCGCGAGGTTCTTAGCGAGGCGCTTAATCACGACCGCCAGTTCGACCTCCGCCCGCACGTCCTGGCTGTAGGCGGGAAGCTGAATCGGGTCCTGAGGGCCAATCACGGCGGTGTTCGGCTTCAGGAAGAAGAGCGGCGCGCCGGGTTCGGCGGGCTTTTCTTCCCCGGCCGGGGCGTAGTTATCGCCCACGCAGACCACCTTGGAGCGCGGGATTACCGGCGCGAGCAGGCGCACGTCCTCTAGCGGCAGGATCTTTCCGGAGGGGCGGATCTCCGTGTAGAGGGGATCGCCCACCAGCCCCATGATGACCTGCTGGCCGTCTTTTTCCGCTACTACGCCGAATGCCGGCTCGTCTCCCGTGGTGAATCTGGCGATGCGCATGTGTACCAGTTTAGTGGTTTGCCTGGGCCAGCGCCCCGTGTCCCACCGTGTCGGTCTAGACACTCCTCCCCGCCTCGGCAACACCGTGCGCCCCACCCACGGGTCGTTTTATTGGCCCGAAGCCTACTTTGGTCGGTTGGCAGGCAGGGCGGGTTTTCCGTAGCGTTGGTTGCAAGTAGTAATCGCCCGCCTTTTATGTGCAGCCTCGAAGGAGACGTTGTGAAGAAGCGAAATCCCGGTCTGATTGCCGTTTATCTGATTCTGGCCGCCGCCTCGGTTTACTTCCTGTTCCAGCCGAACAGCAGCTGGATGTGGATGGTGGCGGGGGTGATCTCCCTCTCGGCACTGGCAGCCCAGCTGCTACCGCAACCGAAAGAGACCGACATTTCCGCGTTGCGGGAACTGAGCCACATCGAGAACCCTACCTCGCAGGAAATCAAGGAATACCGCAAGGCGAACCCCGGCACGTCGTTTTCCGAGGCGCTGATCGCGCTTAAGCGCGAACGTGCGGCTGCGCTGGGCGAGCATCCGGAAAATCCCCAGCAGTAGTTGCGCTAACACTCACCGGCCCGCGAAAACGCATGAGTTTTCGCGGGCCTTTTACGTTGCATACCCTAGTGGGGTGATGCTCAGCGACTCTGCCGTTTCCGCCCCGTCCCCTTCCGTGCGGGGCAGCGCCTGGCTGCCGTCAGTGCTGCTGGGTGCCGACGAGGCGGCGGCAGCGGCGCGGGAGCACGCGCGGCGCGCGGATGAATTAACGGCCGGTCACCGGGAGCGTAAACAGCGCGGCGAGAAGCACGCGGTGGAGGATTTCCTTTACACCTACTATCCGTTTCCCCCGGCTAAGCTGCGCCGCTACCATCCGGGGTGGCGGGCGGCGATGCCCGCGCGGGGCGATTGCCCGGCCTGGTATCGCGTGCTCGGTGCCACGGAACTGGGCGCGGCCCGCGCAGCATCCTGCGATGCTGCCGCCGTTGACGGCGAGTTTTTCCAGGCCGACGTGGCGCTGTTTTTGCAGCGGCGCGGCGACGCCCTCCACTACATTTACCGCCTGCTGACCGCCACGCGGGAACGGCGCAGTTCGTTCGACTGCTTTGGCCTGCACGAGTGGGCGATGGTTTATCGGCAGCAGCCGCGCCACGATGCGCTGCCGCTGCGGATCGGGCGGGAGGCGACCGACGCTTTCGTGGAGCGCGAGAACCTGCGCTGCACCCACTTTGATGCGTTCCGTTTCTTCACGCCCCCGGCGGTGCCGCTGAACGCCTATACGCCGACCAGGGAGCGGCAGCTGGAGCTGGATAATCCGGCCTGCCTGCACGCGAACATGGATCTGTATAAGTGGGCGATGAAGCTCAGCCCGCTGCTGCCGTCGGCCCTGGTGCTGGACTGTTTCGAGCTGGCGCGTGACGTGCGCGTGCTGGACATGGAGGCCTCCCCGTACGATGTGCGCGGCCTGGGCTACGGGGTGGTGCCGATCGAGACCAGCGAGGGCAAGGCGGAATACGTGCGCAGGCAGCGTGGCCTGGCGGCCCGCGCCGACGCTCTGCGCAAACGCATGGCGGAGGAGATCGCTTTGCCGGCGAAAGCCGCAGAGAAACTGATGCGCAGAGCGGAAGGCTAAGCAGCCGATTTATTCGTTTAGCGGGGAGCTTGCTCCGGCTTCGTTTGCTGACTCCCTTAATTGACTGCCCCCGTCACCGCTCGGGATAATCGTTTCTATAGGCTGACCCGTATGGCGCGGGTTCCCCTGTTACCCGCGAATCCACTTCGGCGGTGCTATTCATTTCATTCCCCGTTTGCCGCGAAAGGACGTGAGCGTCATCGCGCTGCTCGCCGACCACCTGCCCAAGACCGCCGATGCCGATGCCATCGTGGCGGCGTTCACCGCTGCCCAGGCCGAGGCCGGGCGCGTGCTCTACCCGCACCAGGAGGAGGCGCTGCTGGCGGTTGCCGCAGGCGATCACGTCATCGCCGCCACTCCAACCGGCTCCGGTAAGTCCACCATCGGCTATGCCTCCCTGTTCGCGGCCCTCGCGCGCGGCGAGCGCGCCTTCTACACGGCCCCCATCAAGGCATTGGTGAGCGAAAAGTTCTTCGAGCTGATCGAACTGTTCGGGGCCGAGAACGTGGGTATGTCCACCGGCGATTCGAGCGTGAACGCAGACGCCCCGATCATCGTCTGCACCGCCGAGATCCTGGCCAATCAGGCCCTGCGCGACGGGGAGACGAGCGACGTCGGCCTGGCGGTAATGGACGAATTCCACTTCTACGGCGATAGCCAGCGCGGTTGGGCCTGGCAGGTGCCGCTGATCGAACTGCCCCGCACCCAGTTCGTGCTGATGTCGGCCACCCTGGGGGACGTTTCCTTCTTCGAAAACGATCTGCGTCGGCGCACGGGACGCGCGGTTAGCACCATTTCCGATGCGCAGCGGCCGGTGCCGCTCGACTACCTCTGGTCCGAGGACCCCCTCGAGGAAACCATCGACAGGCTGCTCGTGGAGCGTAACGCCCCCGTCTACATCGTGCACTTCACGCAGGCGCAGGCGCTCGATCAGGCGCGGGCTCTGCTCGGCAAGGACGTGCTCAGCAAGGAAGAAAAGGAAAAGGTTCGCCTGCTGATCGGTGATTTCCGCTTCTCTAAGGGGTTCGGGCAGGTACTGAGCAAGCTGGTGCGCAGCGGCATCGGCATCCACCATGCCGGGATGCTGCCGAAATATCGCCGCCTGGTGGAAAAACTCGCCCAGTCGGGCCTGCTGAAACTCATCTGTGGCACCGACACGCTCGGGGTCGGCATTAACGTGCCTATCCGCACCGTGCTGCTGACCGGGCTCGCCAAATACGACGGGCGCAGGCAGCGGGTGCTGAACGCCCGCGAGTTCCATCAGATCGCGGGCCGGGCCGGACGCGCCGGATACGACACCGTCGGTCACGTGGTGGTGCAGGCCCCCGAATGGGCTATCGAAGCGAAAAAGGAACGCGAAAAGCAAGCGGCGCGCAGCACCACCCCGAACAACGCGAAGAAAAAGAAGCGCCCGGTTAAGGAGAAGGTTCCCGAGGGGAAAACCAACTGGACGGAAGATACCTTCACGAAACTGATCTCCCGTGAACCGGAGGCGCTACGCCCCCACATGCAGGTCAGCTACTCCCTGCTGCTACAGGTGATCGCGCGGCCGGGCAACGCCGTGCAGGCGATGCGCCACCTGCTACGGGAAAACCATCTGCCGGGCAGCGCGCAGGTGAAACTCGTGAAGCAGGCGTGCGAGCTGTTCCGCTCGCTGCGCGATGCGGGGATCGTGAAGCTGCTGGACGCGCCGGATCACCTGGGGCGCAGCATCGTGCTGGAAAATGAGTTGCAGCTCGATTTCGCGATGAATCAGCCGCTCGCGCCGTTCGCGATTGCCGCCATCGACGTACTGGACGAATCCTCCCCCACGCTCACGCTCGATACCGTTTCCATCATCGAAGCGATCTTGGAAGACCCGATGGCGATCCTGTTCGCCCAGCAGAACGCCGCGCGCGCCAGCCTGCTGGCCGAGCTGAAAGCCGACGGCGTGGACTATCACGAGCGCAAGGCGATGCTGGAGGAAGTGACCTGGCCCCGCCCGCTCGAGGAAGAACTCACCGCCCAGCTAGAGATCTTCAAACAGAGCAACCCGTGGGTGCGTGATGACAGCCTCTCCCCCAAATCGATCGTGCGGGAAATGTACGAGACGGGGCAGACGTTTAGCGAATTCATCGCCCGCTATCAGCTCGCCCGCAGCGAGGGCATTCTGCTGCGCTACCTTTCCGACGTCTACCGGACGCTGCGCCGCACGGTGCCGATGGAGCTACGCACCCAGGAGCTAGACGATCTGATCGAATGGCTCGGTGTACTGGTGCGCGGCATCGACTCGTCCCTGCTGGATGAGTGGGAAATGCTCATCAACCCGGAGGACGACGACGTCGCCTCCACGCTGCGTCCCGACAGCCCGCGCGCGCTTTCCGGCCAGACCAAGGTGCTAGAGACGATGGTGCGCCAGGCCATGTGGCAGCGCGTGGAGCACTTCGCTTTCGAGCGCGAGGAACGCCTGGGCGAACTGGACGGCTGGTGCGGTTTCGACCGTGATGCCTGGGCCGAGGCCATGGACGATTTCTATGACGCCTACGATCACGTGGTGCTGGAGGGCGATGCGCGCTCCAAGCAGATGCTGAATATTCGCCCGGAAAACGGTTTCTGGTTTATCCGCCAAACCATCGACGATCCCGACCATAACCGGGACTTCGTGATGGAGGCCGAGCTGGACCTCGCCGCGACCGACGAGGCCGGGGAGATCGTGCTGCGCATGATGCACGTCGGCGAAATCCGTTAAGCGCGACACCACGTCTGCCCCCTGCGGTCAATGAAAATGGCGGGTGCCTGGGAATATGTCCCTGGGCACCCGCCGTTTTCCTGCGCGCGCTTAGCACTCACGCTTAGCGCTGGCGGTAAATGCTTTCAGCTCAGCTCACGAACTTGGTCATCCAGCCGTATTCGTCGGCGCTGCGGCCGTACTGGATGTTGAGCAGGCGCTCGCGGATCGCGAAGGTCTTTTCGGTCTGGGCGCCGTCACCGATCACGGTCTTGCCCTCACCGGTCAGGAACGCGCCGATGGGGGTGACTACCGCTGCGGTCCCGCAGGCGAACATCTCCAGGATGTCGCCGGATTCGATGTCGGCCAGCACCTGCTTGAAGTTGAGGCGTTCCTCGCGCGGGGTCAGCCCCAGTTCTTCACCGATCTTGAGGATGGAAGCGCGGGTCACGCCCTCCAGGATCGAACCGGTCAGGGCCGGGGTGCAGAGCGAGCCGTCAGCGCGCACCGCGAACACGTTCATGCCGGAAAGTTCATCGATGAACGTGCGCGTTTCGGAATCGAGGAACATGACCTCATCGGCCCCGTTCTCCACGGCCTCCGCCTTCCCCAGCATGGAGGAGGCGTAGTTGCCGCCGCACTTGGCCGCACCGGTGCCGCCCGCTCCCGCGCGGGAGAACTTCTCGCTCGCCCAAACGGTGAGGGGCTTGATGCCGCTCTTGAAGTAGGAGGCAGCGGGAGAGGCGATGCAGTAGTACTCAACCTGCTTGGAGGGGCGCACGCCCAGGAACGCTTCGCTGCCGAACATGAACGGGCGCAGGTAGAGGGAGGATTCGCCGCCGCTAGGCACCCAATCCTTATCGATCTCAAGCAGCTGGCGCACCGATTCCAGGTACAGTTCAACGGGCAGTTCCGGCAGCGCCAGGCGGCGTGCGGAAGCCTGCAGGCGCTGGGCGTTGCGTTCCGGGCGGAACGACCACACAGAACCGTCAGCGTGGCGGTATGCCTTCATGCCCTCGAAGATTTCCTGCGCGTAGTGGAGGACCCCCGCCGCGGGCGAAATGGTGATCGGGCCAAACGGCATAACCTGCGCGTCGTGCCACCCGTTTTCCGGGTTCCAAGAAATCCGCACCATGTGATCGGTGAAGTTGTCCCCGAAGCCGGGGTTAGCGAGGATGGCCTCGCGTTCCTCCTGCGTGGCGGGGTTTTCGTTCCGGGTCACCTTGAAAGTCAGGGACATTTTTCCTCCATTAATTGCACGCGAGTATTGTTCCTCGCGATTCAGCTAGCGAATGCTCTAAGGCGGCGTATCTGCCGTTCAGCGCGGGTTTTTAGCGGCCGCCGCGCAGGGCAAACTTTTGCCGCAGCTCAGCCTGCTGCTTACCGTTTTCGTCCTGCTCCTCCTGCTTTTGCGACGGGGCAACCTTCCCCTCGCGGATTTCGGCCAGGATTCCGCTCAGCCTTTCCAGCGCGGCGTCATCCAGCACCTGCGCGCCGTAGCCGTGGGCCGGGGCAGAGCCTTCCGCGAGTTTCGCGGCGGCGGTCACGAGCTGGCGGTTAAGCAGCAGATGTGCAGTTTCGGGAGAATACCCCGCCGCGGTCAGGACTGCGAAACCGGCCTCCACGGTGCGGGCCATTACGCCCTGCAGCACGGCGCGCTCACAGAAAACGGACGCGGCGGCGGTATCGCGCACGCTGCCGCGCACCGCTCCCGCGCGCAGCACGCCGAGCGCTTTCGCGTAGGAAAGCACCAGATCGAAGTCGTCACCGGCAACCAGCGCGGGCACTCCCCTGCCCGCGGCGTACTCGCTACGCATGCCGGGCTCCGCGCAGATCAGGGCCGACCCTACGCCTTCGGGGAGCTGTAGCGCGCCCGTCAGCAGCGCCTCAGCATCGGTGAGTAGCAGCGTTTTTCCGGGGCGCAGCGCCTCCCGCAGCGCGCCCTGGAAGAGCGCCACCTGTTCCTGGCCCGGCACCAGCAGGGCGATTAGGTCGGCCCAGCCAGCGGCGTCGGCCGGGTCGGTCACCTTAAAGCCCTCGTCTGCGGCATCTTCGCGGTGGGAAGAATCTTCCGGCAGTGCCACTTTCACCGCCACGCCGCTATCGCGCAGGTTCAGCGCGTGCTGGCGCGCAACTTTACCGAAGCCGATGATCGCTACCTTGGCGGCCTGTACCAGGCTCAGGTCAGCATCGTCGTCGTAAAACACTTCTGCCACGGGTGCTCCTTAAAAGATTACCGACAAAATGCGCAGCTAGCACCATATTAGAACCGCGGGCACGAAAAAGACCCGTCCGTGTGTTCACGGACGGGTCTTTTCACTAAAAGGCGTTACTTAACCTGCGGTATTTCACCGGTTTCGGTGGATGCCTCCACGCCGCTGCCCGGTTCTACCGGGTAGTCGGGGTCGGCTTCCAGCAGGGCACGCACAGATTCGATCTGCCCGGTGGCGGTGTCCTCTTCCGCCTGCGCCGCACGGATCTGTTCCTTGGTCGGTTCATGATCGCCCATGCCTACGGCAAGCTCGGGATCGTCCACCGGCTCGATTACGCCAACATCAACACGGGTCTTGTGGCGCAGGATCTCCATGCGCAGGATCTTGCTGAGCACGTACAGGCCAACCAGGTTAGGAATGGTCATCAGGAAGAACGTGGAGTCGGAGAACGCGATCACGGAATCCAGCGAGATAGCGGAGCCGACCACTACCGCCAGGATCCAAACCACCTGGTAAACCTTGGTCACGACCTGGCTGCGGCCGAACAGGAACTCGGCGGCCAGCTGACCGTAGTAGGAGTAGGACAGCACGGTGGAGAACGCGAACAGCGCAACCGCAACCATCAGCACGTAGGGGAACCAGGCAGTGACGGTGGAGAACGCGGAGGCGGTCATCGTAATACCGTCGATGTCCTCGCCGTTCGTCTTGTAAACACCGGTCACGGTGATCGCCAGCGCGGTCAGCGAGCAGATGATGACGGAGTCCACGAGCGGCTCCCACATCGCGGTGTAACCCTCGGTAGCGGGCTCCTTGGTCTTGGCGGCGGAGTGCGCGATGCCTGCGGTGCCGACGCCTGCCGCGTTGGAGAACAGGGCACGCTGAATACCGATGATGGCCACGCCAACCACGCCGCCCTGCACGCCCTCGGGGTTAATCGCGGACGAGAAGATGGTGCCGATTGCGGCGGGGATTTCGGCCGCGTGTACAACCAGAATGGCGATAACGCACAGGAAGTAGATGATCGCCATGAGCGGGGTGATCTTCGCGGTCCAGCGGGCGATGGAAGAAATGCCACCCAGGATCACGATGGCGGCCAGAACCGCCATGATGACGCCGATAACCCACTTGTTATCTACCAGGAAGTCGCTACCGAGCTGGGTCGAAAGGATCGAAGCCGCCTGGTTTGCCTGGAACAGGTTACCCGCGCCGAACACGCCGATCAGGGTGAAGATCGAGTAAGCGATGGCCAGGCCCATACCGGTTTTCTTCCACCCGATTTCGGCAAAACCGTTCTTCAGGTAGTACATGGGGCCACCGGCGGTGGTGCCGTCCTCGGAAATTTCGCGGTACTTAACGCCCATCGTCGCTTCGGCCATCTTCACGCTCATCGCGAGGAAACCGAAGAGGATGATCCACAGCGCAGCACCGGGGCCGCCCATCGAAATAGCGACGGCCACACCGGCGATGTTGCCGAGACCGACGGTGCCCGACAGTTCCGTAGCGAGCGCCTGGAACGAGCTAACCTCGCCCGGGTCGGTCTTGCGGGTGAAGCGACCGCGAATCACGTCTAGCGAATGCGCCATGCCGGTGATCGGCTGGAAACGCAGCCACACCGTCAAGAAGATAGCGCCCGCCATCAGCCAGAGCACGATGAGGGGAATCTGCACCCCACCGATCTGTGGCGAATAGAAAACGATGCTAGATAGCTTGTCCGCAATCGGCGCGAACCACTCAGCCAAGAAAGCGTCGATACTGCCGTTGTCAGGCAAAACAATTCCTCTCCGTTAGGTTCCTAAGAAAGTGCCCTAGGAAAAGTCACCTTCGCCACGTTACCGACCGGGACAGCCTCGTGCAGCGCCATGGCCTGCACTGATACCTTTTCCACGATTTTTATAGCGGTGGAAATAAACCGGGAAATGAACGCCGAGTGAACTAAGAAAGCGCAGGTCAGGGCCGACGCATAGCAGTGCTTGCGGAAAGCGTCAAGAAAAGTGCCTCTTTGACGGAGTAGGCGCTACGGCCCGTTGCTGCTATCTTGCCCGCGCACAAAACGCGAACGGGGGCGGGGAAGCAGCCGCTCCCCCGCCCCCGTTCAGTGGCGTTTTAACGCGTTAGTTATCGTTACTCAGCCGTTGATCTTTTCCAGGATGATCTCGCGGACGCGGCCCGCGTCTGCCTGGCCGCGCGTGGCCTTCATGATCGGCCCCATCAGCGCGCCGATGGCCTGCATCTTGCCGCCCTTGATCTTTTCGACCACGTCGGGGTTGTCGGCGATAGCCTGTTCCACGGCGCCGGTCAGCACCGAATCGTCGGAAACTACGGCTAGGCCTTCGGCCTCCACGATCTTGGCGGGATCGCCCTCTCCGGCAACGACCTTCGCCAGCACGCGCTTAGCGATCTTGTCGTTGATCTTGCCTTCGTCAACCAGCTTCTGCAGCTCGGCCACCTGGCCGCCGGTCACGCCCAGCGCTTCCAGCTCCAGCTCGCGTTCCTTGGCGGTGCGGGCCAGTTCGCCCATCCACCACTTGCGGGCCGCCTGCGCGCTCGCGCCCTCAGCCACGGTCGCCTCGATCAGATCGAGAGCGCCCGCGTTGATGACGTCGCGCATCTCCAGGTCGCTGAAGCCCCACTCGCCGATCAGCCTGCGGCGGCGCTGCGCGGGCAGCTCCGGCAGGGAGGCGCGGATTTCCTCCACCCATTCGCGGCTCGGCGCCACCGGCACCAGATCCGGCTCCGGGAAGTAGCGGTAGTCCTCGGCATCCGACTTTTCGCGGCCCGACGAGGTCTGGCCGTCTTCCTCGTGGAAGTGGCGGGTTTCCTGGATGACCTTTTCCCCGGCGTCCAGGATCGCGGCCTGGCGGCGCATCTCGAACGTCACGGCACGCTCGATGGAACGGAACGAGTTCACGTTCTTCGTTTCGGTGCGGGTGCCCAGCGGGGACTCGGGCGTCTCGCGCAGCGAGACGTTGATGTCGGCACGCACGTTGCCGCGCTCCATGCGGGCCTCGGAAACCCCGAGCGCACGGAAAATATCGCGCAGGGTGCGCACGTAGGCTGCCGCAACCTCGGGGGCACGCTCACCGGCACCCGGAATGGGGCGGGTCACGATCTCAACCAGCGGCACGCCCGCACGGTTGTAATCGACCAGCGAATGCGTTGCGCCCTGGATGCGTCCGGTAGCGCCACCGATGTGGGTGTTCTTGCCGGCGTCCTCTTCCATGTGGGCGCGTTCGATCTCTACGCGGAAGATCTCGCCGTCCTCCAGCTCCACGTCGAGGTAGCCGTCGTAAGCGATCGGCTCGTCGTACTGGGAGGTCTGGAAGTTCTTCGTCAGATCCGGGTAGAAGTACTGCTTGCGGGCGAAACGGCACTTTTCTGCGATCTTGCAGTTCAGCGCGAGGCCGATCTTGATCGCGTACTCAACCGCCTTGCCGTTCACTACCGGCAGGCTGCCGGGCAAGCCCAGCGAAACCGGAGTGATGGCGGTGTTCGGTTCCGCGGCGAAAATATTGGGTGCACCGTCGAACATCTTGGTGGCGGTGCCCAGCTCAACGTGGACCTCGATGCCGAGTACCGGGTCGTAGCGCTTCGCGGCGTCCGCGAAATCAACCAGTTCAGTCATGCTCAGTTAGTCCCTTCCTCAAGCGCGGGCGCTTTCGCCAGCAGCGGGCCGCCCCAGTTCTCTTCCAGCAGCGCTTCCAGCGCACCGGCCACGCCGTAAAGGCGGCGGTCCTGCATCGCGGGGGCGAGGAACTGGATACCGACGGGCAGGCCGTCGGAGGCCAGGCCTGCGGGAAGCGAAATGCCGGGGATGCCGGACAGGTTCGCGGGAATCGTGGCGACGTCGTTCATGTACATCGCGAGCGGATCGTCCATCTTTTCCCCGAACTTGAACGCCGTGGTGGGCGCGGTCGGGGAAGCCAGAACGTCTACCTGCGCGAAGGCGCGCGCAAAATCGGCCTGGATCAGCGTGCGCACCTTGAGGGCCGCACCGTAGTGCTCCTCGTACTGGCCCGAGCTGAGCGCGTAGGTGCCCAGCATGATGCGGCGCTTCACCTCGTGGCCGAAACCGGCCCCGCGGGTAGCGGCCATCACGCGCTCTGCGGTCGCGCCGCCCTCGGGGATCACCCGCAGGCCGTAGCGCATGCCGTCGAACTTCGCCAGGTTAGAGGAAGCCTCGGCGGGCATGATCAGGTAGTAGGCACCCAGCGCGTACTCGAAGCTGGGGCAGGAAACCTCGACGATCTCGGCACCGGCGGCCTCGAGCGCCGCCAGCGATTCGTTGAAGCGAGCGGTGACGTCGGCCTGGAAGCCTTCGCCCTGCAGCTCCTTGATGACGCCGATCTTCATGCCCTTCACGTCGCGCTGCTTAGCGGCGGCCACGAAGTCGGTGGGCATCTCCCGGATCGAGGTCGAATCGCGCGGATCGTAGCCGCCGATCAATTCGTGCAGCGCCGCCGCGTCGAGGACGCTGCGGGTGCAGGGGCCCGCCTGGTCGAGCGAGGAAGCCATCGCGATCAGGCCGTAACGGGAAACGGAGCCGTAGGTCGGCTTAACGCCCACGGTGCCGGTGACCGCTGCGGGCTGGCGGATAGAGCCGCCTGTGTCGGTGCCGATCGCGAGCGGGGCCTCGAAGGCGGCCAGGGCAGCCGCGCTACCACCGCCGCTACCGCCGGGGATGCAATCCAGGTTCCAGGGGTTGCGGGTAATACCGAAGGCGCTGGTCTCGGTGGAGGAGCCCATCGCGAACTCGTCCATGTTGGTCTTGCCGAGCACGGGCAGCCCGGCGGCGTTGATGCGCTCTACCAGGGTCGCGTCATACGGCGGCACCCAGCCTTCCAGCATCTTGGAGCCTGCGGTGGTGGGCATGCCCTTAGTAACCACGACGTCCTTGACGGCGATGGGCACACCCGCGAGCGGGTGCAGGGTTTCGCCTGCCTGACGGCGGGCGTCAACGTCGCGCGCCACCTGGCGGGCACCGTCCGCGTTTACGTGCAGGTAGGAATGGACGGCGGCGTCCACGGCCTCCATGCGCTCGAGGTGGGCATCCACCAGCTCTACCGAGCTGGTTTCGCCCGCGGCTAGCTTCGCCGCCATTTCGCTCGCGCTCAGGCGAATCAGGTCACTCATGTTCACTCCTCCCCCAGAATCTGCGGTACACCGAACCGGCCCTCGATAGCCTGGGGCGCGCCCGCGAGGGCGTCCTCCTGGCTCAGGGTCTCGGTCACCACGTCTTCCCGGAAGACGTTAGTCATCGGGATGGGGTGGGAGGTGGGCTCAATATCCTGACGCGCGACCTCTGCTACGGAATGAACGGCGTCCATAATGGCGTCGAACTCGCCCGCGAAACGGGTCAGTTCTTCTTCGCTTAGTTCAATTCGTGCAAGGCCGGCCAGGCGTGCAACTTCGTCTCGTCCAATCGCTGGCATGGGGCCATTCTACGCACCGCCCTAGGTAGGCTTAAACCATGACTTCTAACTGGGCGGTAAAACTGTGAGCGGCGGCCTGGCCGCGCTGCTGGACGACATCGCGCTGCTCGCCAAAATGGCGGCGGCAAGCGTGGACGATGTAGCAGCCGCATCGGCCCGCGCCAGCGTGAAAGCGGCGGGCGTGGTGGTGGACGATACCGCCGTCACCCCGCAGTACGTGCACGGCGTGTCCCCGGCGCGGGAGCTACCGATCATCAAGAAAATCGCGCTCGGTTCCCTGCGCAATAAACTGCTGTTCATCCTGCCCGGCGCGCTGGCATTAAGCCAGTTCCTGCCCTGGCTGCTTACCCCGCTGCTGATGCTGGGCGGGGCCTATCTGTGCTTCGAGGGCGCTGAGAAAATACTCGCCCTGCTGCGGCCAGCCCACGATGCTCCCGCCGTGGAAACGGGAGACGAGGATTCCCTAGTGGCGGGCGCGGTGCGCACAGATTTTATTTTGAGCGCCGAAATCATGGTGATCGCGCTCGGTGAGGTAGCTAGCGAACCGTTCCTGACCCGCGCAGTCACCCTGGCGGTGGTGGCCGTATTTATTACGCTGCTGGTTTACGGTGTGGTCGCGGTAATCGTGAAGATGGACGACGTCGGCCTGCACCTGGCTACCAAGCCCCGCACCCGCCGTACCGGGCGCGCACTGGTCCAGGCCATGCCCTACGTACTAAAGGCGCTTTCCGGAGTCGGCATGGTGGCGATGCTCTGGGTGGGCGGGCATATCCTGCTCGACGGGCTGCACAAGCTCGGCTGGCACGCCCCGCTCAGCCTGGCGCACGAGGCCGCCCACGCGGTGCCGCACCTGCTTTCCTGGCCTGTCGAAACCCTGCTGTCGGCGCTGGCCGGGCTGCTGGCCGGAGCCCTGATAGTTGGCGCGGCCCACCTGGCCGGGCACGGCAAGCACTAACCAAGCAGAAAAAAAAAAGGGGGCGTGCCTACCTGTTCGGGTAGGCACGCCCCTTTCTTTTAAGCGCGGACCTTTTTAAGCCCGGGCCATAATCGGTTATGCGTCGCCTTCGTCTTCTTGCGCGAAGGCATCCGGGCCCTCGCTCAGCAGCAGCTTGAAGCCGTCCTCGTCGAGTATCCGCAGGCCCAGATCGCGCGCCTTATCCGCCTTTGAACCGGCGTTCTCCCCCACCACCACGAAAGCGGTCTTTTTGGAGACGCTACCGGCCGCCTTTCCGCCCCTGGCGAGGATCGCTTCCTTCGCGCTATCGCGCGTGAAGTCCTCCAAGGTGCCGGTGACAACGATGCTGAGTCCCGCCAGCAGCTCGCTGCCGCCCGCCTCGTCCTGTTCGTCCTCCAGGCTCACCCCGGCCGCACGCCAGCGCTCCACCACGCTCATGCGGTATTCGTCGGCGAAGAAATCCACCACCGCGTCGGCAATGATGCCGCCCACGCCGTCGGTTTCGGCCAGGTCGTCGCGGCTCGCGGCGCGCAGCCTATCCAGCGATCCGAAGCGCGACGCCAGGGCACGGGCCGCGATGGGGCCGACGTGCCTGATAGAGAGCGCCACCAGCACCCGCCACAGTGGGGAGGTCTTCGCGGCTTCCAGGTTCGCAAGCAGCTGCTGAGCGTTCTTGCCCAGCTGCCCCGCGCGTTTCCCGCTGCGGTTGCAGAAATAGGGAATCTTGAGCAGGTCCTCTTCCCGCAGGGCGAACAGGTCGCCCTCGTCGGCCAGCACGTCGCTTTCGGAAAGCGCCCCGGCGGCCTCCCAACCGAGCGCCTCGATATCGAAAGCCTTGCGGCTGGCCAGGTAGAAAATGCGCTCGCGCAGCTGCGCCGGGCAATGCCGGGTGTTCGGGCAGCGCCAGTCCTTTTCGCCCTCCTTGGTGGGGCCGAGCCTGCTGCCGCAGGAGGGGCAGTTTTCCGGCATCACGAAGGCTTTTTCGCTGCCGTCACGCATCGCCTCGACCGCGCCCAGCACTTCCGGGATCACGTCCCCGGCCTTGCGCAGCAGCACCGTGTCCCCGATCAGGATGCCCTTGCGCTGCACCTCGAACTGGTTGTGCAGGGTGGCGCGCTCCACGGTGGAACCGGCCACCGTGACCGGCTCCATCACCGCATAGGGGGTGATGCGGCCGGTGCGGCCGACGTCCACGCGGATATCCAACAGCTTGGTGGTGACTTCCTCCGGCGGATACTTGTAGGCGATCGCCCAGCGGGGAGCGCGGGAGGTCGCGCCGAGCTGCGCCTGGCGCGCCAGTTCGTTCACCTTGATCACGATGCCGTCGATTTCGTGCTCCACGCTGTGCCGCTCGCGGCCGTAGTGGGCGATGAACTCCGTGACGTCGGCCAGCTCCGTGAACACGCGGCTGTGCGGGCTGGTGGGCAGGCCCCACTCGGCCAGCAGGGTGTAGATGTCCGACTGGTTGCGCACGTCCAGCCCCTCGTGGTTGCCGATGCCGTGCACGTAGAGAGCCAGCTCCCGCTGCGCGGTGACGGCGGGGTCTTTCTGCCGCAGCGATCCGGCAGCGGTGTTGCGCGGGTTAGCGAAGGGTTTGAGTCCCTTTTCCTTTTGCTGTTCGTTCAGCTTCTCGAACGCCGCCACCGGGTAAAACACCTCGCCGCGCACCTCGATCAGCGGCAGGTCGGTCGGGATCTCCTGCGGAATGCTGGCGATGGTGGCGACGTTTGCCGTGACGTCTTCCCCCACCGCGCCGTCGCCGCGCGTCGCGGCGGTTTCTAACTTGCCGTGGCGGTAGATCAGGTTCACGGCCAGGCCGTCGATCTTCAGCTCGCACAGGAACTCGGCTCCCTCCGCGCGGGTGGCCCAGGCCTCGACCTCTCCGATGCTGAACGCGTTATCGAGCGAGAACATGCGGCTCGGGTGCGTTACCGGCGCGAATGCCTCCGTCGGCGCCCCGCCCACGGTGCGGGTGGGCGAATCCGGGCGCGCCAGTTCCGGGTGCGCCTCTTCCAGCGCCCGCAGTTCCTTTTCCAACGCGTCGTACTCCGCGTCGGCCAGCACGGGAGCGTCCTGCTCGTAGTAGGCGATGCGGGCCGTTTCGATCTTTTCGATCAGGGCCGACATCTGCTCCTGCACCGGTTGGGCATCGCTGCGCGGCGGTTGTTCGGTCGTATCCTGCTTACTTGCCGCGGCCGCTGCCGCGTCCTGGGACTTGTTCACTATCGGGCGGGGCCTTTCGGGCTATCTAGCGCCTAGCGGTTTTACTTGATCTTGCTGAAATCTACGCCGACTTCCTTGCACTGCTGGGTCACGCTTTCCATCTGGAAGCCGAGCGAGAGCACCTTTTCGGGGTTCTTCGCGAAGTCCGCGCTGAGTGATTCGGAAAGCCCCTCGAATGCCTTTGCCAGATCGTCGCTAGAGGCCTCCCCGGCCGCGCGGCGGGCGGGTTCTGCCAGCTGAGAAAGCATTTCCGTGGCTTCTTTCAGGCTGTTCGGGCGCTTATCGCCGTACTTTTTCGCCTCTTCCTTAATCTGGTTCGCGAAACTCTCGCAGGCGCGCGCGTCGCTCTTGGGAGACATTATGCTGCAGCCCCCGGCAGCGAAGGGAAAACTTAGGCAGAGGGCGAGGGCGGCGGCCCGCACGAGTTTGTTTTTCATAGCCCCCAGATTACCCCCTGGCAGTTTCGTGACGGCTAACCAAACAGGCTGTGCCCGGCGTTTGGGAGGCCCCTATCCGCTCAGTTCCTCGGCGGCGTAGGGAACGGCGCGCAGCAGCGCCGCCAGGTCCGCCTCGCGCAGTTCGCGTTCCGTAAGCGGGGGCCGGTTCAGCGCGCGGGAGTGCGCTCCCTTGCTGGCCATTAGCGTCAGGCCCGACATTTCCTTGATCGCGAAGCCCAGTTCGCGCCAGGCCGCGCAGGCAGATCGCCAGGCCGGGCCGGGGTTTTGTGGATCTACCAGCAGGGTCGGAAAACGCTCTGCATCGCGCAGGCTCGCCACCAGCTCCCAGTCGTTGCGGGAGGCCGGGGTTTCCAGCCTGCCGAGCCGCAGCGGGTCTATGCCGACGGTGCAATTCACCGGCAGCGGGCGCGGGGCGCACACGGTCGGCTCTACCAGGGAATCGGTCAGGCTGCGCAGCAGGTGCAGCGCTTCCTCCCGAGGGATCGCCTGATAGCGGCGATACCCGGAGGCGGTCGGAATAGCCCCGGCGCAAACGGTCTCGAAGGCAGGCTCCCACACGGTGTAGGTGATACGCGCACCGGGCAGGCGGGTAGCGAGATCTTCGCGCAGCCGCGCCGCGCCCTCGGCAAGCATCGCGGGAAGCTCCCGCACCGCGCCGCTATCGGCGAGCAGCCGCTCCCCCGTGCTCAGGTGGGTGGCGGTGGCCAGACTGAGCGGGCCGAGCAGCGAGATGCGCAGCTCCCCCTCGTATCCGAAGAACTCGATTTGCGCGTTTTCGTGCGCCCTGCGGCGCTCGTCCCGCGCGGCACGCCAGAAATGATCCTCGCCCACGCCTATGCGCCAACCGTAGGGGGCAAGGTCGCCGCCTATCGGCAGGTATGCCAGGGTTGCGGCCACGATGTCGGCAAACGGCAGGTAGGGGGCGGCGGCTATCGCATCGTCTACGTCGCTGCCCAGGCAGCGATATACGGTGCCGACGGGGTTTTCGGCCCGCAGCGTGCCGTCACCGGTTACCGTGAGCAGGCTCATCGGATCGTGCCGCAGGCTACGACGCGCTCGCCCTCCGGGTCGGGCACGTAAAGCACGATGGTTTGCCCGGCGGCGACGCCGCGCAGCGGCTCGGTAAGCCGTACCTTGAAGCCGTCCTCCGTGTTCTCCGCGCGGGCGGGTGTGCAGGCCCCGTGCGCCCGGATCTGCACCAGCACCTCCATGCCGTCCCTTACCGGCTCGAAAAATACCGGGTTAGCGGCGGCGATCTCGGCCCGGCGCAGCAGCGTCTCCGCGCCAACCACCACCTGGCGGCTCTCGGGGCGAATCTCTACCACGTAGCGCGGCTTGCCGTCTGGCGCGGGGCGCTCCAGGCCCAGGCCCTTACGCTGCCCGATGGTGAACTCGTGGGTGCCGCGATGGGTGCCGAGCACCTCACCGTCGGGCGTGACCAGTTCGCCCTCGTTCTCACCCAGCCTGCTGCGCAGGAACCCCTGGGTGTCGCCGTCGGGAATGAAGCAGATGTCGTAGCTGTCTGGCTTGCGGGATACCCCGAGTCGGCGCTGATAGGCCTCCTGGCGCACCTGCTCCTTGTCGGCCACGTCCCCCAGCGGGAAGATCGCGTGCGCCAGGTTCTCCTGCCCCATAACGGCCAGCACGTAGCTTTGATCCTTGGGGATGTTTGCGGCGCGGTGCAGCGAGCGACTGCCGTCGGGGCCGCGGTTAGCGAGGTGCGCGTAGTGGCCGGTAGCCACAGCATCGAAGCCGAGGATGCGGGCGCGCTCCAGCAGGGAAGAAAACTTAATGCGCTCGTTACAGCGCACGCACGGGTTAGGGGTGCGCCCGGCGCGGTATTCGCTGAGGAAGTCATCGATTACGGCTTCCTCGAAGTCGTCGGAAAGGTCCCACACGTAGTAGGGGATGCCGAGCTTGTCGCAGACCCGGCGCGCATCCACCGCGTCCTCTACCGTGCAGCAGCCGCGCGATCCGGTGCGGCGGGCCTCACGGCTTTTGGACAGCGCCATGTGTACGCCGACCACCTCGTGCCCCATGTCTACCGCACGTGCCGCCGCTACCGCGGAGTCCACTCCGCCGCTCATCGCTGCCAAAACCTTCACGAGGCACGAGTCTAGAGCGATTCGATGCGCCTGGCCGCCCTTATCGCTTCTGGCAGACAGTTAGCGACCCGGCTCACGTCCTCTTCCCCGCTGGTATGGCCGAACGAGAAACGAATCGCGCCCCGCCGCACATTCACCGGATAGCCCATCGCGCGTAGCACGTGGCTGTCCTCGGTGACGCCCGCCTGGCAGGCAGAACCGCCGGAGGCGTCTATGCCCTGGCTATCCAGGACGAACAGCAGCGCGTCTTGGTTACAGTCGGGAACACAGGAGTGCACGATATGCGGCGCGTGCGGGGCATCCGCGGCGGTCAGCACGGCCCTATCGTCGGCTTCGCAAATTACCCGGCGCAGTTCCCGCGCTAACTTTTCGTAGCGGGCGGCGTTTTCTGCCAGGGAACCGACGGCCACGCGCAGCGCGGCGGCGAGCGCCACCGCGCCCGGCGCATCCAGGGTGCCGGAACGCACCTGGCGCTGCTGCCCGCCCCCGGTCATGTGCGGGGTGAGGGGCAAGTCAGGGTCGCACAGCAGGGCGCCGACGCCGACGGGGGCGCCGATTTTGTGGCCGGAGAGGCTAACCAGGTCCAGTTGGCGCTGCGTACCGACGCCGATGTCGAGCGGGATGTGGCCGATGGCTTGCACCGCGTCGGTGTGGAAGCGGGCCCCGTAGCTGTGCGCTACTTCCGCGAGCGCAGATACGTCCTGTACCACGCCGGTTTCGTTGTTTACCGCGTGCACGCTTACCAGGCTGGCGGGGCGCGCGGCCAGCTCCTGGGCAAGCGCGTCAGGGGTGAGGGTGCCGTCGGCGCTAACGGGAAGGATTCTGCCCCCTAGCGCCTGCGCCGTTTCGAGTACCGCGGGGTGTTCCGTTGCGGTGGTAACTACCTCCCCGTTCACGCCGCGCAGGGCAAGGTTATCCGCCTCCGTGCCAGAGCAGGTGAGGATCACCCAGGAGGAGGGGACCCCGAGCAGCTGCGCGATCTCGTCTATCGCGTCGGCAAAGAGGGTGCGGGCGCGGCGCCCGGAAGAGTGCAGCGCCGACGGGTTGCCGACGCTTTCGAGTGCCTGCAGGTAGGGTTCGCGCACCTGCGGGTGCAGGGGCGAGGTGGCGGCGTGGTCCAGGTAGTGCCTCACCACGGTTTGCTCCCGCCGTTACCGCTTTCGCGCCCCTTTTGGCGTTCCTCTACGCGGTCTTCTTTGCGCTGGTCACCGCGCTGTTCGGCGGGGCTTTGGCGCTCGTTGCCCTGGGAGTTTTCGTCGCGGCGGCGCTGGTCGCCCGCTTCGCGCGGGCCGCCCTGGCCGGGCTGTTCTCCCCGGTCACCGTCCTGCCCGTCTTTTTCGTCCTTGTTTTTGCCCTTATCGGTACCCGGCTTTTCTTCGGGGTTGCCCGCTTCGCGGTCGGCCTGGCGTTTCTTTTCCTCGATGCGTTTCTTGGCAGATTCGCCCTCACGCTGGTTTTCGTTGCCCTGGCCTGCGCCCTTTTGCTTGCCGTCCTTGCCGTCCTTGCCGCCGTCGTTACCTTTGCCGTCGCGCTGCCCGTCCCCTTCGCCGCCGGAATTACCGCAGGGGGCGATCAGTTTTTTGGCTTCACCCAGCACGTTGGCGCGCTGCTTCGCGTCGGTGATGTCGGCGCTCTGCTTTTCCAGGGTGAGCGCCAGGTTAATTTTGATCTTGCATTCCGCGTGCGGGGGCCGATTCAGGTCGTGTGAGGACTCCCAGTTTTGCAGGGCGGTGCGTAGGGAAGATTCGGCCTGTTCCAGCTTGCCTTCGCGAAGCAGGATGGTGCCCCGGTTGTAGTCGGCCAGGTAAGGCTCGAACCAGTTCGCGAAAAAGAGCGAATCGTTGCGTTCCTGCGCCGCCGGGAGTTCCTTTTGCGCGTAGTCGTCCACCACCAGGTGCGCGATCACGAACATGCTAAAGAACTTGAGCGCCAGCGCCGACAGCAGCAGTAGCGGTACGGCCAAGATCGCGGCCCAAATTAACCGGGCTTTACGCAACCATGCCCGGTCGAGTCCGTACAGGGCGGGTCTGCTCATTTCTTCCTCCCGGTGGTTAGCGCGGGCATCGTGAGGGTGAGGTGAGCGCACTCCCATAGCAGCAGCAGCGCCGCGCCTAGCGCGGGTAGCCAGTAGTAGTCGCTGCGGGAAGCGACCGACTCTTCCTCGGCCAGTTTGATGCTGCGCAGCTTCACCGTGGGCAGTTTCTCCAGGGCATCGCCGGAAGCGTTTGCCTGTATGTAGGGCAGGGACATGTCCCGCGCTATCCGCACCAGATTGTTGCGGTCCAGACGCGAGATAGCGTCCGCTCCGGTGTCGGGATCCTTAATGTATCCCTTGGGGGCATCCAGCCCGGAGGCGCGCATCTTGCCGCCCTTTTCCGTGCCGTACCCGATCACCGCGCCGCCGTTAAGCAGCCTGGCTAGCGGTTTGAAATCGCGCGATTCCCGCTCGTCCGTGTTTTCGCCGTCGGAGAAGAAGAAAAGCAGCCGGGAATCGTCCGGGAACTGCGTCTTTACGTCCGTCAGTTCTTCGTAGATCCGGCTCAGGGGACGATCCACGTTAGAGCCGCGCGAAGTGGCCGTGGATTCCACCCGCATGGTGTCTACCCAGGCCAGTACCGCGCTCGTATCCGTCGTGTAAGGCAGGCCGACGGTGGCCGACGAATCAAACGCGATAATGCCAAAACGTGCCCCCTGGTATTTCTCTACCAGGGCGCGGATGTCTTTACGCACCTGTTCCAGGCGCGGTTTACCGCCGGGGCCGTCCTCTGCCGCCATGGAACCGGTCGTATCCACCACGAAGAGGATGTCGCCGTTTAAGCGTGAATCGCTGGTGCTCTGCGTGTAGCTGCCGGGGCGTGCCGCGATCAGGATCAGCATCGCCACCAGCAGGAGCCTGCGCACCCAGCTGAGCCTCTGCCCGGGTCGTTTCCAAATCAGCCACAGGCAAAGCAGCAGCGGCGGCAGGGAACCCGCCACAAGAGCTGGCCAGGACAGTAACGGTTGCCAGTTCATCGCCTGCTCCTCCAGCCTGCGAGCAGCATTAGCAAAACGCTAAGCGTGCTCATCACCCAAAGCGGATACGGGTAATCCGTGTATTGGCTCCGGGTCACTCCCCCGCTTTCCTGCGCCGTGCTGCGTTGGATGTCATGCACGATAGCGGCCGCTGATTCCGGGCCGCGCAGCGAATAGAAAGTACCGTCGGCGCTTTCGGTGGCCTGCTGCAGCTGCCGGGCGCAAATACCGTCGGGGCAAACGAACGCGCCGGGATAGAGCGTGTAAAGGTGAATCTTGCGTGCGGTCACGCTCTTCATCGCCTCCGGCAGGGAGAACACAGTTTTCCCGCCAACCTCGTTGTCGGTCACGAAAATGATGGAACGGTTACGTTCCTGGTCGGCCCTATCGAACTGACGCGAACAGGAAACCAGCCCGTCCGGAATCAACGAAGCACCCTCTTCGCGAACGCGGGTGCCGCGCATGAAGCGCAGGAATTCTTCCTTTTGTTCCCTGCTGTAGGCCGACGGGTCTTCCCGCGCCTTCAATTCGTCCAGCTCCAGCACCTTCGCGCCTAGCTCCAGTTGCCGCCGCGCCATCGCGTAATCCGTGGTGAGAGGGAATACGGTGCGGGCACCGGAGTTAAAGATAGTGAGGCCGATGCGTTCCCCGTGAAAACTTTTCAGCGCCTCGGCGAACTGCAGCATTATCGCCCGGTCGCTCTTAGCCATAGAGCTGGAAACATCCAGGCACAGCACGATATCGCGCTGCTGCCCTCCCGTAACGGCGCTGTGCTGCGTGACCGGCCTGCCCGCCAGCAGCGCCACGCTAACCAGGGAAAAGGCGCAGGATACGACCAGCAGCCACCGCCAGATACGGGCGCGGCGCTGCGCGCGCACAAACTTCGGCAGCTGCCACAGGTAGTCGGAGCCGGAAACCGGGATAGCGTCGCTCCCCCGGTCGCGCCTGCGGCGCACCATCGCCGCCACCAGTCCTACCGCGAGGAGCAGCAGCACCAGGGGCAGCCACCAGAAAGCTAGTGCCATTGCCTGATCACCTCCCGCACCCGCCGCAGCGAATCCTCTATCTGCCTATCGGAATCGGCCGCGAAGTCCGGTTCATAAAGCCAGGCGATCGCTTCCCCCACCGGGCGGTTTCGCGGGTCGGCCAAAACCTGGGCCAGCGAACCGCTGGAAACATCCACCCCGGTAGCGCGCAACAAAAACATGCGCAGTATCCCGGTCAGTTCCTGGTGCGCCCGACGGGCGGTGCACTCACCCCCGGCAACGCGCGCGGAAACATCCGCGGTGGCACGCAAAAACTCCGCCTTCAGCGCCTCCAGGTCGCTCACCGTACCGGCGAGCGCTCGCCGCAGGGCGTAGCGGTAGGTGAGGCTTTTTACCAGCAGGATGCTGGCGATTACGACGGCCAGCAGCAGGAAGGAAAGGATCAGCCAGGCCGGTGAATAGGCCACGGGGGCGATTATTCCGTCGCCTTCGCTATACAGCACTGCCCTGCCTCCTTCTTAGCGCCGCCACCATGTCGTTTACTACCGTGCTATCGCCGTCGGTAATGATCTGCAGGATGCGTAGCGAGGTCAGCATTTCCTGCACCTGCCGTTCCCGTGCGTCCCGTACCTGCGCGGCCTGCGCCGCGATGTCGCGGCGGGAGCGGACCGCGGTTTCGATTACGCGCGAGTGTTCTACGTCCCGCACTTCGCGGGTTGGTTTATCGGGCTGTAGCGGGTCCGCGTCTCGCACCCTGACTATGAGCATGTCGTGGCGAACGGTCAGTTTACGCAGCGCCTGGTAGTCGGTGGGGTGCGGGTGGGCTTCGTCCGTCAGGTAAACGATGAGCGACGGGCGCGCGATGACTTTGCTGGCCCGCTCCAGCAGCCAGGCGGAATCGCTCGCGTGCGCATCCAGGGTGGTGCTGCGTTGGATGGTGCGTAGCAACAGTTCCAGGTGGCCGTCAGAGGCACGGGCGGGCAGCTGAATATGGTTGCTGGCGGTGCCCGCTACCAGGCTCACCGGGTCGCCGTTTTGTTGCGCTAGGTAGCAGATCAGCCCGGCGGCGGTGAGCATCGCCTCGCTTTTACTGCTGCCGTCGCGGGCGGTGGCGGCCATGGCTCGCGAGGTGTCTGCCAGGATGGCGATGTGGCGTACGCGCTCCTCGTTAAAGCGCCTCACCAGGGGTTCGTTGGTGCGGGCGCTCGCTTTCCAGTCGATGTCGCTAATGCGGTCACCGGACTGGTAGGTGCGCAGATCGTCGAAGTCTTCTCCGCTGCCCTTGAACTGTGACCGGCCGCGCCCCTGAATCAGCCCGCTGGTTTTCTTCAGCGTGCGTAGCTCTAGCCGCGCTTTTACGCGGGTGAGGAGGGAGGTCGCCATCTGTTACGGAACCGGCACTGCCTGGAATACGGCGTCGATGATGGTTTCGGGTTTCATGCCGCTGGCGAGCGCGTCGAAGGTGAGCACGAGGCGGTGACGCAGCACGGCGTAACGCATGGCCTGCACGTCCTCCGGGATGACGTAGTTTCTTCCGCTGAGCAGCGCGTAGGCCTGGGCAACCCGCATCAGTGCGAGGGAGCCGCGGGGGCTGGCCCCGACCCGCACCGACTGCGACAGGTTCTGCACCGGGCGCGGCCCGCTGCCGCGGGTGGTGAACACCAGGTCGATGATGTAACGCTTGATCGCGGCGTCTACGTAGACCCGATCCACGCAGGACTGCAGGAAGCGCACGTCGTCCAGGGTGACGGCGCTTTGCTGTCCGCTGGGTGCGCTCAGGGTGCCTGCGGTGGAACGATCGAGGATGCCGTGCTCGTCCTGCGGGGAGGGGTAGGTGAGCACTTCCTTCATGAGGAAGCGGTCCATCTGCGCCTCGGGCAGCACGTAGGTGCCCTCTTCTTCGATCGGGTTCTGGGTGGCCAGCACCATGAACGGCTGGGGCAGCCGGTACAGTTCACCGCCGATGGAGGTCTGCTTTTCCTGCATCGCCTCCAGCATGGCCGACTGGGTTTTGGCGCTGGAGCGGTTGATTTCGTCCAGCAGCACGATGTTGGCGTGCACCGGGCCGAGCTGGGTCGTGAAAGTGCCGGAAGAATAGTTGAAGATCTGGGTGCCGATGATGTCGTTCGGCATCAGGTCGGGCGTGCACTGGATGCGGTGGAAGCTACCGTCGATGGCGGAGGCGAGCGCCTGCGCGGCGGTGGTCTTGGCCAGGCCGGGCACGGATTCCAGCAGCACGTGCCCACCGGCTGCGAGCGCGGTCAGTAGCGAGGTGCGCAGCCCCTGCTGGCCGACGATGCGCTCCCCCACATGGTTGTTGATCGCCGTGGTTATCTCTGCGCAGCGGGACATTTCTTCCGCACTGATGGCACCCTGCTGGGGTGCGAAAGCGAGCGGACGTTCGCCTGCTGGCTGGCTCATCGAGGCCTCCACTGGGTAAGCAATAACTGTACGGATCCTACGCATAGTTACTTTACAGGGGTTAAATATGCGTCAGCCGTAATGTTTTTGAGACAATCTAGCGGTGAACCTTACTTCTCCCCCGGCTCCCGGTATGCGCGTGGATGCTCACGGCAACGGCACCTTTTCTGTTTACGCTCCCCGCGCGGAGGCCGTAGACCTGTGCGTTATTGAAAACGGTTGCGAACGCCGCCAGCGGCTTAGCCACTACCAGGGCGGTTTTTGGTGGGATCGCGTCTCTCGCATTCTGCCGGGCACGGAATACGGGCTGCGTGCGCACGGCAACTGGGATCCCGCTTCCGGTGATTTCTTTAACCCGGACATGCTGCTGCTCGATCCTTACGCGGGCGGCGTAATCTCTTCTGGCGAACTTGTGCCCGAGATGTTTCCGTTCCCGGTGGATGACATGCTGCATCCGCTGGGCACCCAGCCGCAGCAGCAAACCGATTCCCCGCTGCGCAGCGTGCATGTGCCGCTGCCCGCCTACGAGGGGCCGCAGGTCGCCCTTGAGTGGGCCGACACGGTGTTTTACGAACTGCACGTGAAGGGCTTCACCGCGCAGGCCGAATTCCTGCCCGCGGAGCTGCGCGGCACCTACGCGGGGTTGGCGCATCCTGCCACGCAGGAATACCTGCGCGCCCTGGGCGTCACCACCCTGGAGCTGTTGCCGATCCATGCCGGGCTGAACGAACCGCACCTGGCGCGCATGGGGATGGGTAACTACTGGGGTTATTCGACCCTTTCTTACTTCGCTCCGCACCCCGGTTATGCGACGGCGGCGGCCCGCGCGCAGGGCCCGCAGGCCGTGGCGCGCGAGGTGCGCCAGATGGTGCGCGATCTGCACGCGGGCGGTTTCGAGGTGGTTTTGGACGTGGTTTACAACCACACCTGCGAGGGCGGCTCCGACGGTCCGAGCGTCTGCTTCAAGGGGCTGGGGGCGCAGGACTGGTACTGGCTGGACCAGGGCCGTTTCCACGACGTTACGGGCACCGGGAACACGCTTAACGTGCTGGATACGGCTGTGAACGCGATGATTCTGGATTCCCTGCGCCTGTGGGCGGGCAGTTACGGGGTGGACGGTTTCCGCTTTGACCTCGCCGCCACGCTGGGACGCACCGGGAACGGTTTCCGCGCCCAGCACCCGCTTCTGTCGGCCATGCTGACCGATCCGCTATTGCGCACCCGCAAGATGGTCGCGGAGCCCTGGGATGTGGGCTGGGATGGCTGGCAAACCGGCAACTTCGCGCCCGGCTTTGCCGAATGGAACGATTCTTTCCGCGATGACATCCGCAGTCTGTGGCTGAGCGCGCGCGCTGCGCGCCGCTATAACCCGCAAGAGCCGCAGGGCGGCGTGCGTAACCTGGCTACCAGGCTTTCCGGCAGCGCCGACATTTTCACTCGCCGCGATCCGATCGATAACCGCACCGGGCGCAGCACCCGCTCCCCCTGGGCGTCAATCAACTTTGTCACCGCGCACGACGGTTTTACGCTGCACGACCTAACCGCCTACGAACAAAAACACAACTACGCCAACGGCGAGGAAAACCGGGACGGCAGCAACAACAACCGCAGCTACAACCACGGTTTCGAAGGCGAAGTACCCGCAACGCACGAAGCAGCCCAGCAGATCCAACAAGATCGTTTCCGCACCCAGCGGGCCATTCTGGCCACCCTGCTGCTGAGCGCAGGAACGCCGCTGCTTACGGCTGGCGACGAAGTCTCCCGCACGCAGGGCGGCAACAACAACGCCTACTGTCAGGACAACGAGATTTCCTGGTTCTCCTGGGACTGGGACAGCGATCAGCGGGACCTCTTCGATTTCACCGCCAAACTGCTGAAGCTGCGCAAACACTATCCGCAGCTGCGCTGCAACCGTTTCCTTTCCCCGCTGCAACAGGCCAAACCGGGCGGTGCGGAGGTCGGCTGGGTAACCGTGCAGGGCCGGGAACTCAGCCACGACGACTGGGTGGACGGCACCGCCAGCACGCTGCTGGCCCTACGCCCCGGCATGGACGGCGCGCACCTGGCGTTCGCCTTCAACCTGGGTGAGGAACGCGTGCGTTTCGCTCCCCCGCGCACGCACGGCGAATGGACCTTTACGGAAATCCTGCTAAGCAGCTCGCCGCAGGAAGAAAGCGGTATCGACCCGGACGGTTGGCTCAGCGTCCCGGCGGGAACCGTTACGGTGGTCAATGTGTCGTGGAACACCGCAAACACGGTAACCTCGTAGGAAGCAAACGGCAAAGAGCCACCCCGATGCCACGGAGGCAGACGAATGAGTAAAGCTGACGCAAAAGGCCTGTCCGCCGGGATCGGCCGCATCCCGATCGTTTCGGTTTCTCCCTGCGTGGACGGCGGCCGCTTTCCCGCCAAGTGCGTGAGCGGGGAGGCCGTTACCGTCACGGCGAACACCTTCCGCGAGGGGCACGACGCGATGGGGGCGCAGGTGGTCTTGACCGACCCCGAAGGCCGGGAAGTTTCCCGCACCCCGCTTTCCTGCGTGAACCCAGGGCTGGATCTTTGGCAGGGCACGGTGGTGCCGACCGCCGAGGGCATGTGGAGCTTCCACGTAGAGGCGTTCTCTGACCCGTATGCGACCTGGCTGCACCAGGCCGAGGCGAAGATTCCCGCCGGGGTGGACGTAGACCTCGTGTTCCTGGAGGGCGTGCGGGTCTGCGATCGCGCGCTGGCGGAGGTTTCCGCGGGGCTACGCGACAAGGCCGACGAGGGCCTGCTGCTTTCGGTGCGTGATTCCCTGCGCAGCCACAGCCTGCAGCCCAGCGCGCGCCTCGCGCCGGCGGCGTCGGCCGAGGTGCGCGAGATGATGCGCCAGAATCCGCTCCGCGACGGGGTGACGCTGTCGGCTCCCCTGCCGCTAAAGGTAGAACGCAAGCGCGCTCTCTACGGTTCCTGGTACGAAATCTTCCCGCGCTCTTACGGCGCGCACTTTGATCGCGAAAGCGGCCGCTGGGTGTCGGGCACCCTGCAGGGCGCGCGCAAGGAACTGCCACGCATCGCCCGCATGGGCTTCGACGTGGTTTACCTGACGCCGATCCACCCGATCGGGCAGGCTTTCAAGAAGGGCCGCAACAACACCCTCGACGCGCGCCCGGAGGATCCGGGTTCGCCGTACGCGATCGGCTCCGCCGACGGCGGCATGGAAGCGATCCATCCCGACCTGGGCAGCGTCGCCGATTTCGCGGATTTCGTCGCGGAAGCCAAACGCCTAGATCTGGAAGTGGCGATGGACATAGCCCTACAGTGCTCCCCCGACCATCCCTGGGTGGAGGAACACCCGGAATGGTTTAGCAAGCGCCCCGACGGTTCCATCGCCTACGCCGAGAACCCGCCGAAGAAATACCAGGACATCTACCCCCTGAGCTTCGATACCGACTATCGCGGCCTCTACAACGCGATCAGGGACATTCTGGAACTTTGGGTTTCGCGCGGCGTGACCCTGTTCCGGGTGGACAACCCGCACACCAAACCCGTGCGTTTTTGGGAGGAACTGCTGGCGGAGTTTGCCGAAAAGCATCCTCAGGTCATCTTCCTGGCGGAGGCGTTCACGCGCCCGACCATGATGCACACGCTCGGCAAGGTTGGTTTCCATCAGTCCTACACCTATTACACGTGGCGCCACACGCCCAAGGAACTGAAAGAGTACCTGCTGGAGCTGGTGGAGGCCGCGCCCTACATGCGGCCTAGTTTCTGGCCGACCACGCACGACATCCTGACCCCGTTCATGAGTCAGGGAGGCCGTAACGCGTTCACGCTGCGCGCCATCCTCGCTGCCACGCTGGTGCCCACCTGGGGCATCTACAGCGGCTACGAACTGGTGGAGGACGTGCCGCGTCCGGGCGCAGAGGAACAGATCGACAACGAAAAGTACGAGTACAAGCCCCGTGATTTCGCCCTGGCGTTGCAGGAGGGCCGTTCCCTGGAGCCGCTGCTCAGCAGGCTTAACCGGATTCGCCGTGAACACCCGGCGCTGCAGCAGCTCACCGCGATAGATTTCCATCGCGCCGACGATGAGCGCCTGCTCGTCTTCTCTAAGCGTGACCCGCTGAGCGACGACACCATTTTGGTGGTGGCGCTCACGGAACATCAGGGAGACAGCTACGGTCACATCACCCTGGACTTGGAGGCCCTCGGTGTGAGCGGCGCCCAGTTCCAGGTAGAAGACCTGCTCACCGGCGAACGCTTCACCTTCGATGAGCGTCCCTACATCATCCTGACGGCGAACCACCGTCCCGCCCACATCCTGCGCATAGTGCGCTGAAGGAGAGCGTCATGACCGCTTCACTTCCGGTAATGCCCACCGATCACCTGGCCGCGGTGGCCAGCGGCAGCTACCATTCCCCGCACGATGTGCTGGGGGCGCACCCGCACGGCGGAGCCGTGACGCTGCGCGCCCTGGCGCCGTTCGCTGTTTCCGTGGCGGCAGTGGTGGAGGGGAAGGAATACCCGCTCAGCCACGAACGCGACGGCATCTGGTGCGCGGCCCTGCCTTTCGCGGAGGTTCCCGCCTACCGCCTGGCAATCGTCTGGAGCAGTGACAGCGACAAACAGTTGCTGGATGATCCCTACCGTTTCCTGCCCACCCTGGGCGAACTGGATCAGTACCTGATCGGTGAGGGCCGACACGAGGAGCTGTGGCGCGCGCTCGGCTCGCACTGCCGCGAGGTGGCGGGGGTGGGCGGCACTTCCTTCGCGGTTTGGGCACCGAACGCCCGCGCCGTGCAGGTGGTGGGCGACTTCAACGGCTGGGACGGCCGCCGCCACGCGATGCGCCCCCTGGGCGGAAACGGTGTTTGGGAAATCTTCATCCCCGCCGTCAGCGAGGGCACGATCTATAAGTACCGGATCCTCGGTCATGACGGGGTTTGGCGCGACAAGGCCGACCCCATGGCGCGCGCTACCGAGGTTCCGCCCCGCACCGGTTCGATCGTGACCGCCTCCCACTACGAATGGCGCGATCACAAATTCCTTGCCGAACGGGCAGCGCGTGACCCCCACACCGGCAAGATGTCGATCTACGAGGTACACCTGGGTTCCTGGCGGCCCGGCCTGAGCTACCGAGAGTTGGCCGTCGAACTGGTTGCCTACGTAAAGGAAATGGGCTTTAGCCACGTAGAGTTCTTGCCGGTCAGCGAACACCCCTACGGCCCCTCCTGGGGCTATCAGGTATCCGGCTACTACGCCCCAACCTCCCGTTTCGGCAGCCCCGACGATTTCCGTTACCTGGTGGACGAACTGCACCGGGCCGGCATTTACGTGCTGCTGGACTGGGTTCCCGCGCACTTCCCCAAGGACGAGTGGGCGCTGGGGCGTTTCGACGGCACCCCGCTCTACGAACACGGCGATCCGCGCAAGGGCGAACACCCCGACTGGGGCACCTACATCTTCAACCTGGAACGCCCCGCGGTGCGCAACTTCCTGGTGGCTAACGCCTGCTACTGGCTGGAAGAGTTCCACATTGACGGCCTGCGGGTGGACGCCGTGGCTTCGATGCTCTACCTCGACTACTCCCGCAAGGAGGGCGAGTGGATCCCGAACATTCACGGCGGCAGGGAAAACCTGGAGGCAATTTCCTTCCTACAGGAAGTGAACGCCACCGTTTACAAGCGCGTACCCGGCGTGGTGATGATCGCGGAAGAATCCACCTCTTTCCCCGGCGTTACCCGCCCCACCGATTCCGGTGGGCTGGGCTTCGGCCTGAAATGGAACATGGGCTGGATGCACGACACCCTGCAATACATTGCGGAGGAGCCGATCTACCGCCAGTACCATCACAACGACCTCACGTTCTCGATGGTCTACCAGTACTCGGAGAATTTCGTGCTGCCGATCTCTCACGACGAGGTAGTGCACGGTAAGGGCTCACTGCTGCGAAAGATTCCGGGCGACGACTGGCAGCAGGCCGCCACGCTACGCGCCTACCTGTCGTTCATGTGGGCACACCCCGGTAAGCAGCTGCTGTTCATGGGCAGCGAGTTCGCGCAGGGCAGCGAGTGGTCCGACGAAAAGGGCCTCCAGTGGTGGCTGCTCGACTACCCCCTGCACCGCGGCGCGCAGTCCCTGGTGAAGGACCTCAACCGGGTACAGGCTAAGCATCCGGCGCTGTGGGCGCTGGATAGTGACCCGGCAGGGTTTGAATGGCTGATCTCGGACGATGCCGTGCACAACATGATCGTCTTCCTGCGGCGCGCGCCAGGTGAAAACGGTGACGATCTGGTCGTGTTCGCCGTCAATTTCTCCCCGGTCCCCCTGTACGACATGCACGTGCCGCTCCCCCGCGCGGGCCGCTGGCGCGAGGTGCTGAACAGCGACTCCGAGGCATACGGCGGTAGCGGAGTAGGCAACATGGGCATGGTCGAGGCCGACTGCGGTCCGCTTTACGGCCGCGAAGCGAGCGCCCGTATGACCCTGCCCCCGCTGGGCGCGGTGATGCTGACCCCGGCTGACGATACGGACGAAGCCTAAACGGGTAAAACTTAAGACAAAGGGGCGGGGCGCGAAGCAAAAGTTCGCACCCCGCCCCTTCCGCGTGGCTTTTCGGCTTTACCGGCATAGATTTACCGGCGCAGGCGGTTTAGCAGATGCAGTTAATAGAGCAGCGCGGCCAGCCGCTGTCGGGCCCTGCTGACGCGAGGATCAGAGGCTCCCACCAGGTCGAAGAACTCGAGCAGGCGCGCGCGCACCGGCTCGCGCTGATCGGAGGGCAGCTCGCGCAGGATGCCGAGCAGGCGCGCGAAGGCGTCGTCCACGTGCCCGCCCGCCATGTCGAGGTCGGCCACCGCCATCTGCGCGGCGAGCGACTGCGGGGCGTTAGCGGCGGTCTCGCGCACCTCCTGCAGCTGCGCTCCCCTGGTGCGGCGCATCAGGTTTACGGTGGCGCGCCCCGCCTTGGCGGCATCGTCCGCCGGATTGTCGCTAAGCATCTTTTCGTACTGCGCCGCAGCCGCATCCAGGTCACCGCGTTCCAGGGCGGCGTAAGCCTCCTGTTCGCGCGGATCCAGCTGCTTGGGCTGACCGGTTTCCAGGCCTTCCTCGCCCGCAATGCGCACAACCTCATCCAGCACCTGCACCAGCTGCTGCTCAGCGTGCACACCATCAAACAGCGGCTGCGGCTGCCCCTTGATGAGCAGGAAGGTGGTGGGCAGCTGCTGCACGCGCAGGGCCTGCGCAACCCGCCCCTGGGCGTCGGCGTCAAGAACCGCCAGGGAAAGCGAATCCGCGCGTTCCCCGACCAGCTTCGCCAGGGTCGCTACGAACTGCTTGCCTTCGGGCACCCGCGTGGAGGTGACCGTCAGCAGGGTGGCCTTCTTCAGACTGCCCTGCAAAATGTCCTGCAGGTTGGCTTCGGTTACCGCGGCTACACCCGCGGGCAGATCGGAGCCGCCGGTATTTTTCAGGCTGGAAAGATCAATCATCTGATTCTCCTTGCGCGTTTATTCGCCGTTTGCGCCCAGCAGCGGCTTGTAAGCCGCAACCAGGGAAATCTTGCCGCCCTTGGCCTTCGCCGGGATGTGCAGCACGATAATTTCGCCGGAGTCGATGGTCAGGTGCTTGGTGTAGGAATCCTTGCCGATCAGCTTCGTAAAGACGCTCTCGGAAAGCTTCACGGAGCCCTTCTTCACGGTAACGGTGCGGCTCGAACGCAGCGAAGCGAACACCAAAGCGCCGCCCTCCGCTGTGCGGAACCCTGCGTATTCGCCATCGTGGCGGGTGAACTTTTCCTCCACGGTGGCAATCGAATCCGGTTCCACCCCCTGGTTGAGCTGATCCCTGGTGCGCTTAATCAGGTCGTGCACCGAAGTCATGAAGGCGTCCTCGGCAATGCTCTTTTCCAGGCCGTCCTTGAGGCCGCCGTTAAGCGCATCCACGTACTTGGCGATGGCTTCGTTCGGCTGCATCAGCAGGTTCGCATCGTCGGCCTTAACCGGCTGCGCACCTACCGCCGCCGCCGGAATAGCGGGGGCGCTGGCAGCCTGCTTGGCCCAGCCCCAGCAGGAGTAAGGCTCGCGGGGGCCGTTCTGCTGTAGCACCATGAAGTAGGGCAGCCCGTCCTTCTTTTCCGCGCGGATGACCGCGAGGATGGTGCGCGGGTAGGCCTCTTCCGAGGTGGCCACGGAAGCCACGATCTCCGCCGACGGGCGTTCCATCGCCCCCAGGTAGAGCGGGTCCTTCTTGATGATTCCGTAAAGGTCCGTGCGGAACTCGCGCAGAGAACCGCTGATGCGCGGCGGCAGCAGGTTCGCGTCCAGCGCCTTGTCTGCGGCAACGATGCTTGCGACTACATCCTTAACGACGCGTCCGGTCTGTTCCGCACCCGCAACGGGGGTTGCGCCGTCCACGGTCGGGCCGGGATCTGCTGCGGGCGGCAGGGTTTCTTCCGCGCAACCGGTGAAGGCCAGCAGGGAGGCTCCGAGTCCGGTCGCGTAAAGGAAGCTGCGGCGGGAGGTCTGCTTACTCATGCGCGGGGCTCCTCGTTTTCGTTGGCGTTCAGATCGGTTTCCGTGATGTCGCTTTCCGCTAACGCGGGGATTTCTCCGGTTTCTGCACCGTCTGCTTCTGCGTCGTCTTCTGCGATTGCAACCGCTACCGCTCCTGCGGAAGCGGCCTGCTCGCTATGTTCGCTCGCTTCTTCCTCGCGCGCATCTTCCTGGTGCGAATTCTTCTGCATGCCGATAAGCAGCATTACCGCACCGATCAGCGCTGCTGCGGCACCCGCGCCATAGGCCCAGGGAACCCAGGGGTTGCTGGCTTCGTGCGGCCAGGTGATCTGGATGCTTTCGGGTGCGGCGCTCTTGCCGTCGCCCATCAGCAGAATCTCGCGGCGCATCTGGCCGCTTTCGTCTGCCGCGAATCCTTCTACCGTGAAGTTGAGCGGCGAATCAGCGGTGTTTTCCGTGCGCCAAAGATCGCTTCCCTTGGGGCTGGGCAGTTCCTTGCCGCCCTCCGGGTTGATCACCTTGGTGGTGAAGGTGTGCCAGTCTTTCAGGCCCGTTACGCGTACGTAACGCTCCTTGCCCAGCCAGCCGTCAATGTCAGAGTTCGCTGCGGTAATCATCGTGATTTTGCCGCTCTTCGAACTGATCTTGACCTTGCCGGAGGTGCCACCGACGTAGAGCACGCCAGGGTTAATCACCACGGCAGCTCCCGGGTCGGGGATCGTGATACTCGCGGTACGCGAGGTCGGGGGCGCCCAGGTGGTCTCTCCCATTCGGGCTACGCCCAGGCCAACCAGGCCCAGAATCAGCAAAAATACCGCTATCAGCTTGCGCACTAAAGTCTCCTTAGCTAGTGCCCAATCGGCACCACAGCATAGTCTCTACCAGACTACGCGCCGAGATCCCGCTATTGCAGGCCGTTGCGTCACTTCTCACCGTTAGGATGGAGGGGTGCGATTAGTTGTAGCCCAGTGCGCCGTTGATTATTCCGGCCGCCTCACGGCCCACCTTCCCAGTGCCCGCCGCCTACTCATGATTAAGGCCGACGGGAGCGTGCTCGTACATTCGGACGGGGGCAGTTACAAGCCCCTGAACTGGATGAGCCCTCCCTGTTCCGTAACGGTGGAGCAGCCGGGGGAAGAAGAGTGCGAATACGTTGAACAGTGGCAGGTGAAGCACGCCAAGACCGGGGATACCCTGCGCGTCACCCTGTTCGAGATCCTTTCCGATCAGTCGATCGATATGGGGATAGATCCGGGCCTGATTAAGGACGGCGTGGAGGCACACCTGCAGGAACTGCTCGCCGACAACATAACCACCCTGGGCGAGGGGTGGACGCTGATCCGCCGCGAATACGCGACCGCCATCGGGCCGGTAGACATCCTGGCGCGTGATGCGGACGGCGCTACCGTGGCTATTGAGATTAAACGCCGGGGTGAGATCGACGGCGTGGAGCAGCTCACCCGCTACCTGGAACTGCTTAACCGGGACCCGCAGCTGGCCCCGGTGAAGGGTGTTTTCGCCGCCCAGCTAATTAAGCCACAGGCCAAAGTTTTGGCGAATGATCGCGGCATAGACTGCGTAACACTGGATTACGATGCCCTGCGCGGCATCGACGACATCGAATCGAGGCTGTTCTAATGTCTGTCACTATCCACCTGGGCACCGCCGTACTGCCCGACCGAGTACTACCCGCAGCCGCTATCGCGGTGCGTGACGGTAGCATCATCTACGCTGGCCCGGCTTCTGCGCTGCCCGTTTACGAGGATGCGCGGGAAGTGGCGCACGAGGGCCTCATCCTGCCCGGCCTGGTAGATATTCACTGCCACGGTGGCGGCGGGGTATCTTTCCCCGACAGCACCGACGGCGATGACGCCCTGGTGGCCGTGAAAGAGCACCTGCGTTACGGCACCACCTCTCTAGTAGCCTCTCTAGTCACGGCCTCCCCCGAAACCCTGCGCGAACGCATCGCCATGCTGGCACCGCTGGTGGCCGATGAAACACTGGCGGGCGTGCACATGGAGGGCCCCTACATTTCCCCGCATCGCTGCGGGGCACAGAACCCGGCCCACGTGCAGCTTCCCGACGCCGATTTCGTGGATGCCCTCTGCACCGAGTTCCCCGGCGTGGTTAAGACCATGACTATCGCCCCGGAACTGCCCGGCGCGAATGAAACCATCACCGCGCTCGCCAAGCACGGCGCGATTGCCTCGCTCGGCCACACCGATTCTGCGGCGGCCGAAATGGAGGCCGGTATCGCCCACACCTGCCAGGCGCTGCAAGGCTCCCCCGCGGGCGTGCAGGTGCCCACGGCGACGCACCTGTTCAACGGTATGCGGCCCATTCACCATCGCAACGCCGGGCCGGCTTTCGCCTGCCTCGACGCCGCCGCCCAGGGACGCATGATCGTAGAGCTGGTAGGCGATGGCGTACACACCAGCCCCGACACGATCCGCTACGTCTTCTCCGTGGCACGCCCCGGTCACGTCATGCTGATTACCGACGCCATGGCTGCCGCAGGCATGCCCGACGGCGCGTACACGCTCGGCTCGCTCGATGTCGAGGTGAAAGATGGTGTGGCTACCCTGGCGGGCGGTGACGCTATCGCCGGTGGCACCGCGCACCTGCTCGATGTTGTGCGCTGCGCCGTGAACGTGGCGGGCGTGGAGCTTGCGAGCGCCGTGCGCGCCGCCAGCGAAACCCCGGCGCGTGTTCTCGGGCTTGCCAATCGCGTCGGCTCCCTACGTGCCGGGCTGCGGGCTGACCTGGTGTTTACCGACGATTCCCTGCACGTTAAAGAGGTACTGCGCGCGGGAGAACCCGTCTAAACGGTATCGCTTAGCCCGGAAACTATCCGGCAAAAAGCGGGGGCTGCGGCAACAGTAAAAGTTGCCGCAGCCCCCGCTTTTGTTTTCTGGTTACAAGCACCCGGAAAGTTTTCGCCCTATAGTTCGGAACCTGCCGGGGCTGCCTCCAACCAAGCCGAAAACCCGTGGTAAGCGGCCAGGTCCATCAGCAGATATTCCGTTTGCTGGCCGCCGTTAGCGGTCTTTACGGTAAGGGTCACCATGCAGTCGAACTCACGCACGGGTTTGATTGCCCCGGTGGCTTTCTGCATGACTTCGCGGTTTACCGAAAGGATGTCCCGGCGCGCAAACGTTCTGGCCGACGCGGGCCAGAGCGACATCGCGCGATACCAGCGCAGGCAGGTGCGTTCGTAGCGCAGCACACCGTAATTCCACTTCTGGTAGCGAAACATGCCCGGCCCCCAATAGGCCGTTTCGATGATGCTACCGAGCCGCGAAATATAGGCCGCCCTGGCGAGGAACAGCAGACCCAGGCAAACAAAACAGAGCGCCCCGACAAGGGCTATGGTGCTCGTCGAGGCGCTTTGCATGGGTGGCTGCCTTAGCGGACCGTCGCCTCATCGACCACGAGCGTGACTACGTCCTGGTCGATGGATACGAAACCACCGGTAACGTGCATGCGTCGCTCGGCACCGTCGATCCCCTTGATGCGCACGTCCCCCTCTTTCAGCACGGAAAGGGTGGGAATCATACCGGGAATCATGCCGAGGGCGCCGTCGATGGCGGGCGCAACAACCTGCTGCGCCTGCCCCGACCAAACGTTACGGTCGGCCGCAACGAACGTTACCTCTAGCGTTTTGTCCGAGCTCACTTGCCCAGTTCCTTCTGGATCCGGTGCCAGTTAGCCAGCACATCGTCGATGCCGCCGACGTTAAAGAACGCCTGCTCCGCGATGTGGTCGAATTCGCCGTCGCAGATGCCACGGAAGCCCTCGATGGTGTCGCGGATCGGCACGTCGGAGCCGTCCACGCCGGTGAACTGCTTCGCCATGTGGGTGTTCTGCGAAAGGAACTGCTGGATGCGGCGGGCACGCGATACGACGACCTTGTCCTCTTCCGAGAGTTCGTCGACGCCGAGCATCGCGATGATGTCCTGCAGTTCCTTGTTGCGCTGCAGGATCTGCTTCACGCGCACCGCGGTGTCGTAGTGATCCTGGCCGATGTAGCGCGGATCGAGGATGCGCGAGGTCGAAGCCAGCGGGTCGATAGCCGGGTAGAGGCCGCGCGAAGCGATTTCACGCGAAAGCTCGGTGGTGGCGTCCAGGTGGGCGAAGGTAGTTGCCGGGGCCGGGTCGGTGTAGTCGTCGGCCGGCACGTAAATCGCCTGCATGGAGGTAATCGAGTGACCGCGGGTCGAGGTAATGCGCTCCTGGAGCACACCCATCTCGTCGGCCAGGTTCGGCTGGTAGCCCACGGCGGAGGGCATGCGGCCCAGCAGCGTCGATACCTCGGAACCCGCCTGGGTGAAGCGGAAGATGTTGTCGATGAAGAGCAGCACGTCCTGGCTCTGCACGTCGCGGAAGTATTCCGCCATGGTCAGGGCCGACAGCGCCACGCGCAGACGGGTGCCCGGCGGCTCGTCCATCTGGCCGAAGACGAGCGCGGTCTTTTCGATAACGCCCGACTCGGTCATTTCCTCGATCAGGTCCCAACCCTCACGGGTACGCTCGCCGACGCCGGCGAACACGGACACGCCGTCGTGGTTGTTGGCCACGCGGTAGATCATTTCCTGGATCAGCACGGTCTTACCGACGCCCGCGCCGCCGAACAGGCCGATCTTGCCGCCCTGCACGTACGGGGTGAGGAGGTCGATCGACTTGATGCCGGTCTCGAACATCTGGGTCTTCGACTCGAGCTTGTCGAAGGAGGGGGCCTTGCGGTGGATGGGCCAGCGCTCGACTACCTCAAGCTCCGCCTTCGCATCGACGTTCAGCACGTTGCCGGTCACGTCGAACACCTTGCCGAGGGTGAAGTCACCGACGGGCACGGAGATCGGGGCGCCGGTGTCGGTCACGGCAGCGCCGCGCACCAGGCCGTCGGTCGGCTTCAGCGCGATAGCGCGGACCATGCCGTTGCCCAGGTGCTGAGCGGTTTCGAGGGTGAGGGTGAAAGCACCGTCGGCCGCCTCGCCCATGTTGATCTCAACGGTGAGCGCGTTGTTCAGCTCCGGCAGGTGTCCCTGCGGGAATTCAATATCGACGACAGCGCCGGTGACGCGGGCAACGCGGCCGGTGACCGCGCCCTGCGTCTTGGTCTGCTCGGTTTCGAGAGTGGTCATCTTTTTTCCTTAGCGTTCTTTCTTGCCCGAACCGGCGAGGGCGTCGGCGCCGCCCACGATTTCGGTAATTTCCTGGGTGATCTCTGCCTGGCGCGCCGAGTTCGCGAGCCGGGTGAACTTGCGGATCTGAGTCTGTGCGTTGTCCGCTGCCGTGCTCATCGCACGCTGCCTGGCGGCGTGCTCGGAGGCTACCGACTGCATCAGAATGTTCGTGATGCGGGATTCGACGTACCGCGGCAGAAGTGCGTTCAGCACCTCTTCCGGGTCCGGCGCGAACTCGTACAGCGGGTAGACGTCGCTCTCTTCGGCGCTGGCCGCATCCACCACTTCGATCGGCACCAGGCGGGCGCTGCGCGCCTCCTGGTTGAAGCGGCTCAGGAAGCGGGTACCCACCACGTAGAGCTCATCGATGTGCTTGTCTTTGTCTTCGGAAAGCAGCGCTTCCTGCACGGTGTGGGAAATTTCCCGACCGAGCTCGACCAGTGCGTCCTCGGAGTAAGGCGCCCACGCCTTCTCTACCGGGCGTTCCCGGAACGAGAAGTAGGAGGCTCCCTTACGCCCGACGATGTAGAACACCGGTTCCTTGCCACGCTCGCGCAGCAGGTTGGAAAGCTGCTCCGCCTCGCGGATCGCGTTCGGCGAGTAGGAACCTGCCATACCGCGGTCAGCGGTGATGAGCAGGATGCCTACGCGGCCCGACCATGCCCTCTCCTCCAGGAACGGATGAACCGTTTCCGTGGAGTGGGTGGCGACCGCCCCCACGGCGTGCGTGATGGCACGCGCGTAGGGGGTGGTTGCCTGGACGCGGGCGTTTGCCTTAGAGATCCGGGCGGCGGAGATCATCTCCATCGCCTTGAAGATCTTTTGCATTCCCTGCGCGGAACGAATCCGCTTCTTGAAGACCCTTTGCTGGGCTCCCATATCTCTCCCTCGCTAACGATGCGTTGGACTCGTCAGCGGCGGCCGCGAACGATCTTGTCCTGATCGACATCCTCGGGATCGAGCGGCTCGGTTTCACCCGCACTCGGGTCGATGCCGCGGCTGGTCAGGAAGTCGCGCTTGACGGAGTCGAGAATCTTCTCCAGCTCGGCCTCGGTAGCGGAGTCAAATTTGCCGCTCTCGCGGATCGTCTCCAGCACCGAACCGTTGTGGCGCAGGTGCTCCAGCAGCTCGGCCTCGAACGTGCGCACGTCCTCAACCTCAAGGTCGTCGAGCTTGCCGGTGGTGCCGGCCCAAATCGAAACGACCTGCTCTTCCATCGGGAACGGCGAGTACTGTCCCTGCTTGAGCAGCTCCATCAGGCGGGCGCCGCGCTGCAGCTGCTGCTTCGATGCCGCGTCCAGGTCGGAAGCGAACATAGCGAAGGATTCGAGGTCGCGGTACTGCGCCAGCGAGATCTTGAGCGTGCCGGAAACGGACTTCATCGCCTTGGTCTGGGCGCTGCCGCCGACTCGGGAAACCGAGATACCTACGTCCACCGCGGGGCGCTGGTTAGCGTTGAAGAGGTCGGACTGCAGGAAGCACTGACCGTCGGTAATCGAAATTACGTTGGTCGGAATGTATGCCGATACGTCGTTCGCCTTGGTTTCGATGATCGGCAGGCCGGTCATCGAGCCACCGCCGAGCTCGTCGGAAAGCTTCGCGCAACGCTCCAGCAGGCGGGAGTGCAGGTAGAAGACGTCACCGGGGTAGGCTTCGCGGCCCGGCGGGCGGCGCAGCAGCAGCGATACGGCGCGGTATGCCTCGGCCTGCTTGGAGAGGTCATCGAACACGATCAGAACATGCTTGCCCTCGTACATCCAGTGCTGGCCGATGGCCGAGCCGGTGTAGGGGGCGATGTACTTGAAGCCTGCCGGGTCGGATGCCGGGGCCGCGACGATGGTGGTGTACTCCATCGCGCCGGCCTCTTCGAGCGCGCCGCGCACGGAGGCGATGGTGGAGCCCTTCTGGCCGATCGCGACGTAGATGCAGCGCACCTGCTTTTCGGGATCGCCGGACTCCCAGTTGGCCTTCTGGTTGATGATCGTGTCGATCGCGATGGCGGTCTTGCCGGTCTGGCGGTCGCCAATGATGAGCTGACGCTGGCCACGACCGATCGGGGTCATCGAGTCGATTGCCTTGATACCGGTCTGCAGCGGTTCCTTAACGCTCTTACGCTGCATAACGGTCGGCGCCTGCAGCTCCAGGGCGCGGCGGCCGGTGGTGGCGATTTCGCCCAGGCCATCGATGGGGGCGCCGACGGCGTCCACGACGCGGCCGAGATAGCCGTCGCCTACCGGAACCGAAAGCACTTCGCCGGTGCGGTGGACCTGCTGGCCCTCTTCGATGCCGGTGTATTCACCCAGCACCACGCAACCAACTTCGCGCAGGTCAAGGTTCAGCGCCAGGCCGAGGGTGCCGTCCTCGAACCTAACGAGTTCGTTAGCCATAACGTTGGGCAGGCCCTCGATGCGCGCGATGCCATCGGCAGACTCCGCTACTCGGCCCACCTCCTCACGGACGGTGGCTTTAGCCTCGTAAGTGCTAACAGCGCTGTCCAGGGCATCCCGGATGTCCTCGGGACGAATGTTGAGCTCGGCCATAGCCATCTCCGCTCTTTCGTGTCTAAAGCCCCGCTTGCAGGGCGTCGGTTAAGTCTCAGGAAGTGAGGCGTCGGCGGCTATCGTCCAGCCGACGCATGATGGTCGCGTCGTAGAGGTCGTCGCCCACGGTGATTCGCAGGCCGCCGACCACCTCGGGGTCGATCAGCAGGTTGAGCTGCACGGCGGTGCCGTACATCTTCTGCAGGATGTCGGTGAGGCGCTGCTGCTGTGCCTGGGTCAGCGGAATCGCGCTGTAGACCACAGCCATGGTGCGCCCGCGCAGGCTGGCCGCGAGTTCCGCGAACTCGCGCACCCGCTGCGCAACCTTCAGCTCACCCGGTCGCTTAGCAGCTTCGCTAACCAGCAGCAGGGCGTCCCCTTCGAGCTTCTCGGAGAGAAGCGAGCGGAGCACGCTGACGCGACGCTCGGAATCCTCGCGTACGGCGTTTAGCCCCTCGGCCAGAGCCGGGTTCTCGCTGATCAGGTGCGAAACCTGGAAGAGCTGCTGTTCGACGGTGTCGAGCGTGCCTTCCGCCTGTGCCTGCAGCAGTACGCAATCGACACCGATACGCGTGATAGCTTCCAGCAGATCGTCCTGCAGGCTCCAGCGCTGACGCACCAGGCCGGTCACGATCTCCTTCGTCACCGGGGTGACGTGATCGCCCAGCAGACGATCGACTATCTGTGCACGCGTATCCTCGCTCTGGCCGATGTCGCTCAGAACGCGCACGAGGCGGTTCGTGGAGTCGATCAGTTCGGCAACAGAGAAGAGCTCGTCGGCCACCAGCCGCGAGTCGATGTCACTCGCCGCGAGTAGGCCTCGCACCGAGTCGCGCACTGTCTGGAAAGACTGTGCAGAAGTTCCTCGCATGTACTCTCTCCCCTAGCGTGTGGCGACCTGAGCGTGGGCGTTGGCCTCTTGCTCCAGTTCGTCAAGGAAGCGGTCGATAACTCGCTGAGCGCGTGCATCATCGCTGAGGGACTCACCCACGATGCGGGTGGCCAGGTTGCTCGCGAGAGCACCGACCTCACCGCGCAGGGAACCTTCCGCAGCCTGTCGCTCCGCAGCCACCTGGGTGCGGGCAGAAGAAATGATGCGCTCCGCTTCGGCGTTCGCCTGAGCCTTCATCTCTTCAACGATACGTACGCCATCCTGGCGAGCCTTCTCACGGATCGCGGTGGCTTCCTGTCGGGCCGCGGCGAGTTCCTGCTCCTGGTGGAGCCGGAGCTTCTTCGCCTCGTCCTGAACCTTCTCAGCCTGCGCCAGACCGCCCTCAATGCGCTCGCGGCGCTCGTCGAGGACAGCGTTCAGCTTCGGCAGGATGAAGTGCTTGAAAGCGACCGCGATGATGAGGATAAAGATCGCAGACCAGAAAACCTCGGAGATTACCGGCAGAAACAGCCGGTAACCGGGGATTTCCTTTGCACCTTCGGCCAAAATCATCGTCTTCTACCTACGCGATCAGCGAGCGATGAAGGGGGTAACGATGGCCAGCAGGGTCAGAATCTCGGCGAAGGCGATACCAAGAATCATGGTGTTACGCAGGTCGCCGCGCAGTTCGGGCTGGCGAGCCATCGATTCGGTGGTCTTGCCGGTCATGATGCCGATACCGATGCCGGGGCCAATCGCGGCGAGGCCGTAGCCGATGGTTGCGACGTTGCCGGAGAGCTCAGCGAGGGTAATTGCGTCCACTGGGAGTTTCCTTTCGTTATCGACGCACGGTTAATTGCGCCGAGGTTTGGGGGTGAAATAAAGCGCTAACTAGCGATCAGTGCTCGTCAGCAAGCGCCATCTGGATGTAGACGGCAGAGAGAAGCGTAAAGATGAACGCCTGCAGCAGGGCCACGAACGCTTCGAAGAAGGTAAAGCCGAGGGTGGTGAAGAAGGCCAGCACACCGACACCCTTGAGTGCCCAGTGATCGGAGAACACGATCAGCGCCTCGGTGATGCCGATAAAGACGAGCAGCATCATGTGGCCGGAGAACATGTTGGCCAAAAGACGCACGGTGAGCGATGCCCAACGGATAACGAACAGCTGGAGCAGTTCGATCGGGGTCAGAATCAGGTAGACCAGTTTGGGCAGGCCGGGCGGCATCGCCGAGTTCTTCAGGAAGTGGCCAACGCCGTGCTTCTTGATTCCGGCGACCATGTAAGTGACAAAGGTCCACAGCGCCAGCAGCAGCGGGATGCCGATTACCGAGGTGCCCGCGATGTTCAGGCCGGGGACTACACCGGCCAGGTTCATGGCGAAAACGGTGAAGAAGATGGTGGTCAGCATCGGAATGTAAGGCTTTGCCTCGCGCGCACCGATGACATCTTCGATGATGTCTTTACGCACGTAACCGATGACGGCTTCCACCATGCTCTGGCCACGGGAGGGCACGAGCTTTGCCCGGCTGGCTACCAGCATGAGGCCGCCCACCAGGATAAGAACTACAACCAGCCTGACGAGCTGAATGCGGTTGAACTCGTAGAAGGTGCCCGCACCGAAGATGGCTTCCGGAAAGAACTCTTCCAGCGTGGGGACATGGAAGAAATCATCCCCTGCCAGAAGGACCTGGTTCACGTCGACGTTCAGGACCGCACTCCCCTTGGTTGTTGCGCTGTCCTGTCGAACAAACGCAAGTTGACAAGCATGACGACACAGACACGACTAGCTGCCGCACCGAAGCGTCGCATACAAATAAAAGAACGGTTCCCAGCATAGCAAGACTGGGCCGCGCTTTCCCAAATTTAGGAATATCGATTATCTAAGGGCAGCTGCTTTCGGCCCAGCACCAGATAGTCGGCCACAGCAGCGCAAATGACGGAGAGCAACAGTACCCAGCCGAACCAGGGGCGGGAGAAGAAATCCGCGCCGTCGAGCAGCTTGAGGGAGACGATCACAACCACGATCTTGATAAGCCAGGAGATCATGACCGTGGCGGCCAGGCCGGTGCCGTCCTTGTCTCGCGCGAAAAGGGCAAGCAGGGCTGTCGGCAGCGAAAAAACGAGGCCTACCCCGCCGCCCAGCAGCGCACCCCAGAGGGCGAAGGTGCCGGCGAACGCAAACGCCGCGCCCGCCCCCACCGCGGTCACCAGCAACACGCAGGCCAGGGCCGCGAAAGCGGTTTTTCGGGCGCGGCGCAGGGCCTCATCAGCGTGCGTCTTCGTCACTTACTACCTCGCTTAAGTCTTGATTCGGATCGGGCAGGCCGGGCCTAGCCCTGTTTATCGGTGATCGCGTCGCCCGTCTGGCCGCCGCAGACCGGTTCTTCGCAAACCTGCTGCGCTCCCCTACCCAGCGGGGAAGCCGTAAGCGCAACCGCCGCAGCCAGTCCGAGCGCCCAGAAAGGCACCACGCTGTAGGTGGGAGCAAACACCGGCATCAGCAGCCCCCAGCAAACCACCACGGTCCACACGTACATGATGAAAACCGCGCCGCGCTGCGAATGCCCGCGCGCGAGTAGCCGATGGTGCAGGTGCCGCTTATCCGGATGGAACGGGCTTTTGCCCGCCCCGACCCGGCGAAATACCGCGAAAGTCAGGTCTAGGAACGGCACGATCATCACGGCGAACGGTAACAGGATAGGCAGGAATTGGCCGAGGAAATCGGCGGTGCGCAGCCGCGCCGGATCTACCTGGCCGGTCACGGTAATGGTGGCCGACGCCAGCAGCAGGCCGAGCAGCATAGAGCCGGAATCCCCCATAAAAATACGGGCCGGGTTCAGATTGTGGGGCAGGAAACCGAGGCAGGCGCCCAGCATAAGCGCCGTAATTAGCGTGGCCAGAGAGGAATAGTCGGTACTGGAAGCCGTGCGGGTAAGCAGGTAGGAATAGGCGAAGAAAGCGCTTCCGCCGATCCCCATTACCCCGGCGGCCAGGCCGTCCAGGCCGTCCACAAAATTAACCGCATTCATCGCCACCACAACCACCAGGATTGTGAGCAGCAGTGACATCGAGCTGGAAAGAATAGTGACGCCGTTTAACGGCAGGGTCACCAGCTGCACGCCGCTGCGGGCAAGCACAAAGGCCGCAAGCACCTGCCCGGCTAGCTTTGCCCACCAGTCAAGGTCCCAGAGGTCGTCGGCAGCGCCCAGCGCGCACACCAGGGTCGCGGCCAACAAAATTGCCCAGGCCTGGTTCGATTGCTCAAAGACCGGTTCCAGGAAAGGCACCCGGGAGGCCACCACGAGCGCCAGGCAGATGCCCAGCCACATGGCGATCCCACCGAAACGCGGCGTTACTTTCCTGTGCACGTCCCGTTCCCGCACCGCGGTCATCGCCCCGTAACGGCGCGCGATGAGCCGCGCCGCCGGCGTCGTCAAAAACGTTACGGTGGCGGTGAAGAGGATCAGGAATACGTAGACCCGCACGGTATCCGGCTAGCGGTCTGCTTCATCCCGCGCGGAATTGCCCTCCAGCGCCGCAAAGGCACGGCGGGCCGATTCCTCAGCTTCGCTGAGCGCATCATGGCTCGCTGCCGCTGCAGCGGTGGCCTCTGCGGCCGGGGCGGCTACGCTTTCGGCCTCGGCAACTTCTGCGGCTTCAACGCTGTTTCCTGCCTCAGCAGCGTCTGCGGTATCCGCGTCTTCTGTCGCTTCGGCGGTCCCATCTGCCGCAGCGTTTTCCGCGGCCTCAGGAGAGGTTTCTTCCTCGTCTTCCTGCGGCGCGGCAAAGATATCACCCAGGGCGGCCACGATCTCTTCCTTAGAGAGCGCCCCCTGGCGCACGATTTCCGGCGGTTCTACGGTCGCGTCAATAATCGTGGACGCCTCCCGGATAACGGTTTCGCCGCCGTCCAGGTAAACCTCCACCTCATCGCCCAGCTGCGTTGCGGCAGCCACCACGGTGGTGGCGGCGTCGCGGCCATGCCGGTTAGCGCTGGATACCGCCAGCGGGCCGGTTTCGCGCAGCAGCTCGATAGCTACCTCGTGGTCGGGCATCCGCAGCGCCACGGTGCCACGGGTTTCCCCGAGGTCCCAGCGCAGGGAAGGCTGCGAACGCACGATGACGGTGAGCGGGCCCGGCCAGAACTTTTCCACCAGCGCTTCTACGCACTGGGGCACCTCGCTACCGAGCGCGTGCAGCACGGCGGTGTCACCAACCAGCACCGGCGGGGGAAGCTGGCGATCGCGCCCCTTGGCGTGCAAAAGATCCTGCACTGCATCGGCGTTGAACGCATCGGCCCCCACCCCGTAAACGGTGTCGGTAGGCAAAACAATCAGCTTTCCGTCGCGGATCGCTGCCGTAGCGGCGGCAATCCCCTCCGCACGGCCCTTTTCATCACGGCAGTCGTAAACACTCACGGGTGCATTCTCCCACTCTTTTCCTAAAACTGTCCGTTAGCCGTACGGCGCGCCACCAAAAAACGTTCGCGTCCGGCCAGATCAAGCCTGGTTTTTACGTCGGTAAACGCTCCCGGCATCTCTTCCCTCAGCATCGCTTGCGTGGCCGCCCCCTGCACGTCGGCGTGCTCCATCACGAAAAGGCCGCCTTCACGAAGCAGTTTAGCGGCAAGCCGAGCCACCTCGCGGGGGACATCCAGGCCGTCCTCTCCCCCACCGTAGAGAGCGCGTTCCGGGTCCCAGCGCAGCACCTCTTCCTCGCGCGGCACCATCCCCGCAGGGATGTAGGGCGGGTTGGCTACCACCACATCGCAGGTGGGGATCTGGCTCGTCAACCGGGGATCACTGACGTCCGCCTGCAAAACCTGCCAGGTGCGGCCGGGAGCGGTAAGTTCTAGGTTCTCGCGCGCCAGGGCCGCAGCGTCCGCCGCTACCTCTACCGCGTAGATGCTGGCCTGCGGAAATTCGTCCGCCAGGGCGCACGCCAGAGTGCCGGAACCGGTGCAAAGATCGGCTGCGACCGAAACGCTTTCCCCGCCTGCGGCGAATTCGTGCACGACGTCTATCGCGATCTCAGTTTCGGGGCGAGGAATAAACACGCCGGGCTTCACGCGCAGGGTGAGCCGACGAAAGCCCGTCTCCCCCAGGATCTGCTGCAGCGGCTCCCGCGCGCAGCGGCGCTCCAGCAGCGCGGCGAAAGTCTCTCGGAAAGATGCGGGCACCTCATCCACCAGCACCAGCGGCGCGCTCGTTTCCAGGGCGGTCACGAGCAATACCCTGGCGTCATGCGCGGGTGAGGGCACACCTGCCTCGGTCAGCCTGAGCGTCCCCTCCCGCAGTGCATCGCGCACCAGGGGGTGCATCAGTCGGCTTTCGCGCCCGCCGCGGCGAGCATCGCCTCGCGGTCCTTTTCCATGGCCGAACGAATCACCGGGTCGAGATCGCCCGCCAGCACCTGGTCAAGGTTGTTCGCCTTGTAGCCGGTGCGGTGATCCGCGATGCGGTTTTCGGGGAAGTTATAGGTGCGGATACGCTCGGAACGATCCACGGTGCGCACCTGGGAACGGCGCGTTTCCGCCGCCGCCGCGTCCTGTTCCTCACGCATGCGGTCCAGCAGGCGCGAACGCAAAATACGCATCGCCTGCTCCTTGTTTTGCAGCTGGCTCTTTTCGTTCTGGCAGGAAACCACCACGCCGGTGGGCAGGTGGGTGATGCGCACGGCAGAGTCGGTGGTGTTCACGCTCTGACCACCGGGGCCCGAGGAGCGGTAAACATCGATGCGCAGGTTGTTGGCCGCCATGGCCTCCCCCAGCACCTCGTCTTCGTCCGTCTCGTCAGCTTCGGGCACCACCAGCACGCCCGCTGCGGAAGTATGGATACGCCCCTGCGATTCCGTGACGGGAACACGCTGCACGCGGTGCACGCCGCCCTCGTACTTAAGGTGCGCCCAAACGCCTTCGGCCGGGGTCGGATTGCCCTTGGCGCGGATGGACACCGCGGCGTCCTTGATCCCCCCGAGGTCGTTTTCGGTGGAGGTAATGACCTCCAGAGCCCACCCCTTACGTTCCGCGTAGGCGCGGTACATCTTGAGCAGATCGCCCGCGAAAAGCGCCGACTCGTCGCCGCCCGCCCCGGCCTTCAGCTCCATGATGACGTCGCGCGCATCGTCGACGTCACGCGGGGCAAGGAGCTCTTCAAGCTTTTCCTGCAGTTCCTCGCGCTGCTCCCCCATCTGCGTAACTTCGGCGGCGAAGGAGGCATCTTCCTCGGCCAGTTCCCGCGCGGCCTCGATGTCGTCTCCCAGCTGCAGCCAGCTGCGGTAGGCGTTCACTACCGGGGTCAGTTCGGCGTAGCGGCGGCCGACCTTTCGCGCGCGTGCCGGATCGGCGTGCAGCGAAGGGTCCGACATCGTCTTTTCCAGCTCGACGTGTTCGGCTACCAGGTTGGAGACGTTCTCAAACATCAGTTTCCTTACGAAAAAGGTGGCGGCTAAAGGAGGCGATAGAAAGAGCGCCGATGCGCATACGCGCATCGACGCTCTTCAAGGAAGCTACTTGCTAGCGGCCTTCTTGCCGTAGCGGGCCTCGAAGCGGGCCACGCGACCGCCGGTGTCGAGGATCTTCTGCTTGCCGGTGTAGAACGGGTGGCAGGCAGAGCAAACCTCGGTATTGATCTTGCCGCTGGTCTGGGTCGACCGGGTGCTGAACGTGTTACCGCAGGTGCAGGTCACCGTGGTTTCCACGTACTCAGGATGGATATCCTTCTTCACGTCTTTTCTCCTTAGCTCGGGTCGCTGGGTCGGCAGACGCGGTTGCGCGCCGTGAACCAGAACCGTCGTTCAGTATCTCAGAAACTTAACCGTTAGTCATTACCCGCGCCGCGCGGCACCGGTGTGGTCTTCTGCACGGTCATCAGAAATTCGGTGTTCGACTGGGTCTTCTTGATCCGCTCCAGCAGAAGTTCCAGCGCCTGCTGCTGTTCCAGGGAACTGAGCACGCGGCGCAGCTTCCACATGATCGCCAGCTCTTCCTTGCCCATCAGCGCCTCTTCGCGGCGGGTGCCGGAAGCATTGACGTCAACGGCGGGGAAGATACGGCGGTCGGCCAGCTTGCGGTCGAGCTTCAGCTCCATGTTGCCGGTGCCCTTGAACTCTTCGAAGATGACCTCGTCCATCTTGGAGCCGGTCTCCACCAGAGCCGTGGCGAGGATCGTCAGAGAACCGCCGTGTTCCACGTTGCGGGCCGCGCCGAAGAAGCGCTTGGGCGGGTACAGCGCGGAGGAATCGACACCGCCGGAAAGGATGCGGCCGCTGGCGGGAGCCGCCAGGTTGTAGGCGCGCCCCAGGCGGGTAATCGAATCGAGCAGAACCACCACGTCACGCCCCATTTCCACGAGGCGCTTGGCGCGTTCGATAGCGAGCTCCGCAACCGTGGTGTGGTCCTCTGCCGGGCGGTCGAAGGTGGAGGCAATAACCTCGCCCTTAACCGTGCGCTGCATGTCGGTCACCTCTTCGGGGCGCTCGTCAACCAGCACCACCATCAGGTGAACCTCGGGGTTGTTCGTGGTGATCGAATCGGCGATCTGCTGCAGGATGATCGTCTTACCCGTCTTAGGCGGGGCCACGATCAGGCCGCGCTGGCCCTTACCGATCGGGGAAACCAGATCGATCACGCGGGGCGTAATGTTCGCCGGATTGGTTTCCAGGCGCAGCGTTTCGTCCGGGTAGAGCGGGGTCAGCTTGGAGAAGTCCTTGCGCTGACGGGCCTGTTCCGGGGGCAGCCCGTTCACCGTGTCCACGCGCACGAGCGCAGCGAACTTCTGGTGGTTGTTCTTGCCGCCGCGCCCCTGGGTGGGGATCTGGTTATCGTCATTGGCCGACTTCGGGGCCTTCACCTGGCCGGTGATGGCATCGCCCTTGCGCAGGCCGTTGCGACGCACCTGGTGCATGGAAACGTAGACGTCGCTCGCTCCCGGCAGGTAGCCGGTGGTGCGCACGAAGGCATAGTTATCGCGGATGTCCAAGATGCCCGCGACAGCTACCAGCACATCGTCTTCGTTTACGTCTTCCTCACCCTCGGGACCGTCGTATCCCGCGCGCCCACGCCGCTTGCGGTCACGGAAACGGTTACGGCCACGGCGATTACGACGATCATCGTCATCATCCTGCGGACCGTTGTTGCCGCCGTTACGGCCACGGGTGTCTTCGCCACGCTGACGATCCTCGCGGCGGTTGCGGGAACGTCCCCGCTCGGCATCGGGCAAATCGATTTCTTCTACCCGGCGCGGGCGGTTACGGCGTCCCTGCGGCAGTTCAATCTGGGGGGTTTCCCCGCCGCGCTCTTCGCGGCCCTGTTCGCGCTGGCGCGATTCGCCGCGCGCGCCTTCCGCGTCGCGTTCGCGGCGCGGGGAACGTTCCTGGCCCGAGTCCTCGCGCGTAGCGGCGTCTTCTCGCCGCGCGGTCTGGGATTCGCGGTTATTTACGCTCTTTTCCTCATGCTTTTCCGCGCGTGCACCGGACTGCTTCGCCTCGGCAGCGGGGGAATCCTGTTTCTGCGCGCGCGCACCGGCGGAGGCCTGCCCGATGGCGGAGATCAGCTCGCCTTTACGCAGCTTACGCACGCCCTTAATTCCCAGGGAGGAAGCTATGGCCTGCAGCTCCGGCAGCTTCTTCGCGCTGAGCGGGCTGGTGTTGGTGTCTGTCACCTAGTTGTCCTTTCCCGTCGCTAGATACGCGGCGGTGACTTATGCAAAAGGCTGAGCGGGGAAGAAAAGTAATTACGTGTTTTTCGCTGCCGCTACCTAAGCGGCGCTTCCACGCTCAATGACGGAAGGGAAACATCGGCCGCGTAAATAGCGGCTCACCCTAATTAACCGTCCTGCCCCACAATCCTAACACGGGATAAGGCGCTGCAAGGCACCCTGTGTAGCAAGCCCCGGAGACGCCACTCGCCAGCCCTGCGGATCCGCTACCACGTTTCGTACCGTCTCCCGCATTTCCTGCCCCGGCTGCGCAAACACGATCACGGTCGGCCCCGCACCGGAAATTGCGGCGGGATATCCCTGACTGCGCAGGACCCGCACCAGCTCCACGCTTTCCGGCATTCCGGGGGCGCGGTATTCCTGGTGCAAGACATCGGCGGTGGCATCGAAGAGAAGTTCCGGGGCGCTGGTGAGCGCGTAAGAAAGCAGCGCTCCCCTGCCCGCGGCGAAGGCGGCATCCGCATGGGGCACGCTCTCGGGCAAAAGGCCCCGTGCCGATTCGGTCGAAAGCCGATTCTCCGGCACCAGCACCGTGACCGGCCAGCTCACTCCCTCGCGTAGCGCCAGGCTGGTAAAGCCCAGTCTCTCCCCGTGTCCCCAGGCCAGGGTGACGCCGCCAAGCAGTGCCGGGGCGGCGTTATCCGGGTGCCCCTCGAACTCGGTAGCAAGCTGCAAAATCGCGCGTTTGTCGAGGATCTCCGGGTCCGAAATCAGGCCGCGCGCGAGCAGGATTCCCGCCAGGGTGGCGGCTGCCGATGAGCCCAGCCCACGCCCGTGGGGAATGCGATTCACGCAGGTCAGGTTCACACCTATCTGCGGCGCGCCCACGGCATCTAGGGTGCGCCGCAGCGCGCGCACCACCAGGTGGTTTTCGTCCCGCGGCAGTTCCTTAGCGCCCTCGCCCGAAATTTCGATGTTTACTCCCCCGGCCACGGCCTCCAGGGAAAGGTCATCGCACAGCTCCAGCGCCAGCCCGGCGCAGTCGAAAGCCGGGCCCAGATTTGCGCTGGTGGCGGGAACGCTAACCCGCGCTTTCGCGTTTACTATCCTCATTTAGACGCGGTCCCTACAGTCCCATCGCCCGTGCGGCGGCGTCGGTATCTACCGAAATCTCGGTGGCGGCCAGCTCGCGTCCCGACAGGGCCGTGTCGATGTCCTTCAGGCCGTTGCCCGTCACGGTGATGACGAAGCGCTTTCCTGCGGGAACCTCGCCCAGCGCGGCTTTCTTGAGCAGGCCTGCGACTCCGGCGGCCGATGCCGGTTCCACGAAAATGCCTACCTCGCTCGCCAGCTTCGCCTGCGCAGCCAGGATTTCCTCGTCCGTGACGGCGGTGAAAGCGCCGCCGGATTCGCGCTGCGCGGCCAGCGCCAGATCCCAGGAGGCGGGCGCCCCGATGCGAATCGCGGTGGCCACCGTCTCCGGGTTTTTCACCGGCCCGCCCTGCAGGAACGGAGCCGCTCCCGCGGCCTGGAAGCCCCACATAATCGGCAGGTTAGCGGTCACTCCCGCCTCGCGGTATTCGCGATACCCCATCCAGTAGGCGGAAATGTTGCCGGCGTTGCCGACCGGCAGCAGGTGATAATCGGGGGCCGCGCCGAGGGCGTCGCAGACCTCGAAAGCCGCCGTCTTTTGCCCCTGCAGCCGGAACGGATTAACGGAGTTCACCAGTTCCACCGGATAGTTGGCGTGCAGCTTGCGGGCGATGTTTAGGCAGTCGTCAAAGTTGCCATCCACCTGGATCAGTTCGGCCCCGTGCAGCACCGCCTGCGCCAGTTTCCCGGCGGCAATTTTCCCCTTGGGAAGCAGCACCACACAGCGCAGCCCCGCGCGGGTTGCGTAGGCGGCGGCCGACGCGCTCGTATTGCCGGTGGAGGCGCAAACCACCACTTCGGCACCCGCGGTCTTGGCCTTCGACATCGCACTCACCATGCCGCGATCCTTGAACGAGCCGGTGGGGTTAGCGCCCTCCACCTTGATGTGCACCTCGCCCGCAACCAGGTCGGAAAGCAGCGGCGAATGCACCAGCGGGGTGCCTCCCTCGCCGAGGGTGAGCATGCATTCGTCGTCGTTGAAGGGCAGGAAATCGCGGTATTCGGCGATCACGCCGCGCCACTGATGGGCCATTTTCATTCTCCTTCTACGCGCAGCACGCTAAGCACTCGCGCCACTGATTCGCTATTTGCCAGCTGCGCCAGCGCTTCTTGCATCGCGGATTCGCTAGCCAGGTGGGTGACGGCTTCCAGGGCCGCGTATTCGTCGCCGTCTGCGCCGGGCAGCGGTTCCTGGTGCACCGTGGCTACGGATATGCCGTTTTCGCTCAGCACCGACGCTACCGCGGCGAGCACGCCGGGGCGATCATGCACCTGCAGCGAAACGTAGAAACGGCTGTGCAGTTCGCTAAGCGGCACGATCGCCAAATCCGCGTAGCGAGATTCGCGCGGCCCGTGGCCGGAAACCACCCGGTTGCGCGCGGCGGTGACCAGATCGCCCAGCACGGCAGAAGCCGTCGGCGCGCCGCCCGCTCCCTGCCCGTAAAACATGAGGCTGCCCGCGGCTTCCGCCTCCACGAAGACCGCGTTGTAAGCGCCGCCCACGGAAGCCAGCGGGTGATTCTTGCGCAGCATAACCGGGTACACGCGCGCAGAAACCCCGTTTTCCAGGCGTTCCGCGATGCTAAGCAGTTTCACCACCCGGCCCATGCGTTCGGCGGCGCGAATATCGGCGCTGGATATTTCCCTGATGCCCTCGGCGGTCACGTCGGCCATGCTGACCCTGGTGTGGAACGCCAGCGAACCCAGGATCGCGGCCTTGGCCGCCGCGTCAAGTCCGTCCACGTCGGCGGTCGGGTCCGCCTCGGCGTAGCCGAGCTCCTGCGCTTTGGCGAGCGCTTGCGAGAACGACTGCCCGGTGCTGCTCATCGCATCCAGGATGTAGTTCGTGGTGCCGTTCACGATGCCCAGCACGCGCTTTACGCTGTCCCCCGCCAGGGATTCGCGGATCGGCCGCACCAGCGGAATGGCTCCCGCGACGGCGGCTTCGTAATAGATATCCACGCCGTTTTTGTCCGCCGCTTCGTAAAGCTTGGCTCCCTGCTGGGCCAGCAGCGCTTTGTTGGCGGTGACCACGCTCGCGCCGGATGCGATGGCTTTCAGCAGCAGCGTTCCCGCGGGTTCGATTCCGCCCATGACCTCAACCACGATGTCGGCGTCGGCCACCAGGCTCTTCGCGTCGTCGGTCAGCAGTTCGCGGGGAATGTGCGCGCCCCGCTCCCGTGTCAGGTCGCGTACCGCGACCCCCGTCACCCGGTAGGGCGCGCCGATTCGATGTTCGAGGTCTTCACGCTGCTCAGCAAGCAGGCGCATGACCTCCGCGCCCACGGTTCCGGCACCGAGCACGGCAATACGCAGGGTAGGGGTCATTTCTCTCTCCTTTGGATTTCCCGGGCGCGGGGCCCGGTGTGGCTAGCGTGCTTCCCGCACGCTCTCTGACACGCCGGCATCGAGGGCCAGCAGATCGGCTTCGCTTTCCCGGCGCACCATGAGGCGGGATTCTCCCTGGCCGACAGAAACTACGGCCGGGCGCGGAACATGGTTGTAATTGGAGGCGAGCGAGTAGCAGTAGGCGCCGGTGACGGGCACCGCAACGATGTCCCCGCGATGCACGTCCGCGGGCAGGTATTCGTCCTTCACCACGATGTCGCCGCTCTCGCAGTGCTTACCGACGATACGCACTACCGCCGGATCCACCGGGGAAGTGCGCGAAGCCAGCAGACAGGAATAGTCGGCGTCGTAGAGGGCGGTGCGAATGTTGTCGCTCATGCCGCCGTCTACGGAAACGTAGAGGCGCTTATGCGCGCCGCTCACCTGCACGTTCTTTACGGTGCCGACCGTGTAAAGGGTGGTTCCGGCAGGGCCGACGATCGCGCGCCCCGGTTCGAAGGAAAGGTGCGGATAGGGGAAGTCACCGCACTGCTCGCGCACGATTTCGGCCAGCAGCGGGGCCAGCTCCGCCGGGGTCTTAGGTGCGTGCTGGGTGTTGTACATGACGCCGAAGCCGCCGCCCAGGTCAAGTTCGGGCAGAACCACGCCGTGTTCTTCGCGCACGCGCACCAGCAGGTCGATCACGCGGCGGGCCGCAATCTCAAAACCGCCCACGTCGAAGATTTGGGAGCCGATGTGGGAATGTACGCCGAGCAGGTTCAGCTCGCTGCGTTCCAGCACCAGCCGCACGGCTTCGTCGGCCACTCCTCCGGTCAGGGAAAGCCCGAACTTCTGATCTTCGTGCGCGGTGGCAATGAATTCGTGCGTGTGCGCTTCAACGCCCGCGGTAACGCGCAGCATTACGGGGGCCTGCACTCCCAGTGCGGCGGCGATGTCAGCGACGCGATCGATTTCTTCCAGGGAATCGATAACCAGCCTGCCGACCCCGTATTCCAGGGCCGCACGAATTTCCTGATCCGACTTGTTATTGCCGTGGAAGGCGATCTGCGCGCCGGGCATTGCGGCGGCTTTCGCTACCGCGAGTTCGCCGCCGGTGCAGACGTCAAGGTTCAGCCCCTCTTCACGCACCCAGCGCACCACCGAGGTGCACAGGAAAGCCTTTCCCGCATAAAAGATGCTGGCTCCGTTGAGCGGCGCGAAAGCAGCCGCAAATTCGTTTTTAAATTCGCGGGCGCGCGAGCGAAAATCTGCCTCGTCCACCACCAGCAGGGGGCTGCCGTGGTTTGCCAGCAGATCCCGTGCGGGCACGCCGCCGAAGCTCATCTGTCCCGATTCTTCGCGGGTCGTCTGCCTGGACCAGAGGCCGGGAATAAGCGCATTAACGTCATCCGGATAGGGCAGCCAGGTAGGGCTTGCATCATTACCGTGTAGGGCTCCGGCTTCGTGGGCGCGCACGCACATCCCCTTATGTAGAAGTTCTTTTAACTAACGGGGCCTAAATGCCCCGTATCTGCAGTTAAAGCCTACCGGGAAGCGAAAGGATCCCCCTAGAAGATGACATGAAAGGGTGCCACAATACGCAAAAGCCCGGGCGCAAAGCACCCGGGCTATTTTGTGCCCGCGACAGGATTCGAACCTACGACCTTCTGCTCCGGAGGCAGACGCTCTATCCACTGAGCTACGCGGGCGTGCAGGTTACATCTTAACAGCGGCCCCGCAGAGCGACGGGAACCGGCAAGTAGTTTGTGACACTACTTACCGCCGTTTTATAGCGCTGCCGGTAACGGTAGCTGTGCCCCGTGCAGCACGGCCGACGGGTCGGCTGAGATCGCCAGTCCACTCGGTTCCGCCCCGGAACGCACCAACAGGTCACCGACGGCGGCGATCATCGCGCCGTTGTCGGTGCACAGCGAGGGACGCGGCACACGCAGTTCGATGCCCGCTTCGGCGCAGCGCAGCGCGGCCACCTCGCGCAAACGAGCGTTTGCGGCCACGCCGCCCACGATTACCAGGGTGTCAATGTTTTCGTCCTTGCAGGCGCGCAGCGCCTTAGCCACCAGTACCTCCACCACGGCGTCCTGGAAAGAAGCGGCGATGTCGGCCACCGGCACGGCCTCTCCCTTATGCTCAAGGGTTTCCACGGTGCGGGCAACGGAGGTTTTCAGACCAGAGAAGCTGAACGTGTAGCGCGGATCGCTGCCCTTCATAAGTGCGCGCGGGAACGAGAACGCACCGGGATCCCCCGTGGCAGCAGCACGGGAAACGGCGGGGCCGCCGGGATAGCCCAGCCCCAGCAGGCGGGATACCTTATCGAATGCTTCTCCGGCGGCATCGTCGAGGGTGTCCCCCAGGTGCACGATGGGTTCGCGCACCAGGTCGGTCACTTTCAGAATCGAGGTGTGCCCGCCGGAAACGATAAGCGTGATCGAGCGTGCGGGCAGCGGGCCGTGATCCAGCGTGTCGGCAGCCGCGTGCCCCGCGAGGTGGTGCACGCCGTAGAGCGGCACGCCCAGGCTCCAGGCAATGGCCTTGGCCGACGCGAGGCCGACGTGCACGGCGGTCGCGAGTCCGGGGCCGGAGGTAGCGGCCACGTGGGTGATGTCGGAAAGCTCCACCCCAGCGTCGGCGAGAGCCAGGTGCAGCGTCGGCACCGCCGCATCCAGGTGCGCCCGGGCCGCGAGTTCGGGCACGACCCCGCCGAAAGCCGCGTGCTGGCTGGCGCTCGATGCCAACCCCTGACCGAGCAGCTTGCCCTCGCTGACTATGCCGAAGCCGGTTTCGTCGCAGGAAGATTCGACGCCGAGTACGACAGGTTGGCGAGACATGACAGCTCCTTGTTCGTGGCACACGATAAAAATGGCGACCCGCATAAGCGGGCCGCCACCTTGCCGCACCATAGTACGGCGAAAAAGTTTTTAGCGCAGAAGGCTGATCGGGTTCGAGTACTGGCCGTCCCGGTTCATCTTCGCGAAGTGCAGGTGGCAGCCGGTGGAGCGGCCCGTGGAGCCGACATTACCGATTACCTGGCCCTGGCTGACCTGCTGGCCCGCACGTACCTTGTAGGCGGAAAGGTGGAAGTAGCCGGTGATGACACCGTTTCCGTGATCAACCTTGATGCGGTTGCCGCTGGCGCCGCTGTACTGCGCCTCGATTACCTTGCCTGCGGCGGCTGCGCGCACCGGGGTGCCGCAGCTCGCGCCGAAGTCGATGCCGTCATGCAGCTTGCGGTAGCCCAGGGTGGGGTGAACGCGCCAGCCGTAGCCGCTCGTAATGGGGGCGTTAACCGGGTGGATGTAGCCGCTGGAGCTGGACTTCGGAGCATCCTGCGCAGCCTCGGGGGCAGCGGCGGGAGCTTCCTTGGGCTTTTCGATGCTTACGTCGGGAAGAGCGTCCTTGGTGAACTGCTTTTTCACGTCGTCTTCGGAAGCTACCGGAAGGGCCGCGCGCTGCAGCGAACGGTTCGCGGTGGCGGAGTTTTCGCGTACGGCACCGGCGCTGGTTGCTTCCTGTCCCAGAGCCTGCGGCTCGGTAGCGGCATCGCTCAGGTTGCCGCCCGCGGCGCTGGCGATGGGAACGGCGATAGTGGCAGTTGCCAGGACGCCCATCATGCCGACTCGAACACCGGTCGTAGTGGCGCTGCTTGCGCGACGACGGCGGGCCTTCTGGGAACGCAGCGGCCGTACCTGGGCGCGTCCTGCTGCACGATGAGTCGCCACGAAGAAATCCTCCAGAAGTAATTGGGTGCGGAGTAAAAGGCCCTGCGGGAAGCGGCTTGCCGTTCCGGGCAAGCGGGCGCCTTTACAACCTCAACCAATCTAGCAATCGGTAGCCGGGCTTTCGGAAACCTAAAGCGTTCATTACGAATTCTTTACGAAAAACCCTTAAATGCCCCGCTGAGCTGTGACTCTGTCAAGATAAAGGCCCCTTAGAGGGAGCGCTGCATCACATCTTTTACTTCGCCAACAAGTTCTTCCAGGATGTCTTCCAGGAAAACCGCGCCGATGCTGCGGGCATTTGCGCTGTCTACTCGCGCCATGTGGGCACCGTTGTACTGCATCGCGCGCAGCACTTCTTCCACCGTGTCGTCGGCGGTAACGGAAACTACCGCGCGCACGCTGCCGGGATGAATCGGCGCGGTGTAGGCGGTGTCTTCGTCGCTGGTTTCCAGCAGGACGTCTTTCAGGTGCAGGTAACCGACCAGGTCCCCCGCGTCGTTACGCACCCCGATGCGGCTAAAGCCGGTGCTCGCCACGAGTTCTTCGAACTGCTGCGGCGTGATGTCGTAGGTGACGGTGACCAGGTTTTCCATCGCGATCATGACGTCTTGCGCGGTGTGGTCGGAAAACTCGATTGCGCCCGCGAGCAGGCCCTGCTCGTCGTCCAGCAGGCCCTCCTTGCGCGATTCGTCCACGATGGCGGCGATGTCGGCGGCGGTCAGATCGCTCTCTACCTCATCGCGCGGCTCCACCCCGAATAGGCGCAGCACGGCGTTGGCGAAAGAGTTAAGCAGCCAAATGATCGGGTGGCAGACCTTGGATACGGCCACCAGCGGCGGTGCAAGCAGCAGCGCCGCCCCCACGGGCAGGGCGATGGAAAGGTTTTTGGGCACCATTTCGCCAAACACAACGTGTAGATAGGAGGCGATGGTGAGCGCGATTACGAAAGCGATGGGGTGTGTCAGCGCCGGGGAAAGCCCCACCTGCGTGAGCAGCGGTTCGATGCCGTGCGCGATCGCGGGCTCTGCCACCGCGCCCAGTGTCACCGAACAAACCGTGACCCCGAACTGGGCGGTGGCCAGCATCATGGATAGGTTTTCCACCGCGTAGAGGGCCGAAATGGCTCCCGTGCGGCGTTCCGCTACCAGCGGCTCCAGTTGGCTGCGACGCGCCGACATGACGGCAAATTCCGCGCCCACGAAGAAGGCGTTGCCGACCAGCATCAGCAGGCCGATAAACAGTGCCAGTGAGTCCGACATCAGTTTTCCTCCTCCTGCTTGCTAGCGTTTTTGCGGCAGAGGCGCACCTGGTCTACGCGCCGCCCTTCCATGGCCACGACCTCGATCTGCACGCCGTCTACCTCTACCGTGTCGCCCACCTTGGGGATCGCGCCCAGGGTGTCCATGACCAGGCCTCCCAGGGTGTCGTAATCGGTGGTTTCGGGCAGGCGGATACCGATGTCGCGCAGCACCTCGTCGGGACGCATCAGGCCTGAAACCAGCCAGGAACCGTCTCCCGATTCTCCCGGCACGTAGCGGTCGGTTTCGTCGCTGTCGTGTTCGTCGGAAACCTCGCCGACGATCTCCTCCACCACGTCCTCCAGGGTGACGATTCCGGCGGTGCCGCCGTATTCGTCCACCACCACGGCCATTTGGGTGCCCAGTTCACGCAGCTCGATCAGCAGGGAACCCAGCTCTACCGTTTCGGGTACGCGCGGGATGTCTTTCATGAGGGCGCTTACGGGCGTATCGGCGCGCCGTTCACGCGGCACCGAGAAAGCCTGGCGCACCTGCACCACACCCACCACGTCGTCTTCGGAAGAATCGATTACCGGGAAGCGCGAGTGGCCGCTTTCCCTGGTGCGCGCCAGCAGATCGAGCGCGTTATCGTCCTTGCGCAGGGAAATCATGGCGCCGCGATGCGTCATGACGTCGGCTGCGGTGCGTTCGGAAAGCTGCAGCGTGCGCGAAAGCAGCACCGCCGTGCCGGTATCAAGGGTGCCTGCGGCGGCGGAGCGGCGCACCAGGGCGTCCAGTTCCGATGCGGAGCGTGCGGCCGACAGCTCCTCCTGCGGTTCCACCCCGAACAGGCGCAGCACGCCGTTCGCGGTGCCGTTGAACATCACGATGAGGGGCTTGAAGAGCATGGTGAAAAACGCCTGCATGGGGGCCACCACGCGGGCCGTTGCCAGCGGCGCGGAGATCGCCATGTTCTTCGGAATCAGTTCGCCCACGATCATGGAGAACGCGTAGGCCACCGCCAGGGCTACCGCCACTGCGGCCACGGAAATAATTTCCTGCGAAACCCCGGAAGAGGACAGCAGGCTGGTGAAGATGCGGGTGAGCGGTTCCTGCACCGCGAAACCGAACAGCAGGGTGGTGATCGTGATACCGACCTGCGCGCCGGAAAGGTGGGTGGAGAGCTGCCCCAGCGAGGCGAGCACCTTTTCGGCTCCCTTATCGCCTTCGTCCCGGGCTTTTTCTACCGTGTGGCGATCAAGCGCTACCAGGGAGAATTCGGCGGCGACGAACACACCCGTACCGAGGGTGAGCAGTACGCCCACGAAAAGCATTAGCCAGATCACCGGGCACCTCCCCGGCGAAAGGGGCGCGCCGCGTGCGCGCGCGAAAAGAAACGGGGGCCCGGCACTGCCGGGCTGGGACTCGGTAACGGGTCAGCATTCATTATGAAACGAGATTATATGCGAGCCGGCGCCAAAGCGGTTATTCCGCATGGGCCGACTCACCCCCTGTACCCTTATAAAAGAGGTACAGCGCCCCACAGAGGCGGCCAAAATATTTAGGAAGCAGGCGAGCCACGTCGTGTCAGAGCATTCCCCCGCCATTCCCAGGGAATTCGGCCCCAACCAGTGGCTGGTTGAACAGCTCTATAAACAGTATTTAAGCGACCCCAACAGCGTCGATCCTTCTTGGGCCAGCTATTTCCGTCAGGCCGCACTCGCGCCGCAGGGAGAACCGGCCACCCGCGAACCGATTCCTGCGCAGGAGGTAAAGCTGCGCGGCCCCGCCGCCGCCGTGGTCAAGAACATGACCGCTTCGCTGGATATTCCCACGGCTACCTCCGTGCGTGATATTCCGGTGAAGCTGCTGTTCGATAACCGCATCATGATCAACACCCACCTGGCCAGGCACCGCCGCGGCAAGGTTTCTTTCACGCACCTGATCGCCTACGCGATGGTGGAGGCGCTGCAGGAGGTGCCCGATCTAAACAACGGCTTTAGCGTCAGCGAGGACGGTAAGCCGCTGCTGCTGCAGCGCAAAGAAATCAACTTCGGTCTGGCCATCGATATGCCCAAGCCCGACGGCACGCGCGGCCTGGTGGTGCCGAATATCCGTGGCGCGCAGGAAATGGATTTCGTAACTTTCTGGCAGGCCTACGACGAGGTTGTGCGCCGCGCCCGCCAGGGCAAGCTGACGATGAGCGATTTTGCCGACACCACGGTGACGCTGACCAACCCCGGCGGCATCGGCACCGTGCATTCCGTGCCCCGCCTGATGCCGGGGCAGGGCGTGATCGTCGGCGTGGGCGCCATCGAATACCCGGCGGCGTTCCAGGGCGCGAGCCAGGAAACTCTGAGCGAGCTGGCTATCTCCAAGAAAACCACCCTCACTTCCACCTACGATCACCGCGTTATCCAGGGCGCGGCGTCGGGCGAATTCCTGCGTTGCATCGGCAACAAGCTGCTGGGTTTGGACGGCTTCTACGACCGCATCTTCCATGCCCTGCGTATCCCCTATCAGCCGATCCGCTGGGTGCAGGACAACCCGCTGAAGAAGTCGGACACCGAACGCTATGCGCAGGTGATGGATCTGATTCACGCCTATCGCGTGCGCGGGCATCTCATGGCCGACACCGATCCCCTGCAGTACCGTCAGCGCACGCACCGGGATCTGGACGTGGAAACCTACGGCCTGACCCTGTGGGATCTGGACCGCACGTTCGCTACCCGTGGCCTGGGCGGCAAGGAGACCGCCTCCCTGCGCGAGATCCTGCTGCTGTTGCAGGACGCCTACTGCCGCAGCATCGGCGCGGAATACATGCACATTGCCGACGCCGACGAACGCCTCTGGCTGCAGCAGCAGTTTGAAAAGCCCGCGGAATCTTTCAGCAAGCGCGAGACCAGGCACATCATGGACCGCCTGAACGCGGCGGAGGCTTTCGAGACTTTCCTGCAAACCAAGTTCGTGGGGCAGAAGCGTTTTTCGCTGGAGGGCGGCGAGTCCCTGATTCCCCTGCTGGATGCGGTGCTGGATCGCGCGAGCCACGACGACGTGCACGAAGTCTGCATCGGCATGGCGCATCGCGGCCGCCTCAACGTGCTCGCGAACCTGGCGGGGAAGAACTACGCCCAGATCTTCCGGGAGTTCGACGACGGCGCTTCTTCCAACGTGGTCGGTTCCGGGGACGTGAAGTACCACCTGGGCACCACGGGGGTGTACACGGCCCCGGACGGCGCGACCACGAAGATTCATCTGGCGGCCAACCCTTCCCACCTGGAGGCGGTAAACCCCGTCCTGGAGGGCATCGTGCGCGCCAAGCAGGACCGCCTAAACCACGCGGGGACCGACTTCCCGGTGCTGCCCATCCTGCTGCACGGCGACGCCGCGTTCGCGGGCCAGGGCGTGGTCACCGAGACGCTGAACCTGTCGGAACTGCGCGGTTTCCGCACCGGCGGCACCATTCACGTGGTGATCAATAACCAGATCGGTTTCACGACGCTGCCGGATTCCTCGCGTTCCTCGTATTACGCCACCGACGTCGCGAAGGCCTCCCAGCTGCCGATCATGCACGTCAATAGCGACGATCCGGAGGCCTGCGTGCGCGCGGCGCGGATCGCTTTCGACTACCGGCAAAAGTTTGGCCGCGACGTCATCATCGACATGGTTTGCTACCGTCGGCGCGGCCACAACGAGGGCGATGACCCCTCGATGACCCAGCCGCAAATGTATCGCCTGATCGAACAAAAGCCCAGCGTGCGCAAGCTGTACGCGCAGCAGATCGTGACGCGCGGTGACTTCACCGAGGCCGATATGCGGGAGATGACCGACGGTTTCCAGCAGCACCTGGAAGAGGTGCTGCAAAAGTCGCGCACCCCGCACTATGCCCCGCCGGTGCAGCAGGGCGAACCGGAGGTTGTGAGCGCGCCCGTCACGACCACCGACGCCGCCACGCTGGAGAGGATCGGGGACGCCCATCTGAGCATGCCCGAGACTTTCAACACGCACCCGAAGCTGCACGCGCTGATGCGCCGCCGCCGCGACATGTCCCGTAACGGCGACGTCGATTGGGCTTTCGCGGAGCTGCTCGCGTTCGGCTCCCTGCTGTGCGAGGGAACTCCGGTGCGCCTCAGCGGGCAGGATTCGCGCCGGGGCACGTTCGCGCAGCGCCACAGCGTCTTGATTGATTCCCTGACCCAGGACACCTGGACTCCCCTACTGCACCTGGGGTGCAAGCAGGCGAAGTTCTGGGTTTACGATTCCTCCCTGAGTGAGTACGCCGTGCTCGGCTACGAATACGGGTATTCGGTAGAAACCCGGGATGCCCTGGTGCTTTGGGAGGCGCAGTTCGGTGATTTCGTGAACGGAGCGCAGACGGTGATCGATGAGTTCATCGCCAGCTCCGAACAAAAGTGGGGCCAGCATTCGGGCGTGGTCTTGCTGCTGCCGCACGGCTATGACGGCCAGGGGCCGGATCATTCGTCGGCCAGGCCCGAGAGGTTCTTGCAGCTGTGCGCACAAAACAATATGCGCGTGGCCATGCCGTCCTCCCCCGCCAACTACTTCCATCTGCTGCGCGACCAGGCCAAGCGCAGGCCGCGCCGCCCGCTGATCGTCTTTACGCCGAAGTCGATGCTGCGCATGAAGAGCGCAACCAGCCCCCTGTGTGAGTTCACCGAGGGCGCTTTCCGGCCGGTCATAGCGGATCCCACCGCCCCGGCGGACGCGAGCCTGGTGCTGCTGTGTTCTGGCCGCTTGGCGCATGATCTACGGGCGCAGCGTGATGCCCTGGGCCGAAAGGACGTGGCAATCGTTTGCGTGGAACAGTTCTATCCGTTCCCGGCGGCGGAACTGGCGCAGGAGCTTTCCCGTTACCCGCAGGCGCGCGTGCGCTGGGTGCAGGAGGAACCGGAGAACCAGGGCGCGTGCACGTTCCTGCTGACGCAGGCGGTGCGCGAGCTGGGGATGGCCTGGGAAAGCGTGGCGCGCCCGGCCTCGGCTTCCCCCGCGACCGGCTCTGTCACGGTGCACCGCAGGGAGCAGGAAGAGCTGCTGCGGCGGGCTTTCGCGTAGATAGGTGGGCTTTCGCGTAGAGTTGTCGTTACTAGCCGTACTCTTCTGGAGGTTTCCTTGGCCGATAATTTCTCGCGTGTTCGCCTGATCGGGCTCGGGGACGAGCTGCTGGCTGGCGTCGGTGACCCGCGCGCCCTGGGCTGGCTGGGCCGCTGCGTCGCCAGCCAGGACGCGGCGATACCGGTGGAGCTTTTTGCTTGCGCCCTGCCGCGCGATAACTCCGCTTCGCTTTCGCACCGTTACGAATCGGAGGTGGAACTGCGCCTGGACCGGGACGGACTGGCCGACGGCACGGTGGCCCACCGGGTCGTGATCGGGATGGGGAACGAGGACATCAGCGCCGGCATTTCGCTGGCGCGTTCGCGCCTAAACCTTTCGCGGGTGCTGGACGGCCTGGACAAGATGCGTATTCCCGCGTTCGTGGTCGGTCCCCCGCCCTCCGCCGATCGGGGCATGACGCGCTCCCTGCTAGAGCTTTCGGAGATTTATGCCGACGTCTGCAATCGCCGTTCCGTGCCGTACGTGGATACGGTTTTGGCGCTGCACGATCACAGCCAGTTCAACGAGGACATCGCGCGTTCTTCCCGCGATCTTCCGGGGCAGACCGGCTACGGTTTGATCGCCTGGCTGGTGCTGCACACCGGGTTTGGTGCCTGGCTGGGCACCGAAAACGTGAGGCGTTAGGGCCGGGAGGGTCACACTAGTCCCCTCTGTCCCGTTTCATGTGGCAGACTAGACCGGTAGTTCTTCGCCTGCGGGCGAGGGTCGAAAACATAAGGAGATACCCATGAGCAAGCGTGGACGTAAGCGTCGCGATCGCCGCCGCAATGGTGCAAACCACGGCAAGCGCCCCAACAGCTAAATACTGTAAAAGTTTGGCCCCCGCTATTTTGCGGGGGCCAAACTTTTTTACGGGAAGATTTTTGGGTGCGGGGTAACGCGGAATCTAGTTTTCTTCGTAGCGTTCGATAGTGATTTCGCGGTAGCTGAGCACGATTTTTTCGCGTAGGGCACGCGGCGCGGCTTCTGCGGCGTGCGCCCGCGCCACGGCCTCTTTGAGCGCTTTGGCGCGCAGCCATTCGGTTTCGCACTTGGGGCAGTCCTCCAGGTGCTGGCGGATCTTTTCCATCTCGCATTCGGGACATTCGCTGTCCAGGTATTGCTGCAAGCGCGCGTACGCTTCCCGCAGCCAGGCGTCTTCGCTGTCCGCGCAGTGTCCGGTGTTCATTTAGCGGCCTCCTTCTGCTCGGCCCCGATCCCCAGGCTGGCGGCGTGGTCTTTCAGTTTTTCGCGCAGCAGGGCGCGCCCGCGATAAAGGCGGGACATGACCGTGCCGACGGGGGTGTCCATGATTTCGGCGATCTCCCGGTAGCTGAACCCCTCTACGTCGGCCAGGTAGACGGCCATGCGGTTATCGTCGGGCAGGCTCGCCATGGCTTCTTTTACGGCGCTGGAGGGCAGCGCATCGAGCGCCTCCATTTCTGCCGATTTCAGCCCGTGGGAGCTGTGCGAGGCGGCGTCGGCCAGCTGCCAGTCCTCTACCGTTTCGGTGTGGCTGCGCTGGGGTTCGCGCTGCTTTTTGCGGTAGGAGGTGATGAACGTGTTGGTCATGATCCGGTATAGCCAGGCGCGCAGGTTGGTGCCCGCGGTAAAGCTTTTCTGTGCCTGGAACGCTTTCAGGAAGGTTTCTTGCACCAGATCCTGTGCGTCTTGTTCGTTGCGGGTCATTCTGAGCGCGCCCGCGTAAAGAGCGTCGAGGTGGCTGAGGGCCTCCCGCTCGAATTCGCTGTCAGTTTCACTCATCATTAGTGAGGATACCGTGTCCGACGCGCTGCCGTTCGGCGCGGTTCGCGTTAGGGTTAGGGCATTGCTGTTTCGGTATCTAAAACCCGGAGGAAACGATGTCCCTTATCCGTCGCGTCGCCCGTCCCCTTATCGCCGCCCCGTTCGTTTTCGAGGGCGTGCGTTGCTTCAAGGACCCACAGCGTTCCGTTGCTGCGGCCCCGAAATCTTTTGCTCAGGTTGAGCAGTGGCTGAGCGACGCAGGGGTTCCGCTCAACGCCGAGAACCTGGTGCGCGTTACCTCTGCGGTTTCCGTGGCTGCGGGCGCGCTCTACGCCACCAACCGGATGCCGCGCGTGGCGGCCCTCGGGCTGCTTGCCACCACCGGGGTCGGCCTGGCTGGCCGCCGCAAGTGGAGCGAGCTGCGCGGCGAGGAGCGCACGCAGGAAATTCAGTCGCTGCTGACCGATCTGGGGCTGCTGGGCGCCGTGCTGCTGGCGACCGTGGACCGCGAGGGCTACCCGTCGCTCGGCTACCGGGTGAACAAGGCCGTGGAGCGCGGCCAGAAGGCTGCGGCGCGTAAGCAGCGCGAGCTGGAGAAAATGGCGAAGAACGGCCAGCGCGCGGTAGAGAAGAAGCTCGGCGCCTGAGTTGTCGGGCGTGCAAACGCACTGGTCTGCCCCGAACGCACGCGGGCCGCTGACGGCCCGCGTGCGCGTTCCTGGCTCGAAGTCTCTCACCAACCGCTGGCTGCTGCTCGCGGCCTGCGCCGACTCCCCTAGCGTGCTGCGCGGCGCGCTGGACGCGCGCGACTGTCGGCTCATGCGCGCCGCCCTGGAAAGCCTGGGGGCAAGTTTTAGCGAGGACGGCGAGGCGCTGCGGGTTTCTCCCCTCCCCGCTGAGCTTGCCGGGGCCGACGCAGCCGCGCGCGATATCGATTGCGGCCTGGCCGGGACTGTGATGCGCTTTTTGCCGCCGCTGGTGGCCGCGTCGGGGCTGCGGCGACGCCTGCGCGGGGATGCGGGGGCGTACGTGCGTCCGATGGCTCCCCTGCTGGGGGCGCTGGCTGACCTCGGGGTGTCTATCACCTACGAGGGCGAGCCGGGTTTCCTGCCCTGCGTGATTTCTTCTGCGCAGGGGCTGCCAGGTGGCAAGGTGACGCTGGATTCTTCGGCTTCCAGCCAGTTCGTTTCCGCCCTGCTGCTGGCTGCGCCGCGCGCCCGTGGCCCGCTCACCGTGCGTCACGCGGGCGGCAGGCTGCCGTCCCTGCCGCACATCGAGATGACGGTGCGCGCTTTGCAGGATTGTGGCGCGAAGATCGAGACTCTTCCCGCGAGCGCCGACGGCGGCGCGGCCTGGCGGATCGTGCCCGGCCCGCTCACGGTGGGCGAGGTAGAGATTGAGCCGGATCTTTCCAACGCCGGGGTTTTCCTGGCGGCGGCGATGATCGCGGGCGGCAGCGTTACCGTTCCGGGCTGGCCGGAAGAAACCACCCAGGCGGGCGATGCCTACCGCGAGCTCTTGCCCAACATGGGGGCGTGTCTTGCCCTGGGGGCGGACGGCCTCACCTGTACCGGCGGCGGCAGGATAAGCGGCATTAACGCCGATCTTTCCCACGCCGGGGAACTGACCTGCACCATTGCGGCGCTGGCTGCCCTGGCCGATTCCCCCAGCCGGCTGTACGGTATCGGCCACCTGCGCGGGCACGAGACGGACCGTCTGGCGGCGCTGGTGAGCGAGATCAACCGGCTGGGCGGCGACGCCCGCGAACTGCCGGACGGCATAGAGATCAGGCCGCGCCCGCTGCACGGCGGGCTTTGGCGCAGTTACAGCGATCACCGGATGGCTACCGCCGGGGCGCTGATCGGGCTGGCCGTGCCGGGCGTAGAAGTGGAGAACGTGGAAACTACGGACAAGACCCTGCCGGGGTTTACCGAGATGTGGCGGGAGATGCTGAATGGCGCGGCGTAGCGATAGCGGGCGGCGTTTCGACGAATCGGATGTGCGGATCCGCCCCGGCAGGCGCGGCTCTCGCCCCCGCACGAAGGATCGCCCAAAGCACGACGACGCGGTGCCCGCGCTGGTGTTGGCCGTGGATAGGGGCCGCTGGCGCACCGTGGTGGCGCCGGGCACCGATGAGGAACGCCACGTCACCGCCATGCGTGCGCGGGAGCTGGGCCGCACCGCCATCGTGCCGGGTGACCGGGTGGCGCTGACCGGCGATGTGAGCGGCCGTAAGGACACGCTGGCCCGGATCGTGCGGGTTGAGGAACGCAGCACGTTCCTACGCCGCAGCGCCGACGACGATACGACGACCGAGCGCGCTCTGGTGGCGAACGTGGACACCATGGTGATCGTGACGGCGCTGGCCGATCCGACGCCGCGCGGCCGCTTGATCGACCGCTGCCTGGTGGCGGCGTTCGACGCGGGGATCACGCCCCTGCTGTGCCTGACTAAGGCCGATCTTTGCGCGCCCGATGAGTTCCTGGCCAGTTACGCCCCGCTGGGGGTGGATTACGTGGTCACGCATCTGCGCGAGGACGGCAGCATCGCGGGCCTGGAGGCCCTCAGCGACCGGCTGGCGAATCATTCCAGCGTGCTGGTGGGACACTCCGGGGTGGGTAAGTCCACGCTGGTGAACGCGCTCGTACCGCAGGTGCACCGCGCCACCGGGCACGTCAATGACGTGACGGGGCGGGGCCGCCACACGTCTTCGTCGGCGCTGATGGCGCCGTTTAGGGGCGGCTGGGTAATTGATACACCGGGCGTGCGTTCGTTCGGGCTGGGGCATATCGATCCTGACCATCTGATCGACGCTTTCGCGGACCTGGCCAGCCTGGCCGAGGAATGCCCGCGCGGCTGCACCCACCTGGAGGATGAGTGCGCGCTGGATCGGCAGGTGGATGAGGGCCTGGCGGGTAGCGCGGGCCGGGCCAGGCTGGAATCTTTCCGCCGTCTGCTGGCCACCCTGCGTGCCAACGATCCTTGGGATCTGTAGCCGGTTTTGGGCTTTTTCGCCGTGCGGCCCGGCGCGGGCATACCCGCGGCGGTCCGGGCAACGTAGAGTTGCAGCATGTCTTACGCGGAAGATCTCAGGCTCGCTCACGTGCTGGCCGATTCGGTGGACCAGATGACCATGCAGCGTTTCCAGGCGCAGGATTTGCGGGTGGAAACGAAGCCCGATCTGACGCCGGTGACAGACGCCGATCAGAGCGTGGAGCGCGCGGTGCGGGGCCAGCTTTCGCGGCTGCGCCCGCGCGATCAGGTGATCGGGGAAGAGTACGGTTCCAGCGGCGATTCCGCCCGCCAGTGGGTTATTGATCCGATTGATGGCACCAAGAATTTCGTGCGCGGCGTTCCCGTCTGGGCCACCCTGATTGGTTTGATTGAGGACGGCGAGGTGGTGACCGGCTTGGTGTCGGCCCCCGCGCTCGGCAGGCGCTGGTGGGCCGGGAAAGGCCTGGGGGCCTGGACGGGGCCGCGCCTTTCCTCCGCTAAGCAGCTGCGTGTCTCCCAGGTGGATAGCCTGGCCGACGCTTCGTTTTCGTATTCTTCGCTGAGCGGCTGGGCGGATTCCGGGCGGCTGCCGCAGCTGCTCAACCTGATGCAGGGCTGCTGGCGCACCCGCGCGTACGGCGATTTTTGGTCTTACATGCTGGTGGCGGAGGGCGCCGTGGACTTCGCGGCGGAGCCGGAACTGGCTTTGCACGACATGGTGGCGCTGGCCCCCATCGTGACGGAGGCCGGGGGCCGCTTCACCTCCCTGGAGGGGGCCGACGGCCCGTTCGGGGAGAACGCGGTGGCGTCCAATTCCCTGCTGCACGACGAGGTTTTGGCGGCTCTCGCGCCGCGTGAGTGAGCCACGGCATGTCTACGGGGACGCGCCGGGACTCTGCCCCTTGGCGGGGACTAAACTGGGCCTTGCCCGTCATCCTCTTATGGAAGGATTTTTCATGACTGTTCGCCGCGTTGCCCTGCTTACCGCGGGCGGCTACGCCCCGTGCCTCTCCTCCGCCGTTGGCGGCCTGATCGAGCGCTACAACGAGCTGGTGCCGGACGTAGAGATCATCGCCTACAAGCACGGCTACTGGGGCCTGCTCTCGGGTGAGAAGATCGTCGTGGACGCCGAGGTGCGTAAGAACGCCCACGTGCTGCACAACTACGGTGGCTCCCCGATCGGTAACTCCCGCGTGAAGCTGACCAACACCGCCGATCTGGTCAAGCGCGGCCTGATCCAGGAGGGCGAGAACGCCCTCGAGGTAGCGGCCAACAAGCTGAAGGAAGACGGCGTTGACGTGCTGCACACCATCGGTGGCGACGACACGAACACCACCGCCGCCGACCTGGCAAAGTACCTGCACGACAACGGCTACGACCTGCAGGTGGTGGGTCTGCCCAAGACGATCGACAACGACATCGTGCCGATCCGCCAGTCGCTGGGCGCGATGACCGCCGCCGAACAGACCAGCGAGTTCGCGCAGAACGTGATCGCCGAGAACGGCTCGAACCCGCGCATGCTGATTATTCACGAGATTATGGGCCGCGCCTGCGGTTACCTGACCGCGCAGGCCGCCGAGTACTACCAGCAGTGGCATGCACAGCAGCAGTGGCTGCCCAGCATCGGCCACACCCCGGAGCGTTGGGACGTGCACGCCGTGTTCCTGCCGGAGATGAAGCTGGACATCGAGGGCGAGGCCGAGCGCCTAAAGAAGGTCATGGACGAGGTTGGCTGCGTCAACATCTTCCTGTCCGAGGGCGCGGGCATCCCCGAGATCATCGCCGAGATGGAATCGCGCGGCGAAACCGTTGAGCGCGACCCGTTCGGTCACGTGAAGCTGGACAAGATCAACCCCGGCCAGTGGTTCGCGAAGCAGTTCTCCGCGAAGCTGGACGCCGAGAAGGTCATGGTGCAGAAGTCGGGCTACTTCGCGCGTTCCGCGAAGGCTAACGCCGACGACCTGCGCCTGATCAAGTCGATGACCGACCTGGCCGTGCAGACCGCCCTCGCGGGCGGCACCGGCGTGATCGGCCACGACGAAGAGAAGGGCTGCGTTCTGCGCGCTATCGAGTTCGAGCGCATCGCCGGCCACAAGGCGTTCGACATCAACCAGGAATGGTTCCAGAACGTCATGAAGCGCGTCGGCCAGAAGGTAGAGGCTGCCGAGCAGCACTGATCCGGCTAGCTGCCAGGCTCTAAAAGTTAAGGGGCGCTCCCGTGCGGGAGCGCCCCTTACTTTTACCTGTTTGCTCTACCAATGTGGGACGGAGACGGACGGCGCTGTCTAGCACCACGCCAGCTCACAGGGATAACAGCCTGGGCGCCCCGATGACGGCTAGGTTCCCCGATGACGATTGGGTGCACTTTTGGTTGGCGGTTACGTTCGTGTGCACTTAATGCTGTCAAAACCCCCTTTAACCTGCACTTAGTGCACCCAGACGTTAGCGGGCGCAGAAAAACAGCACTTAGTGCACCCAGATGTTAAAAACGTAGGGCAGCTGAAAAGGGAACAGACAGGGGAAAGCCCGTGCGGAGGGGGTTAGTCCTCTTCGGCGTAGGTGACGCCCTCGCGGGCCGCAAGCCAGGCGTCGGCCAGCAGCTTATGACCGGCGGCGGTCGGGTGCACGCCATCGGCGGCCAAGCTGTCGGGGGTGTGCCCGGCCTCCTGTGCCTTCTCCATCACCTCGGGCAGTTCGATCAGCGTGTGGCCGAACTCCCTGGCCAGTTCCCGCACAACCTCCTGTTTGCCCGCCAGATCGGTCCCGAAACGCGCGGTCTCGTCGTTAACCACGGTCACGAACGGCACCACCATGATTACGGGGCGGGCGGGCCAGCGGGCCGAAAGCTGATCGAGCAGGAAGCGATAGTCAGCCTCGAACTGTTCCGGCGTGGTTTCCTCGCCGTCACGCACCGCGTACCAGGTGTCGTTCACGCCCACGTAGATGGTGACCAAATCGGGATCGTGCGCGATGCAGTCATCGTTGAAGCGGGCACGCAGATCGCGCACGCGATCGCCGCTCGTGCCGCGGTTGATAACGGTGCTGCCCGGTTCGTGGGCCGCGAAATGCTCGGCGACAAGCCGCACATACCCGTAGCCGATCTGCTCCGGATCCTGACGCCATTCGCAGTCGGTAATCGAATCGCCAATAAACAGGTGGGTGCGGTTTTCGCTCATGCCCCCATTCTGTCACCGACCGACCGGTAGCGGGTAGGGCGTACCGCAGTAAAAGCGACGCTGTTTTGCTACTTTTTCGGCTGCTGCGCCATAAGCTCTAGCAGCACCCGCTCCCCTGCCCAGTCGGGGCGGGCCGTACCATCCTCCAGCCACTTGCCGATCAACCACTCGTCGTGGCTGGTAACAATCAGCGTTCCTTGCCAGGCCGCGAGCGCTGCCTCAAGCGATTCGATGGTGTCCAGATCCAGATAGTTAGTCGGTTCGTCTATCAGCAGCACACACGGAGACAGCGACGCGGCCGCCGCGAACTGGGCGCGACGGCGGTTGCCGTCCGATAGTTGTCCGACGGGCACGTGCCAAAAGCGAGGGTCCAGGAAACCCTTACCGGCCTCCCCCATTCCGCTTTGCCAAGCGCTATCCGGAATCAGGCCGTCACCCGGAACCGGCAGGGTCTGCGGAATCAGCACACTACCGGGAAATACGGTTAATTCACCTTCTATCGGGGCGGATATATCCTCCCCCTGCAGCAGGCGCAGCAGCGTGCTTTTACCGGCCCCGTTCGGGCCGACGATCAGTACGTGCTGGCCCGCGCTCACCTGACAGGTGACCGAGGCAAGCCGCCCAGGAACGGAAACTCCACGCGCTGCTACCACCACTCCAGCGGGTGCCTTAGCTGGCTGCGGTAGGCGTATTTCTAGGCTCGCGTAGCGTGGCTTACGTACCTCGCTGCGGGACAGTTCCTCCAGGCGGCGGGAGTCGTTGTTAATCCTGCGGGTGGAGGCTTTCTGGGTCCTGTCGGCATAGAACTTTTGCGCCGCCCCGCTCTCGGCGCGGGGCTTAAAGTTCTTGTGGCCAACCACTTCGGACTCTTTCCGGTGGCGCTCGATTCCCTGCTTTTCTTCCCGCTGGCTACCGTGAGCCGCGCGGTGGCGCTCCCGTGCCAAACGCTTCTGCGCCAGATAGTGCGAATAGTTGCCCCGGCACAGGTGGGCCCCGTTATCCCAGGGCAAACCATCCAGAGTGGCGGAGGCTTCCCAGGGTGCAGTGTCTAGATCAAGCAGCCCGGTGGCCGTGTTTTCGATGAAGGAACGGTCGTGGCTGGCGTAAAGCACCGGCCCCTCCCATTCCCGCACCAGGCAGGTCAAATATTCTTTCGCATTGCTGTCCAGGTGGTTTGTCGGCTCATCCAAAACCAGCGCCTGTGGGGAGGCCACCAAAGTCGCGGCCAGCCGCAAACGTCCCTGTTGCCCCGGCGAGAGGGCGGCTAGAGGGCGCTGCCAGTCCAGGTCCCCCAGCGCCAGGCCGGAGAGCACCCGCTCGACGTTGGTTTCCATTTCCCAAACCCCCTTGGCGTCCATCTGTGCAAGCAGCGCGGCGTAGCGTGCCAGCAGGGAGGTCTCTTGGCTGTTTTCCAGGAGCCGCGTGACTTCCTCGAAATCGTCGCGGATAGCGATCAGTTCGCGCAGGCCAGCGTTTACCGCGTCGGCCACCGTAGCCGATCCGGGCAGGGCCGGGCGGGGTACGGTTTTGGGTGCCGACACGGTACCGCTGAGCGGCTCCAGTTCTCCCCTGGCCAGGCGCAGCAGGGTGGTTTTCCCGGCCCCGTTCGGCCCGACCAGACAGATACGGTCCTGGCCGCCGCAGGTAAAAGAGACGTTCTCTAGAATGTCGCGGGTGGGGTAGGCAAAAGAAACACGGGTGAAAGAAATAGTGGGCACAGTGAACCTATCTGCACGGGTTGATCGGGCTTCCGGGAGCAGGTTCAGTGCTTCATGGCGTATACGCTAACACGGCTGAATGCGAACATGGCTAGCCGCGGGCTGCGGATACGGGCGGGCCGAATGATGGGCTGAGATGCTGCATCGTGCGAAGATAGCGGTGATGTCTGTAAACCTGACCGTGACCTCGCATTCCCTGCTTAGCGATACCGACCTGGCAGAGATGCGGCGGCTTTTCGACGCCGAATACCGGGCCGACTTCGGGGACTGGAACCCGGCCGGGCCGTACGGGTACGCACCCGCCGACTGGCACGTACTGGCCTGGGACGGCGGGTGCCTGGTGGGGCACGTCGGCTTCCAGCGGCGAGTCATCGAGGTTGGCGGCGTAGAGGTGGCCGTGGCAGGCACTGGCGGTATGCTGGTCGCGCCGGAAGCCAGGGGCAGCGGACTTGGCAGGAGGCTACTGCTGCGGGCACAACTGGCCATGACCGAGGATGCGGAGGCCGATTTCGGCTACCTGGGCTGCCGCCCCGCCGTGGTGGGCTTCTATGAGTCGGCCGGGTGGGTGCGCATCCGGGCACGGGAAAGCCACACCGACCGGCTAGACCCCACCCGAACGATGGTAAACGACTCCTCCCCCATCATGATCTGCCCGGCGCTGCGGCCGGTCACGGACTGGCCGAGTGGGGATATCGACCTGCGCGGCGGGGCGTGGTGATGAAGCAGGATCGCTAGGCCGTGACCTCGGCATAAAGCTTGAACAGGTGGGCGAGTGAATGTGCTTGTCAGTTGAAGATTTACGGACCCGACCTAAACTAGAACCATGGTTGATAACGATTCTCAACAGCTGGGTTTGTCTGGGGTAGCGCACACGATGTTGACCACGATGGCGGTGCGCGCCAAAGAAACTGCTTCTGCTCGGGCGCTGATTAGCGACCCATTAGCGGTAGAGATAATCCAGCGTTTAGAACGTGAGCAGCCGGAACTCTTGCCCGAACCGAACGAAGCGACCTTCCGTGGTGTCGTGGCACGAACCTTAGTGATTGATGAGGAGATCGCTACGTTCCTTGCTGCTCACCCGCAAGGGCGGGTCATTAATCTTGGCGCGGGGCTGGACACCCGTCCGTGGAGACTAGGCACCTCAGAGACCGCGTGGATTAACGCTGACCTACCGCCGGTAATCAACGCTCGACGCCGCCTCCTACCAGCGAGCCAGCGGGTTACCGACATAGCAGTGGACTTGTGCCAACCACAGTGGGCAGATCAGATTCCACTATCGGATGCTCCGACACTAATCTTGCTCGAGGGGCTGCTCATGTTCCTGCCAGAAGGATGTGTCAATCAGCTCTGGCAAACCATTGCCGCACGTTTCCCTGGAGCGACGGTAGTAGCGGATCTGCTCTCCGATTTAGCGGTCGGGAAAAGCCAGTTTGCTGCCAGCGTCCATAAACAAGGCGTGCAATTCACCTGGGGTGTCGCTACCGGTAAGAACGTCAGCGAGCTTCACCCCGAATTCACTTGGCTGCATGAGACGAACCTGGCCGACAAGTTCCATCTAATAACTCCGCCCCACCTGCTCGAGGACCTCCCGGGGCTGCGGCGCATGAGTAACAATATCGCCACCTTCACCATCACCAGCAGCAGCGCCCTTGCGTGATGACGCCATCAATAAACGTCTCCTAGACCGGCTAGCCCCCGCCCGGACGGTGGTGAACGCCTCCTCCCCCATCCTGATCTGCCCGGCGCTGCGGCCAGTCGCGGAGTGGCCGGGCGGGGATATCGACCTACGCGGCGGGGTGCGGTGATGAAGCAGGCCCGCTAAGCCGTGCCCTCGGCGTAGAGCCTGAACAGGTGGGCGACTATCTTTTGTTCGTCACCGTCGAAGTCCACCCCGTAGGCGTCCTCCACAGCCTCATCCAGCGCGCGGTGCGCGGCACTCAAGCGCGGATAGAGGAAATCGTTATCCGGATCGTAGAGGTCGGCAAGACTAGCCTGCGGCCTGGGGGCGCCAACAGCTGCCGCTTGCTCCGGGGTCGGCTCGCCGTCCGGCCACATGTAGTGACTGCGCGCCGCTACTACCTCGCGGGCGCACTCCTCGATCCGGGCGCGCTGCCTATCGCTCGGCTCGGGCCAGACAAAGTTGTTGTAGACGATCGTGTTTGAGTAGCGGTAGTCGGACTTTAAGCGCCCAGCCACAGTACGCATCCAAGCGTTGTGGAAGCGGGACATGAACACCCCGAATACGTACAGGCTGCCAGTCGGGATGAAGTAGAGCATGTTTCCGGGAATCATGCCATCGGTAACGAAACCGGCAGGTATGTAGGTGCGGCGTTCAGAGCTAACAACAGGAATACCTATATAGCTGCCATCTCTGAACGGGCCGCATGGCCTGAGCAGGTGGGGCCTATCCGAAAGCTTATAAGCATCACCCGTCTTGGTTTGAGCCAAGCGCCAATCGCGGCAAGCATCTATCCGCTTACGCACCTCCGGGAGCTGTTTTAGTTCTGCGGGTTTAATTTCCGGTAGCCACAGGCAAAAGCGCGGTTTGCCGCTGATGAACTCTTCCCCCATGGAAAAGCGCCGCACCCAAGGCAGAGCCTCCGGCTCTTTATGTAGCAGCTCGTCCTTATCTTTCTCCCACAGCAGGAGGTTTCCCCCGTCAGCTGGTTTAAACCCCTGCGCTACGGGCGGCACATCGCAAAGCGGTTTGCTGCGCCGCTCCACGAAAACATCCGGAGCATCGGTCAGGTAGCCATTAATGTTTCCCGCCACCGTCGCCCCGAGAGCACGGCCGCGCGAGTCGTAGCTATAGATTCTCTTCGGGCCGGGCGTCTCCCCCTGGCTGAAACCGACGATCACGACGTGCACGTGCGCTTGCCGGTTTGATTCGTTGCCCCACACGAACGATCGGTGTGCGAAATCGATAGAAAATCCCCGCGCGAACAGGGGCCGCCAGAGCGGGGCTACCTGCTGGCCCTGGCAGATCGAGTTAGTGGATACGAACGCACAGCGGGCCGGCTGTTTACGTGCCCTGCGCGCTTTACCGCCGCTCGTTTCGCCGTCAGGCGGCGAGAGGTAGTTCGCCGCCGCCGCGTACCAGCAGGCGACGTAATCCAGGAGTCCCCCCCCCCGCTAGTTTCCGCGAAGAGCGCGGCCCTGTCGGCCTTCTGCTCCGCGGTCAGGTTCGAGTAGCCGATGAACGGCGGGTTCCCCATCACGTAATCACATTCGGCGGCGGGCAGCACCAGGTTCCAGTCGGTGCGCAGCGCGTTACCGACCACGATCCGGGCGCTGTCGCGCAGCGGCAGATCTTCCAGGCTGCGCAGCACTATCTGCTCGGAGGTGATGTTGGCCTGCAGCTCCGCGATCCAGAGGGCGGTGCGGGCAACTTCTGCGGCAAAATCGTTAATTTCGATGCCGTAGAACTGGCTGAGGCTCACCTTGATCGGGGAACCGCCGACCTCCTCGAAATCAATGGAAATCTGGTCCCCAAGTTCCGACAGCACGCGGTCCTCCAACCGGCGCAGGCTAAGGAACGTCTCGGTCAGGAAGTTACCCGAGCCGCAGGCCGGGTCGAAAAACTTTAGCGAAGCCAGCTTGTCCTGGAAGGCACGCAGCGCGTTTATGCGCTTGCGCTCCCCCAGGGTTTTGTTTTCTAACAGCTCGTTCAGTTCCCGCGTCAGGCCGTCCAGGAACAGGGGGCCGATCACCCGGTGGATGTTTTCTGGGCTGGTGTAGTGCATACCACCCGCCCGCCTGGTCTCAGGGTTCAGGGTCGACTCGAAAACGCCGCCGAAAATGGTGGGTGAGATCTGCGACCAGTCCGTGTTGGCTGCCACGTGCTCCAGCAGCAGGGTGCGCAGCTCCTCGGTGAAGTGGGGAATCTCGGCGCGCTGCGCGAACAGGCCGCCGTTGACGTACGGGGGAAGGAGGCCAGGGAGTCCTCCAGGTACGGATCGCGAGCCTCGACGGGCTGCGCCAGCACGTCAAACAGGTCCAGCAGTGCGCGCCGCATCTGGTTGGCCGGGAACTGGCTCAGGTAGCTGACGAACGAGTCGCGGCGGAACAATCCAGCGTCCTCCGCGAAGAGGCAAAATACTAACCGCACGCAAAGCATGTTTAGAGCGTGCTGGTCCTCGGGAGAGTCCGGGTTCAGGTACTGGCGGTGCAGGCCGTCGTAGAGCGCACCGATCAGCTCCCCTGCTTGCATGGAAACAAGGCGCTGACGTTCGCTGCGCGAATGAGCCGGGTCGACCAGAAAATCGAGCAGGTGCAGCTGCTCGGGCAGCTCAGCGAGCGTGAATTCCGTGTATTCCTGGGCCGGATTCACCCGATTCAGGGAGTGGATACGAAAACTCTCAAAGTTGCAGACAACAATCCAGTCGGGACGCTCCTGATTAGGCAGCGAGTCGGCGTAGCGTTTCGCCTGTTCAAACGGGGTTACTCGCACGCCCTGGCGCAGCTCCGCGTGGTCTAGATCGACGCCGGAAGACTTCTGCTCCACGATCGTTTTCGCGTCGGGAATGCTGACGTCTATCCGCCCGCCCACAAACGTGCGCTGCTCGAACAGGCACTTCGAGCTGGCGTCGGCCATTCCAAACACGTCACGCAGCAGGTCAAGCCAGAACGCGTGGCTCTCCCCCATCTCGTAGCCGTGCCCGCTCCAGCGGGCCACAAACTCGCGCGCCGCGTTCTTCCGCTCAGCCGTCGTACCCATACGCCCCGCCTTTAAAAGGATCCCCGTGTCTACGGGAAACAGGATATCGGAGCGCCCCTGCGGGCTACGGCCAAGTTACGCGGGTGCACCAAGCCGCGCTTTGGCGTATAGCCAATTAAGCGGACGCACTCCCGCTGCCTGACAACAGGTTTGCGGGCATATCGCCGTACCGGACCGGTTCAGCTATACCTTGTGCGAGCAGAGGGTTCTTTTCCAGGATCGGTTCTACGGTGTGCCGCAGCCAGTCCTCAGAGAGCCCGGAGCGGGTAGCTACATCATCTAGTGCGACTAGGATTTTATAGACCGAGTGGTCCAAGAAATTCCGTAACGCTTTCTTAACGCGGCCGCCGGTCTTGGGGTGCAGCCCGGGAGTATCGAGTACCCGGTGGTTCCACAGTTGAGCACAGTGTGCAACCCTGTTACGTAGATACACGAATGACCTCACCTGACCTGGCAGAAGCCTGCGAGAGGCATTCATGGAATCTGCAATGTCATCTAACACGCCAGAATCACCAGAAGCTTCAATGAGCCGCGACAGGCTCCCGAACGAGAATGCTTCAACCGCAACCCAGATCGGCATACGATCATACGCTTCGGGTTTGTAGGCGTACCCTTGCTTGATCTCGTCACGATAGTGGGAAACAAAAGCTTCCTTGCTGCGGTCCAGGCTAGCGAGAGCGTGCTCTTCTACGCGTTCGACACCAAAGCGGGGCGACTGTGTAAATCCCTCGCCGCGTGCAAACGTCCCAGTTACCCCAACCCGATTCCCGTAAGCGTAGGCGAACCGGGTACGCAGAAGAACCTCGAGAGGGTGCAGCAGTTCGTCACAGACAGCTACGAGCTCCTGCTCCGCCTCGTAGAGATCACGTATGACATCAAACGAGGTGCCTTCCAAGAACTGGTTGTCACCCCGAGCAGGGTCACGCTGCCAATGCCGGAAGTAGCCGGAGAAGCGGTAGTAGCTCACCCGAGAGAGGAACTGTGCTGCATCCGTGCAGTCATCGACCCGCATACCGCGCTGTCTGAGCCGCTCTATTTGCTGCTCATAGCTCAACCAGTCTTTCGGCATCGGCGCCTCCGTAATAAAGAAAGGCCCCGGCCATTTGTGCATTCCGCAAAGGAAGAGGCCTGACCGGGGATCTATTGCAAACCACTCTACGACAACGGTTGCATCTGATGCAATGAAGTCTCTGACAGGCATCTCCGGACCGGACACAAAAGCGCACGGATGAGTACGCGGGAACCTACCCGGGTAGGATCGAGGGCGTTAAAAGAACTTATCCCCAGGGAGCAGCCGTGCCTATCGCTTTCGTCATCGCCACACTCGTTCAGATTGCGCTCGTCGTCGCCGTGGCATTCGCTGCCGTGGCGCACGAGCCGCGCCGTCGGCTCGCCACCTGGCTGGGCGCGTTCTTCTTTTTCGCCACGGTCTATGCGGGCGGAGTGCCCGGGGTTACGTTCAGCAACCGCTTGATCGCGCTGGTGCTGATCGTCGCCTGCGGCGGCGCTGCCTACCTCTACCGCTACAACCAGACCCACGGCTGAAACGTCCCGCCCCTGCGTGCCCTATCCGGGCCTATCTACGCGCCCTTAACTATCTAGGGAACGCAATTTTTCTCTTCTCTCCCCAGGCATAGAAGAAACCCGCCACCGGCTAGGCCGTGTGACGGGTTTTCTTATCTCGTAGCGGGGACAGGATTTGAACCTGCGACCTCCGGGTTATGAGCCCGGCGAGCTACCGAACTGCTCCACCCCGCGTCGGTGATTACTACTTTACGCACCGTCCCTACCCCAGTCCAGTTCAGGGGGCCTTTTCGTTAGTCATGCCACTTTCGCGCCGTCGCTTCGCAGGGCAGCGCCATCTCTATCAGGCAGCCGCTGCCCGCGTTGCGAGCCTGCACGCTGCCGCCGTGCGCTTCGATCACGGTGCACACTATCGGCAGCCCCAGCCCGGAACCGGTTACCGCGCCCGGCGTACGCGCAGCATCACCGCGCCACCCGGCCTCGAACATACGCTTTAGGTCTTCCTCGCTCAGCCCCGCGCATTCATCACTCACCGTTACGCGCAGCCAGCCGTCACGGTGCATCACCTGCACCGTGACAGTGCTATCGGGCGCGGTGTACTGGATGGCATTCACAATCGCATTTTGCAGCGCCCGGGCCAGCAGGCCCGCGTCCCCCATCACTTCGGCCTGGCCGCCGTCAGTCGCGCCGCGCAGAGTCACCCCGCGCTCGGCGGCGAGGGGTTGCAACTGACCGATCAGATCGGAGGTAAGGTCGGCCACGCTCACCGGCTCCAGCCGCATTCCCGACGCACCGCTGCGCAGGCTAGCCAGGGACATCAGATCGTTCACCATGCCGGTGGTGCGGTCGGCCTGCGCCACGATACGGCGATAGTAGAGCGCGGGATCGGACGCAACGCCGTCCTCCAACGCCTCCCCCATCGCCCGGATGCCGGCCAGCGGCGTGCGCAGATCGTGCGATAGCCAGCTGATAAGTTCTCGCCGCCCCTCCTCTACCTCGCAGCGGCGCCGCTCCGCCTCCAGCTCACTCGCGGCGCGCGTGATCGCTTCACGGTTTTTCATGGAGATAAACATGCCGCTCAGCAGAGCCGCGGGGAGCACGGAAAGCAGCAGGAGCAGCAGCACCCCGGTTTCCTCGAAAAGCATCAATTCCGCCCCGACCAGCAGCCCGGCGGCGAGCGCCAGCACCACCACGCACGGGCCGAGCAGCGAGGCCAGGCACAGCGAATAGCGGGCGCTCCAGAGCGTTAGCACGGCCCCGGCTATACCCGTGGCAAGCGCCGCGGCCCCGGCCAGCAACAGATGTTCAGTCATTGCCGCCTCCTGCGTTCGGTTCCCAGCGGTAGCCGCGTCCCCAGACTGTTACCAGCCGGGTCGGCGCGGAAGGGTCGGCCTCGATCTTGCCGCGTACGCGCCGCACATGCACGGTGACCGTGGAGTGATCGCCGTAGCCGCTCCCCCAGACCGCCGCCATTAGGTCCTCGCGCGAAAACACCTCGTTTGGGTGTTTGACCAGGTATTCGAGTAGTTCGTATTCGCGGGAGGTGAGGGCGAGTTCTTTCCCGCCGCGTGTGGCGTTACCTGCGGTGGTATCTAGCGTGAGATCGCCGTCCGTCAGTATTTCGCGCGTCTTCTCCTGCGCTGCGGCAGGGGTTTGGGCCGACGCTCTACGTAGCACGGCCCGTACGCGCAGCACGAGCTCGCGGGGGCTGAACGGCTTTGCCAGGTAATCGTCGGCCCCGAGTTCCAGGCCTGCGATTCTGTCGCTTTCTTCGCCGAGGGCGGTCAGCATGATGACGCTGCTGTGCACGCCTGCCGCGCGCAGCCTGCTAAAGATTTCCCTGCCGTCGATGCCGGGCAGCATTAGGTCCAGCACGATCGCGTCGTAATTGCCCGTTAAGGCTTCCTGCAACGCAGCGTTGCCGTCACCGCTTTGGGTAACGGCTATTTCCGCTGCGCGGAGGTAGTCGGCGACGACGCCCCTTACGGTTGCGTCGTCGTCGACTACCAGCACGCGCGGTTTATCACCCGAAGGTGAAGGCATTGGCGCTCACGCCCTTATCGAACGTAATGGTGACCAGGGTGCCAACTTCGGGTTCGGGCAGACGCACCAGCCGATAGAGGCGGTGGCTATCTATCTGCACCGTCCCGTCACGCACGTCGTCTCCCCCGGCGTTGTCCTTACCTTCTACGCTGACGCGCACCTTGGGGTTGGCTCCCGCCTCAGCCTCCGGGCCGAGCACCAGGAAGAGCTGCTTGCCGTTGAAGCGGTAGGTCAGGGTGGCGCCGTCTTGCAACGCCGTCGCCTTTTCCTCGTCTACCCGCCAGTCTCCGTTCAGGCTCCAGCCGTTAACCGGCAGGGAGTCGGCCTGTTTGAAAGTGTGTTCACCGTCTGTCAGCGCGGGCTGGGACTGGAACTGGGAGGGGTCGGCCCGCTTGGTGCCCAGGTAGGTTTCGGGAGACTGGCCGGGGGTGACCTGTTCTACCTGCTTAGGCTTAGCAAGCTGGCTGCCCTTATCGCCGAGCAGATCCTTGATCTTCTGCTCCATTTTACTGTAGCCGCCCTCGCCAAAGTGCGCAAAACGTACGTTGCCGTCTTTGTCGATCAGGTATTTCGCGGGCCAGTACTGGTTGCGGTAGGCGCGCCAGGTTTCGAAGTCGTTATCGAGCGCCACCGGGTACTTGATGTTTTCTTCTTTCACCGCACGCTGCACGTTAGCGGGCACCTTTTCGAAGGCGAATTCGGGTGCGTGCACGCCGATGATGACCAGGCCCTTGTCGTGGTAGGTGTCGTACCAGGAGTTCAGGTAGGGCTGGGTGCGGATGCAGTTGATGCAGGAGTAGGTCCAAAAGTCGATCAGCACTACCTTGCCGCGCAGTTCCTCTAGCGTCAGCGGCTTGCTGTTGATCCAGTCCGTGAGGCCGACGAGTTCCGGCGCGGGAACGGAGAAGTCGTTCGGATCGGCCGAAGCTTTATCCGAAGCCCCCGAGTTGGGGCTGCCGACGGGCAGTAGCGTCTGCTCGATCTGGTACAGGCCGGGGAAGGTATCGACTATCTTCGCTTCGATCTTCTTGTCGGTCCCCGTGAACACGATCAGGCCGACGATGATGAACAGTACCGCGAGGGCGCGCTGGAACCAGCCCGACGGGTTCGCCGCCCAACCGAGTTTCGTTACCAACGCGCGGCCCAGCAGGGACACCGCGAGCAGCACGCTAACCAGGCCGATGCAGTACATGACCAGGTAGAACAGGCCGACAGCGGGTTTCGCGGGCAGTACCGTAGCGATCACCCAGGCGTAGGTGGGGCTGCAGCTGCTGAATACAGGGCCGAGCGCGGCGCCGGTGAGGATCGCAGAAAGCGTACCGCCCTTTTCTTTTTGCGCATTGTGCAGCAGTTCGTGGGACTTGTTACCAAGCCGGGTGCGTTCCATCAGCCCTGCCCAGAGGCCGGGAATCAGCATCATGATGCCGAGGATGATCACCAGGCCGCCGGATAGGTAGCTCCACACGCGCGGGTCAATGTGGATCAGCAGCGTGGTGGCTTTCAGCAGCAGCGTGAAAGCAAACAGGGATGCAATCAGCGATCCCGCTACCAGGAACGGCCTGGCCCTGCTGCCGCCTTTGAGGCTGCCGCCCACGATGATGGGCAGGAAAGGAAGCACGCAGGGAGCCAGCACCGTAAGGGCACCGGCTACCAGCGAAAGTAGCGCTATAAGCAGCATTTAGGGGTTACCTCTGTACCTCTCCAGCAAGCCCGGCGGCGCCGGCTCCCTGCCAGGTCTTTACCGCGTTACCGTCGGCATCGATCTGCACAAAGGTGTGCTGCATGGTGACACCGTACTTCTGGCGCAGCTCGGTGCTGGAATCGAAATCAACCTTCACCAGGGTGACGTCTTCCGGCACGAAGGAGGGGTTTTCCTTTAGTTCTTTATCGGTGTACTGGCACTGCGGGCACCAGGAGGCGCTGAAGTAGAGCACGGTCTTGGTGTTCGCGTGCGCCGCCGGGTCCTTGGCGTACTCGTCGTATTCGATGTACTTTCCGGCCGCACCGGTGTTGGCCGACTGCTGGGCCTGCTGACCGCTCACGGCGGAGTTTGGCTGCATTTGCGCATCGTTGCCGCAGGCTGCAAGGCCCAGGGCGCAGGTGGCGACTAGTGCTACAGCGGCGGCGTTCCTCTTGATACTCATGTTTTCCAGTATCCCCCGCTGGGTCCGCGCAGCCCCAACATAAGTTATTAAAAATCTGTGAACAGAACACGGGGGCCTTGCCGGTTATTTCCCGGCAAGGCCCCCGTGCGGTTAGGGGTGTCCCCCTCTGCGACGCTTGTTTATCCGCCTATTTCTTTCTTTGCGGCGAGCGCGCGATCCAGTGCGTCACGGAGCTTCTTTTCCGCGTTACCGTAGGCCGCCCAATCACCTGCCTGGCGTGCCTTATCGGCTTCCGCCATCGCTTCCTGCATCTGTTTCAGCGAAGCGTCTAGGCGTTCCTGGGCGGTGCCAGGGGCCGGAGACGGGGCGGGCTTTGCCGCTCCCTCTTCCGGCTTTGCTCCCGGTTTCGCGTTGTCGGTGCCTGCGACGGTGGAGCCGCCTTCGATATCGACCACGGTCTTGGCTTCGCCGCCCACGACCTCGTCGCCCAGGTTCGCGCCGGAGTCACCGCCGAATACCTGGTCGAGCGCGCCGTCTAGCGTCGTGGCGAAGCCGATCTTATCGCCGAAGGAGGCCAGCACCATCTGCAGCAGCGGGTAGGAGCCGGAACCGTTCGACTGCACGTAGACGGGCTGCACATACAGCAGGCCACCACCCACGGGCACGGTCAGCAGGTTGCCCTGGATCACGGTCGTGTCTCCCTGGCGCAGCAGGTTAAGCACCTTGCCGACCTCCGGGTCCGCATCGAAGGTGTTTTGCACCTGCCCCGGCCCGTTCACCGTGTTACCGGAGGGCAGTTGCAGCAGGGTGAGTTTGCCGTAAGAGTCGGCCACCTTGCCCTTATCTGCGCCGGTTTCCGAATCGGCCACCAGGAAGCCGGAAAGCACTCCCTGCCCGTCACGCGGAATGTAGCTGGAGGAAAGCGAGAAGCGCGGCGATTCCTGCCCCGGCACCTGCATGGTCAGGTAATACGGGGACTGCAGTGCCAGCCCGGCACCGGCAGCGGCGTTCTTCTTTTTGTTCTTGATCGGGTCCGCCGGGGTTTGCCAGAAGTCCTGGCCGACAAAGAACTCTTCCGGATCGGTCACGTGGTAGGCGCCGAGCATAGCCCGCTGCACCCGGAACATATCTTCCGGGTAGCGCAGGTGGCTCATCAGTTCACCGTCTATTTCGCTTACCGGCTTGAGTGCCCTGGGGAATACTTTCTGCCAGGAGGCGAGGATCGGATCCTTGGTGTCCCAGGCATACAGTTTCACGGAGCCGTCGTAGGCATCCACGGTGGCTTTCACCGAGTTACGAATGTAGTTGATGTCCCCGCCTTCGCGTGAGCGCAGCACGCTATCGCGGCTTTCGCTCAGCACGCCTTCCAGGTTGGAGGGCTGCGAGTACGGGTATTTGTCGCTCGTGGTGTAGGCATCCACGATCCACACGATCCTGCCGTTCACGACGCTCGGATACGCCCCGGAGTCGATGCTCAGGTAGGGCGCTACCTCTTTCACGCGTTTTTGCGGATCACGGTTGTAAAGAATCTGGGAGGATTCGTTTACGTAACTTGAGATGAGGATGTTGATGTCACGCATCTTGATCGCGTAAGCGACCCGGTTGAACAGGTTACCCAGCGAGGGGCCGCCGTTACCGCTGTAGGTGTTGTTCACCTGCTTGGCGTTATCGCCCGTGCTGGACTGGTAATCGAATTCCTGCGGGGCAGCACCCTTGGGTGCGCCAACGATTGAGTAGCTGGTGGAGCGCTTACCGAAGTAAATGCGCTCCTCATATTCACCGAGCTTGCCGTTGCTGGGTACGCCCGATTCGAAGAACGCGGGCTCACCGTCGGGGTTGCGTTTGTTTCCGTAGGCCGCTGCCACACCGAAACCGTGCGTGTAGATGATGTGCCGGTTTAGCCAGCTGTCCTTGTCCAGTTGCAGCCTGTCGGGGCGCAGTTCGCGCACACCGATCACGGTGTCATGCACCTGGCCGTCGAAGCGGTACCTATCTACCGACAGGGTCTGTTCAAAGCCCCAGTAGCGGCGGTTAGCTTCGCGCTGATCGAAGGTCGGGGAAACCACGTTCGGGTCTAGCAGACGCAGGGAAGCGGTGGTTTGCGCATCGCTGCGTAGCGCGCCCGGCTTGGCGTCGGTCTGCGCCGCGTAGGGTTTCACCTCAACCTTGTCCAGCCCGTAGGCGGCGCGGGTTGCCTCGATATTGCGCGCAATATAGGGCTTTTCGTAGTTGCGCTCGTTCGGCTTCACCTGGAAGTTCTGCACCAGGTACGGGTAGGCGGCGCCTGCGGCCAAAGCCGACACAACCATGATGCCTATACCTGTAACGGGCAGCCTGATGTCGTCTTTCACGATCCAGGCCACGAACAGCACAGCCACCACCAGCGCACCGAAAGCGAGAATCGTGTAGGCGGGCAGGAAAGCGTTGATATCGGTGTAGTCCGCCCCGGCGAAACGCTGATGGCGTTTGTTGAGAAGCGCATAGCGGTCAAGCCAGTAGCTGGCCGCCTGCAGGAGCACGAACACGGTAGCCAGGATTCCCAGCTGCACTCGTGCGGCCTTCGTGAAGGTCAGTTTCGTGTTGCGGTAAGAGATCGCGCCGTTAAAGAAATGGCTGATGCCATTAGCGATGAAAGCTAGCAGGCACAGGGTGCGCAGGCTCAACGTAATGATTTCCAGCACCGGCAGCGTGAACACGTAAAAAGCGATGTCGCGCCCGAATACCGGATCGGTGCTACCGAAGGGGGTTTGATTGATTAGCAGCTGCACCTGCTGCCAGGTCCCCGCCAATCCGATACCCGCGATGACCGCTACCGCCAGGGGCAGAACCACCGTGACTGTCTTGCGCATCGGTTCCACGTTTGCCCGGAACTGCGCCAGCAAAATATCTTCCCTGGTTAAAGGCGGATAGATCGGCCTGTACCGGTACGCCAGAGAGATCGCCGCATAGAGGGCGGCACCGAAAACTAGCGCGCCGACCACAAAGAGCGCGGCGGAAGTGCCCCATCTGGTTAGCAGCACGTCCCGATAACCGAGCTGGTCAAACCAGAGGTATTCGGTAAAGAAGTCTGAGAACCGGTAAAGGGCGAAAGCGAGCAGTGAGAGCACCACCAGCGTCACAGTCAAAGGAGTTACGCGGCGGGGCTTCCCGGGCGGCGGGGCTGATGTCACGGAGACAACCTCGTTTCCTGGTATGGGATGACTCGGGCTTCGTCCTATTGTGGCAGCATGACGTGCGTGAATGAAAACGATATGAACGAAGAAAAGGCCGCGTTAGCTGCGGCGTGCCTGGAAGTCTTGCAAAGCGGTAACGACGGATCGCTGTGCGCGCTGCTCCCCACCCAGAAAGCATTAGCGACTTTTCCCGCCCTCGCCTCCCTCCTAGATAGTCCGGCAGAAACCGACGCGCACCACCTAACCCCGCTCGAACTGGATACCTTCCCGGCCGACGGTGACGTCACCCCGATCCTTTCCGGCGCAGTCTGGCCGGGCATAGAAACGGGGGCCGCCCTACGGGTGCGTCGCGAAGTGCGCCTAAGCGACAGCGAGGAAACCGTTTCTGCGCTGGTTGCCGCTGCGGTGAGCGCAAAGGGAGAGGTCTGGAACGCGGTAGACGTACCGGGGCGGAAAGGACTAGCGCTCGGGGATGACCTGCTACCCGATCTAAACCGACTGCTGCTGGCACTCTTTACGGACTAGGTTCTCCTCCTACCGATTTCGCGGTTTTTACCGGCCAGATCCGTAAAGCACGGCCGATAGCCGCCCCCGGTTTCGCACTCATACTGGCGCGAACACGGGAGCGGTTATCCCCTAGAACGGCGCTTCTTCTGCGGCACCCGAGGCCGCTACGGCGAATGATGCTGCTTGTTCGCCGCTTGCCTCTGTTTTCGCAGATTCCCCGGCGAAAGCAGAGGCTACCGCCTCCGGAGGGGGCAGCTGCACGGTCTTTTCTCGGCGTAGATAGCTGCTCGTAGCGAAACGCAGATCGTGTCCAAGCGCATCGGCATAAAGCGCCAGCGTGAAGTGGTCCCCTCCTTGATCGTCTTTCCACTGGACCTCGGCGATTCTGCCGCTAACGATCACCCTCTCCCCTTTCTTCAGGGATTCGGCCGCGTTCTTAGCCAGTTCGCGGCGTGCATACACCGAAAGGAACTGCGCCGGGCGCTCCTGCCAGGTGGCGCCATCGAAATAAGAGTTATCCACCGCGACGCGGAAGGTAACGGATTCTTTCCCCGCTTCCTTGGACAGGTAACTAACGTCCTTGGCAACATTTCCCACTACCGTGGTGACAAGCGAGCGCATGATGCTCCTCCTACAGTTTTAGCGTCCACGCCGGGTGCGCGGTACCGTTATGGAACAAGGGTGCATTGCGCGCAAAGCACCTCCTGTGCGCTGTTGATAACAGCGTTTTTCCCCGGCATGACCGCCGCCTCAACCCGGCGTGTGCACAACCTGCCCGTAGACAGCCCCGCCGCACGCGAAAGGAAATCGCCCGTGACGCGAAAAGTGGAAAACTGTTCCTTCGCCTGCCAGGTGTGCGGGAGCCAGATCCGCCCCATCGCGCGCGGCACAATTCGCGATCACTGCACTAAATGCCTGCACTCCCTTCATGTGGATGTAATGCCCGGAGACAGGGCCAGCGATTGCGGAGGAGTTTTAGTTCCCACCGGTACCGATTACAAGGCTAAAAAGGGAATCATTATCATTTATCGCTGCGAAGAATGCGGCGAAACTCGGCGCAACCGAGCTGCGGCAGACGACGATCTGTCGGCAATTATGGAGCTACAGGCCCCTCGCTAACCCGTCGGTAACCCGCAGAGGTCTATGGAGTGACGAGTCGCGGCCGGTCTAGTCAGGGAGAATAAACCCGCAGGTTAAACGCCTAAAACCCCGCCCCTCCCAGCTCGTCGCAAGCGGGAACGGGGCGGACTCGAGCCACCCTCCCCAATCCCCGCCACTTTTGACGCCCGCAAAAAAAATATTTCCCAACCCCCTTTACATTTTCTAAATTTTCATTAGGCTCGCCACAAGGCTTGGCACAAATGGCCCAAGCCATTCAATGAGAAACATTCTCAAAGAGGAGAAATGTCATGAAGGCACTCGTTTACCACGGCCCCGGAAACAAGGCTTGGGAAGAGGTTCCGGATCCCGAGATTCTTGAACCCACCGACGTCATTTGCAAGATCGACACCACCACCATCTGCGGCACCGATCTGCACATTCTGAAGGGTGACGTCCCCGCAGTAACCGATGGCCGCATCCTCGGCCACGAAGCCGTCGGCACCATCACCGAAGTTGGCGAGGCAGTCACCGAACTCAAGGTCGGCGACCGCGTCATTATCCCCGCAGTCACCTCCTGCGGTAAGTGCAGCTTCTGCAAGGTCGGCCACTACTCGCACTGCCAGACCGTTGGCGGCATCGGCTGGATCTTCGGCCACCTCATCGACGGCACCCAGGCCGAGTTCTGCCGCGTTCCCTACGCAGAGACCTCCCTCTACAAGGTCCCCGAGGGCCTTTCCGACGAGGAAGTTCTGTTCCTGACCGACGCCCTCCCCACCGGCTTCGAGATCGGCGTGCTTAACGGCCGCACCAAGCCGGGCGATACCGTCGCCGTCGTCGGCGCGGGCGCGGTCGGCCTGTCGGCAGTCATGACCGCGAGCCTCGCCGGTGCGGGTCGCGTCATCACCGTGGACATGGACGAGAACCGCATGAACACCGCACTCGAGTTCGGGGCCACCGACAAGGTGAACGCGGGCGATCCCGACGCGGTCGAAAAGATCAGGGCGCTCTCCCACGACGGCATGGGTGTTGACGTAGCCATCGAAGCCGTCGGCATTCCGCAGACCTTCAAAACCTGCCTCGATATCGTTCGCCCCCACGGCAACGTGGCAAACGTTGGCGTACACGGCAAGCCGGTCGATCTGCCGATTGAGGACCTCTGGATTACCAACATCAACATTTCCATGGGCCTGATCGACGGCTACTCGATCGATTCGCTGCTGCGCATGGTCGCTTCCGGCAAGCTCCCCGCGAAGAAGATGGCAACCCACTACTTCAAGATGAGCGAGTTCATGGAGGCTTACGACCTGTTCGCTAACGCCGCCGAGCACAACGCCGTCAAGGTAGTTATCTCCGCCGACTAATAAATCAGCGCTAAAACAGGATGCCGTCACCCTTACCGGGTGGCGGCATCCTGGTATTTACAAAGAATCGACTGTCGCTAACAGTGCGGGTAAACTACTAGCGCAACATCAGCCTCCATAGCTCAATGGATAGAGCAACGGCCTTCTAATCCGTAGGTTGCAGGTTCGAGTCCTGCTGGGGGCGCTTCTGACCAGCATAAACACACGACTGTTGGCGCTCATACCCCCCTAGGGGTGGCCGTAGGGGTGGCCAAAGCGTTGTAGGCAAAAATTTCCTAGCGCGCAAATAAGCCAGCCTCGACTACCCCGCAAGCCGCTGCGAAAGCAGGGCAAACAGCACTTCGCTGTCTCCGCCGCAATCATCCAGTTCTTGCGCGTTAATCAAGACGCGATCGTTTTCGCCGTCGATAAGCGCGATGAACGGGGCCTGTTCGCTTTCAAGCAGCCGCGCCGTCGGCGCATCCGCTTCGTTAAGGTGAACGGTTTCTAGCGGCAACGGTAGCCGCTTCACCATTTCTTTCCATTCCGCCCTATATACGGGGCGCTTGCCGTGGGTGATGTCGCAAAGCCCGCAGTGCGCGGTGCCGCGAATCTTCCCGATTACGTAGGAGAGTTCTCCAACCAGCCCACCATTTGCGTTGTAAACGCCCACCAACCTGCGTTCGCTACCGTTTGCCACGTAAAACCTCCACACTTATAAGTATTCTTTATCCACCCAAAAGCTACGTCTCTCTATCGTTTTTAGCAACACCGGGCTGGTTGCGGCCACGCTTTTTCTGACCGGCTCCGACGGGGGCGCGTAAACTCTTGTTTTGTGAGTACTACGCTGCCTAAACCGTCGCAGGATCGAATCGTCTGGGTCGACTGCGAAATGACCGGCCTGGACAAAGCCAATGACGCTCTAATTGAGGTTGCCGTGCTGGTGACCGACGCGGAGCTCAACATTCTGGGTGAGGGGGTGGACGTAGTGATCGCTCCCCCGGCGGGCGCGCTGGAGCAGATGAACGATTTCGTGCGTGACATGCACACGAAGTCCGGGCTGCTCGAAGAACTTTCCGCCGGCACCACCCTGGAGGATGCTCAGCGCCAGTGCCTGGAGTACGTACGCGAGCACTGCCCGGAGCCGGGCAAGGTGCCGCTGGCCGGTAATTCTGTCGGCACCGACCGCGCTTTCTTGCAGCGTGATCTGGGCGAGTTCGAAAACTACCTTTCCTACCGCACCATCGACGTTTCCAGCCTGAAAGAACTGGCTAAGCGCTGGTTCCCCCGCGTTTTCTTCCAGGCACCGAAGAAGCAGGGTGGGCATCGCGCCCTGGCCGACATTCGCGAGTCGATTCTGGAACTGGCCTACTACCGCGAGGCGCTGCTGCGCCCGCAGCCCGGTCTTACTAGCGAGGAGCTGCAGCAGATCGCCTCCCGCTACGTTCTGGAACAGGAGTAGCAAAGTGACGGCCTGGCTAGATAACCCGCAGCATCGGCACTGGTTGCGCAGCCAGGCCGATTCTCTTCTCGCGTTCGCGGCGGCCTCCCCGCACCCCGCGGGCGGATTCTCCTGGCTGGGAGCCGACGGCACCCCCGATCTTTCCCGGCCAGTGGAGCTGTGGATCACCTGCCGGATGATTCACTGTTTCTCGCTCGGGCACATGCTCGGCAATCCCGCCTACGGCAGGCTTGCCGACCACGGGCTGCGTTCTTTGAACGATGTGTTCCGGGACCGCGAATATGGCGGGTTTTACGCATCCGTGCGGGAAGGCGAACCGCAAGATACTTCTAAGCAGGCTTACGCTCACGCTTTCGTGGTTCTTGCCGCCGCCTCCGCCACTGCCGCGGGCAGGGAGGGCGCCGCGGAGTTATTGACCGAAGCCCTGTCGTTACTCGATGAGCGCTTTTTCGATCCCGAAAGCGGCATGAGCGTCGATTCCTACGACCGTACTTTCAGCGAGTGCGAGCCTTACCGGGGCATTAACGCCAATATGCATACGGTCGAAGCACTTCTTTCGGCGGCCGATGTAACCGGCGAGCGCCGCTGGTTGGATCGCGCCTGCGGGATATTGCGCCGCGCCCTGGATGAATTCGCGCGCGGAAACAACTGGCTGCTGCCGGAGCATTTCGATACCGACTGGCGGATGCTGCTCGATTACAACCGCGAGGTGCCGGATCATCCTTTCCGCCCTTACGGCGCGACCGTCGGCCACTGGTTTGAGTGGGGCCGCCTGGCGCTGCACGCCGAGGCCGCGCTGCGCGAGCTGGGTGATACTCCCCCGGCCTGGCTATCTGAGTGTGCACGGGAGCTAATTACCCGCGCTGCCGACACCTTTGGCTGCGATGGGCAGCCAGGCTTCGTTTACACCTTGGACTGGCAGGGGCAACCCGTGGTGCACGAGCGCATGCACTGGGTGGCGGCGGAGGCAATCGGGGCCTGCGCGGTGGCTTATCGCGCTTTCGGCGATGAATCTTTCGCCCGGTTATACGAAGAGTATTGGGAATACGTCAGCGAATTCCTCCTGGACCCTGCCTGCGGTTCTTGGCATCACGAACTCGATCGGGATAATCGCGTGCAAGGCACGGTCTGGCCGGGAAAGCCGGATACCTATCACGCTTTGCAGGCGGTTTTGCTGCCGCGTCTACCGCTCACCCCGACCTTTGCGCAGGCGCTGCGGAGAGGGCTAGTCAGCGACTAATCCACCCTCGATCCCTGCGATAAGCCGCAAAATGTGGCCCGCGCCTCTACTTTCTGGCGCGAGTTCGCATTGCGGGCTTTCTCGTGTAATAATTTTTCTCGGACATGGTGGGCGTAGCTCAGTTGGTAGAGCATCTGGTTGTGGTCCAGAAGGTCGCGGGTTCAAGCCCCGTCGCTCACCCCACTTAAAAGAAACCCCCTGGAAACAGGGGGTTTCTTTTTATCTAGGGCCCCTTCTTTAGGTCCCCAGCCCGCGCCGGTCACGGGGCGCTATGGGCGCATCACATTTTCGACCAACCGGGGGTGGCGGGGCCGACGGTTGGCCGCCAGCCGGTGGCGTGCGCGAATTTGAGCGGAGAAAGCCGCTGGCTGCGGCGCTGCACGTCGAGGCGCGGCCCGACGCTGAGCTGAGCGATTGTTGGGTAAAACTTTGCCGGTTCGTCCGCCCCCGCCTCGGCGGCAAGGTCTTTTGCCCAGCGGCCCCTGGTCACGGGTTCCGCGCACACGTTGTAAAAACCGGTTCCCGCGTCGAGCGCGGCCACGAAAGCGGCCCCCGCATCCCTGTGATGGATTAGCGGCAGATAGTCTTTTGGTCTGCCGAGCAGGACCGGCCTCCCCCGGCGCACCTGCTGCAGGCCGTGCACGCTGCGTTCGTCGCGGCCGTAGAGTTGCCCCAGGCGCAGGATTACGCAGGTGCGCCCGCCGCGCGCAAAATCTACCGCCGCCCGTATCTCCGCCAGCCGGGGATTAAAAACCCTGGAACTGGAGGTGAACGGCGCATCCTCCCCGATCCATTCAGCCCCTCTGTCGGGGTAGAGGGAAGAAAGCGATTCTTGGATAAGCCTGCCCACCCCCGCTGCTTTAGCGGCGGCGGCGATAAGGGGCGAGGCCTCCCCGTGCAGCCGATCGTCTTCCATCCAGGCCGAGGGGCGCATGGCATTCACCCCAACGGGAATGCTGCGCGCGGCGTTAACCACGACATCGTGCCCGCGCAGGGCACGCTCCAGATCGGACTGCGAGAAGACGTCTGTCACCACGGCTCGCGCGCCGTACCCTTCGAGCAGGGGGACGTCATCGACTTTGCGCGCCAACGCGCTCACGCGATGCCCGGCCCGCCCCATGGCGGAAACAATTTCTTGCCCCAGGACGCCTTCGGCACCGACCACGGCAACCTTCACGTTTTCCCCTCCCCCAAGCAGCGTTTTGCGCGGCAAATGCCACTATTCACACAATATCGCTTCCCGTCAGAGACGATTGCACCACACCCGCGATAACGCTTCAGTAACGATCTAAGGCAATCCTTATTATTTTGCTCTCAAGAGAGTTTTTGACCCGCTAACGTCCCCTATTCTTTAGGCTGGGAATCGCCAGAGGCACGCCTCGCAGCGCCCCTTTTCCGACAGTGCCGCTAGGCTCCGTCGGCCGCGCGCCGTCGGATCTCTGAGCTTACAAGGAGTCTTTTACATGCAGGAAACGCTTAATAGCTGGCTCGGAGCTATCTCCGAGCAGATGTACGGCAGCTGGCTGATTATTCTGCTGCTGGGTGGCGGCATTTGGTTCTTCATCGCTACCCGAGCGCTGCCTGTGCGCCTGGCGGGCGAGGCCATCCGTGTCGTTGCTGAGCCGCCGTCGGAAAAGGACTCCATGTCTTCGTTCCGGGCACTGATGGTTTCGACCGCCTCCCGCGTGGGCGTTGGCAACATTGCCGGTGCAGCATCCGCCGTCGCCCTGGGCGGCGCGGGCGCAGTCTTTTGGATGTGGGTTGTGGCCGTCGTCGGCTCCTCCAGCGCATTCATCGAATCCACCCTGGCGCAGATCTACAAGCGCCGTAACCCGGAAAGCGACGCCTCTTACGGTGGCCCCGCCTATTACATCGAGGCGGCCCTCAAGCAGCGCTGGCTCGGCATCGTCTTCGCTATCGCCCTGATCGCCACCTACTTCGGCGGCTTCAACATGGTGGCCAGCTTCACCGTCGCTTCTTCGTTCGAGAACTACAGCTTCCACAGCAGCTCCACCCCGCTGGTTGTCGGCGCTGTCCTCGCGATCCTCGTTATCGGTTCGATCATGGGCGGCCCGCAGAAGCTGTCCTCCGTGACCGCCGTGCTGGTTCCCGCCATGGCTATCGTCTACATCGTGATGTGCCTGGCCGTCATCGTCACCCACATCGGCGCCCTGCCCGGCGCTATCGGCCAGATCTTCAGCGAGGCATTCACCTTCAGCGCCGCCGGTGGCGGCCTGCTGGGCGCGGCCGTCATGAACGGCATCAAGCGCGGCCTGTACTCCAACGAGGCCGGCGTCGGCTCCGCCCCGAACGCCGCCGCCTCCGCGTCGGTCAGCCACCCCGTCAAGCAGGGCCTCGTGCAGATGCTGTCGGTTTGGATCGACACCCTGCTCATCTGCAGCGCCACCGCTTTCGCCGTGCTGTGCTCCGGCGTGGTTGGCAGTGACAAGCTGAAGGGCGTGCCGTTCGTGCAGGAGGCCATGGCCACCACCTTCGGTTCCTTCGGCCACATGTTCGTGACCATCTGCCTGTGCGTGTTCGCATTCACCACCCTGATCGGCAACTACTTCTACGCCGAAATCAACCTGCAGTACCTGTTCAACAACAAGGCTCCCCTGTTCACGCTGATCACTTTCCGCATCTGCGCGGCCCTGATCGTGCTGCTGGGCGCGACCCTCGAGTTCGCCCTGGTGTGGAACCTGGCCGACGTACTGATGGGCGTCATGGTGTTCATAAACATGCCGGTGCTGTTCGTGCTCGGTAAGCACGCGATCCGCGCGGGCGAGGACTACATCGCCCAGCGCAAGGCCGGCAAGAACCCGGTCTACATCGCCGCAAACAACGGCGTTACCGAGGCCACCGACTACTGGAAGTAACAGTCACGGCCTCACCGTAACGGTGAGACTCGAGTGGGGGCTGACGCTCAGGCGTCGGCCCCCACTTGCTTTCTCTTTGCGGTTAAAAAGTGAGCGGATTGCGTACAGGCAAATTGGAGTTGCGCGCACGCAACCAAACCTGTATAGTTTTGTCCTGTTCGCGCCATTAGCTCAGTTGGTTAGAGCAGCTGACTCTTAATCAGCGGGTCCGGGGTTCGAGTCCCTGATGGCGCACCCGCAAGTGAAGCCCCCGTCTTAACGACGGGGGCTTCACTGTTTTCTCCCCTAAAAATCTCTGCGTGGTGTGGTGAGCGCGCAGGCCCTCGCCCGTAATATGGATCGCCAGACACTGCCTGATGTCGGATCAGACACCGGCACTCCCACCGGGACGGTTAAACGGAGGAACAAATGCGCGCTAAAAAGTCACCCCTCTTCGCCCCGTTCGCCGCGCTCCCCCACGTTTGGCGCGCCTCCCCCGCCCCATTCCTGCTATTGAGCCTCTTCCTGCTTTTGCAGGGGCTGATCGGGCCAGCCACAGCGCTTCTGCTCGGAGATACCGTCGGCAGTTTCACTAACGGCGGCTTTGGCCCTCACCTTCCCCGCCTACTACTCATGTGGGCTCTGCTTACCGCCGCCTCGCTGTTCACCTTTCCGGTCGTATTCTCCCTAAGCGGCAGGCTGAACGAGGATCTGAGCACCTATCTGCAGGGCCTGCTGCTACAGCGCGGCACGTCTTTGCAGACCATGGAGCTGTTTGATGATCCGCGCGCTTACGACGTAATCAGCCTGGTGGTTAAGGAAGCCAAAAGCCGCCCTGTCAACTACATCGTGCTCTATAGCTATATCTTGCGCGGCGGCATCGCCATCGCCTCTTTCGCCGCGATCTTGTGGTCTTTCGCCTGGTATATCCCCCTGCTGCTGATCGGTGCAGCGCTACCGCTTAACCGCGCCCTGACGGCCATGCGGGAAGCGAACTGGACGGGGATCAGGGAGCGTGCACAGGCCTCGCGCTATCTGGATTACCTGGTTTCGCTTTTCCTACGACGGGAGACGGCGCTGGAGGTGCGCGCCCTGGAGATGCAAGCAGCGGTGCAGCAGCGTTTTATGGCCGATAAGAAAGAAATGCTTTCCGAGTTGCGCAGGCATCGCCGACAGGGCTTGTTGGCAAACCTGCCCGGCCTGGCGCTCGGGGCGGCTATGTATGCGAGCGCAATCGCACTTTTGCTTGTGCGGGCCGATTCTGCCGGTATCGCCGTGGCCGGGCTTGCTGCGGGAGTGCAGGCGTTCTCTCTCATGCAGCAAACCGTTAGCGAAGTGGTGGAAAACCTCGCCTACCTGCGCGAAAAAGCATTCTTTTTCCAAGATCTAAACACCCTGCTCGCTTTCACCGAGAGAACCCTGCCCTCAAGAGCCCTCTCCGCCTCTCAGATGGGCACAGGGGTAAGCAACGAGGAAAAACACCTTGCCGGTGATCCGGAGGCAGCGTCGGTTATCGAATTTAAAGATGTTTCTTTCACCTATCCAAACTCCGCGGAGCCCGCAGTAAAAGAGGTTTCGTTCCGCGTGGCGGAGGGGGAAACCCTCGCGATAGTGGGAGAGAACGGCTCCGGTAAATCTACGCTGCTGAAACTGGTCTGCGGCTTCTACGGCCCCGACAGCGGCACCGTGCTGGTGAACGGTTTGCCGCTTACTTCCGCAAGAGCGTCCACGTGGCGAAGGGAGATAAGCCCTATATTCCAGCACACGACGGCCTTCGCGATGACCTTCGCACAGAACCTATCCCCCGCCGGGCAGGCTTCTCCTGACGCAATGCAAAGCGCGCTCGACGCCGTTTATGGGCAGCAGCCGCCCCGACCTTTGAGGGAGGAACTCGGGGTTGAGTTTGGCGGAAGCGAACTCTCCGGTGGGGAACTGCAGCGCCTGGGCATAGCCAGGGCCATGGCCCGTGACGGCCGCATAGTTGTACTCGACGAACCGACGTCGGCCATAGATCCCCTTTTCGAAGCCGAGGTGTTTTCCGCGATTCGCAGCTTCGTGCGGGGAAGAACGGCGATCATCGTCACCCATCGCATGCCGCAGGCCCTCAGCGCCGACAGGGTACTGGTCCTGGCAGCGGGCGAGGTAAGCGAATTTGGTTCCCCGCGCGAACTGTTAGCCGCGGGTGGGGCGTTCGCACGGATGGTCCGATCGCAGGCGTCGTTGTTTAACGAGCCGGATAGCTAAGCAGCCGGGTAGCTAAGGGCTAGGGCCACCACCGGCTCAGGCCCGGGCACGGATAACGTTTGGGTGCACTTTTGGCTGCGCCTAACGTTTGGGTGCACTTTGCGTGGGTTAAAGGGCGTTTTGGCAGCAGTTAGTGCACCCAGGTGTGAGAGGGCAGCGATAACCGGCAGGAAGTGCACCCGAGCGTCATCGCCCCAACGCCAAAACCAGAACAGGCGGTGAGGTGAGCATCACGCCCTCACGATTTGGTTACCCGGGGGAAGCCTGGTCTATCATTGTGTGTAGGCGCCATTAGCTCAGTTGGTTAGAGCAGCTGACTCTTAATCAGCGGGTCCGGGGTTCGAGTCCCTGATGGCGCACCCGCAAACGAAGGCCCCGTCTAAAAGACGGGGCCTTCGTGTTTTAGCTATTCGTGTTTTAGCTATTGGGGAAGCTTCTGCTTGGGCTTTTTCTTACCCCTGGGGCGTTTCGAGTCTTTCCACATATCCCAGGCAAAAGAAACGGCCAGGTAAATGAGCACACATACGCTGGTTGCAAAGAATGCCTTGATCCCCGCCGAAGGGCCGTCTAGCACCAGATCCACCAGGGAATAAACAATCGCCGTAGGCACCACCAGAATCGCCAGCGCGATTACTAGCAGCAACCATTTGGGCATGGCAATCAGAATCCTCTCCACCCTGCCCCAGCCGCTATCGGCCCGCGCCGCTTTCTTTTTGCCGGACCTAGCCTTGGTATCTACGCCGCGCACGGGAATCTACTCCTCACAATCTCCGAACCTACGGCTTCAGCAACACCGGAAAACATTTGCCGCGGCCTCAGAACCGACGCCACGGAGTGATACCGATATGCCTTGTGCCTTGCATCATAGCTATCGTTTAATGCGCAAACACCCCTACTTAGGTCTACGGAAAACCGCTCTACACCTATGCCATCTATGCAACTGCAAGCAAGCCGCTGCCACAAAAACCAAAAGCGTCGGCCCATCCTTTTTATCGGATGGGCCGACGCTTTTGCATTTACACCCGGCTAGGGGGTGAAACCGTGCTGCTTACTCCGTGTAGGAGAGGCAGTCGGCGGCGGTGCCGCCGGAGCCAATGCGCACCTGGGTGGCGGTGCATTCCAGATTCTTGTTGAAGGCGCAGGCAACTCGCTGGCAAGCGCCAACCTGGGTAACAACCTTAGAGATACCGCCCTTTACGTCGAGCGGAATGAAGGTAGCGCAGCTTGCATCCTCGCCTACGGTAACGGCGAAAGCGTGGCAGCCGTTGTCGTTGAACGAGCAAGCCGAAACGGTGCAGTTGCTGACCGGGGTCATGTCGATGGCAGTCATGAGAACCTCTTTCCTAGAGTCGATGAAATTACTCTAAACAGAAAAAAGAAATGCCGCCAGGCAGGAAAGGCTGGGCAAATAAAACAAAGTTTTTCAATTAAAAAACATGCGCGTTGCATTAAAAAGTTCGGTATTCCTAAATGGGTTTAGCTACGCTTAACCTCACCGCCTTACCCCGCACGGGTAAACTGGGGCAATGATTTCCTGCCCTTGCGGTGGCGGCAGCTACCCCGAATGCTGCAAGCCTGTGATTGCCAATCCGAGCAGCGCAGACACGCCAGAACAGATCATGCGCTCCCGCTACACCGCATACGTGCGGCGCGATCTAAAGCACCTGCTTACCACCTGGCATCCCGATACCGCCCCCGAGCGCTGCGACCTTGCCGCGTCCCTGGCCGACGGCACCGTATGGCAGGGATTAACCGTTCATTGCGCCAGCCATACGGGAACCAGCGGGCGTGTGGAATTTACCGCCCACTATCTGACTCCCGCGGGCGGCGGCGCTCTGCGTGAGAACAGCCGTTTCGTGAAAGAGGCGGACCGCTGGCTATACCTGGACGGCAAGCACCAATGATCGACAATCAGGTATTGCTGACCACAGCCGTAGGCCTAGCCCTCATGTTGGCGATCATGCAGGGTGTTTTGCTCACTGCCGGGGTGAACATCGGTTGGCGTGGGGTTACCGCTACTCTGCGCGCGATAATTCAGCTCGGCATCGCCTCCCTGATTTTGAGCGGCGTTTTGAGCGTTGGCTGGACCGTGCTGCTGGTGCTGGTTTTCATGGCTACAACCGCGTCACTGACTTCTCGCAGCAGGCTGGGAAACATGCCGGGGGCTAATTCTGCGGTCTGGCTGGGCGTCATCACCGGCGCCTGGAGCATGATCGCCATAGTGTTTGCCACCGGCATGCTGGACACCGATCCCCGCAACGTGATCGCGATAGGCGGGATCGTTACCGGTAATGCGATGAGCGCGGCCACGCTTGCCGGGCGTAATTTCCGCCTGGCGGCGGAGCATCGACGCGGCGAGATCGAGGCCTGGTGGTCTCTCGGCGCGACCTCCCCCGTCGCTTATCGCAGCGTGGCGCAGCAGGCGGTTTTTGACGCCCTGGTGCCCTCTATCGATCAAACCCGCTCCACGGGCATGGTCACCCTGCCCGGCGCGTTCATCGGCGCGCTGTTTGGCGGGGCCAGCCCGCTGGAAGCCGCGCGTTTCCAGGTGATCGTTTTGGTGGCGATCATCGCTTCGCAGGCGGTCACCGCCCGGATCGTGGTCTGGCGTTTGGCTAACTCGCCGGTCCTGCCACTGGCCGCCACTAAAAAATAACGGGGCGGTCCCTTCCGGTATCGCCCGGAAAACACCGCCCCGTTTTGGGTCTATTTCCTGCGCTTTAGCAGGATAGCTCCGACCGCAAGGGCCGTTATGCCGACAACCGCTCCCGCCAACACCGAGATGTTCTCGGTCCGGGGGTTACCGTCATCGGCGACGAAAAAACCCGCGATCTTGTCCTTGGCTTCCTTCGTCACGCGCTGCGCCACATTCTTGGGGTTAACGCGATCGAGAAGTTCGTCGATATCAGACGCCAGGTTGTCCTGCCTGCGCAGGGCCTCCTGCTCCATCTCGTCAAGGCTCGGCTGCTTCTTTTTAGCCACAGCATCTACTTTCGCTCGGAGTCGAAATTACGTACACGTACAGGCTAGGCTATATAGTGCTCTTGTGGCACACCATAGTGTCCCGTGAGATGCGCGTGTGGCGGAATTGGTAGACGCGCCAGATTTAGGTTCTGGTGTCCGAGGACGTGGGGGTTCGAGTCCCCCCTCGCGCACAGACAGCGAAAGGCTGGGCCGGATTTTATTCCGGCCCAGCCTTTACTTTTTAGCGATGTTGGCGGTGCGCCCGGCAAAACGGCTAGCTCTAAGGCATCCCTACCGTTGCCTGCTCAGCTATCTACTAGATAAGTACGGCGCCGCCGTCTACCGGCAGCACGACACCGGTCACGAAGCTGGCTTCGTCCGATAGCAGCCAGGAAACAGCCTTGGCGATGTCTTCCGGTTCACCCAGGCGCTTGAGCGGTACCCGCTGCGTCTGTTCTTCCAGCATCGCCGGCGGCAGCGTGGCCAGGGCCGCAGTCTTGATCGGACCCGGCGCCACGGCGTTAATACGAATTCCCTGCTCCGCGTAATCGAGCGCGGCAGTTTCGCTCATGCCGACCACGCCGTGCTTGGAGGCGATGTAGGGGGAAAGGAACTTGCTGGCCTGCAGGCCGCCGATGGAGGCAATGTTTACCACGTTGCCATGCCCCTGCTTGGACATCTGGTTGAGCTGCGCCCGCATGCCGTAGAACGTGCCGCGCAGGGTGACGTCGATCGCCCTATCGAAAGCAGCGTCGCTAATTTCTCCCAGCGGCTTGGGCGGCGCACCCAGGCCCGCATTATTAACCGCCGCGTCGAGTCGGCCATAAGTATCTAGGGCGTGCTTAACCAGGGCTTCGTTATCTTCTACCGAGGACGCGTCTACCTTTATGAAGCTAGCCGTGCCTCCCTTTTCAGTGATGGCGGCTACGGTGGCTTCTCCCTTATCTACCGCAATATCGGAAACAACCACCGCGTAGCCATCGCTCGCGAGCCGTTCCGCGATAGCCCTACCGATGCCGTCACCAGCCCCCGTTACAACAGCTACTTTCTGATCTGACATGGCATTAACCAACTTCCCCGGCGGGGCAGCTCCAGCGCCACCCGTGCGCCGCATCGTGCATCAGTTACCGATATTGGCAACCGGTTTCACGCTACTCTCGCAAGGGGCAAAGTCAAGGCTTGAAAAAGTGGCTATCAGTAGCTAAACCCCTTTTCTCCAATCCCTTCCGGAATTCCTCCCCACAGTGGCGCTTCACAAAAATCAGCTATTTCCGCGAGGTTGGTCGCAACGGCTAAATCCGGCTTCCCTCCGGGCAGAGAACCGATGATCACTCCCCCTACTTCCAGCCCGGCGGCGCGGATCGCAGCCACCGTAAGGCGGGTGTGGTTCAGGGTTCCCAGCCCCGCCCGCGCCACCACCAGGTAACGGCAGGAGACGCCGTTTGCTACCAGCTCCCTACCGCATTCCAGCAGCCCCCGCCCCTCGTTATCGAGCGCCACCGTGATGCCTCCCGCCCCCTCTACCAGCAGCGGTCCGTCGTGCCGTGCCGACATTTCCGCCAGCTGCCGGGCAAGCTCCGGCATGGCGATCAGGGTTTTGCCCTCGCGCCTGGCCGCGCTGGCGGGAGCCAGCGGATCGCGCAGCCGCTGCAGTTCTAGCGCGTCCTCCTGCGCTACCCCGGCCAGGCGCGCGGCCAGCGCCACGTCGCCCTCCTCGCCCGGCAGCAACCCGCTCTGCGCTGGCTTCACCAGCAGGGGCCGCTCCCCCGCGCGCAGCAGGCCGCGCGCTACGGCGGCGGTGGCTATCGTCTTGCCGACCTCAGTATCTGTGCCGGTTACGAAGGTGATCCCGCGGCGGCATTCCCGCGCGGCGTGATCGTACAGGGACCGCAGCGGGCCCGTGTGCGAAAACTTACCTACTGCTTGGTTACCTGTCTGCTCCGGTACTGTCATGGAATTGAGGATACGAGCACCGGGGCATGACGCGCCGGTAAGGAGAGCAGACAATGTGGCTATGGGAACGCGCCCAGCAGGTAATCGCGGGGTCCCCGCTGACCCGCGAGGAAGCGCTGCGCATCCTGTCGCTACCCGACTCTGACACGTATCCGCTGGTGGCTGCGGCCGGGAGCATCCGGCGGCACTTCTTCGGCACCAAGGTGCGCATGAACTACCTGGTGAACCTGAAATCCGGGAAATGCCCGGAGGACTGTTTCTATTGCAGCCAGCGGCTCGGCTCGGAGGCCGAAATCCTGAAGTATTCGTGGCTGAGCACGGAGGAAGCCGTGCGGGCGGCGCAGGCCGGGATCAGCGCGGGCGCGAAGCGCGTCTGCCTGGTGGCGAGCGGGCGCGGCCCGAGCAACCGCGACGTGGATCGCGTGAGCGACATGGTGCGCGAAATCAAGGGAAGCCACCCCGAGGTGGAGGTGTGCGCCTGCCTGGGATTCCTGAAAGAAAACCAGTCCCAGAAGCTCGCTGAGGCCGGTGCCGACGCCTACAACCACAACCTGAATACCGCCGAAAGTAACTACCAGGACATCTGCACCAGTCACGAATATTCCCAGCGGGAAGAAACCGTGACCCGCGCCAAGCAGGGCAGTCTGAGCCCCTGTTCCGGCATTATCGCGGGCATGGGGGAAACCCCGGAGGAACTGGTTGACGTGGTGTTTGCGCTGCGGGAGCTGGACGTGGATTCCGTGCCCGTGAACTTCCTGCTGCCGTTCCCCGGTACGCCGTTTGCCGACAGGCACGAACTGACCCCGCACAAGTGCCTGCGCATCCTGGCGATGGTGCGTTTCGTGCACCCGGACCGGGACGTGCGCATCGCGGCGGGACGCGAGGAGCACCTGCGCACCCTGCAACCGCTCAGCCTGGAGATCTGCAATTCGCTGTTCCTGGGCGACTACCTGACCAGCCAGGGCCAGCCGGGAGAAAAAGACCGGCAGCTGATCGCCGACGCAGGGATGAGCATCCTGGGTGGCGAAAACCTGCCGCCGCTCGATCCGCACGCGCACGTTTCCGAGCCACCGGCGGCGTCGGCCACTCCCTGCGGCGCTCACGCGGGCACCGGCGCTGGCTCCGGTTCTGGCTGCGGTGGCTGCGCGAGCGCCTGCCCGCGCCAGGAGGACCCGCGTCAGGGGGAAAGAATCATTCCTGCCGATAGCCCCACCTCCATCACGATGCCGGTGCCGGCGATCCGCCAGCGCGGGGCCGGCACGGCCCTGCCGCCGAACGCGTAAGGTCAGCTCACAGCGGGCCGCGTTTCCCAGCAAGGAAGAAAGTTCTTGCTCGCCCCCCCCCCTGGTCGCCTTAATATCTGGCTAAAGCAATATCTGCTCAATATTTGACTATTAAAAAATGCCGAGTGAAGCAAAGGGGTTTCACCTGACATGAACCTTAAGAGGATTATCGCCGCTACCTTGCTGAGCGCTGGCTCGCTGGGCCTGCTCGCGGGCTGCTCCAGCCATTCCGGCAATGCCGAGGCCTACTCCTGCCACCAGGGGGCCGACTCGCCGGAGGCCGCAGTCGCGCAGTTCGTAGAGGGCCTGCGCTCGGACGGGGGCAAGCCCGCCTGCTCCATGGTGATGAAAGAGGACGGCTGGGACCTCAACGACCCGGTCGCGCAGTCCCTGGTGGAGCGTATTACGAAGCTTGGCGGCTCCCCGCGCGGGGAAGTCGAAGTCATGCTTAATCCGGTGAGTCCCACCCATCAGGCTCTCGTGTTCACGGCGGACACCGGCAGGCCGTTGCTGCTGCTCGACCCGGTGCAGGACGGGCGCACCGGCAAGTACTTCGTGAGGTGGTGGCAGGATTCCCTGGCCAGCGAGGTAAACGTCCCCGAATATATGCTGGCTGAGCTCGCTAAACGCACGCAGAAGTAGCGGTGCAGATAGCTTTACATCATCTATGGACTAAGGAATAACGACCCCAAATGAATATCAATAAACGTATCGCTTCTTTGCTCTGCGCCGCCGCGCTGGGCCTGCTCGCGGGCTGCTCCAACCATTCCGAAAATGCCGAGGGGTACACCTGCCACCAGGGTGCCGACTCGCCGGGCGCCGCGGTCGCGCAATTCGTGGAGGGCCTACGTAGCGGCGGAGAGCCCGCCTGCTCCGTGGTGCTGAAAAAGGACGGCTGGGACCTCAACGACCCAACCGTAAAAGCCATAGTGGAACGTATGACAGCGCTCGGAGAACCTCCGCACGAGGACGCCGCAATCATGCTGAACCCGGTGAAGCCCATCGAAGAGGCCTTCGTGTTCACGGTAGACACCGGCAGGCCGCTGCTGCTGATCCAGCCGGTGTATGACGACCACACCGGCAAGTACTTCGTGAAGTGGTCGCAGAACTCCCTGGCCAGCGAGGCCAACACTCCCGAGTACATGAAGCCCGTGCTCGCGAAACTCGCGCAGAAGTAGCGGTGGCAAACAACCGTAACCAAAGCAACCGCAAACAAATACCACGCCGCCCACCCCCTAGCCCCGCACGCACGCCGGGCGTTAGCGGGGTGGGCGGCGCTAGACTTGCCCCATGACCGTTTTTGGCCTGGTCCGGCACGGACAGACAGACCTGAACCGCCAGCGGGTGTTCCAGGGCGTCACCGACGCTCCTCTGAACGAGGTCGGCATCGAACAGGCGCACCGCGCCCTCGACAACCTGCCGCCCACCGCCTGGGACGTAGTAGTTAGCTCGTCCATGCGCCGCGCCGAGAAAACCGGCCGCATCATCGCGGCAGACCACGGCATCGAGTTCGGCGGCACCTACCCGGAACTGGTCGAGGTCGATTGGGGCATCGCGGAGGGCCACCCGATCGCCGAGGTCGAATCCCTCTACCCGGAACGGATCATCCCCGGCCAGGAGGACCCGCAGCAGGCCGTTGATCGGGCCTGTAAGGCACTGATGATGCTTTCGCAGCGCTACCCCGGCAAGAACGTACTGGTGGTGGTGCACGGTTCCCTAATTAGGTTCCTGAGCGCCGCGATCCTGGGCAGGCGGCTGCCCTCCATCGGCAACGCCACCCTGACCCGCCTATCCCTGACCGACGAGGGCTGGCTGCTCGATATGCTGGCCGGAAACGAACTTGACCCGCCGGTGTTCGCGCCGCGCCGGGACAGCTCACCCTACCTGCCGTTCAGTTACGATCTGGTTCCCCTCGCGAAAGGTTAGCCATGACCCGTACCGCGCTAGACGCAGAAAACCCCTGGTTCGATCCCGAGGACATCGCCGCGCTGCGCCGCAAGCTGCCGATACCCTACATCGACGTCATCCCCGTGCGGGTGGACGAAACCGGTGTGATTAGCGAGGTCGGCCTGCTGCTGCGGGCCTCCGGCGAGGGCTGCATCGTGCGTTCCATCGTTTCCGGCCGCGTGCTGCTGCACGAAACGCTGCGCGAAGCGATCATCCGGCACGTCGAAAAGGACCTCGGCCCGATGGCGCTGCCGATGCTGCCCGCCTGCCCCACGCCGTTCACCGTCGCGGAATACTTCCCGACCCCGATGGTCGGGCAGCTGCACGACCCGCGCCAGCACGCCATCTCGATGGTTTACATCGTGCCGATGAAGGGCGACTGCGCCCCGCAGCAGGACGCGCTGGACCTAACCTGGTACACGGTGGAAGAAATCATCACCGGCAACGTGCTTGACGAGGCCGAACACGGGCACGACGTGCTGGTGCGCCGCGCCCTCGCGCACTGCGGCCTATTCGGTTAAACGCTTAAAAAGCCTCGGCCCGCTCCCCTTTTCTTCGGGTGCGGGCCGAGGCTTTTACGTGTGGCGCGAGGTTACTCGCTAAGCGCCGCCACGATCTGCGGGGCCAGCAGGCGCAGCGCCCGGGAGCGGTGCGAGATCGCGTCCTTTTCTGCGGCCGACATCTCCGCTGCCGTCTTCGGGCCCTGGCGGAAGTCCTGATCGTCGGGAACGAAGATCGGATCGTAGCCGAAACCGCCCTCGCCGCGTGCCTCGCGGGCCAGCCGTCCCGTCATTTCCCCGATCTCCACGAACTCGCGGCCATCGGGTAGCACCAGCGCTGCCGCGCACACGAAGCGGGCGCGGCGGTGCGGCGCGTTGATGTCGGAAACCTGCGCCAGCAGCAGGTCGCGGTTCGCCGCGTCATCCCCGTGCTTACCAGCCCAGCGGGCCGAGAAGATGCCGGGCGCGCCGCCCAGCACATCCACCGCGATACCGGAATCGTCGGCCACCGCGGGCATGTTCGCGCCCTGGCAGGCGGCACGAGCCTTAATCAGCGCGTTCGCGGCGAAGGTGACGCCGTCCTCGACCACGTCGGGCAGGTCCATGTCGGCCGCCGAAACTAGCAGGCCCTCGGCCCCTCCCGGTACCATTTCGGACAGGATACGTTCCAGTTCACGCAGTTTCTTTGCGTTGTGGGTTGCTACCACTACACGTGCGTTCATGCCAGTGCCTCCGCTTGTAGACGAGTAAGTTCCGCGCAGCCGGAAGCCGCCAGATCCAGCAGGCTGCCCAGTTCCGCGCGGCTAAAGGGCGCTCCCTCGGCGGTGCCCTGCACCTCGACGAAGCCGCCGCTGCCGGTCATCACGACGTTCATGTCGGTATCGGCCTTGACGTCCTCCACGTACTCCAGATCGAGCACGGGACGGCCATCGACCACGCCCACGCTGACGGCGGCCACGGAATCGGTCAGCACGTTCGCCAGGGCGGGCAGGCTGGTGTGGCGCTTGCCCCAGGTGATCGCGTCGGCCAGGGCCACGTAGGCACCGGTGATCGCGGCCGTGCGGGTGCCGCCGTCGGCCTGGAGCACGTCGCAGTCCACCTGGATCGTGTTTTCGCCCAGCACCGAAAGATCCACCACGGAGCGCAGGGAACGGCCGATCAGACGGGAGATTTCGTGGGTGCGCCCGCCGATCTTGCCGCGTACGGACTCACGATCGCTGCGGGTGTGGGTGGCGCGGGGAAGCATCGCGTATTCGGCGGTGACCCAGCCGGTGCCACTGCCCTTCTTCCAGCGCGGCACGCCCTCGGTGAAAGAGGCCGCGCACAGCACACGGGTACGGCCGAATTCGACCAGCACGCTACCTTCGGCGTGATCCAGCCAGTTACGGGTTATCTTGACGTCCCTCAACGCATTCAGGGCGCGCCCAGCCGGGCGTTCAGTCATTGTCGGTTCCTTCTCCGGGGTAGGCCACCTCGTAGGTGGCGAGGGTGGTGGCGAGCACGCTACGCGGGAATTCGGCGCGCGCGTCGGCCAGGGTCTGTTCGCTGTCAGTCCAGGCGGGAATATGGGTCAGGACCAGGGTGCCGACGCCCGCCTCACGCGCCGTTATCCCGGCGCGTTTGCCCGTCAGGTGGACACCGCGCAGGTGATCGTCGCGCCCCTCCAGGTAGCTGGCTTCGCTCAGGAAGATGCTTGCGCCGCGCGCCGCCTCGGTCAGGTTCGCGCAGGCGTCGGTGTCGCCCGAGAACGTCAGGTAGGCTCCCGCTTCCTCCCGTCCCGCACGCCCCACCCGGATTGCGTGGGTCTCTACCGGGTGATCCACACGGAACATGGTGAAGGAAAGCGGCCCGACGTTAAACACATCGCCGTGACTGACCGTGTTCACCTGCAGGGAAGGCTCGCTCGCACCGGGCGGGATGCCCGCCTCATCGTGGTAACAGATGGTGGTGAGCAGCTCGCGCATGCCCTGCGGGGCGTACACGGGCAGCGGCGGCATCTGCTTTTCCGGATGGTAGGTGCGGTACACCTCCAGGCCGGGCACGTCCAGGTAGTGATCGGGGTGCAGGTGAGAGATAACCACCGCGTCGAGCTCACCGGGATCGATTACCCGCTGCAGCGTACCGAGGCTGCCGGGGCCGAGATCAAGCAGCACGTTCCAGGTCCGACCGGCCTCGTCGCGCTCCTGCAAGAGGTAGCTGGAGGGCGGCGAGTCGGGGCCTGCGTAGCTTCCTGCGCAGCCGATCACTGTGAGCTTCATGCTTCTCCCTACGGGGTGGGGGCCGACGTTTCGTGCGGCTCGGGTGGGGGGAACGCTACGGGGAGCGTGGTCGTCTTGGTGAGTCTGGGGCCGAGGAACCGCTCCGAAAGCAGCTCGAAGCGGGTCGGCGCGTCCCCGTCGTGCACCGCCGTTTCGCTGAAAACGTGCCGGGGCGGGGTCGGGTCGGTGCGTTCCATGCCGCGCTCGCGCAGGATGCGGTAGACCTCCAGCGCAGATTCGTCGGAACTGGACACTAGGCTGACGCTCTCCCCCATCACGTAAGAGATGGGGCCCTTCAGCAGCGGGTAGTGGGTGCAGCCAAGGATCAGGGTGTCTACGCCAGCCTCTTTGAGGGGCGCCAAGTATTCCTCTGCGGCGCGCACCACTTCGTCCCCCGAGATTTCGCCGCGTTCCACGAACTCAACGAAACGCGGGCAGGCCACGGAGGTGACTTCCAGGTGCGGCGCGGCGGCAAAGGCGTCGTCGTAGGCTCCAGCAGACACGGTAGCGCGGGTGCCGATCACACCGATGCGGCCGTTACGGGTGGTGGCTACAGCGCGGCGCACCGCGGGCTGAATTACCTCCACCACGGGCACGTCGTAGCGTTCGCGGGCGTCACGCAAAACCGCTGCGGAGGCGGAATTGCAGGCGATAACCAGCATTTTTACGCCCTGCGCCACCAGCTTGTCCATGATGTTCAGGGAAAGTTCGCGCACCTGCGCCAGCGGGCGCGGCCCGTAGGGGGTGTGGGCGCTATCGCCGATGTAAAGCACCTGTTCGTGCGGGATCTGGTCGAGCAGGGCGCGAGCCACGGTGAGGCCGCCTACCCCAGAATCGAAAATCCCAATCGGCGCGTTGTTCATAAGCCAAGGTTAAGAGCCGACGCCCGGCCTTTTCGGGAGCGGATCACCCTTCGGGACGATTCTCACAGATAGCCCGCAACAGGCTTTCCTGTAGCCAGGAGAAGAACTCGTAGACGGTCGCCAGGTAATCGACGCCGGGCAGTTCGTCGTCCTCCTGCGTTTCCGGCTCCACCTCCTGCTGGCAAAACATTTGCAGCATCTCGAAGTCGTCTTCGTTGCGCACCCCCATGCGTTCCGCGAGCACCAGGCGCATGTCGGTCAGGGCGCGCAGCCAGAGCAGCGCCTCTCCCCTATCGAGCATGAGTTCCACCGGGCCGTTGCCGGTGGAATCGACCACTCGGCAAACGCACGCCAGGGCATGGGTTTTGTCTTTCACCAGGTCTTGCTGGCTGAGGCGGCGATATTCCCGCGCCGCCGCCTCGTCCCCCTCGATCAGGTTGGGCAGCAGCCGTTTCACGGCGGGATCTTCCGGTTCCCGGCCCGCGCCGTCCCCCGCCATTTCCGCTTCGAGCCTGCGCAGCGGATCGCTGGATTCGCTCGCGTCGGCCAACGCCTCGGGGACCTCGCGCATGCCGAGGTCCATCCGCATCAGGTCGATCACCTCTTGCGCTACCTGCGCCACCACGGCCTTTTCGTCGGCCTCCAGGAAACAGGAGAAGTGCCCGTCACTACCGGCCAGGAAAGCCCGCGCCATCAGACGGCCTCCCCGATCTGTTCCATCGTGGCGCGCAGCCCGTAACGGTGCATCGCCAGCACGTCGGATTCGACCTGTTCGCGCGGCCCGGAGGAGACGATTGCGCGCCCCTCCTCGTGCACCTGCCACATGAGTTTTTCTGCGCGCGGGCGCGAATAGCCGAAGTGTTCGCGGAACACGAAGACCACGTAGCTCATCAGGTTCACGGGATCGTTCCAGACCACGGTTTGCCAGGCGTGCGCGTGTTCGGCGGCAGATTCCACCGCGAAAGCCTGTTCGGTTTCATGCTGCACCGGCGCTCACCCCTTTCTCGGCCCGTGGCCTGCTTGCTTCTAGTTTATCGTTTGCCGACAAACCATCCTCGAACAACGTTAATCCGCGCACGAATCTGTTCCTCGCTGGCCTGTGGAACAGCGGGACCGCCGCAGCGTGTGCGCAAAGTGTTGTGGATCTGCCCGTGCGGCTGGGAGGTTTTCTTCGCCCAGGCCGACACGAGGGATGACAGCTCCTTGCGCAGCTGCAGCAGCTGGCGATGGTCCACCACCGCTTCGCTTGGCGTGCTGGAGCCGCGCCGAGACATCTGCTGCTGCTGGCGCTCCTTCAGCAGGGTGGTCACCTGTTCCGGATCGAGCAGGCCGGGGATGCCCAGGAAGTCCTGTTCGTCCTCGCTGCCCACCAAACCGCCGGTGCCGTATTCGCCGCCATCGAACAGCACCCGGTCGAAAGAGGCGTCCGATTCGAGCGCCTCGAACTCGATGCCGAGCTGCTGCGCAGAGGCCTTTTCCTCCCGGTTTGCCGCCTGCATCGCGGACTCGTCCAGGCCGGTTTCCGGATCGCCCTCCTGCGGGCGGCGATCCAGCACGTGATCGCGTTCGGCCTCCAGCTGGGCTGCGAGCGCCATCAGCACGGGCACGCTGGGCAGGAAGATGCTGGCCGTTTCGCCACGCTTACGCGAACGCACGAAACGCCCCACCGCCTGCGCAAAGAACATGGGGGTGGAGGTTGAGGTGGCATAGACGCCGACGGCTAGGCGGGGCACGTCCACGCCCTCGCTCACCATGCGCACCGCGACCATCCAGTGCTTGTCGCTATCGGAAAATTCCTCGATCTTGCGGCCCGCCCCGGCATCGTCGGAAAGCACCACCGTGGGGGCCTCGCCGCTGATTTCTTGCAGGGTGCGGGCGTAGGCGCGCGCCGCCGTCTGATCGGTGGCGATCACCAAACCGCCCGCGTCGGGCATCTCGCGGCGCACCTTCAGCAGCCGCTGGTGGGCGGCTTTAAGCACGGACTCGATCCATTCGCCCTTCGGGTCCAGCGCCGTGCGCCAGGCCTGCGCGGTGATGTCTTTCGTTTCCAGGCCGCCCAGCTGCGCGCTGATTTCCTCACCTTGCCGGTTACGCCACGACATGCGCCCGGAATAGGACATGAACATGACGGGCCGCACCACGTGGTCGGCGAGCGCCTGCCCGTAACCGTAGGTGTAGTCGGCGCGGGAGCGGGAGAAGCCCTCCGCATCGTCCTCGTAGGTGATGAACGGGATGCGGGAGGAATCGGAGCGGAACGGCGTGCCGGTCAGCATGAGGCGGCGCTTGGCCGGATCGAACGCTTCGCGCACGCCGTCGCCCCAGGTGAGGGAGTCGCCGGCGTGGTGGATCTCGTCGAGGATCACCAGGCTGGGCTGCGCCTCCGTGCGGGCGCGGTGCAGGCGCGGGTTCATGCCGACCTGCGCGTAGGTGACCGCTACGCCCTGGTAGGAGGCGTTCGTGCCGCCTTGCGCGTTCGTGAAGTTAGGGTCCAGCGCGATGCCTACGCGGGAGGCGGCGTCGGCCCACTGCGTTTTGAGGTGTTCGGTGGGGGCCACCACGGTGATGCGTCGCACCGTGCCGTCGCGCAGCAGCTGGGCCGCGATCTGGAGTGCGAACGTGGTTTTACCCGCGCCGGGGGTAGCGACCACGGTGAAGTCCTGCGGCTCCCTGTCCCGGTAGGCGTCAAGCGCGGCCGCCTGCCAGGCGCGCAGCTTCGCGCCGGTGCCCCACGGGGCGCGGGCGGGGAAGGCGGGCGGTAGGTTTTGGGCCGCGAACGGTGACGGTGTGAGCGGATCCTGGGCTGCCATCAGCGACCGAAGAACCGGCCGAAACCGCCCTTTTTGCCGCCCCCGGAGCCCCCGGAGTTATCGCCGTCGCCGTCGGCGGGATCGCGCAGCCCCTCGTAGACCTCTTTACATTCGGGGCAGACCGGATACTTTTCGGGGTCGCGCCCCGGCACCCAGACCTTGCCGCAGAGCGCGATCACGGGGGTGCCGCCGAGGGTGGCCTGCATGATCTTGTCTTTACGCACGTAGTGCGCGAAACGGTCGTGGTCACCGGGCTCGGCGGACTGTTCCTGCACCTGTCGGTCGAGCACCGCCGTAGCGCCCGCTCCGGGCTGGCTGCTGTAGGGGTCGGTGCGATCCGGGTCGGACAGACCAGACATGCGTTCTCCTTAAAGCTTGGTGCGGGGCGCGCAAACACGCCGGGTGCGTTCGTGATCGTATCAACCGCCGCCGGGGGCGAGGCCGGTTTTGTTGCCTTATCGTCCCGTGGCGCTGCCCACTAGTGGCGGGCAGCGCCCGGTTTTAGTTTCCTAGTTCGGTGATCGCCTTGCGCAGGCGTTTTTCCGAAACCGTGTATTTGGTGCGCAGCTGCTGCGCGAACAGGGAGACGCGCAGTTCCTCCAGCATCCAGTAGACCTCCACGATGTCGGCGCTGTTACGGCGTTCCGGCTCGCGCTTATCGCGCGCGGCCCGCCAGAGGCGTTCCAGGTCCTCTATCTGCCAGGCGATCTGGGCGTCCCGGGCGGGGTTCTCCTGCATCTTGTCCAGCCGGATCGCGCTGGCCTGCAGGTAGCGGTCGAGGTCGGGCAGGTGCGTCACGCCGGTGCGGGAAACGAAACCATCGGAGACGAGTCCCGCCGCGTGGTCGCGGATCTGGGTGAGCTGCTGCAGCACGCTGAGGGAGGTGACGCGGCGCAGTTCCCGCTCCAGCCGGTGGTGGCGTTCGAGCGCTTTCGCGGCGTCGCGCACGGCCTCGGCCGCTACCTCGCGGTGCTGCGCGCGCACGGCCTCCTCCACCGCCTCGAAACGGTCGCGTTCCCAGATCAGTTCCTCCCCCACCAGATGCGCGGTGGCGGCGCGGGAGGCATCTTCCAGAAGCGCCTGCGTGCTCGGGTAGGGCCCGGCCGCTATCGCCATCTTGGTGGGGTTCGGCAGAGCCGACAGCACCTGCGAGGGGGCGTGCGGCAGGTTGCGGTCGATCAGGGCGCAGACGCCCTCGCGGTGCGCGGCCTCCTGCTGCGCGGGGCTGGCGTGCACGCTCAGGTCGATGCGGGCGGTGCCGTCGGCCCGTTTCCCGTTCACGGTGAGCGCCGGGTAGCCGGTCACGGTCAGTCCGGCCACGTCGCGCTTATAGGTGCGTGGGATGGTGGGCAGCGGGAAGTCGGTTACGTCGGCGCGCGTGAAATCGTCGGCCTGTTTTTTGAGGCCCTCACCCACCCGCTTCTTAAAGCGTTTTTGCAAGGCCGACAGATCGTCGCCGCGCCCCACCTCGCGGCCCTGCATGTCCACCACCCTGAAGTGCATGCGCAGGTGAGCAGGCAGCTTATCGAGCTGGAATTCGGGGCCGTAGAGCGGCAGATCGTCCGGGATACCGGGCAGCGCAACCAGTTCGTCGGCCACCACCTCCAGGAAGTCCTCCCCGCCCTCCGGGTCCTCCCCCGCGATCACCTGCGCCACGGCCTTGGCGCGTTCCGGGGCGGGCGCGAAGTGGCGGCGCAGCGGCTTGGGCAGGCTGCGGATCAGCGCGGCGATCAGTTCCTCGCGCATGCCGGGCACGAGCCAGCCGAAACCGCGCGGCGTGACCCGGTTGAGCAGGCCGAGCGGGATGGTCACGGTGACGCCGTCCAATCCTGCGCCCGTGCCGTTCGCGGACGGCGTGTAGGAGTAGCTGAGCGGCAGTTGCAGATCGCCCTGCACCCAGGTGGAGGGGAAATCGTCGGCCACGGTGCGGGCCGCGTCCGCCGCCTCTTCCGTCAGCAGCAGTTCCTCGGTGAACGTGAGCAGATCGGGCGTCTTATGCCGCTGCACCTTCCACCAGGAATCGAAGTGGCGGCCCGAAACCACCTTCGCGGGGATGCGTTCGGCGTAGAACTCGTAAAGCGCTTCCTCGTCGGCGATCAGGTCGCGGCGGCGGGCGCGATCCTCCAGTTCGGAAAGCCGCTCCAGCAGGGCGTGGTTGTCACGGAAGAAGTGGTGGCGGGTCTGCCAGTCCCCCTCGATCAGGGCATGCCGGATGAACAGTTCCCGGCTCACCTGCGGGTCGATCTTGCCGTAGGGCACCACCCTGTCGGCCACCAGGGTGACGCCGTACAGCGTCACCTTTTCGTGCGCCATCGCGCAGGCGCGCTTGCTGGACCAGAACGGTTCGCTATAGCTGCGCTTCACCACGTGCCCGCCCAGCTCCTCGGCCCACGCCGGGTCGATCTTAGCGACGGTGCGGGCGAACAGGCGGGAGGTTTCCACCAGTTCGGCGGCCATCACGTAGTCGTAGTTTTTGCGCGCCAGGCGGGAACCGGGCCAGGTCACGAAGCGGGCGCCGCGCGCGCCCTGGTAGTCGCGGCGGCGTTCATCGTACAGACCGATGTGGCTGAGCAGGCCCGACAGCAACGCCTGGTGGATGGCGAGCGGGGAGGCCGGGTTGCTGGACGCCTTCATGCCCATGTCCCGTGCCATCTCGCGCAGCTGGGAGTGCAGGTCCCACCATTCGCGGATGCGCAGGTAGTGCAGGTATTCCTCGCGCACCTCGCGGCGGAACGCACTGCCGGAAAGCTCGCGGCGGCGCTGCTCCAGGTGCTCGTACAGTTTCAGGTAGGAGAGGAAGTCGCTGGTTTCGTCCGCGAAGCGGGCGTGCAGCTGCTTGGCGCGCTCGGGGTTTTCGAGGGGGCGTTCGCGCGGGTCCTGGATCGAGATGCCGGCGACGATGATCAGCACCTCTTTGAGCGCGCCCAGCCTGTCGGCCTCGATGATCATGCGTGCCAGGCGCGGATCGAGCGGGAAGCGTGCCAGGATACGGCCGACGTCGGTCAGCCGCCTGCCGCCGGGGGCGCGCGGCGCGGACTCGATAGCACCCAGTTCTTCCAGCAGGCGCACGCCCTCCGCAACCGCGCGTTTGTCGGGCGCCTGCACGAACGGGAACGAATCGACGTTCCCCAGCCCGAGCGAGGTCATCTGCAGTACGACGGAAGCGAGCGAGGTGCGTAGGATTTCGGGTTCGGTGAACTCGGGCCGGGTCAGGAAGTCCTCTTCGGCATACAGGCGGATCGCCACACCGGGGCGAGTACGGCCCGCGCGCCCGGCGCGCTGGGTGGCGCTGGCCTGGCTGATCGGTTCGATCGGCAGGCGCTGCACCTTGGTGCGCTGCGAATAGCGGGAGATGCGGGCCAGGCCCGAATCGATCACGTAGACGATGCCGGGGACCGTCAGGGAGGTTTCGGCGACGTTCGTGGACAGGATGACCCGGCGTACCAGGGACGAGGTGGGCGGGCTGAAAATCTTTTGCTGGTCGACGGCGGAGAGGCGGGAGAACAGCGGCAGGATGTCCACCCGGTCCCCGCGACGCTTCGCGTGGGCCGTGAGTTCGTCCTGCACCTCGCGGATCTCGCGTTCGCCGGGCAGGAACACGAGCACGTCGCCGGGGCCGTCGCCACAGATTTCGTCGTAGGCGTCGAGGATCGCGCCGGTGACGTCGCGCTCTTGGGAGCGCACGTCGTCAAGGTCGTCGTCCTCCCCCAGCTCCGGCTCCAGCACGAGCGGGCGGTAACGAACCTCGACCGGGTAGGTACGCCCGCTCACCTCGATGACGGGCGCGGGGGTGCCGTCGGGCGTGGCGAAGTGGGCGGCGAAGCGTTCCAGATCGATGGTGGCCGACGTGATGATGACCTTCAGGTCGGGGCGTTTAGGCAGGATGGTGCGCAGGTAGCCGAGGATCACGTCGATGTTGAGGCTGCGCTCGTGCGCCTCGTCGATGATCAGGGTGTCGTAGCGCTTCAGCAGCCGGTCGCGGGAGATTTCGGCCAGCAGGATGCCGTCCGTCATCAGCTTCAGGCGGGCATCCTTGTGCACCTCGGAGGTGAAGCGCACCTGGTAGCCGACGGTGCCCTCACCCAGTTTCTGACCCAGTTCCTGGGCGATGCGCTGGGCAACGCTGCGGGCCGCGATCCGGCGCGGCTGGGTGTGGCCGATCAGCTTGCCGCGCGCGCCGCGCCCCAGCTCCAGGCACATCTTGGGCAGCTGCGTGGTCTTACCGGAGCCGGTCTCGCCCGCGATCACAACCACCTGGTTGTCGCGGATCGCCGCCATGATCTCGTCGCGCCGCTCGCTGATCGGCAGACCGGCGGGGTAGACGATGCTGAGAGAAGTATTCATCGTGTGTACCAGGATACCGGGGTGGGGTGGTTGGCGTCGGCACCAGCTAAATGCGGCGCTGGCCCCACGCACTAAGCGCCTAAGCCCCTAAGCCCCTAAGCCCCTAAGCCCCTAAGCCCCTAAGCCCCTAAGCATGTTTACACAGTTCCCATCGTGTTTGCGCTTACGCCGTTCCCGTGGCGTTTACGCTCCCCGCTCCCGTGACATTTGGGTGCACTAAACGCTATTTATTCCCACCCCTTAACGTTTGGGTGCACTAACTGCTGCGAAAACGGGGTTTAACCCACCAAAAGTGCACCCAAACGTTAGCCCCAACAAAAAGTGCACCTAAATGTAAAAGACGTCATTAAAAGTCCCAAGGAAACGAAAAGCACCCTCGCAGAAGCGAAGGTGCTTTTATTAGTAATGGTGGAGACGGCGGGAATCGAACCCGCGTCCGATAGTGCGAAACAGGGGCTTCTCCGGGCGCAGTCCATATAGGCGTTTTCTCAGCTACGGCGCTCTCATGGACAAGTCGCCGACTAGCTCAGTCGTCTAAGTGTTCAGACAGCCCCAACGACGAGGACTGAAAGCAGTGGCCTTCTGGATGATGGAAGGACCTGAGGCGAAGGCTAGCTCAGGGTTCCAGACTCGACTCGTTGCTCAGGCAGCGAGGGCGAAGTCAGTGCGCTTAGGTTCGGCACTTATTGTTTTCCCAGGACGTTTACGAGATGACCCGGGATTCTCGGCCCGCTTCCCCCTGTAAAACATCTACCGTCGAAACCGATCGTCCCCTTGGTGGAACAAACGATCAACATATAGATGAAGAAACAGGTGGTTGCTTCTTCAATTGTCAATCGGGCCCGGCCGTGGCCGAACCTTCCGTTGCATAAGCCTACCGCGCCAGGCCCTCGCGGGTCTAGCCGCAGCTCTACGCCGTCAGCTGAGCATCTCCCGCTGGCGCATGGCACGCAGCGCCTCGCGCTTGTCCTGCTGTTCGCGCAGGGTCTGGCGCTTGTCCCATTCCTTCTTGCCGCGTGCCAGGGCGATCTCCACCTTGACGTGGCTGCCCACGAAATACATCTTCAAAGGCACGATCGTGAAGCCCTTTTCGCGGGTCTTGCCCGTCAGCTTCAAGATCTCGGCCTTGTGCAGCAGCAGCTTGCGCTTGCGGCGCGGGGCGTGATTAGTCCAGGTTCCCTGCGCATATTCGGGGATGTGCACGGCATCCAGCCAGATCTCCCCGTTTTCGATGAAGCAGTAGCCGTCCAGCAGCGAAACCCTGCCGGTGCGCACCGACTTTACTTCGGTGCCGGTCAAAACGATGCCGGCCTCCCAGGTGTGGTCGATGTGGTAGTCGTGCAGCGCCTTCTTGTTGCTGGAAACCAGCACCCGGCCGTCGTCGGCCTTCTTGGGGCGGGCCCCGCCGCGCTTCGCAGACATGCGCGTCTCCTTCCTACAAACAAAGATCTTTAACTGCACAAGTCTAAAGGCAAAACATCGCCTCCGGACAGCAGCAAAACAAAAAACGAGGGGCGGCCCCGGAAAATCCAGGATGCCGCCCCTCGCCGTAAGCCCTTGGGCTACAGGTACTTCATCGCGTTGACGGGCGAGCCGTCCTCGTGAATCTCGAAGTGCAGGTGGCAGCCGGTGGAGGAACCGGTGGTGCCGATCCAGCCCACTACCTGCCCCTGGCTTACCTGCTGGCCCGAGCTAACCGCGAAGCCCTGCAGGTGGTGGTAGGAGCTGGTGATAAGCCTGCCGTTTACGATGCCGTGCACCAGCATCACCTTGCGGCCCGCCGCACCGTTAAAGCGCGCATACAGCACCCTGCCGGAACGGGTTGCCCGCACCGGGGTGCCGCAGCTTCCCGCGAAGTCGGTGCCCGCGTGCAGCTTCATGCGGTGGTAGATCGGGTGGAAACGGTAGCCGAACGAAGAACTGATCGGGGCATTCGAGGGTCGGATGAAACCGCCCGAGGAACTACCGGAGTACGAGGAACCAGAGCTGCTCTTACGCTTGGGGCGCGCCGGGGCGGGGCGTCCCGCCTTGCGTGCCGCTTCTTCAGCCCGGCGCTGTTCGCGTTCCAGGCGTTCCTGTTCCGCCCGCTCGCGCGCCAGACGCTCTTCTTCGCGCTTCTTTTCTTCGGCCAGCAAACGCTGAATGTCACGATCCAGCGCCGCAGATTCGCTCTGCAGCTGATCCTCGCGCGCCTGGTACTGCGCTTTACGGGATTCGAGATCCCCCGCCTGGCTGCGCTGATTCGCGTACAGGGCGTCCAGTTCCTGCCTGGCCTGCTCCGCCTCCTGCTGCGCGGCGGTACGCTGCCTAACGGATTCCTCAGACTCCCGCTTCAGGCGCGCGATATCGTTTTCGACCGCCGCAAGCCTGCTCGAGCTGCTGCGGGAGATCGATTCCTGGGTGCGGTGAATACCCAGCTGCTCGGACTGGGTCTGCAGAGCAAGCTGATAGTTCTTGCTGCGATCCAGCGCCTCGGCCGGGTCGGAAATACCCACGAACACGCTCGCGGCGCTCGGCAGACCGCCGCCCTTATAGGCAGCAAGCGCGATCTTGTCGCGGTTTTCAGAAACCCGGTTCGCGGCGTCGGACGCCTTCTGCGTCTCGCCTTCCAGGCGCTGTTTTTCGTCCTGCGCGGTCTGTAGGCGTTCGCCGGTGACGCGGTCCTTTTCCTCCGCCGCACGCAGGTCACGCTGCGCCGCGTTCAGGCGCTCCTGCGCCTGCGGAATCATCGCCTCGGTTTCCGCCAGTTTGATGTAGGCATTACTGAGGTCGGCTTCCGTCTCGGAAAGGTCCTGGCGCAGCTGATTGATCTGGCTTTCCACGGTCTGCTTGCGGCGTTCCTTATCGCCGCGCTCGTCCGCGTGAGCGGCGGGAACCAGCACGCCCATTGCCAGGGTCGCGGCCGCGATCCCCGCGCAAAGGCGTTTCAGGAAAGGCTTCTTGTCACTCACACGCATCACACTTTCAGGTATCGGTGCAGCGAAACAATCGAGGAAACGACCGCCAGTCCGACGCCGATCAAAATCAGGAACGGAGCGATCACCAGCGCGTCGGTCGGACCAACCCGCACCAGTTCGCCGCCAATAACCGGCTTCAGCCAGTCGGTAATTACGTACTTGGTGGTCAGCCACAGTAGGGCCGACGCAATCGTGGAACCGATCAGGGCGGCCACCGCTCCCTCCAGCAGGAACGGCAGGCGGATAAACACGTTGGAGGCACCCACCAGGCGCATGATCGCTACCTCGCGGCGGCGGTTAGCGGCAGACATGCGGATGGTGGTGCCGATCAGCAGCCAGGCCGCCACCATCATTACGCCGGCCAGGCCGACGGTGAGCAGCGTGGACTGGTTGAGCGCATCAATCAGGGGCTGGTAGGCGGAAAGGAGGTCTTTCACCTCATCGACGCCCTCGCGGCCCGAGAAGTACTCCACCACCGCGTCGGAACGGGAAGGATCCTTGAGGGTGATGTGGTACGAAATCGGCATGTCGGCAGCGGTGAAGTCTTGCGCGAAGCCCTCCCCCGCGAATTGGCGCTGGTATATTTCGAGCGCCTGTTCCTGGCTGCGTTTCGTGTAGGAATCGACGTATTCGGAAAGCGCCGGGCCGTCTAGAGCACCCACCACCTCGGCCTGCTGCGCCTCCGTGGCGGGGGCGCCGCTGCAGGTGACGGCCGTGGAATGCTTAGAGCACATGTAGACGGTGATCTGCGATTCCCGCACCAGGTTGTCCTTCATCGCGGAGATCTGGTGCTGGCTCAAAATACCCAGGCCAACGAAGGTCAGCGAAACGGCGGTAACGATGATTACCGAGATAACCATGGCGATGTTGCGCCACATCCCGGTGAAGATTTCACCGGCAACAAAACGTATTCTCACCGGGCATCACCAAATTCGTCGTCCTGCGCAAAGGCGCTGTCGGAATCGAAGCGTTCCCCGCGCCGAATCCGCTCCGCAGCGGGCTTGAACCGCGCGCGCGGCTTTTCGGGAGCCGACGGAAGCGCTACCACCGGGGCCTCGCTAACGGTATTTTCCTGCTGAGCTTCGTCCACTCGCACCACGGGAATTTCGGAGGTTTCGCTCCTGCCGGGGCCGAGCGGGGAATAGAACGCGTTTTCCTGGTCGCGCACAATATTGCCGCCGATAAGTTCCACCACGCGGCGCTGTTCGGCATCCACCAGGGAGCGGTCATGCGTGGCCATTACGACGGTGGTGCCGCGCTCGTTGATCTCGCTGAGCAGCTTCATGATTTCCACGCTGGTCACCGGATCGAGGTTGCCGGTCGGCTCGTCGGCCAAAAGAATGCTGGGGCGATTCACGTACGCACGCGCTACCGCCACGCGCTGCTGTTCGCCGCCGGAAAGTTCGTGCGGGTAACGCTTGCCCTTGCCCTGCAGGCCCACCAGTTCGATCATTTCCGGCACCATGGTTTTCACCTTGCGACGAGAGGCACCGATCACCTGCAGCGCGAACTCGATGTTCTGGTAGACGGTTTTCGAGGGTAGCAAGCGGAAGTCCTGGAACACCATGCCGATCTGCCGACGCAGCTCGGGGACGCGGCGCGTCGGAATCCGGGAAAGGTCACGCCCAGCTACGTAAACGTGGCCGCGAGTCGGCACTGTCTCCTTCAAAACCAGGCGCATGAGCGTGGATTTACCGGAGCCGGATGCACCGATCAGGAAGATGAACTCTCCCTTTTCGATATCCAGCGTGACCCCGTTTAGGGCAGGATCGACCCCAGGCTGGTAGGTCTTGGTGACATTATCGAAACGGATCACTTTATTCCCGATGACAGATGGACAGGGATACTGCCACGTTACACACAGGCAGTGGCTGAATGTAGCTTTGCCGCCAAAGCTAACAGGCCAGGCGGCGTGTTACTCCGCCGCTTCCGCCGCGTCTCGCGCCTGGCCGACGCGCCAACGGATACCCGCTTCAAGCAGCGCATCGATGTCGCCGTCGAACACCGCAGAAGGGTTACCTTCGGTATGTTCGGTGCGCAGATCCTTCACCATCTGGTACGGGTTCAGCACGTAGGAACGCATCTGATCGCCCCAGGACGCCTTGACGTCCCCGGCCAGTTCCTTGCGCTTGGCGTCCTCTTCCTGCTTCTTCAGCAGCAGCAGGCGGGACTGCAGCACGCGCAGGGCCGCGGCACGGTTTTGGATCTGGGACTTTTCGTCCTGCATCGAAACCACGATGCCGGTGGGGATGTGCGTCATGCGCACCGCCGAGTCGGTGGTGTTAACCGACTGACCGCCGGGACCGGACGAACGGAAGACATCTACCTTCAGTTCGTTTTCGGGGATCTCGATGGAGTCGGTCGATTCGATCAACGGAATCACCTCGACCGCCGCGAACGAGGTCTGGCGGCGGCCCTGGTTATCGAACGGCGAGATACGCACCAGGCGGTGCGTGCCGCCCTCTACTGAAAGGGTGCCGTATGCGTAGGGTGCGGCCACCTCGAAAGTGACCGACTTCAGGCCGGCTTCTTCCGCGTAGGAGGTATCCATGACCTTGGTCGGGTAGCCCTTGCGTTCCGCCCAGCGCAGGTACATGCGCAGCAGCATCTCCGCGAAGTCGGCCGCGTCCACGCCGCCCGCACCGGAACGGATCGTGACCACCGCGTTGCGTTCGTCGTATTCGCCCGACAGCAGGGTGCGCACCTCCAGTTCGTCGAGCGCCTTACGGATCGAATTGCATTCGTTTTCCGCTTCGGTCTCGGCGTCCTGGTCGCCCTCCGCCTCGGCCAGCTCGACCATGATTTCCAGGTCGTCGATTCGGCTGGAGAGCTCGGAGATGCGGCGCATTTCGGCCTGGGCGTGCGACAGCGCGCTGGTCACCTTCTGGGCCGCGTCGGTGTCGTCCCACAAATCGGGAGCCGACGCCTGCTGTTCCAGGTCAGCGATCCGGGCAGCCAGCTTGTCCAGGTCGGTGACCTTCTCGATGGAGGTCAGCGTCTGGCGCAGTTGCGGGATAACAGAAGAAAAGTCGTAGCTCACGGTTCACCAGTCTACGCGCAGACCTCCCCTTTACACCCGGTACACGGCTGTAAGTAGAGGTAACCTCACGCTAGTACCCCTATCGGTATGCGCGGCCAACCACCTCGATCCGCCAACTCAATCCGGTTGCGTGCAGAAACCAGCCGGTCAGCGGCGGCGCGATGTCGGCACTAACCCTCACACTCACCCCGCGCGCATCGGGAGTTAGCACCGCAGGGGAAACACTCACCCCGCTTATCCCTCCCCGCAGCACGACCTCCTGCTGGGAATAGGCCTTCGCCTGCCGCGTTGCCGCTTCTCTTCCCAGCAAAGCCGCATTGCCGCCGTACACGCGCGTATCTGAAACAGATTTAGCGGCCGCCAACGCAACCCCATCGGCATAACCTTGCAGACTATTTCGCTGCAGGTAGGCTCCCGTGATCGCGGTTACCGCCGCGAGCAGCAGCATGATTACCAGCAGGTATCCGATCAGCAAAACGCTCGCGTTCCCGGCCTCATCCCGTAGCCGCGCCGCCCGTTTCCGCCCATGCGCCGCCCTACGAATCAAAGGCATGTTCACAACCGCCTTCACTGTTTCTTCCCCCGGCTTTCCAACACCGCAATGCTTTCCGCATTGACGGTGAGCAGCTGCGGACCGTGCGGGAGCAGCGGCAGGGTGACGGGAACGCTTGCGCGCACCCGCAGATAGCCCCCTTCCCGGAAGCAGTCGTTTTCCAGGCAGTCGTAGCTAAGGCGCACGCTTTCTTCTCGCAGCCGATAGTCCTGCCCGGCTAACCGCCGGTTTTCTTCTATCAGCAGCTGCGCGCTTTCCAGATCGGGAGCTACGGCAAGGATGCGCGCACTATCGCGCGCGAGCAGATCGGCGGCAAAGGCCGCCCGCTGCACCTGCCCGATGCTCACCACCAGGTAGACGCTGGGAATCAGCAGTACCAGGGCAAGCGCCACGAATTCCACCAGTGCGCTGCCGCGCGAATCAGAGATTCTTCGCGCTGCGCAGCGCACCGGCCCCCAGCGAAGAACCTTTCGCCCAAAACTCACGGCGTGCCTCGCTCTCGGCCCTCATCCCCTTTTCGCAGGCGCGGTTGCAACGCCCGCTCAGAGATCGCGTTTCCGTGCACAACCAGCGTTTCCGGCGGCCCAAACACGGCAATTAGCGGCACGCTGCCGTAGAGGGTCACCTGTACCCTGCCCTGCTGGTCCTCGCTCGCTTCGGCGCGGGCAGTCAGGGCCGACGGTAGGCGTGCACGCACTATTTCTTCCGCGCGATTAGCGCCGTCCTCGGGGCTGTTTCCCACCTGCGCCGCAAAACGCGCCCCCTGTGAGGCGGCATCGAGCAGACAGTTATGGGTGTGTACCACCAGGCAGAGTTGCATAACAAATAGGGCTACGAAGCTAACCAAGATGGCTACGAGCGGATACTCCACCACTGCCGCACCGGTTTCCTCACGTGCCCTCCGCTGCCAGTTCAGCTTGCGCACGGCGCAGGTCGCTATCCGCCCTTGACCACCGAATCCATCGCCCGTTGGAACATGCCCACGATCGCTTCTTCCGCGACAGCCCACAAAACCACCACGATGCCAGCGGTCATGAGCGTAACCATCACCCAGCCGGGGACGTCCCCGCGTTCATCATCCCGGACCCTGCGTAGCAAGCTTTCGCTGGCGTTTTCCAAGGCGGCCAGCATCTTTATCCCTACCTGCAACATTATTTTTCCTTTCCGCGGCTCCTTCGCCGCTTTTATCTATCCCTATCCAGGTTTCTAGCTAGCTAGTTAGCGTTTATCTAAGGCCCGATCCGCAGCACTGCTATGGCCGGGAAAATCGCGTAAATAACCACCAGCGGCAAAATGCAGAAGACCACGGGGACCAGCATGTAAATCTCGCGTTTACCGGCGGTTTCCATGAGTTCCCGCTGCGCCGCTTCACGCACGTCTTTCGCCTGCGCACGCAGCACCGCGGCCAGCGGCGTGCCCCGTTCAAGAGAAATCGCCACCCCCTGAGCAAAGCGGGCGAAGGTCTCCAAAGGGGTTCTGTCGGCCAGTTCCGCGAGCGCCCGCCCAACCGGATCACCCGCCTGCACCCTGGCCAGTACGTGAGAGAACTCGTCTACCAAAGTTCCCCGACAGATCCTGGTCAGCCTTTCCATGGCGGCAATCGGAGTTTCTCCCGCAGCTACGGCGAGCGCCAGCATGTCCACCAGCGCGGGAAATTCACGCAGCATTTGTCTGCTGCGGCGTTGAATTTGTGCGCTGAGCAGCCACTCCCGCAAAAGTGCTCCGCCTAGGCAGAAGCAGAAAACCAGCGCGGCGCTGCGTGTGAAGCCGATGCCGCGGGTGAGTGCGAGTAGCAGCGCTAGCAGCGTGCCGCAGGCCAGTCCTGCCCCGGCGGTGATTAGCTGGGTGCGGCGAAATTGCTCCGGGGTGAGCGGGCTTCCCGCAAGGCGGAGGCGTTTTTCTAGGTGCGTCCTGTCTCCTATAGCTCCGGCATACCAGTTGCGTACTCGGGTAAGCCACGGTTCTAAGAGCACGCGCAGGTTCGCGCCCAGTCCCTCCCCCGCAACCGGTTTCGTACGCCGTTTCACGTAGGGGTCTATCCGTAGCACCGGGTCTGGCCGACGGTTCCAGGGCGATGCCTGCAGGCAGAGCAGCATGCCGCAGGCTAGGGCCGTAAAGATCAAGAAGGACGCCAGGTAGTGGGTCATGCGAATACCCTTTCGTCCCTGGGAAGTCTGGCTATCGCCAGCATGACCCGGTAGGCGAACAGGGAAATGCCCGCTCCCGCGACCATGAGTAGCGCGCCGGAGGGCGAGTTGTAGGCAATCCGGGCCGGTTCCCGTGTGCTCATCAGCATCAGCACCAGCCAGGGCGCGCACAGAGCCAGCCTGGCCGCGTTTACGGTCCAGCTTTGCCTAGCGGCAAGTTCCCCGCGAAGCTTGAGATCGTCGCGCAGGAAACCGGACAGTGTGGCTAACAGGGTTCCGATATCACTCCCGCCCACCTCCCTGGTGAGGCGCAGTGCTTCCAACACGCGATCCGCTACCGGATCGGCAAGGCGTTCCTTTAAGCGGAAGAGGCAGTGGGTGAAATCGCCGCTTGCTTGGAAGTCTCTGCTGAAGCCCCGGAAGGGCTCGCGTAGCGGCAGGGGGCCTTTCTCCCCCACCTGGATGAGCGCTTCGGGCAGGGAAAGCCCCGCGCGTAGCGCCGATGCGATGTGGTCTACCACCTCGGGCCAAACGGCACGCAGGGCGTCGGCGCGGCGGCGCGCAAGGATTCGTAGCAACAGCAGTGGTGTGCAGGCGGCGGCCAGTCCCAATATCAGGGCGAGCACGGGGACCCCGCTCAGCGCCAGGGAAAATATTCCGGTTAGCAGGAAAGCGACCGTGCAGGCGCACAGCGCATGCCAGGGTTTTAGTCCGGGCAGCCCGGCACTGCGTGCCAGCGCACGCAGCCAATCACCAGCCCTGTTTCTGCGTTTTCGCGCGGGGTTTTGAGACGGCCAGAAGGCAAACCAGATGCTGCACAGTCCCGCGCCCAGGCAGCTTCCTAGGAGGATTCCCACCATGTAGCTCACCCTCCCAGTAGCTCGGAAAGGGAAAACCCGGCCGCGGCAAAGCGTTCCGCGTGCGGCGGGTAGGCCCCGCCTCTTAGCAAGGCGCCGCCCCTGCGTTCAAATAGGGTGCCGACCTCTACCACGCCGTTTTCCACCCTGCCCGATAGCGCGCAAATTTCCGCTACGCGCCGCTGCCCGTCGCCGCTCATTTCTAGGTGCACCACCACATCTATGCAGTTAGCGACCGTCGGCACCACGAATTTTTGGCTGACGTTCTCTCCCGCCAGCAGCGGCAGGGTGCAAAGTTTTGTGACCGCGTCCCGCGCGCTGTTCGCGTGCAGGCTGGACATCGCTGGCACGCCAGCGTTCATCGCCACCAGCATGTCCAGGCTTTCCGCCTCGCGTACCTCCCCCACCACGATTCTGCCGGGGCGCATACGCAGCGATTCGCGCACCAGTCGGCGCATACTGATTTCTCCGCTGCCCTCCAGGTTTACCTGGCGGCATTGCATTGCCACCACGTCCCGCAGCGGCAGCTGCAGCTCGAACACTTCCTCTATGGTGACCACCCGTTCGCGGGGGTTGATCGCCCCGCCCAGGCAGTTCAGGAAGGTGGTTTTTCCGACGCCGGTAGCGCCGCTCACCAAAAAATTCAGCCCGCTCTTAACCGCTGCATCTAGGAAGCGGGCCGTCTGGGCGGTTAATGACCCTAGCGGCACCAGATCATCCAGGCATTGCGCCCTGGCAATGAACTTGCGGATATTTAACGCCCAGTGGCGGCGGGTGACGGGAGGAATAACGGCGTGCAATCGGCTCCCGTCCGGCAGCATGGCATCAACGAACGGGCTGGACAGGTCCAGTCTGCGGCCAGTGGCCGCGAGCATGCGCTCCACGAGCGCCCGCACTTCGTCCTCGCTCAGCACCGTGGCCGTTAGCTCTGGCCTGCCCCGCCGGGCGCAAAATAGTTCGCCCGGCGAATTTAGCCAAATTTCCTCCACCTCGGGATCGTCCAGGTACGCCTGCAGCTGACCAAAACCACCGATACGCGAAGCTATTGCGAAAACCAGACCGTCCAGGCTTTCTCCGGTGCGGACAGCGCTCATGCCCGTGCGCGCTTCGTAATCAGCCACGGCCTCACGCACCAGCGGTTCCAGCCCCGCACCCGAGGCGTCGAAACCGCGCCTACGGATAAGTTCCCGCACGTCATCTTCAATTACCGTAGCCAGAGCCATCGCGCCTCCTCCTTGAGCCGCAGACTTTAAAATGGTTTTGTCTTAGGTATTAGCCACATTAGCCGCTACCCAGGCTTTAGAATAGAGAGCTTTTTCTGCCAGGATTGGCCAGTGTGGATAACTTCCACCGCACACCGGAAACGTTAGGGAACCAATGACGCCTACGCGCGCACCGAAGCTGCACGAACTGCCCTGGAAATACATCATGCGTCGCTCGCTGCACGAATTTACGCGCAACGACTGCATGGATCTAGCAGCGGGCCTCACCTATTACGCCGTGCTTTCCCTAGTCCCCGGCCTACTGGCCGTCGTCTCCGTGCTGGGCTTGGTCGGCCAGGCGGCCGACTCCCAGGAAGCCATGCTCGGCGTGGTGCAGCAGTTCGTGCCGGGCGAGGCGGGCAAGACCGCCACGCAGATTATTTCCGGGCTGTCGGCCACCGGCGGCAGCGGCATCACGTTGATCATCGGTATCGTTACCGCCCTCTGGTCGGCCTCCGGCTACGTGGGTGCTTTCGGCCGCGCCGGTAACCGCCTCTACGGTGTGCGCGAGGGCCGCCCGTTCTACGTGCTCAAGCCCGTGCTGCTGATCGTGACCTTCTTCCTCGTGCTGTGCGTCGTGCTGATTATCTTCATGGCCGCGCTTTCCGGCAGCATCGCGCAAACCGTCGGTTCCTTCATCGGCCTCGGTCCCGAAGCCGCGCAGATCTGGGACCTGGCGAAACTACCCGCGGTAATCCTGCTGGCGATCCTGATGGTCGGCCTGCTTTACCACTTCACCCCGAACATTAAGCACGCCCGTTTCCGCCTGCTCTCCCCCGGCGCGGCCTTCGCTTTCTTTGCGATGGTGCTTGCCTCCGTGGGCTTCGGGTTCTACGTCGCCTACTTCAGCAAGTACCCGAACACCTATGGCGCACTCGCAGGCGTGATCGTCATGCTGCTGTGGATCTGGATCATCAACAACACCCTGCTGCTCGGCCTGGCGCTCGACGCCGAGGTAACGCGCGGCCGCCAGCTGGAGCGCGGAATCGACGCGGAAAAGGAAATCCGCCTGCCCGCGCGCAGCGACAAGATGATCGCGAAACTGGACGAAGCGCAGGAAACGCTGATCAGCGAGGCACGCGAAATCCGCCTGCGCCCCCTGCACGAGGAGCACAGCGTTAAGGTGGCGAACCTTCCCGCCAGCGCCTCTTCCGCAACGACTGACTAAGCAGCACGGAAAACAGGGGTAATACCGTGGGGGCACCGCGTATCGCAAACCTGCTACCTAAGGGTGATGCGCCGCCGCAATCGCGCCCGTACCGTAGGGGCGTGGAGAGGCAGCAACGCGGAACAGACCCGTTTCGCTGGCTGGTAGAGCACCCCCTCGTCACCGACGCGGTGGTGTTCGGCCTGGTCGGTCAGGTAGCGATTTTCAGCCTGACGCTGCTACTCGGGGTTACCTCCGAAAGGCACGCTATCTTTTACGTGCTCTACAACTGCCTGATGGTTGCCTGCGCTATTCCGCTGCGTAAATATCCGGTCCAGGCAACGCTAGTAATCGCCCTCCTTGCGCTCATACATTTGCTTTGGGATTCCCTGATCCCTGGCGATGCCATGATTTTTTACGCCCTCTACTGCGCGATCGTTTACGGCAGCGAACGCTTTGGCCGTTTCGCGGTAAAGCTGGCAATTTTCGGCATGCTAATTCAGGTGGTAGTGAGCATGAGCCGGGTAGCGCGTTTTTACTCCTACGAACTACCGCTCATCGCTAATCCCGGCTCTGTGCGCATCGTTAGCGTGCTCGTTTTCGGCTCCCTGCTGATCTTCGCTACCTGGGCGTATGCGAAGTTTCAGCGGGCGAAGCGCTCCCAGCTAGTGCTTGCAGAGGAGCGCGCGAAGCAGGCGGAACGCGAACGCAGCCAGTCGGCCGAACTCGCGGTGGCTGCGGAACGCAGCCGGATCGCCAGGGAAATGCACGATGTGGTGGCGCATTCCCTTTCGGTAATCATTGCGCAGGCCGACGGCGGCATCTACGCCGCCGCCTACAAACCGGAAAAGGCCACGCAGGCGCTGCAAACCATCGCCGACACGGGGCGGGAGGCGCTTTCCGACATGCGCGGCCTGCTCGGTATCCTGCGCCAAAACGAAGAAACCAGCTACGGTCCGCAACCGGGCCTGGAAACCCTGCCGGAACTCATAGAGCGGGTGCGCGCCGCCGGTGTGCCGACGCAGCTGCGGCTACAGGGCGATCCCGCGACGGTGCCGCAGGCGCTGGCGCTGTCGGCCTTCCGCGTCTGCCAAGAAGCGCTCACAAACGTTATGAAGCACGCCGGAGAGGGCGCGAGTGCGCTGGTAGAGGTAGATATAGCGGCAGATACCCTAACCATTATCGTGACCGACGACGGCCAGGGGTATGACCCCCACAGCGACGGGCGCGGGCACGGCCTGAACGGGGTGCGCGAGCGCCTCAGCGCCTACGGTGGCACACTGGAAACGGGGCCGCTGCCGCGCGGCGGCTTTAGGGTGCGGGCGCTGTTCCCGCTGCAGCAAGGAGAACACTGATGAGCGAGCAGATCCGCGTTTTACTCGTGGACGATCAGCCCCTGATTAGGGCCGGTTTCTCCATGGTTATCGACTCCCAGCCCGACATGGAGGTTATCGGTCAGGCCTGTGACGGCATAGAGGCCCTAGCTTTCGCGCGGGCGCACCGCTGCGACATCGTGCTGATGGACGTGCGCATGCCCCGCATGGACGGCATAGAAGCCGCCGCCGCACTCACCGCGGAAGGCAGCGACGGCCCGCGCATCATCATGCTCACCACGTTCGACCTCGACGAATACGTCATGCGGGCTATCCGCTGCGGCGCCAGCGGCTTCCTGCTGAAAGACGCCAAACCGGAAGATCTGCTGTCGGCCATTCGCACCGTGCACAGCGGAGACGCGGTTATCGCACCCTCCGCCACCCGGCGGCTCATGGAGCACATGGCGGCAAGCGGCCCGCTCGCAGAGGTAGACACAAAACGCCTAGAGACGCTAACCGAGCGCGAACGTGAAGTGCTCACTCTGATCGCCAAGGGGCGTTCCAACCAGGAAATCGCGGACGAACTCTTCGTGGCCGAAGCAACCGTAAAAACGCACGTCGGCAGGATTCTCGCCAAACTGGATGCGCGCGACCGCGTGCAGGCCGTGATCGCCGCCTACGATTGCGGTCTTGTCCGCGCGGGCAAATAGTCATACTTGGGTAGCACCCCGACTATTCCTCGGGAGGATGTTTCCCCGCATACACGGTGACATGCTGCGGGTATGAACGAAATAGCCATCAGCGCACGCAATCTGGTTAAGACCTACGGCAGCGGCGAAGCCGCCGTCAGGGCGGTAGACGATATCAGCCTGGACATTACGCAAGGCACGTTCACCTCCATCATGGGGCCGTCCGGCTCCGGCAAATCCACCCTGATGCACCTGCTCGCCGGGCTGGACAGCCTCGATTCGGGCAGCATCGTTATCTCCGGCACCGACATCAGCACGCTCTCCGACAACGCCCTCACCAAGTTCCGGCGAGACAACATCGGCTTCATCTTCCAGCGCTTCAACCTGCTCCCCATGCTGAGCGCGAAGCAGAACATTTTGCTGCCACTGGATCTGGCGGGCAGGAAGCCGCAGCGCGGCAAGCTCGAAGAACTGGCGGCCACGCTCGGCCTCACCGAACGCCTGGGCCACCTGCCCTCGCAGCTTTCCGGCGGCCAGATTCAGCGCGTCGCGATTGCCCGCGCCCTCATTACCTCACCCTCCGTTATTTTTGCCGACGAACCCACGGGCAACCTGGATACCTCCAGCGGCAGCGAGGTGCTGCGCCTGCTACGCATGGCGGTGGACGAGCTGGGCCAGACGGTAGTGATGGTCACCCACGAACCCGATGCCGCCGCCGTCGGTGATCGCGTGCTCACCCTGGTAGACGGCAAGATCGCACAGGATGCGGGGACAGCGCGATGAGCCGTATCAAGATCACTCCCCTGCGCAGGCACCTGGCGGCTATCGTCACGATCATGCTGGCCTCGGCCTTCGCCACCGCCATGATCCTGGGCGGCAACGTGATGCGCGCCTACACGGAAAACTTCCTGCACGGCACCACCCACGATGCCGACATCGTATTCTCGCTCCCCCAGGGAGAACACGGCCAGATCCCGCCGGGCGTACTTAGCGAGTCCTGGCCCGCCAAACTGTTTTACGTAAACCTCGGGGAAAAACATCACGATACAAACCTGCTACTGACGGCAACCCCGCAGGGCCGTTCCCTGCCGCAGGTAGTGGACGGGACCCTGCCGCGTAAAAGCGGCGAAATCGCGCTCACTACCGACGCCGCCGCGCAAGCGAACGTAAAGGTCGGCGAAACGATAGACGTCGGCTCCACAATCCCGCTGCGGGTAAGCGGCATAGTGCGGCCCTTCACCGGTTCCTCTACCGGCCCGACAGCCGTTACCACCCCCGGCACCTTCGACGAGGTAGGCGCGTCCACTAACATTCCCGACACCTACTACGCGCTTAGCAAGCTGCCTCCCCAAGAAGCGGTTAAGAAGCTGTCCCAGATTCCCGGCGTCAGCTACGCAAAGACCATCGCAGAGCACGCAAAGAGTCAGAAGGAAATGTTCTCCGGCTTCTTCGCCGCGATCGGCACAATCGGCCTGATCTTCACGGGGATCGCGGTAGTTACCGGCATCGTGGTTGTCGGCAACACCTTCGCGGTGACCGTGGCCCAGCAGATTCGCAGCCTTGCCATGCTGCGCCTGGTGGGGGCGTCCCGCGCCAGGGTGCGCCGCGTCATCCTGCGCGATTCGCTGCTGGTCGGCCTGCTCGGGGCGGTACTCGGTGCCGTTATCGCGAACCTGATCGGATACGGGCTGATCACCGCTTTCCAGCAGAATCTGCGCATCGAATATAGTTCCGTGGTTGATCCGGTGAGCCTGGCCCTGCCGTTCCTGCTCGGCCTCGGCATGTCCCTGCTGGGCGGACTGATCCCGGCGCGCGCCGCGACCAGGGTAACCCCGCTGGAAGCGCTGCGTCCGCGCGAGGCCACGAGTGGCTTTGGCGGCGGCAGGCTGCGTGCCGCGTTCACGCTGCTGCTGCTTATTTCCGGCGTCTCCCTCATCGCAGCGGGCTACTACCTAACGAGCCGGGATAACGCGCTGGAGAGCTCCCTCCTGTTGCCGGTTGGCGCGGCCACCCTGGGTGGCGCGCTGGTATTTATCGGCGCGTTCCTCGGCACCATTTTCTTGATCCGCCCAATCGCGGCGCTGCTGGGTGCGGTACTCCCCCGTACCGGCACGCTCTCGCTGCGGCTCGCGGTCAAGAACCTGGCCCGCTACCCGCGCCGCAGCGCGGCCACCGTGTCGGCGGTCTTGATCGCCTCGGTAATCATGGTGACCCTCGCGGTGGGTGCCTCCACCGCTACCGCTTCGCTGGAAGGGCAGGTAGAAACGAAACGTCCGTTCGACGTCATCGCGCGTGGCGAAAACGTATCCGGCCTGGATAAGTCATTCGCTTCCCTGGCCGACACGCGCGCCAGCGCGGTATTTCCCGCGGGCGACATCGAGCTTTCCAAGGACGTACAGACCATGACGCTCTTTGGTGCTTCCCCCGCTCAGGTGCGCGAAACCACCAACCTGGAAAACGTGGCCGCTGCCATCGCCGACAACACCGTGGTGCTCGGCGCAGACCGTGCCAAGAGTTTCAAGGTGCAAGACGGACAGGTGCGCGAACTGCCCGGCAAGTCCGGCCCTGTGAAGCTCACTTTCAAGGTGGTGGGAGATAGCAACTATTCGTTCACCACCGCGCAGACCCTGGAAAGCCTGAAACTGACCAGGCCGGAACAGGTGCTGATAGTTTCCCTCAAGCCCCTGGAACAGCGGGAGCTGAAAAACAGGGAAATCCAGGCGAAAGTAGATAAGTGGGGTGCGGAAAACAGCTCTGGTGTGCGCACCATCGAACTGCCTTTCACCGAAAAAGCCACCTATCAGGAAACCATCAATAACGTGCTGCGGGTAGCGATAGTGCTGCTCGGGGCGGCCATCGCCGTGGCGATTGTGGGCGTGGCTAACACCCTTTCGCTCTCGGTAGTCGAACGCACCGGCGAAAACGCCCTCCTACGGGCGCTGGGCACCAGCCGCGCACAGCTAAGGGCGGTTCTGGCCTGGGAAGGCATCCTGCTATCGGTACTGGGGGCGGGCCTGGGTTGCCTGCTGGGTAGCGCCCTAGGGTTTGCCGGAGTGTCGGTGCTGCTCGCTCCGCTCGTACCCATCGTGCCGGCATTCCCGTACCTGCAGATGGCCGGGCTGATCGGCTGCGCCGTCGTGGCGGGCCTGACAGCATCAGTTATTCCCGGCTGGCGTGCTTCCCGCGTGCAACCGGCAACGGCGCTCGCGAACGAAGACGCCTAGAAGCGGTAACGGGAGGCAAGTAAAACCAGTGCCGGGAGGGCGCAGGCTACCAGGGCGGTAAACACAATGCCGAACCACCAGCCAGCGCTCCCCGGCACCTGGTATCGCAGCAGCGTAAAAGCTGCTAGGGCCAAGAACAGGTGCCAGGTGATGCCGTAGGTGATGCCGAAGCGGGTGCGCCTTAGTAGGCTGCGCACGGCGAAGCCGAGCAGCACCGCGCACGCACCGTAGGTGAGTGCTTCTCCGAGCAAAACCCGCTGCAGGCTCCCCGCCTGCAAAAGCCGTATCAGGCTGTAAACGGCCACCCCCGCCAGCCCCAGGGTCTGTGCCCCCAGTAGGGCGATAGCGATCTGGCGAGCGCGCGAAGGCACGCCCGGATTGGGGTCGTTCACATCCTGAGTTCGGGTAGGCATAAAAGCATTCTAGCGAGCAGAAAAAGGCCGCTAACGGCGGTAAAAATATCTAACTCTTCGTGTGGGAAGTACCACGAGATACGCGCTCCATTTCCCTTGTGGCGGCTTAACTGGGAGGGCAAGATTGATTGATGACCACGAGACCCCCTGATCTTTTGGGTCACGTGACGTATGTGTAGTGCGTCGATTTAACGACCAAGAACGACGCTACGGGCTCCCCCAAAGGTGAGCCGGTAGCGCCGGAAGCAGAAAGCGAGCAGTACTCATGGACTGGCGGCATAAGGCTGAGTGCCTGACGGAAGACCCCGAGCTGTTCTTCCCCGTAGGCAACACGGGCCCTGCGATCACACAGATCCAGGAAGCAAAAACGGTGTGCCAGCGCTGCGATGTGATGAGCGTCTGCCTTAAATGGGCCCTCGAGACCGGGCAGGATGCCGGCGTCTGGGGAGGCCTTTCCGAGGACGAGCGCCGCTCCCTTAAGCGGCGCAATGCTCGCGCGCGACGCGCAAGCTGAATAATCGTTTAGGTTTTTATTCAGATACTTAATAAAAGGGGGGTTGTCCGGAAAACCGGGCAACCCCCTTTTATTTTGTTTTCTAGCTTTTAATTAGGACATTATCGGGTCCAGGTAGACGTCGATCACGGCGCTAGTTCCGCCGCCGGGGCGGTCTTCCCAGAACAGGACGCCGCCCAGTTCCCCCGAAACCAGGGTTTGCGCGATGGTGGTGCCGAGTCCCTCCGGCTTACGCCCCTTCATGCCTTCGCCGTCGTCCTCAATCCTGAGCACCAGGTGCGAGCCCTTACGTTCGCAGCGCACGGTGAGGGTTCCGCCCGTCTCCGCCAGGCCGTGCTCAACCGCATTGGTGGCCAGTTCCGTCACGACGAGCGCGAGCGAGGTGGCTTCCTCCGCGCGAATCACGCCGACCTTACCGATCTTTTCGGTCGCCACGGTGACCTGTTCCCCGCCGAGCCTGCCCGGCGCGGAATCCCTATGCCGCACCCCGGCGGCAGCAACGTCTACCGCGAGGGTGAGGCAGCGGTCGATCACGTCATCGAACGTCACAGTTTCGTCGGTCCCCTGCAAAAGCGCCTCGTGTACGAGCGCAATCGTGGAGACGCGGCGCATGGCCTCGCTCAGCGCAAGCCGCGCTTCGTCGGACTTCATACGGCGGGACTGCATGCGCAGCAGGGCCGCGACGGTCTGCAGGTTGTTTTTCACCCGGTGATGCACTTCCCGGATGGTGGCTTCCTTGGTGATTAGCTCCCGTTCACGCCTGCGCAGTTCGGTCACGTCACGCACCAGCACGATGGCGCTATCGCGCGCCCCCGCCGCGTCCGTCAGCGGCAGCGCCCGCAGCGAAAGCGTGCCACCGCGCGCCTGCATGTCGGAGCGCCAGGCCGCCCGGCCGGTCAGCACCAACGGCAAAGATTCATCTACCGGGGAACGGCTTTGCAGCACCTGCGTGGAAAGCTCCGCGAGGGTCATACCGAGCATGTCCCCTTCCACCCCGAACCGGTGGAACGCGCTCAGCGCATTCGGGGACGCCCACTGCACCACGCCGTCACGGTCCAGCTGCACGATGCCGTCACCCACGCGCGGGGCGCCCCTGCGCGGCGGGATCGGCGCTCCAACGATCGGGAAATCACCGCGCGCCACCATCTGCAGCAGTTTTTCCCCCAGCAGGTGCAGCTGTATCTCCGTGGCCGACAGCGGATCGGTCGGCCTACGCAGGTTGCGCTCCACCGCGATCACCGCGATTACTTCCTCGCCCCGGCGCACGGGCACGAGCACGCAGTCGGCGGTGCGGTCTTCGCGCTCCACGGTGAAGGGAGTCAGGTTCAGTTTGCCCGTGCGGGATACCTCGCACAGCGCCTGCCAGTGATCGGCAGCGATCTCCAGCCCCACCGGGTCTTCGTAGTAAACGGTGGCTGCCGTGGCGGGGCGGCAGTGCGCGAGGGTCGTGAACATGTCGTCGTGGCGCAGCCAGAGCAGCAGATCGGCCTGCATGAGGTCAGCGATCACCTGCCAGTCGCCGATCAATAGTTGCAGCCATTCCGCGACCGAGTCGCTGATGTAGGGCCTGCCGGTCTGGAATTTGCTGAACGTAGACATACCCCTATCGTAGAAGCTAGCGGCGGGGCCCCAAAGAGCAGCCCCGCGACTTTTCGGAAAGGGCACACGATGAAGTTCTCCGCCACCATGCACCTGAACGGAACCCCGCAGCAGGTAGCCGCCATGTACGCGGATCCCGAATACCACCTGCAGCGCAGCAATCTGGTTGGGGTTAAGGAAACCGAAACCGAGGTGACGGGCGAACTCGCACACGCCTTCACCGTGCGCAGCACGCGCGGCGTGGATACGTCTGCGCTGCCCGCTCCCGCCGCCCAGTTCCTCGGTTCTCATCTGCGCGTAGTAGAAACGCAGGAATGGTATGAGCCGGAGGCCGACGGTAGCCGCCGTACCATCATGAGCTACGAGGTGGGCGGTGCTCCCGTAAAGATCCGTTCCGACGTCATACTGAAGCCTCAGGGAGAAAGCACCCTGGTAGAGGTAACCGGCGAGTTTAAGGTAGCCATTCCCCTGCTCGGCGGGAAAATCGAAAAGGCCGCAGCCGAGCACACGCAGAAGCTTTTCGCGCGCGAAGAGGCCTGCGCAAACGAATACCTAGCCAAGGCGTAATGCCATAACGCATCGGGGCGGCGTAAAACGCCGCCCCGGCAGGCTGTTTCTTGCGCCGCGGCTAAGAAAGCGCGGCGCGCAGCAGCGCTATTTCTTGCGGGGCGTACCAGAGCAGTTCCGGGTCCTCCCCGGCAGCTTCGATCTCTTTGCCCGTCAGTTCACTCAGGTGGTAGGAAGCTATCCGCGCGTTTCCCGCCGCGGTGACGCTGCGAATATTTGGCAGTTCTACGCCCGGCACCGGGGACAGCGCCACGCCAGTATCTGCCGAAACCAGCACCACCCTTTCTTCCGGGGTGTCCAGCGCCTGCGCCCAAACCGCATCCAGCTGGGCTTCGTATTCCGCCTCTTCGCCGGCTTCGTCGGGGCACCAGACGATCTCTCCCGCACGTAGCGTGAGCGCACCGCCTGCGGGAAGTTCCTTCGCCTTGGCAGCCGGGAGCGGCAGATAGATACGCATGTGCGCTGAGTCCTTTCGTCTACGAGCGCCGACGGCGACGCCTGCCGCGGCCCTCAGTCTCATTTTGCACCACGCCAGCACTTTCTTGGGCATCAACTTCCGCCCCGCCCCTTTCCGGGCTCATTGCTAGCGCGATCTCGCGAACCTTTTCCCGCAGCGCGCTCCGTGGCGCGGCTTCCGCCAGAAAAGCCCCATCCCAGGCACAGCGCTGAACCGTGTGCGTATCCACGGGCAACGTGCGCACGCTCTGGCAAGCGATTCTTTCCCGCACCATCGCTTCGGCCTGCCCTGGGCTGAGCGGAGCCTGAAGGCGGTTCACCACCACGTGCAGATTGCTAACGCCGAGTTCGGCCAAAAGCTCCGTTTCCCGAATTAACCGGGTCAGGGAAATCGGATTGGCATCTACCACGGCGAACACCGTATCGGCGGCCGCCAGAGTCTGCCTGCCTACCGTGTTTCGCTGCGGAGCGAGCGGATCGTAGTCATCTAATTCATCCGCAATGCCGGGGGCGATGTCGAGCACCGTGAGGCGGGCGCACTCGCGCAGACACAGCAGCACCTGTTCATAGGCGGCTTCCCTGATTTCGCTCCAATGGGTCCCCAAACCGATTCCGGGCAGCAGGCGCAGGTGTTCTCCCAGGCGCTCGCTCAGCCCGGCGAGCTCTGTGGCCCCGAGGCAATCGCGTGCGGCCAGCCTGCAAGCGGTTAATAGCGCCGCGTTTTCCTCTACCACCCCGGCAAACTGGGCCAGGCAGGGAGCCCGCGTATCGGCATCCACCAGCAGGGTGTCCACCCGTTGCAGATGCATTTCGTAGGCCAGGTTTGCCGCGAAAAACGAACGCCCCGGACCGCCCTCCGGGCCCCACACCGCCACCAGTTTCCCCTCTCCCGGCGGCTGCGCCGCGGCCGGAGCAGGGGCCTTATCTTCGGCGGCAGCGCAGGCCGTTTCCAGCAGGGAAACGATTTCTTCGGCCGTGGCTTCGCGGGCTAACAGATACCGCAGACCGTAGGGAGGTTCGCTTACGCCGCCCAGCCCTATCACGGCCACGCCCGCCGCCTGCAGGTCAGAAACAGTGCCCCTATCCAGGCCGCGTGTTTCCAGGTCAAGCAGCACCGCGTCTACCGGCCCGGCATGGGCGCAGGCGATCGTTTCCGCAAGGTCAGCGCAGCGGCGGGTAACGCTGACCCGGTCCGCGTAGCGCGTGGCCAGATCGTGCACGATCCGCACCTCATCACTGCCGCTAACGCATATTAAAAGCGAAATCACGGCTTCTCCCCCACGCTTGCCGGGACCGCGATAACGTCCACCCGCCCCTTCCCCGCCAACGCCGTCAACACCTGGGGTAGTTGCTCCTTGGGCAGCATGATCTCTACCGTTGCGCCGCGCGCCCCTATCCCCTGAGCCGCAGAAACGTTGCTGACGCTAGCGTTTTCCACCAGCAGGCGCGCTCCCGCCTCGCCTTCCTGGCTGTACCAAAGCTCCACCCGCGCCCCCTTGCGCACCGATTCCGCCACCGGGCCGTCTACCCGCACCGCTACCGGGCGCAGATTAAGCCGTTCAAAGGTGGCAACGGCGCTGCGCGGCAGCAGTTCCCCAGGGCCGACAGGCACAGTCAATACCGCGCCTGCGGGGATATCGGCATATGCGGGGAAATAGTTATCCGCGCTGTCGGACAGGCGCAGCTCTTTTACCGAGAACGACTCGGCGCTCGGCTCTTCCCCGACGGCAAGCTGCCTATTGGCAACCAGCACGGGAGCGGTGCTAGCAACCTGCCGCGCGTAGAAAACCCCGCCGATAATGCTGACCAGCACGAGGGCGATGCCTATTAGCAAACGCGGATCCCGCCAGCCGGGCGGGGTAAGCCTTTTCGCCAGCGCGTCCTTATGAAAACTTCCCATGATCGCGGGGCCTTTCGCGTGATGCAGGGGTTATCTAGCTGGCGCCATTTTGCCACGCCAAAGCACAGCAAAGGAACACTATCCCCACGACATGTGCATAAACTTCAGCAAACGCTATGATGAACGGGTAAATACCCGGATTGCGCGCACCCGCTTAGGAGGAACATGGCATCGCCACGCTTTATTCCGCTCGCAGATGTTGCAGAAAGCCTGTCCATCAGCGCTTCGCAGGCGTATGCGCTAGTGCGCTCCGGCGAACTACGCGCCATCAAGGTGGGCGGCCGCGGCCAGTGGCGGGTCGAGGTATCGGAGCTGGAGGACTACATTCAGCGCATGTACCGGCAGACCGACGAATTCGTCGCCCAAGAAAACGCCGCGCAGGAACGCGGCAGCGTTTCCGCTAACTAGCTAATCAATTAGCACCAGGGTCAAGCAGCCGTAGGGCAGGGTAAGTCGCCTGCCACCGGCTACACGCAGCTCAACGAAATCTTTTCCGACGCCCAGCACCGACCCCACCGCTTGACCATCGCGCCAGTGCACGCGTAGCGGACGCCTTTCGGCAGCGAGCGCACGCAGCACTCCCCCGAGCGAAAGCGTAAATATGGGTGTTTCTTCCACGGGGCGCGAGGTCAGGTCGTAGAAGACCACACTGGCCAGATTCGGCACCAGATAGCAGCGCCCCGCACCATCGCGCTGCCCCAGAAGCAGCCAGTCCGGGCCAACCTCCCCCAGCACACCGGTAATCACCTGGCCCGCATCAACCTGCAGGGACACCTCTTTCCCCACGGCTGCGCGCAGGCGCTGCAAAACGCTTACGTCAGCCCGCTGCGCCGAGATCAGCTCCCGGCCACTGTTACGCGCTTCAAGCGATTCCTGCTGCACCATCTGCGCAGACAGGCTAACCAGCAAACGATCCCAATCCATGCCATCAGGGTATAACGAGAGGGAACTCTTGCCTAGAGACAAACTAAACCGCTATATTCACAACAAAACACAGCAAACTACATCAAATAAACATAAAGCTAGTGTTTTGAAGGAGATCCGATGCGCAGCGTAGCGACAAAACAGATAGCCCCGGCGAATCCGCGCAGCAGCGAATACGCACGCCAGCTAGCCCCTGTGCTGGCTCGGGTGACGGTGGAAACCATGCGTGGCATGCGTGCGCCCACCCTGCTTAGGCAGTACGCGGTCCCGGACGTGCTTGCCGACGTTGAACGGCGCGCTTCGCTCAGCCTGCGCCTGCGGCTCGGAAAACAGCCACCAAATAGTGCCGTGCGGGTAGGAACCGTACGCACCTGCCAGGTTTCGGATACTGCGCTCGAAGCAAGCGCGGTAGTGCAAGAGCCCTACCGCGCCCGCTGCCTAGCATTCCGCCTAGAACTTAGGCATAGTGGCTGGCGCATGACAGCGCTAGAAGTCGGTTAGCGCTTCTTGCCGGACTTCTTTTTCGCCCGGCTACGTGCCCGCCTTTCGGCGCGGGAAAGCCCCGCCTCCACCTCGGGCTCAACGGCCTCATCTTCGCCATCCAGGCTGGGAGCCGAATAAGAAAGATTTTCGTTTTGCGGCGCTTCTACAAAGCCTTCGGACGCCAGGCTGGGCTGCCCGTCTTCACCCTCTTTAACCTGAACGTCCAGGTTGAACACGAAACCGACCGTGTCTTCCTTGATTGCCTGGGTCATCGCCATGAACATCATGTGGCCTTCGCGGGCGTACTCCACCAGCGGGTCACGCTGTGCCATGGCGCGCAGGCCGATACCTTCCTTGAGGTAGTCCATCTCGTAAAGGTGCTCGCGCCAGCGGCGGTCTATCACGCTCAAAAGAACCTGGCGTTCCAGTTCGCGCGTGGCTTCCTCGCCTAGCTGCGCTTCTCGCCTATCGTAGGCCAGACGCGCGTCGGCCAGGACCTCGCTGCGCAGCCAATCTGCATCGAGAGCCGACAGGCTGCCGACCTCTTCGATGATGTCCTGCGGTTCGAGGCTCGCCGGGAAGATCGTCTTCAGACCGGCAAACATTTCTTCCAGGTCGATATCTTCCGGGCTGACCCCGGCGGTGGCGGAATCCACGGCGGCAGAAACTACGTCGTCAATGAAGAAACGTACCTGCTGCCCCAGGTCCTCCCCTTCAAGTACGCGGCGGCGCTCATCATAAATACGTTCACGCTGCTTCGTAAGCACGTCGTCGTATTTCACGACGTTCTTGCGGATTTCGAAGTTGCGCGATTCGATAGCGGCCTGGCCGCGCTGAATCGCCTTGGAAACTACCTTGCCCGACAGCGGGATGGATTCGTCCACGCCGCCGCGCGCCATCAACGCCTCGGCCGCCCCCGAATAGAGACGCATCAGATCGTCCTGCAGCGACAGGTAGAAGCGGGATTCTCCCGGATCGCCCTGGCGGCCGGAGCGACCGCGCAACTGGTTATCGATGCGGCGCGATTCGTGGCGTTCGCTGCCCAGCACGTAAAGACCGCCCGCAGCCACCACCTCATCGTGCTGCTTCGCCACGGATTCACGCGCCTGCGCGATAGCTTCATCCCAGGCAGCCTGGTATTTTTCGGCGTCTTCCTCCGGGTCCAGGCCGCGCTTAGCGAGCTCCGCGTGGGCCATGAACTCGACGTTCCCGCCCAGCATGATGTCGGTGCCGCGACCGGCCATGTTCGTTGCCACCGTGACAGCGCCCTTGGCACCCGCCATCGCCACGATCGCGGCCTCGCGCGCGTGGTTCTTCGCGTTCAGCACCTCGTGTTCGATGCCGCGCTTGGCGAGCAGCTGCGACAGGTATTCGCTCTTTTCGACGCTGGTGGTGCCGATAAGCACCGGCTGCCCCTTGCGGTTTCGCTCCACGATGTCGGCCACGATCGCTTCGTACTTGGCCTTTTCGGTGCGGTAAACCTTGTCCACCTGATCGATACGGATCATCGGCCGGTTGGTCGGGATCGGCACCACGCCCAGCTTGTAGGTCTGCATGAACTCGGCGGCTTCGGTTTCCGCGGTGCCGGTCAGGCCGGAAAGCTTCTCGTACAGCTTGAAGTAGTTCTGCAGGGTGATGGTTGCCAGGGTCTGGTTTTCGGCCTTGATATTGACGCCCTCTTTGGCCTCAATCGCCTGGTGCATGCCCTCGTTGTAGCGGCGGCCCGCCAGGATACGGCCCGTGTGTTCGTCAACGATCAAAACTTCGCCGTTCATAACGACGTAGTCCTTATCGCGCTTGAAGAGTTCCTTCGCCTTCAGTGCGTTGTTGAGGAACCCGACCAGGGGCGTGTTCAGGGATTCGTACAGGTTTTCAATCCCCAGGCGGTCCTCTACCAGGGCGATTCCCGGCTCCAGGATGCCCACCGTGCGCTTCTTTTCGTCCACCTCGTAGTCGCGGTCACGGCGCAGCAGCTGCACCACGCGCGCGAACTCGCTGTACCACTTGTTCGCGTCCCCGCCCGCAGGGCCGGAGATGATGAGCGGGGTGCGGGCCTCGTCGATCAGGATGGAGTCAACCTCGTCCACGATGGCGTACCAGTGTCCGCGCTGCACGCGTTCCTGCACCGTCCACGCCATGTTGTCGCGCAGGTAATCGAAGCCGAATTCGTTGTTGGTGCCGTAGGTGATGTCGGCAGCGTATTCCTTGCGGCGCTCGTCCGGAGTCTGGCCGGAAAGGATGCAGCCGGTGCTCATGCCCAGTGCGCGGTAGACGCGGCCCATCAGTTCACTCTGGTAGGAGGCCAGGTAGTCGTTGGTGGTGACGACGTGCACGCCCTTGCCCGGTAGCGCATTCAGGTAGGCAGCGGCGGTCAGGGCCAGTGTCTTACCCTCACCGGTTTTCATTTCCGCGATACGACCGCGATGCAGGGCGGCGGCGCCCATCAGCTGCACGTCATAGTGGCGCTGCCCGATGGTGCGGCTGGCCGCCTCGCGGACCGCAGCGAACGCCTCCACGAGCAGATCGTCCAGGGTTTCCCCGTCCGCCAGACGCTGACGGAAGCTGTCGGTTTCTTCCCGCAGCTCGTCGTCGCTAAGGGCCTTAAAAGCCTCCTCGACGTCATTAACCTTGCGCGCGATGGCCTCCAGCTTGCGCCGTTCACGGCCCTCGCCCGCACGCAGGATCTTCTCGAAAAGGTTTACCACCGGATTCTCCCTAGCGTTCGCTTCAGCTTCCAGGCGCGCGCAGCGCACGCGCCAACTCCACCAGTTTATGCGTTTGTGACCTGAAAACGCGCATAAAGGCGGGGTGGCTCATGTAGCCACCCCGCCCGGTAAGAGGCTATTCGCCCTCAACCTCCAGCTCAATCACGCCGTAGCTCCAGCCCTTGCGGCGGTAGACCACGCGATGCCTGCGAGTTTCGCTATCCACGAAAAGGTAGAAATCGTGGCCGACGAGCTCCATTTGGTAGAGCGCATCATCGACGCTCATGGGAACGGCAGAGTGGCTCTTTTCGCGAATCACGATGGGGCTTTCTCCCAGATCCACGCTATCTTCTGCCGCCTGTTCGCCTTCTTCGGTGAGCACCACTTCGTCATCGGCCAGCGGAACCTCGACGGCGGGCATCGTGCGCAGGCTTTCCGGAGTCTCATGGCTGCGGCTCTTGCCCCGGCGATGGTCCTTGTGCCGGTCACGGGCACGCCGCAGCCGCTCCAGCAGTTTGCCGTAGGCCACATCGAACGCGGCGTAGAGGTCATCCGCGCGGGCTTCCGAACGAATCACCGCCCCCGCATCGCGCACCGTGAGCTCAACGCGATCGGCCTGTTCGCTTCTACGCGGGTTGTTCTCATGGGAGATCTCTACCGCAATGAGCTGCGCCCGCGGAGCAAACTGGGAAACCTTCTCCAGCTTGTCCTCAATGTGCCGCCTGAAGCGATCCGGGACGTCCATTCGCCGACCAACAACGTTGATTTCCATTTGATCCTCCTTGAACATTCAGTGGTACGCCCAATCGGGCCGGGAGAGCTTCGTTACCACCCCTTCACCTGTGCGGAGTCAGCCACGACATCATTACCTGTGGCTTGTGTCACTAGAATAGTCTTCGCGGGGAGGATTCTCCAGTCCCGGGAAAGCGGCCGCCAGGCAAAGCGCACCCAATACCCTCACCCCGGCCTCCGCCAAGGCCCTGTGCGCATCCGCCAGGGTCGCGCCCGTGGTGAGCACATCATCCACCAAAACAACTCCCGGTGAGCGCTCTTTGTCGGCCCGCGAAAGTCCCATAACCCGCATGCTGCCACGCCTGTTGCCGCGCCTTTCCCGGGCGCGTTTTCCCCTGCCACTGACGCCCCGGTTCACCAATCGAAACGGGGCCAGGCTACTTCCCGTTTCCCGCGCCAAGAGCCTGCTCAGGGCAAGCACCTGGTCTTCTCCGCGCCTGAACACGTTTTGCGGGCGCGAGGGAATGGGCAGCAGAAAGAACTCCCCTTCATCGCGCCAGGTTTCTTGCAACTCGCTTAGTGCGGGGGCCAGTGCGTGCGCAAAGCCATCGAGGAGGGCCCACTGCCTACCGTTCTTTGCGGCCAGAACCGCCCTGCGCAGCCTGCCCGTGTAAGCCCCCAGAACAGATACGGGAAAGAGCGGCGCGGTAACTACAGCGCACTCCCTTATCCGCGCCGAGACCACTACGTTCAATGCGGGAGCGGCCGCTTCTGCGCGCAGCGGCGGCCCGCTGCACGCGGCCAGGCACGCGGGGCAAAGCAAACTGGTAGGTTCCCCGCAAGGGCAAAAGCGCGGAAGCACTATTTGCCGCAGGGAAAGCAGCGCGGTGGCGATGGGGGCGGAAGTCACCGTTACATCCTCTGCCGCGGCTTTTCTCAAGGCTCCCGCCTGTGGGTAAGCGTGCTGCTTCCCCGGCTGTGCACAGTCCGTGTCGTTCGCCGTGCGCCCGTGCCGCGAAAAACCGCTCTGCTAGTAGAAAGCCGGTTCCCAGCCCTGCAGGCCCAGTTTTACCCAGCCCACCTGACCGGCCTGGTAGAGCGATCCCGATACCCCCTGCAAAAGGGTCAAACCGGCCACGTTTGAGCCAGCTAAATGCAAAGAGTCGCCGGGCGGGGTCGGCAGTATGCTCACCTGCTGGCTGCCGCTGATAGTGCGCGCCTGCAACTCGCCGCTCAGGCTGACACGGCCCAGGGCGATGATTCCCGTTTCCGCATACCAGCTGGCGCTGATCAGTTCGGTTAGCCCGGTAAAGATCTGCACCGGGTCCGTTAAGGCACGCGGCGAACCGTCCCGGTTGCGCACAATATTCACGAGGTCTACCCGGTTGTCGCCCTCCGGCGCGGAAGAAGTCAAAAGCAGCCTTACGCCGTCGCTGGCAAGGGAAGCCTCTTTCACGGTGCGTCCGGCCAGCCAGGGAACCGCCATTTTGTTCGTGCCGCCCCTGCCGTCCACCACCAGCATGGCGGCGGGGTTTTCCCGGGCCAGCAACAGCACGTACCCGAACTGATCTAGCAGCGGCCTGTTGTACGCAGAGCCCAGCGCCATCACGGTGGGAGCTTCCCCGTGCAAAGAAAGCAGCAGATTCGCCCGATCCGGCGTAAGCGCGCAATTTATGGGGCCCTCACGGTAAGCAGGCCCGCGCAACACCTGGTTTTTCAATCCGGCAGCAAGCTGCTTTCCTCCGGAGATGACATCTTCGAGGGGCGTCACGATCCCCTTCTCCCCCGCCACGTAGGGGCGGTGACCGGGAAGTGGCCGAGGAATACGGTCGCTGTCGGTAGGAACCAAATTATTGCGCGAGGTAATTTCTACCCGTGACACCCCAGGCAAGGATTGCAGGGTCGCGGTTAGCTGGGAAATTACCGCCTGCAATTCGCTAAGCGTGTACCCCTTAACGTCCCTTTCCAGGGAAACCTGTGCCAGACCGCCCGTCCCCAGCTTCACCTCAAACTCACCCGGAGCAAGCAGATTAGCTATCGGGTTATCCACCGCCAGTTGCATTTGCGCCCCGGCCCCCTGGGCAAGTAGCGCCAGGGCACTAGACGCGGCGCGCTGCACCGGCACGAAACGCACCTCAGGGACCAGGCTCTTCCTCGCCTTATCTATGAAGAACAGCGTGGCCGGCACGAAAAGCAACCGGAATACGGAATCGGAAAGAAATATGCCGTCCGGCGCCTGCGCAATCCGCCATTCACCGGCCACTTTTTCTACCGCAAAGTTAATGGTTATCGGCAGATCAGAAAGGTTACGGCGGAACGTGCCGTCGGCAGAAACCTCACCGGGAGAACTAAACGCGGCGTGGATGCGGGAATCCTTGCCCAGCGAAACCAGCACGTCCTCGCGCCCGGAATACAGAGTCACGGTTTCACGGGGACGCCAACGCTGCGCCATCTCAGGCGTCAGATAGCGGCGCGCCACCGCGTAGTCATCGTCCCCGTCCACCCCGGCTTGCAAGAAACCGAGCAGCACCTGCTCCGGGGTGTCGCCGTCGGCAGGGGGGCGCGGCCGCAGATACGGCGCGTTTCCTTCGCCCGGTCCGAGCGCCGGGCTGCTGTGCACGTCGGAACGCGTAGGGATATTGGAACAGGCGGTGGTTGCGGCGAGCGCTGCCGCCGCCAGCAGCACGCGCCTGCTGTGCTTGGGTAAGGCGCTCATTCCGCTCCCCCTCTGAAGCCAAACAGAGTGGGTAGGTCAGCTGGTCCGGTCTGCGTGGGAGTGCTGTTTTGCGGGCAGGAAAGGGAATTTAGTATTTCTTTCGGATCTTCCCAGCCGCGCTCTAGCGGCAGGGGCGAATCGCGCAGGGTGCCCTTTTCTTCGCGCGGCAGGGTGAGGCGAAATACCGCGCCCCGGCCCTCTTTACCCCAGGCCTGCAACCAACCCCCGTGTAGGTGCGCGTCGGTAAGCGAGATGGAAAGTCCCAGGCCGCTGCCGCCCAGTGTGCGGGCGCGCGAGGGATCGGCACGCCAGAAACGATCGAAAACGCGCTGCGCCGCTTCCGGGCTGAGGCCGTAACCGTTATCTTGCACGCTGATGCAGACCGCCTCTTCGGACGCCCCCAAATGTACCCAGATGGGTGCTCCCTGCCCGTGTTCTATCGCATTCACCAGCAGGTTACGCAGGATCCTGTCTATCCGGCGCGAATCCACGCAGGCGTGCATATCGCAGTCCAGCGCATACACCTGCACTTCGCAGCCGCGCTCCTTCGCGAGCGGGCGAATGTTTTCGATGGCAAGCTCCACCAGCTCGCGCAGGTCTTCCCTTTTAGCGTTCAGCTGCGCGGCCCCGGCATCGAAGCGCGAAATTTCCAGCAGGTCCGACAGCAGCCGGTCGAAGCGCCTTACCTGCGTAGTCATTAGCTCAGCCGAACGCCTGACATCGCTCGGGAAGGTGTCTTTCGCTCCGTCAATCACGGAGCTAGCCATGCGGATTGTGGTCAGCGGGGTGCGCAGTTCGTGGGAAACGTCGGACACGAAACGCTGCTGCATGTGGGACAGGGTGGCCAGGCCCTCCACTTTTTCCTGCAGGGCCGTGGCCATCGCATTAAAGCTTTGCCCCAGCCGGGAGAGTTCGTCCGACCCCGACACCTCAATGCGTGTCTCCAGTTCGCCCGCGGCCAGGCGTTCCGAAGCCGCGGCGGTCTCCCGGATCGGCACACTCACGAAGCGTCCCACCACCAGGGCGATACCCAGCAACGAAAGCAGCAGGGTGATACCGCCCGCGGCCATCATTTGCTGCACGAAATCTAGCGTTTCCTGCTCGTTGCCGAGCGGATAAAGAATGAAAAGGTCGTAGCTTCCCGCGCCGGGAACCATCACCCTGGTGCCGACCACGATGGCAGGCACTTTGTGCGTCCCCTCCCGCCACAGCACGGACTGCCAGAGCAGGCCGTCGCTACGCGATACCCGCTCGCGCATATCCGCCGACACCACGTCCAAAAGGGCCCTGTCGGTGGTGATCAGGGTCAGGGTGTCGCTCGAATCTACCGGCAGTAACGCCACCTGGCGGCCATCGTCTGTGGCCGAGGATTTGAACGACTGCACGAATACGGTCGCGGCTTCCTGCTGCTGAATAGCGGAAGAATCCTTAACGGAGTCGAGCGCGGTTCCCAGCTCGGAGCGTGCCTCGCGCGATTCAATCAGCACCCGGTCGCGGCGCTGCTCGAAAAGGCCGTGCGCGATAGTGGAGGAAAGCGAAGCCCCCACGATCACCACGGCAACGGTGCTGAGCGCTACCGTAACTATGACGATTCGGCTGGTTAGGGTCCAGCCGCGCCGGTCGAAACGACGGGCGAGCCGCGCCAGCAGGGAATCGTCCACGTTAGCGTTGCGCGGCCCGGTATCCGATGCCGCGCACGGTCTGCACGATTACCGGGTTATCCGGGTCCTTTTCCACCTTGGCGCGCAGGCGCTGCACGTGCACGTTTACCAGTCGGGTATCGGCGGGTTCGCTGTATCCCCAAACTTCGCGCAGGATCTGTTCCCTGGTAAACACCTGCCAGGGTTTGCGCACCAGGGTGAGCAGCAGATCGAACTCGATCGGGGTGAGCGGGATATCCACTCCGTCGCGGCTGACCACATGCGCATTAACGTCGATCACGATGTCGGAAACGTTGTAGCGTTCCAGGCTCGGCACATCCTGGCGGCGCACGCGCGCCTTAATACGTGCCACCAGTTCCTCCGGTTCGAAAGGCTTGGTCAGGTAGTCGTCGGCTCCCGCTTCCAGTCCCTCAACCACGTCGGCAGTGTCGGTCAGGGCAGTCAGCATGATGATCGGCACCAGCGATTGCTGACGGATGCGGCGGCAAACCTCCACCCCGTTCATTCCCGGCAGCATGACGTCGAGCAGGATCAGATCGGGCTCGTAGTCGGCAAAGGAATCGAGTGCTTCCAGGCCGTCACCGCAGACGCGCGACTCGTACCCCTTGGTACGCAAAACGATACTTACCATCTCCGCAATAGCGGCGTCGTCATCAACCACCAGCACCCGTGCATTACTCATGACTCCCATTGTGCCATTAGCAACGCCTAGCCGTTTAGCGCAGACATTTTCGACCATCGTCTAATGGCTACGCGAAGATAAGCCAATACGGTAGTGGATGTCAGGAATTTTTAAGTATCACTTAAAGCGAACTTTGGAGGCGCACATGTCCTCACCGAACGAACCTACCGGACAGGCTCCGCAGTACCCTTGGGCAAACCCGTCGGGGGCCTCTTCTCCCGACAGCGCTGCCGCCAAGGAACGCCCCAGTTACGGGCTGCCCGATCCGAACGCCGCGCAGCAGCCCGCGCCCGCACCCGAGACCGCAGCGGCGCAGCGCTCGCTTCCCGAAGCGGATCAGTTCATGCCGCTGCGTCCCCTCGGCCTCGGGGACATCCTGGGCTGCGGCATACGGTTTTCCCGCGTCAAACCAAAGGTTATTTTCGGCGTTTCGCTAGTTTTCTATACCTTTGCATTCCTGGTTGCAACGATCGTTACCTCGTTTACTTCCCAGCGTTACTTCGCCAGCACGTTCTCCCCCACCACCGGCATCGACAGCAACGAGATCGTTCCCGACGGAACGTTCGAATACCTGATCGGTTCCCTGAGTAGCGGCGTAGTCACGGGCATAGTGACCATCCTGCTATCCGTGGCCATAACCCCGCTGGTGCACGCCGCAGTTACGGGGCGGGAACTGAAATTCGAGGCAGCGATCGCGTCCGTGCGTAAGCACACCTGGCAGGTTTTCCTGCTCATGGTCTTGTACTTTGCGGCAATCGTGGCCGTGCCTGTGCTTATCGGTTCCCTGTTCGTAGGCCTCGGGTTCCTGCTGCGCGAATACACCGCGGCAATCGTCGTAATTGGCATCCTGGGTGCGCTCGCAAGCCTGTTTGGCCTGCTCTTCGTTTTTACCCGGTTCCTGTTTTCGCCCTACGCGCTCGTGCTGGAAAACCTCAGTGCGGTAGCCGCGATGAAGCGTTCCTGGCAGCTCACCTCGGGCCGTGCCTTCTGGCGTATCCTCGGCATCTCACTGCTGACCATGATCATTTACTCGCTGCTGCAGCAGGTGCTGACCATTCTGCCCAGTATCGTCGCCGGTATTACGGCCGCGATTTTGGTCTTGGCTTTCCCCGGCCACCCCGTGATGCTCGGCATCATCATGACAGCCATGATCATGCTCGTCGCCTTCTTCGTGGTGGCGCTGACCCAGCCGCTGCTGACGGCAAGCTACATCGCGCTGTTTTACGACACCAAGATTCGCCGCGAGGGCTACGACGTGCAGCTACAGCAGGAACTGCATGAGAGCCGCAGCTAATGCTTCCCTTTGACGGCCAGTTCGATCCCGACGGGGCCCGCGAGCTAGTAGAAAAGGAGCTCGCGGACCCCCGTTACCGGGATTCCCCGAACATCGTGGAGGAATTCTTCGCTGCGGTACGCCGCTACCTGAACGGGCTGAAGTTAGATGAAGCGCTGGGTGGAAACCTGACCTATCTGCTACTTGCCGTGGTTTTGCTGTGCATCGCTGCGCTGGTCATTTTCCTTTTCCTGCGCTCGGGTGGCTTCACCGCCGAAGCGCGGGCGCGCAAGGCCGTCAGCCTTTCCTCCGATTCCGGGCTCAGCGCCTTGGAGCTGCGTAACCAAGCCAGCAGCGACCTAAAAAACCAGGCATATCGCGAAGCCACGCTAACCGGTATGCGCGCCCTGGTTAAAGACATGGAAGAACGTACGCTCTTGCACGTCAAGGAAGGCACCACCGCGCATGAGGCGAGCACGGAAATAGCGCGCTTTTTCCCTGCCCTTGCCACGCAGCTGCAGCGCGCGGCGCAAAGCTTTGATCGGGCTGCCTATTCGGAGCGACCAATCAGCGCGGACGACGCCACCAAAATGGTGCAGCTAGCCAAATACCTGCACGAAAGCCAAGCGGAGGTGAAAGAAGATGAGCAGTAGGAAAAAAGTCCTCATCATTACCGCCGCAAGCCTTTTCTTGCTGCTTTCCATAATTTGGATACTCCTGCGCGGTTTTTATATTTCGGGGCATTTGGAACCTTCCTCGCCCGAACCGCAGGGTTCCCGCGCACTTGTTACCGTGCTGCGGGAAAACGGTACGGAGGTTGTAGTACGCCGTAGCGTGGGCGGAGCCGTCAAAGACCTAGAGCGGGGAAACACCCTCCTCATCACAGACCCGTCCTCCCTTTCCCGTAAACAGCTCGCATTCCTGGAACAGCATCTGCAGCCCGACAACGCGGCAAGGGGACGGATAGTGCTGGTTAGCCCTAACCAGCAGGTGCTGAGCATCATGGCGCCAGATATTTGGCCCGCGGCCACCGTCGGCACCCCCGCAGCTACCGCCAAGGGCGAGCAGTGCGCGCTAAATACCCGCGCCCGCAGCATTGCCGCTGGGACCCCTACCAGCAGCCGGAAGAGCCTGCAGAAAAAATTAATCGAAGAGCATCCCGGCGTACTTTTTAGCGTGCACGGCTCAGCTAGCGCCTGTTTCCTGCACGATTCTCAGGTGAGCGTTGCTAAACAGGGCAGGGTGGTAGCGGTAGGTTCTTCCGCTCCCTTCACTAACCGTTTCCTAGCAGAACAAGACAACGCCGCTTTCGCCCTTAACCTGCTTTCTCAGGGAAAGCCCGTCACCTGGTATCTGCCTAGCCCCGACGACCCCAGCTCGGATCCGGAGAGCAGCGTCGTGGACTATCTGCCCTCCGCTATTAACCCCTTTGTAGACGGCCTGACATTGCCTGTCTTGCTGCTGCTCATCGCGAGTTGGCACCGGCTTGGCCCCGTTGTCAGGGAGCCGCTGCCCGTCACCGTTCCCGCAGCTGAACTAACCCGTTCCCGGGCACAGCTCATGATGCGTTTTCGCCAGCGAGAACGCGCAGCCCACGAACTCCGCGCCAAGACTCGACGCGAACTGGTCGCGCTGCTCGGGGGGCCTGCCTCGGCCGGCAGCGAAGAGCAGATTGCTTTCCTGCAAAAAGCATCTCCCAAAAACTCAGGCAGGTTACGCGAGCTGCTCACAGACTCCCCGATCAAGAACAACAGCGCGCTACGCCAGCTAGCCGAAGACCTCATCCACCTCGAAAAGGAGACCCGCCGTGACCGTTAGCCCACGCGAACAGCTAACCCAGATCAGCCACGAAATCCATAAGTCCGTGGTGGGGCAGGACGCCGCCGTAACCGGCCTGGTCGTCGCGCTCCTCAGCCGGGGGCATGTCCTGCTAGAGGGCGTCCCCGGCGTCGCCAAAACCCTTTTGGTGCGTTCCCTGGCCGCCGCCCTGGACGTAGAGATGAGGCGCGTTCAGTTCACCCCCGACATGATGCCGGGCGACGTCACCGGCTCCCTGATCTACGACGCGGCCACTTCTAATCTGGTCTTCCGTGAGGGACCGGTATTCACCAACCTGCTGCTGGCCGACGAAATCAACCGCACACCCCCGAAGACGCAGTCAGCGCTGCTGGAAGCCATGGAAGAGCGGCAGGTAAGCGTCGACGGTGCCGCACGTAAGCTACCCGTCCCGTTCATGGTGGTGGCCACGCAGAACCCGATCGAATTTGACGGCACCTACACTCTTCCGGAGGCTCAGCTCGACCGCTTCCTCCTCAAGATCAACCTGCCGCTGCCCGGTAGGGAGGAAGAGATAGACGTGCTTAGCCGGCACGCCGCAGGATTCGATACCTCTGACCTGGCCGCAGCGGGGCTACGCGCGGTAGCCACCCCCGAGAGTCTGGCGGCTGCCCAGGAAGAGGTAAACCGGGTCACGGTAGAAAAGCCCATCACGGAGTACATAGTCGATATCTGCCGGGCCACCCGGCAGTCTCCCAGCGTCGCCATGGGAGTTTCTCCTCGCGGCGCTATCGCCCTCATGCGCTGCGCCCGTTCGTGGGCGTACCTGACCGGCCGCGACTTCGTTACCCCAGACGACGTAAAGGCTCTGGCCGCCCCGGTTCTCAGCCACCGCATGAAACTGACCACCGAAGCGCAACTGGACGGAGTCAACCTCGCCGGGGTGCTCTCCACCGTGCTCTCCACCGTTCCGGTGCCGCGCTAGCCATGGCCCTGACCCGACGTCCCGCTTGGCTCGGGATAATCAGCCTATTTTCCCTGCTCTGGTTTCCCAATCTACCGGTTGTTCTGCTGTGGGCAGCGCTGCTGCTATTCATCCTGCTCGATTTCCTCCTCACCCCCTCGGCAAAAAAACTGCGGATAACGCGTGAACTGGGAGAACAGGTAAGGCTGGGGGAAACGCTGGACGGCAGGCTGCTCGTAACCAATCCCTATCGGCGCACCATCAAAGTCGTTTTACGGGATGCCTTTAACCCCTCCGCGGGCCTCGCGGCTAACCAGCGCTTCAAGCTACGCCTTCCCGGCAGGGAAAGACGCGCCGCAGAGGAAACCTTCGTACCTACCCGGCGCGGCCGACACTACAGCCGGGGCGTATGGGTAGAGGTATTTGGCCCCCTCGGGTTCGTTAGTAAGACTGCCCGGCTTGAGGCGCCCGGTGAGTTCAATGCGCTCCACCCGTTTGCCGCTCGCAAATACCTGCCCTCACGACTACGCAGATTGCAGGAGATCGAGGGCGGCAGCGTGGTCCTCACCCGCGGACAGGGCAGCGAGTTCGATTCGCTGCGTGACTTCGTGGACGGTGACGACGTGCGTTCGATCGACTGGCGAGCTACCGCCCGCCGTAAAGAGCTGGTAGTACGCACCTGGCGTCCCGAACGCGACCGACAGGTGCTGATAGTCCTGGACACCTCGCGCACCAGCGCTATTCGTATCGGCGAGGGCACCCGCCTCGACTACGCGATTGACGCGGCGCTGCTGCTCGGCGCGCTCGCCTCACGGGCCGGGGATAGGGTTGACCTGCTCTGCATTGATCGCGTACCTCACGCCCGCCTAGCCGGGGAGGCTCCGAATAACCTGTTGCCCGCCATGATCGACACAACCTCCGCGCTGTTCCCCGCCCTCGTAGAAACCGACCACAAACGCCTGGTGAAAGAGGTTATGTCCTGCGCCAAGAAAGGTTCCCTGGTGGTCTTGCTCAGCTCTCTGGATGAGGGATCGCTAGAAAACGGGCTGCTGCCGGTGGCTTCCCAACTGACGGCGGACTACAACCTGCTGGTGGCTTCCGTGAGCGACCCGCTGCTCCCGGAGATGCAGGAGAAGCACGGCAACGTGCGCGAAGTGTACGAGGCCGCCTCCGCCTCGCAGACGCTCGTACAGCAGCATCGCGCGGCAGAGATGCTCCACCGCAGCGGAGCACTGGTGGTGGACGCTCCCTCAGATAGTCTGGCTCCCAAACTTAGCGACACCTACCTGGCTCTCAAGGCAGCGGGCAAGCTCTAGCGGCTATCTCCGCTGAGAGGACGGTTGCGGGGCGGATGCTTGTAAGCATCCGCCCCGCAACCGTCTGTTCCGCTAAACCGAATTTAGAGGACTGGCGGCAATAAGAGAAACCCGAATTAGGCAGCTTGGTAAGGGCGCAGCGAGAGTTACCCCGCTACCTCGTCTTCGTAACCGACGACCTCGGGCGGCAGATCGCCGTCCACTCCCCTGGCCACGGCGCGCGGCCCAAAGCGCACAACGTAAGCGATAAATAGCAGCCAGACTGCGGCGCCAATGGCGATTCTGGCCCAGGCAGGAAGCGCCGACGGAGTCACGTAGCCCTCCAGGAAGCCGGCCACCAGCAGTGTCGGCACCAGGCCCAGCGCAATCGTCATCATCGAACGTGCGGCGCTGGCAAGCGAACGCATCCTGCCCAGCGGGCCGGGGGAAATCCACGACCAAAACAGGAAAAGCCCCGCCCCGCAGGCGATAAACACCGAAGTTAATTCGAGCAGTCCGTGCGGCAGGATATAGGTGAAGAAAGTATCGAGTTGCCCGTAGGCGGCAAGCACACCGCCGCTCACGCCAACGTTAATGGCGTTAGCGCTCATGACGAAAAGGACATATAAGCCGGTAACCCCGAACACCACGGCCTGCACGGAAACCCAGGCGTTGTTCGTAAATACGCGCGCCATGAAATCGCCATTGGAAGACGCGAAGTAATATCCGACAAAATCGCGGCTTACCAACTGGCGCTGCTGTCCGGGGGTAAGCAGGGCGTCACGCAGACCGTCACCGGTGGCAACCAGGTATCCGGTTACGGACGCTATCAGCAGACTGGCCAGGGTGCAGCCGAGCACCCAATAGCGCACCCGCCAAATAGCTCCCGGATATTCGTTGAGAAAGAAGTTCTTTACCGCCCCCAGCGTGCCGATCCTGGTACCGGTGATGCGCAGCCGGGCGCGGTTAATCAAGAGCGAAAGCCGCGCCGACAGCTCCGCATCCGGGTTTTGGGACATGAGCTGCGACAGGTGCGTGCAGGACGCCTGGTAGTCGGCCAGCAGGGTATCTATTTCTGCCGCACTGAGCCTGCGTTTACGCGTAAGCTGCTTCAGCCGCTTCCAGGTCGGCTCGTGCACGGCTACAAAAGCTGCAATATCCACCCCCTCAGGGTATGCAATTCCCGTGCTTAAATGCAGCTACCGAGGGTGGGGAAGAAACATACTAAAGGCGTAACTAAAGGCCTGCGAATCTTGGCATGATGGGGCTATGGCTGGCAAGAACACGATCATTACCTCCACCGCGGTGAAGCTTGATATTCGCACAGCCAGTACGCTCGGCCGCGCTGTTTCCGCGATAATCGATCTGTTACTCACCCTGCTGGTGGGTTTAGGCTGCATCGTGGCGTCCGTCGTGATTGGGCCCACCAGTACCGCACGCGCCACCCTGGTTTTCAGCTCGATAGTTTTCGCCTTCGGCATTTTTCCGGTGCTGCTTGAATATCTAACGCAGGGCCGTTCTTTAGGGCGTTACATCATGGGCAGCCGGGTGGTGCGTGGCGATGGTGGCCCGGTGCACCTACGTCAGTCCCTGCTGCGCGCTATCGCATCGGTGGGGGAAATCTGGATGACCAGCGGCTGCCTGGCCTTGACGGTTTCCCTGGTTGATCCGCAGAGTAGACGCATCGGAGACCTGCTCGCGGGCACGCTAGTTGTCCAGGAACGCACGCCGAAATATCGCGCTAACGCGTTAGAAATGCCCGCCGCGCTCAGCGATTGGGCACGGAATGCCGACATGGCCAGCCTGCCCCTAAGCCTGTCGCGCAACATTCACCGCTTCATCGCCCGCGGCCACCAGCTAACCGAGGAAAGCCAGCACAGGTTAGGCAACCAGCTCCTCTACGAGACCCTCAGCTATGTTTCTCCCCCGCCGCCTCCCGGCACCCGGCCCGAACTTTTCCTACGCGCCGTGGCGGCGGAACGCGCCCGGCGCGATGAAGCCCGCCTGCGTGCGGAAAGCGAACGGGTGGCTTCCCTGCGCGAACGGGTGCGCTCCGTTTGAGGCGCAGCAAAAACTAACCCGGTAAGGGCGGTTAAGCCCGAGAAAACAACTGTGGGGTGGTACTCGTAACGAGTACCACCCCACAGTTGCTTGGCTGTTGGCCGACTAGGCCGCGAACTTACCGATGATCTCCAGCGCGCGGTCGCGTACCCGCGCCATGGTTTCGGGGTCTACCGCTTCTACGTTCAGGCGCAGCATCGGCTCGGTGTTCGAGGGGCGCAGGGAGAACCACCACTGATCGGCGGTTTCGTAGCCTTCCCAGTGCACGACGCTCACGCCGTCCAGGCGGTCGCATTCACTGCCCGCGGAAAACTCAGCCACGACCGCCTCGGTAGCGTCGGCCACGGAGGTTACGCGGCGGTTGATCTCGCCGCTGGCGGCGTAGGGCTGGTGTTCGCCCACGAGCTGCGACAGGGTGCCGTCGGTTTCGCTCAGCGCGGCAACCACGTGCAGCGCGGCGAGCATGCCGGAATCGGCGAAGAAGAAGTCACGGAAGTAGTAGTGCGCGCTGTGTTCGCCACCGAACACGGCATTTTCGCGCGCCATCAGGCCCTTGATTAGGGAGTGGCCGACCTTGGAGCGCACGTACTTACCGCCGGAGGCGTCGATTGCGTCCTTTACGTGACGGGAGGAAACCACGTTTGCCACGATGGCGGGCTGGGTTTCGCCTTCCGCACGGGTGCGGGCGATCTCGCGGGTGGCGATCAGCGCGGTGATGGCCGACGCGGAAACCGCCTGGCCGCGTTCGTCTACCACGAAGCAGCGGTCAGCATCACCGTCGAACGCCAGGCCGAGGTCGGCGCCCTCGCGCTGCACGGCGGCTTCGAGATCGCGCAGGTTCTCGGGGTCAAGCGGGTTCGCCTCGTGGTTCGGGAAGGTGCCGTCCAGCTCGAAGTAGAGCGGCACGATTTCGATGCCAGGCAGCTGCTTAGCAACGGCGGGCATAGTGAAACCAGCCATCGCGTTTGCGGCATCGACAACGATCTTGAGGGGACGGCGGCGCGCGAACGGCACGAGCGAAACTACCCGCTCGGTGTATTCCCCGAGCAGATCCACCTTTTCGCGGCTGCCTCCCGGCACCTCGGGGATTTCTCCGGCAGCCAGATACGCCTCCGCGCGTTCCTGCATCGCGGCCAGTCCGGTCTCACGGGAAATCGGGCGGGCGCCGCTGCGGCAGAACTTCATGCCGTTATCGCCCGCCGGGTTGTGGCTAGCGGTAATCATGGCGCCTGCGGCGGAGTGAATACCGCTGGCGCAGTAGAGGCCGTCGGTGGAGCAAAGCCCCAGCTCCAGCACGTGCGCGCCGCGCAGCATCGCGCCCTGCGCAAAAGCGTCCGCGAACTCCGGCGAAGAAACACGCATATCGTGACCGACTACGATCTCCTTTTCCCCGGTCTCATCAACCAGGGCGGCGGCTAGGGCACGCACCATGTCTACGGTCAGGTCTACGTGTTCGCGTCCGCGTACGTCGTATGCCTTAACTACCGTGTCAAAAGGGGGATGGGAGATAGCAGCCATTAAGAATTTCCTTCATCATCTTTAGGGGCCGGCACCAAACGAAGATGACGCACAGGCTTGCCCTGTTTGTTTTCTTCCATGCCGGGAAGCGGCCGACGCTCTATTGTCCAGCCGCGGGGTAAAGTTAGCTTTTCGCAGTGGTGTGCGCACAGATCGTATGCGTGCGGATCAGCCTCGCGCGTGAGCGGCCCGAGCGTTGCCCGCGATGCGGCATGCACGAAAGTTAAGGTTGCCACCGCAGGCCTACCGCAGGCTACGCGGGAACATTCTCGGCTAACACTCACCCCAACACTGTAAACCGCACGGGCGCAGATAACTAATACATCCGCTGGGAGATGCGGCACCTTCCGCCCTGCGGATAAAGTTCCCCCATGAGCAGAAAACGCGACCGGCACGGCAGGGGCTTTCGCGGCATCCTGCCGCCGCCGCACACCCCCGGCTATCGCACGCGCCGTCAGCGCTTCGATGACCTGGTGGTGGACGCGGCGCGGGCGTTGCTCGAAAAGTATCCCCGCAGGCTCGCTAACCTGCACGTTAGTGTGCAGGAAACGCCGGGAAGCGATCCGGCTCCGTGGGAAGAACAGCGGGTGCCGCTCGGCAGGTTTTTCCCCGCAGATAGGGAGACTCCCCCCACCCTGGTTATCTATCGCAGGCCGATAGTGACGCGCAGCAACGACTGGGAGGATACGAAACTGCTCGTGCGTCAGGCCCTCAGCCAGCAGCTTTCCGGAATGATCGGTAAAGCTCCCGAGGAAATAGACCCGCAGGCCTGGCCGGAAGATTTTTAGCTTCGCCGGCTGGCCGTGCTTTGCCGTTTCAGGGGCGGGTGTAGGTTACCGGCGCGGTATCGGAATTGGTGGCCGACGATACCAGGGGATAACTAGACAGCATGGGGCCATCCGGTGCGTTCGGACGGTGCAACACGGAACCGCGCAGCCTGCCCTCTCCGCCCGGCAGCACTACGAGCGCTACCGCGTCGGGTTCGGCCAGCTGCGCGATGTCGGTGGCAGCCACGCCGTCGGCAGGCACCGCGATCTGCTTGTCGCTTCCCGCGCTGCCGTCGGGCCGCACCGAAATTACCCGCGCCTGCGCCGCGCCGCCCTGTGCGTGCAACACCAGGGAATCCGCCGCGTGATCGGGCACCAGCGGCACGAGCGAGGCACCGACCAGCACTTCTTGCGGGCTGACCGAGGCGATCTCGCGGGCGGGGCCGCGCCCCGGACCTGCGGGGGCACCAGACTGCACGCTGGAGGTAACGCTCATCCTGACGGGAGTGTTCGCTTCCGCCTGCACCGCCCAGATCCCCGCGGGCAGGGAGCTGGCCGGAACCAGCGATACCTGGTTCGGGGAAACCTCTACCGGCCCGCCCAAGGAAACCTTGCCAGCCGGGCCAACCGCCGTCAGTTCCACCTTTGCGGGGGTAGCGGTGTCGTTAAACAGGTAGACGACCGGCTCCGGTGCGCCATCCACCCGCAGCACACCCGCCGCGATCAGCGAGTTACCGGCTTTGCTTACCCCCGCCAGGGTTTCGCTGCCGCCGGGGGTGATGCCTTCCAGACGCGACAGTTCCACGTACGCGGAAACCGGCGCCCCTGCCGCGCTAACGCTAAGCGCAAGGGCATCCCTGTCCGGGTGGATGGATTCAATCAGCACGTCTTCCCTGCCGTGCGGGGCGATACGCACGGTGCCGCGCCCCGCCGCATCCAGCGCGCCTTCGCTGCCGAAAAGGCGCAGCGAAACGGTAACCGCGCGTCCGGACGGGTTTTGCAGCACCAGCCTGGCGCTGCTTCCCGGCAGCGTGTCGATCCCGGTAAACACGTGGTTTACCGCCGTGTTATCGCAGTTGAACGTGTTCGCCCCGCGCATATCGCCGCTGTCGGTACGGTTGCTGCTGAGAATGGCCGACGCTGCCGTGGCGGGTGCCGACACGAGCAGGGACTCTTTGCTTTCCCCGGCAAGCAGCGTATCCACGAGAGGCCCCTGGGTCAGCGGCACCTGCACGGGGTCTGCGGCCAGGTTAGAAACTCGCAGCGCGGGCGGCTGCGCCTTGTCACCGACCACTCCCCCCGTGGTGTTTGCGGTGGTGGCGCCGTAGAGCAACGGGGATTCGCTGGCCAGGGAAATTCCGCGCAGCTGCGCAATCGGCGAGGGCGGCACGGCCTGGTAGGAGGCGTCCGTGCTCTGCGCCAAGTTTTCACGGGGAGTAAACGGGCCGGGGCAGACCAGGTTTATTCCTCCCGCTCCCCCGCTTACCTTTTCACGCTGCTGGCTGGCGAGATCGGCCACCGGTAGCTCGAGCGTGAGAGCCACGACCGCAGCGGCGGGAATCAGCGCGGCGGTGCCCAGGAGGAGCCTACGGGTAGCGGTGCGAATCATGCGTGGTCCTCCTCGTGGGAGCGGCGTAGCGGCAGCGCCACCAAGACGCTAACCAGCCAGATCAGGTAGGCGGCGAAAGCGGTTAGGGTCGCGCCCGTCTCGTAACGCCCGATGCTTACCTCTCCCCCGACTCCTGCGGGGAGGGTGAATCCCTGCGCCCAACCCGCAACCGTGACCGGCTGCAGCTTGGTCTTACCCGCGTAGGCGTACCAGCCGTCGTCGGCGCGCGTCGAAACACGCACAACGCGTTCGTTAGCATGCGCTTCAACCTTGCCACGGGCCTCGATGCCACCGGGCGAAACGGGAATGATGACGGGCGATTCTGCACCCTCCACCTGGGCGTAACCGCTCGGTTTCGCTACTCGCCAAAGGCCGAAGTTTTCTCCCAGCGCCACCTTTTGCAGCGCGGGCACGGTATCCAGCCGGGTCCCCAGTTCCTGCCCACCGGCCACGTTTCCGTTTACCACCACATAGCCGATGTTGAGCTGCGCCAGCGCGCCCTCCAGTTCCTCGTCGCGCCCGCCCACAAGTGCCGCCACGGTGCTGCTAAAAGCCTTATCCGCGGCGTCTTCCGGGCTGCGCCCCACGACCCGCCAGCTGCCGTCTATGCGCTTGGCGGCCAGATCGGCATTAACGTCGGCCGCATCCTTCTTTCCGGTGTAGAGGCTCGCGTGCAAAGAGCCGTCCTGCCCCACCGTGATAACCAGGCTGCGCTGCTTTTCGGGGAGCTGCTGCGCGTGTGCGGAAGCCGCCGGGATAGCCAGCTGCGCGGCCTGCGAAGTAGCGAGCGGCACCAGCTGCCAGGCCCAGACCACACCGGTCGCGGCCACCAGGAAAGCGGCCGTGAAGCGTACCGCTCGCCGCCAAAGCAGTTGCAGACGGCCCGTCACGCTCGGGTAGGGACGGATCGTATCGATGGTGGCAGCCGCAGCGGCGAGCAACCCCAGCATGGTGAAACCGAGCAGAACGGTGGGGACGCCGGTCAGGTTTCCCGCATCGCTAACCCCGACCACGGTGCGCGCCGTAAGCAGCGCCAGCGCCATAAACAGGGCGCTCGCAACCCAGCTGACGCGCGCCAGCGAACCGGCGGCGCGGGGAAGGAAAACAGCCACCAGCGCGAAAATCGCTACGGGGATCATGCCTCCGCCGAGCATCAGCAGCTGCGGCAGCGGCGCACCGCTGGCTATCTGCGGCATTCCCTGGGGCCAGAGCAGCAAAATTTCACGCAGCCGCGCCGGGGTGTCGGTCCCGAGAACAGCACCGGAAGCGGCGAGCGTGCGCGGGTTTTCCCACCAGGAGGAGAAGTTACCCACCAGGAGCGGCAGGGAGGGTACGAACAGCCACAGCAGCCGCAGCCTGCGGCCCGGCACGAAAGGCAGCATGACCAGGGAAAGCAGCAGCAGAGCAAAGACCGTGGCGGGGAAAGCGGCAATTACCGGCACCAGCAGCAGACCGCAGGTAGCCGCGGCCGACAGACTGGGCCTGCGCGGCGGCCGCCCCATGGCGCGCGCCAGCGACCAGGCGGCCCAGGCCAGCAGGGTCAGCGCGAGCGCGTCTGCCCAGCGCCCAGCCATCAGGGAGGAAAGCATCGGCGGGGAAAGGGCGTAGCTCAGCGCCAGCAGCACGCGGCCGGGGGCGCTGCGGGTAAACATACCGGCGGCGAGGAAAGCTCCCCAGGTGGCAAACGGCAGCGCGAGCAGGAGCAGCCACGAGGTGTGCACGGTGAACGGCCACAGTCCGATCAGCCGCACCAGGGGATCTATCGCGGCGGCGGCGCCCAGGCCCTGCGGCACCCACTCCGTGGCGAAGGAAGCGTAAGCGGTATCCGGCAGCGATTCGGCGCTGATGTAGTCTCCGCCCACGCTCTTGCCGGAAAGCACCAGGGGGGAAAGCCCGACCAGCGATATCGCGGCGGCAAAAAGCACGGCGATGAGTCCCGCCACGGGCTGCACGTTCTGCCCGTGGATCGGGCGTTCATCCACCACGTTGCAGATGCCCGTGCGGGTTAGCCGTCGGCGCACGGAACGATCGTCGGAAGCCCAGACGCTTTCCGTAAACGTCTCCCACCAAAGGGTGCGCGTCTTAGCGCCCGATAGATAGAGGCGGCGCAGCGCGGGCCGGGAAACTTTCGCCCGGTGTGCTTCGTGGAAGGAACGCACCAGCACCGCGGGGCTGCGCTTAAGCACCGTCACGAAGGCGCGGGCATGCAGCCAGGCGTCACCAACCCGGTGCGCGGCGATGCTGAAAAGAATATGCCAGAGGGTAAGCAGCGGCAAAAAAGCCAGATCCAAAATCGCGCCCGGTGTGCTGCGCCGTTTAAAACGCTCCAAGATTTGGCTGGCGCGATCCTGTTCACTCCCCGCCTTTACCGTTTCTTCGCGGGCAATAACGCGCGCCTGTGGGGCCACGATTACCCGTTTACCGAAACGCCAGGCGCGGCGGCAGAAATCTATCGCCATCCAGGGATCGCTCAGCAGGGCATCGACCCCGCCCATCGAACGCGCCACCTCTGTATCGAGCAGCATGCCATCGAAAGCAACCGCCAGTACGTCGGAACGATCCGCCAGCTGCCCCTGGTCGATTTCGTAGGGTTCCACCTCTGTAACCAGGCGTCCGCCCATGGTCGTGGTGAAACCTACGTCTACCAGTTCGCGCGAATCATCCGCCGTGCCGCCGTCGGGCAGACCGGCGCGCCCGCGTCGGGTACAGCCGATAACGACACTGTCCGGGATCTCCCTCATGGTGCGCTGCAGGGTTTCCAGCGCTGCCGGGCCGGGCACCGAATCGGAAAAGAGCACCCACATGGTGTCGCAGTTGCAGCGGTAAAGCGCCCCGGTAAAAACGCTGGCAACGCTGGCGCTACTGGAAACCCGGGTAATGGATTCGATGCGGCCCGCAGCCAGCTCCTGCGTCAGCCGTGCCTCCACCTGTTCGGGGAGAGAATCGGAGGCAACCACCTCTACGCGATCCGGGGCCACGGTCTGGGCCGCGAGTGCGTCCAGGGTACGCACCGAGTAGCCGTGGTCACCCAGCAGGATAACCACGGCCCTAGTTGTTAAGCGTGCACCCACGCGCACCTCCGGAAAGTGTTAGATCGCCCTACGTTTAAGTTTGCGTCGCTCACGTTCCGAGAGTCCACCCCAGATGCCGAAACGCTCATCATGGGCCAGGGCATATTCCAGACATTCCGCGCGTACTTCGCAGGAAACGCAAACGCGCTTCGCTTCTCGCGTCGAACCACCCTTTTCGGGGAAAAATGCTTCCGGGTCTGTCTGCGCGCACAGCGCCCGCTCCTGCCACGAACCGGCTTCGTCATCCTGTTCGTCGGCATCAAAAAAGGATCCGAGATCCACCAGGGAGAGCGCGGCATCCTCGGTACTGACGTAACGTTTCTGCGTCATGCGATCGACTCCCGTGCAACTGGCGAAAAAAGACAAAATGTCACGGCGCGCCGCGACCTTCCCTAAATTACACCCGTGTTATCAGTGCGCGTCAAGCGAGCAACCCCGGCAAAGCCCTGACCAGGCGCGCCTGAACAGCGCTTTTACCAAAAGCGACGAAAGGCTCACAATGGTAGCTAACAGGTCATAGCGAGGGAGCAGGCATTGCCCGGCAAAGCAAACACGCAAAACAGCGAAACAAACATCCAAATCATCCCCCTGCGCGGGATCCCCGAAGTGGTTGCGGGCAGCGACCTAACGCAGCTAATCCTGGCGTGCTGCACCGGCCCCCTCTCCCTAACCGACGGCGACATCATTTGCGTGGCCAGCAAAATCGTTTCCAAAAGCCTCGGCCTGCAAATCCCGCCAACCGAAAAAGAAGCCGCCGAGGCCGCGCACTTTTCCCGCATAGTGGCGCGCAGGCGCGGCCCCTCCCGCATCACCAGCGTCGGCGTCACGGTAAGCGGACCCGTGATGGCGGCGGCGGGAATAGACGCCTCGAACACCGGCGGGCAGCACCTGCTTACCCTGCCCACGGACCCCGACGGCGAGGCGGAAAAACTGCGCCGGGCACTGTCGGCCAGCAGCGGAAAGCGACTCGGGGTACTGATTACCGATACCGTTTCACGCCCCTGGCGGCTCGGAATAGCCGACATTGCGCTCGGCGCCAGCGGAGTGCGCACCATAGACGATGCGCGCGGCGGCACCGATCGCGACGGGCGGGTACTGGGAATCACGCAACGCGCCCTGGCCGACGAGGTGGCCTGCGCCGCCGACCTCGCGCGTAGCAAAGCGAACGGTGCGGCGGTGGTGATCGTGCGCGGCCTGGCCCCGCATGTGCACGGCTTAACCGAGGGGGCGCGGCAGCTAAACCGCACCGGCGCAGACGACTGGTTTGCGCGCGCCAGCCTGGAATCCGTTTGGCACGCGCTAGGGTGCCCCGACGGCGAAGACGACGTGGCCTCCCTGGAGGAAGAGGAAGCCGCCCTGCGCCGCGCGCGGGCGCTACGCAAAGCCCTGCATGCGGAGCCCGGCCCCGTTCCCCGGTTTGTTTGGCAAACGGATAGGCTGATCGTCTACCCGGCAGAGAAAACCGCTGCCGCGCTGATCGCGGCCGCGCGTTTTTGCGCCCGTGCCGAAGCCGCGCTGCGCGCCGAGAACCTGCCCGCCCTAACGGAGCTGAAAGATGTCTAACCCGAAAACCCTATTTAGCGCCTGCACCGGCCAAAGCCCCCTGCTCACCTGGTATGACGCTAACGAAGGCAGGATGGAACTATCGGGCCGCGTGGTGGGAAACTGGCTAATCAAACTGGCCAACCTGCTCACCGTGGAAATGGGGATGCTGCCCGGGGAGGTGCTGCGCATAGACACCCCGCCGCACTGGAAGAGCTGCCTGCTGGCCCTGGCCGCGAGCAGTTGCGGCGTGCTGGTCGATGCGACCGCACAGGAGCCGGACGTGGTGGTGAGCGATACCGCGCAGGCGGCCGACGATTTCCCCGCCGCACGCGAAGTGCTGCTGCTCGAAGCGGCATCGCTGCCGCTGAAGTATCGCGGCGAGGTCACCTGGCCCTGCCGCGATCTGCTGGTCGAGGTCAGGGGTATGTCGGACGAACTTGAGGCGGACCTCTCCCCCGCTTTCGCGGAAATGATTTTGCCTGACGGGATCCACCTGCGTAGCCCCCTACCGGAGATTTCCTCCCCGCGCGCACTGGCCGTGCACGGCCCCTACAGTGAAGAGGTCCTGGCCGCCGCTTTAGCTAATATCTGCGGCGGAGGCAGGTTGTTGGTTAGCCCCGCGCCGCTCACCGCCGACGTCTATGCCGCCGAGGGAATAACTCCCCTGCTGGGAGGTTAAGCCTCCCGCTTTTGCGCTGCCGCGCTCAGGATTCGCGCAGGCGGCGGATCGCTTCGCTCGGCTCGCCGTCGTATTCGATCCGGCCGCCGCGCAGGAACACTATCCGGCTGCAGAGCTTTTCCAGCATGTCGAGTTCGTGCGAGACGATAACCATCGTCTTGCCGTCCTCCTGCAGTTCCCGGATACGGGCCAGGCACTTGCGCTGGAAAGGTTCGTCCCCGACGGAGAGGATTTCATCGACCAGGAAAATATCCGGGTCGGTGTGCACCGCGACGGCGAAAGCCAGCCGCAGGAACATGCCGGAGCTGTAGTACTTAACGTCGGTGTCGATGAACTCTTCGATTTCGGAGAACGCGACTATGTCGGCAAACTTCGCGTCGATCTCTTCCTTAGTCATGCCGAGAATCGCGCCGTTTAGGTAGACGTTTTCGCGTCCCGACAGGTCCGGGTGGAAGCCCGCGCCGACCTCGATCAGCCCGGCAACCTTACCGCGCGTGAGCACGCGGCCCCGGTCCGGGAATAGCACCCCGGAAATATTCTTTAACAGGGTGGATTTACCGCTGCCGTTAAAACCGATCAGGCCGACCGTTTCCCCCGCGTGCACCGTGAGGGAGATGTCGTGCAGCGCCGTGAACTTATCGCGCAGCTTCTTACCCTGCAGGGCGGCGAATACGAGTTCTTTCAGCGCCCGGTTGTGGTTGAGCACGAACTCTTTCGAGACGTTTTCGATCCGCACCATTTCGCGTGCGTCGCCCGCTGACTGGTTTGCCACGAATGCTCCTTACAGGGACTGCGCGAACTCGCGCTTGGTGCGCTCGAACACGAGGTTGCCGACGACGAAAGTGACCAGGGCAAGCAGCAGACCCACCCACCAAATACCGTGGATCTGGCTGTAGAGGAGGGCCTCTTCCGGCGGGAAGGTGACTCCGCTCGTGACCTGCCAGAAACCGTAGTGGAACAGTTCCACCACCACGGTGATCGGGTTTGCGCTGTAGAGCCAAAACAGCCAGCTGTCTCCCAGCACGTTCTGCACCATCGTGATCTTGTACATGATCGGGGAGGTCCAGGTCAGCACCATCACGATCATGTCCACGAAGTTTTCGATATCGCGAAATGCCGCGTTTAGCGCCGCCGTGAGCATGCCCAATCCCAGGGTGAAAATAACCAGGATCAGCATGCCCAGGCAGATCGCGGCGAGGTTCGCCGGGCCGGGACGCCAGCCCACCAGCAGCGCACCGGCGGCTAGCACCACCAGCTGCGGGATGAAGTGAATCAGCGCCACGATCATCGAGGAATACGGGAACAGTTCGCTGGGCAGGTAAATCTTGCGCACCAGCGAATCGTTGCTCGTGATGGCGCGGGTGCAGTTACCGAAGGTCTCACCGAACAGGTTGATCACTACGATGCCGGAGAAAAGATAGACCGCGTAGTTGTGTACGCCCTTTTCTAGCTGCAGGAACAGCCCCAGCGCCACGTAAAAGACCGCGAACTGCACAGCGGGCTTAACGTAGCTCCAGGCCATGCCGAGCGCGCTGCCCCGGTAGCGCACCCGCAGCTCCTTACGCACCAAAAGCGTGAGCAGGTAGCGGTTAATGAAGGGGTTGCGCCAGCCCGCGTCCTGACCGGGGGTGCGCCATCCCTCCGCCCGTTCCTGGGCGGAGGGTAACACTAGCCGGTTCACTTGGCGCTGCCGCCCTTGCGCGCGGGGGCGGGGTTAGCCGCAAAGGTCTTTTCCCACGCGGCGAACGAGGTGATGTCGGCCGCGGCCCGCTGGTAGTCATCGCGCAGGCTGTTCCACTGCTTGAACAGTTCCATGTGGGTGCGGGCGGCTTCGGAAAGCATTTCCCGGGCCAGCTTCGGATCCCGCTTGTACCAGGCCACGGCGGTGCCTTCGGCGTTGGATACCAGCGCGCTTTCGTAGTAGGCCAGCCGCCACCAGCGAGCGTCCTGGTGCGCGATCAGGGTCTGCGGGTGCTTCTGCCCCACTTCCTTGACCTTGCCAAACGAATGCTTAGCGATCTGCTTCAGGGTCCACAGAGGCATGGCCGCACGGCGCGGCTCCATGAAGGGGCGGCCCTTGCGCGGCGGTTTGTCCTGTTTCGCCGGGGGGAACTCGGCCACGTCGGGCTTGTTCTGGGCGTCCGCGTAGTCAGCGGCCATCGCGCGGATCTCGGGCAGCTTCGTGCCGATCACCGGGTGCAGGGCAGCCGGTCCGCGCAGCACGTCACGCTGCGCCTCCAGGCGTCCGGCCTCCGTGTAGTACTGCATACACAGGATGTGCTTGATGTCCATGAAGTTGGACTCTTTGATCAGGCGTCCGCCCCGGTCATAGGGGCAGTGCAGCAGCGCGGTGATGATGCGGTTGCGCTCGTGGAAGTACGCCTGCCAGCCAACCAGGTCGTCCTTGTCGGCCCAGGAAACGTGCCAGGTGCCGGCACCGGGCAGGCTGACGGTCGGGTAGCCGGCCTTCTTTGCGCGCAGACCGTATTCCGCGTCGTCCCACTTGATGAACACGGGCAGCGAAAGCCCGATTTCGCGCACCACGGCGGTCGGGATCAGGCACATCCACCAGCCGTTGTAATCGACGTCGCAACGGCGGTGCAGCCAGGGCGTGTTACGCAGGCTGGCCTGCGCGAAGTCGTGCTGCAGGGACATGTCCTGGTGCGGCACGGCAGGCTGGGTGCGCCACGGGTCCACGATCTCACCGAAGGTGTGCAGGGTGGAGCGGTTGTTCAGATCGAACATGTGCGCGCCGACCAGGTTCGGGGTGGTGGTGTAGTCGGCAAACGTCTTGAGCCTGAGCAGGGACTCCGGCTCAATCACGATGTCATCATCGGTGTTCACCACATAGGTGGAACGGCCATTCGTGGCAGCCTCGTACATGCCGCGCGAGAAGCCGCCGGAGCCACCGATATTGCCCTGTTCGATAATTTCGAGCTGATCGCCCATTTCCGCGCGCAGCGGGGCGAGCTCTTCCTCGTGGTCGGCCATGCGATCGCTACCCTGATCGACCACGTACATCACGTCCAGGATTTCGCGCACCTCGGGCGAGTTCGCGATGGTGGTGATGTTGTCGATGCAGTAGGAGACCTTGTTCATCGTGGTCATGGCCAGCGAAAGCGTGCCGTTTTCGCGCGCCAGGGAGGCGTCGGCCAGCCATTCGGCGCGTGCCACCACGAGTTCGCTAGCGCCCGCGTAAAGGTCGAACCAGTACCAGCCGCCGTCACCAAAAGCGTTCAGCGGTAGCTTCTCTTCAAGCTTGGCTTCCCCGTTCACCGGGTAGGTCTTAACCCGCTGGATCGCGCCGCGCGCGTTGGAACGGTAGATGATCACCTGCCCCTGCCCGGCTACGTCGAGCGAGAGGGTGACCTCGCGTACCGGAGTCCAGCGACGCCAGTAGGAGGCCGGGAAGGCGTTGAAGTAGGTGCCCAGGGAGCGCATGCCGCCAGCCTGCACCGTAACCGAATGGCGGTGCGACAGGTCCTCGCTAAGCGAGACTTCGCTGCTGGTGACAGAAGCGATCCGGGCCGCGGAGGACGGCGAGCGGGTTTCTTCTTCGCTCTGCGACCCGAGGGAGGAAGCCGCGACGGAGGCGCCGAAGGCGCGCCCGGAATCTACGTACAGCGCGATGACGTCGGGGGAAGCCTCCAGCGGCATAATCAGACGCTGCAGGATACGCATGTTGGTGGTGGTCATTTCGCTCCTCACTTACGCATCAGCGTAGGCAGGTCGTTATCTGCCATGGTGAGCGCGGAAGCGATCGCCATGTGCATATCGAGGTACTTGTAGGTGCCGAGGCGGCCGCCGAACAGGGTGCGGGGCGCGTCCTTGGCTAGCGCGCGGTAGTGCTCCAGCATTTCGCGGTCGCTCGCGGAAGCAATCGGGTAGTAGGGCTCGTCGCCCTTTTCCGCGAAACGCGAGAATTCGCGCATGATGACGGTCTTGTTCTTGTTGTAGTCGCGCTCCGGGTGGAAGTGACGCGGCTCAATGATGCGGGTGTAGGGGACGTTCTCGTCGGCGTAGTTCATGACGGAGGTGCCCTGGTAGTCCTCGATGTCGAGGTGTTCGGTCTCGAAATCGATGGTGCGCCACTTAAGATCGCCCGCGCTGTAGTCGAAGTAGCGATCAATCGGGCCGGTGTAGATCACGGGCAGCTGGCCGGTGACCGCGTCACGGTTATAGGGCTGGCTGGTATCGAAGAAGTCGGTGGAGAGCTTGACCTCGATGTTCGGGTGGTCGGCCATGCGCTCGATCCAGGCGGTGTAGCCGTCGGTCGGCAGGCCCTCGTACTTGTCGTTGAAGTAACGGTTGTCGTAGTTGTAGCGCACGGGCAGGCGCGAAATGATCGACGCGGGCAGGTCCTTCGGGTCGGTCTGCCACTGCTTGCCGGTGTAGTGCTTGATGAACGCCTCGTAGAGGGGACGGCCGATCAGCGAAATGCCCTTGTCGTTCAGGTTTTCGGGGTCGGCCCCGGCCAGTTCGCCCGCCTGCTCGGCGATCAGCGCCTTGGCTTCCGCCGGGGAATAGGCGGCGGAGAAGAACTGGTTGATGGTCGCCAGGTTGATCGGCATGGGGTAAACCACGCCGTTGTGCACCGTGTAGACCTTGTGTACGTAATCGGTGAAGCTCGTGAAGCGGTTTACGTACTCCCAGACACGCTCGTTGGAGGTGTGGAAGAGGTGCGCGCCGTACTTGTGGATTTCGATGCCGGTTTCGGGATCGATCTCAGAATAGGCGTTACCACCGATGTGGTCTCGCCGATCGATCACGGTAACGCGCAGTCCGTGCTCGTTTGCCGCGCGCTCCGCGAGCGTGAGGCCGAAGAAGCCGGAGCCTACGACGAGAAGATCAGGAGAGCTCACTATGGTCCTACTTTCCGAGGGGTCGTGGTGCGGCCACGAAGACCGCCGATGTTGGCCAGATTAGCCTATTTACTTTTGTTTTTCGTCCGGCCACTCCGCTCCACGAGGGCGTGATATGCCACGTCACGCACCCTGGCGGGGACCAGCCGGTAGGTTGTGCGCAGCGCCAGATTGCGGGCTGCGGTAAGGGGGCCGACGAAACCGCAGGCGATCAAACGCCGCTGGAAAGCGATGTCGCTGCGCAGCAGTTTCAGACCGCCGCGCCTACGGTAGAGGGCACGGCTGACGCGGTAATCCACCAGCGCGTCCGGCAGGTTAGCCACCTTCGCGCCGGAGTTCAGCATTCTCACCCAAAGCCAGTAGTCCTCCAGCAGCGGCAGGTCTAGGTAACCGCCCGCGGCCTCTACCGCGCTGCGGCGAAAAACTACCGTGGGGTGCTGGAAAGGATTGTGGCTGCGGGCATAGCGAGCGATTTCACCGGCCTCGCTCGGGCGTGTGCGCAGGGAACCCGGGGCGTACTCCCCCGCCGCGTTTTCGCGCAGCTCCCGCATGGCGCAGCCGAGCAGGTCTAGCGAGTTTTCCCGCAGGTAGGGAATCTGCTTGGCGAAACGCTGCGGATGGCAGAGGTCGTCGGCATCGCAGCGCGCCACGATCTCGTGTTCGCAGGCCGCGAGCCCGCGGGCCAGGGTTTTTGCGAGGCCACCGTGCGTATCGCCGCGCACCACCACGGCGTCTCCGGCAACCTCTGCGAGCGCCTGTTCCAGCGCGGGGGTTAGTTCGCCGTCCACGCTGATTACCACCTGCGCCGGTTTCAGTTCCTGCGCGCTGGTGGCGGAGTGGTAGGCGGCCCTAAAGTGCGCGGGGTCGTCCCCGCGCCAGAGGGGTAGGAGTACGGAGAAGAGTTCGCTCATGCGCCGCCCCTGCCCGCTTTTCGTTCGATCCGACGTATGCGTGCCGCTACCTCGGGGTCGGCGGAAAGCACGCGGGCGCTGGCGCGCGGGTTGCGGGCAATGCCTTCGCAGAGGCCGCGCAAGGCCGCTCCTGCACGCTTGCCACGGCTGCGCGCTAGGGTGGCGAGCCAGGCAAGCGCGGTGCGGCCGCCGTAAAGCACGACCTCGGTACGGGTGAAGGAATCCGTTTTGAGCAGGGCCCAGATCTTGTTGCGCACATCGAAGAAGAAGCGTTCTCCGGGGTCCTGGCGGGCGGCGGCGAACGCCTTGGTGCGATGTTCGACGATGCTGGTTTGCACCCGCGCCCCGTGGCTATCGCGCAGGAGTCGGCCCGTGTGTTCGAAGTCGTCGCTCCAAATGAAGTAGTCCGCGTTCGGCAGCCCCTTGGCCCGTACCGCATCGGCCCTGAGCAGGGCCGACACGTAGGAGGCGGTGCGGATCGGGCGCAGTCCGCGGCGCGCCATCTCGGCCACTACCACCTTGGGGGTGCCGACGCGCACGCGGGAGGTATTCATCGGGTGCTCGCGCCCGTCGGTCCAGACCGCGCGGGAGGAAAGTACGTCGTACGTCGTGTCGCTGTCTTCTTGCGCACGCAGCAGTGCGGCGAGCGCGTCCGGGCGCGGCACGGTGTCATCGTCCATCAACCAGATCCAGTCGGGAGCCAGTTCTTCCAGGGCGTGCGCCATGCCCGCCGCGAAGCCGCCCGCGCCGCCCACGTTGCGGTGCAGGGTGATGGTTTCGCTGGTTACGGGGTGCTGCGCGGCGATATTGCCGCTTTCGTCGGTAGAGGCGTTATCTACCACCACCACCGCGTCTACCGGTCTGGTCTGCGCGGCCAGGCCGTCCAGGCAGTGCCCGATCAGGTGTTCGCGGTTGTAGGTAACAACCACGGCAACCACGCGCTTGCCGCGTTCTTTCCCGCCCGCGATGACGGGCTTTTCCGGCGGTTTGTGCGGTTCGGGCAGCAGCGCGGTCGGGGTTTCGCGATACCAGGTGATCATGCGGCGCAGGCCCTCCGCCAGGGTGCAGGGCACCTCTACCGCGGCGTGCACGCGGGCGGCGGAAAACTCGGTGCGGGCCTGGCTTAGCTTGCGCACCCGTTCGGAGGTGATGGGCAGGTCTTTTCCGCTCAGCTTGGCGAGCGCATCAAAAGGCTTGGCGGCGGCCATGATCGGCCCGAGGGGAAGCGGCTTCTTCGGGGGGCGCAGTCCCAGTTCGCTGTAAACAATCCGCAGGATTTCCCGGCTCGGCAGGTCGGGCTTATCCGCGTAGTTGTAGATCTCGCGGCCTGCTTCCAGGGCGGGCTGTTTGCCCCAGAGAGCGATGATTGCCGCGACGATATTTTCGACGTACGCCATCGACTTCACGTTTTCGCCCGGCCCCACCGGGTAGAAGCGGCGGCGCGCGATCTGATCGATTAGCCGGAACACGTTGGCTACGTTGCGCGGGCCGAACACTACCGCGGGGCGCATGATCAGCAGGCGGCGGGCGGCGGCGTCTTCCGCCTGCCAGGCGCGGTAGACCTCTTCTGCCGCGAGTTTCGTCTTGCCGTAGGTGTTTACGGGGCGTGGCGGGGTGGCTTCGTCGGGCACCATTCCCGCCGGGCTGTCCCCGTAGACGGCCACGGACGAGTAAAAGCACAGGTTGTTGATGTTGTTGCGGCGCATGGCGGCGGTGACTATGCGCGCGCCATCGACGTTCACCGAATGGAAGGTTTCTTCACTGATGCCGAAATCGTGATGGGCCGCCGCGAGGTTAAGTACCGCGTCGTAGTCGGCCATAACTTCGGTGAGCAGTTCTTCGTCGCGAATGTCACCGAGGTGCGAAACAATTTCGATGCCGTCGGGCAGCGGGTATTCCACCGGGTAGAGGTCGTAAACCCCCATTTTGATCCCTGCGGCGGCAAGAGCCGCAGGTAGATGGGAACCGATGAACCCGGCCCCTCCCAAAACCAGCAGCCGAGTACCCGGCGCGAGAGTGGGTATCCGAGTGTGCGATTTTTCCGACGTAGTCACGGCACGCAGTCTACTTTGCTAACCCTGGGCTACGGTAAGAACACACCGTGCACGGAATTAGAGGGCAGGAGGTCTGAGCGTGAGCGATGACTACTTTGATGACATCCCCCGCCAGGCGAGGCGCCCCCGCCCGCCCCGGCGCGACGGTGATACATCGCGTAATAATCCCTCTTCCGCGGGCCGCCACGGCCAGGCAGCGCAGCCGCATGTTTCGCGGGCGCGACAGGGCGGTAGCGCCCGCCCGCTGCCCCCGCAGCGTGAGCGTGCGGCAAGGCCCGCACCGTTGGCGGAAACCCGCGCCCTGCCCGCCTACGAACAGCCCACACGGCAAAACCCGCGAGGCCCGCAGCGCAAGGGCCGTCCGCAGGCTGTACGCCACCGCCCCGGCGCTGCCCCGCTGCCCGCACCTGCCGCAGCGGAATACGACGAAGCGGGTGTAGCTGAGCAGGGGCGTGTGCCCCGCCCGCGTCGGCACCGCGTTCCGCGCTGGGGTCGCTTAGCGATCACCCTCAGCGTGCTTTTTGCGCTAGTCACGGTGTTTTGGTTCGGCGGTTTAACGGTGTGGGCGAATTCCCGGCTGCATCATGTGGCGGCGCTTTCCGAGATGGCCGACACCCCCGGCGAAACCTTCCTCATCGCAGGCTCCGATTCCCGCGATCATTCGACGGCGGTCGGGGCGGATGGCACCGTCGGCCAGCGCGCCGACACCATCATGCTTTTGCATAAAGCACCGAACGGGAAGTCCTACCTGGTTTCCCTGCCCCGCGACACGCTGGTGAATATCCCCGGCAAGGGCTACTACAAACTGAACGCCGCCTACGCCTTCGGCGGTGCGAAACTACTGGTCGCAACCGTGGAACAGCTCACCGGCATGAAAGTCGATCACTTCATCGAGGTCGGGTTCGACGGCGTGCGTGACATCGTGAACGCCGTCGGCACCGTAAAGCTGTGCATCGGGCAGGATGTGGACGACGTGAAGTCGGGCCTGAAAATGAAGAAGGGCTGCCACGAAACCGGCGGCGACCAGGCGCTCGCGTTCGTGCGTGCCCGCTACTTTGACCCGACGGCTGACTTGGGGCGGCAGAAACGCCAGCAGCAGTTCGTTGCCGCACTAACCAAGAAGGCGCTCACCCCCGGACTGATCTTTAATCCGTTCGCCCAGGTGAGGCTGGTTTCCGCCGCTACCGGCGCGATCAGCGTGGACGACGATTCCGGCGTGCTCACCCTGGCTAGCGCGGGTTATGCCTTCCGCTCCGCGGCCAACAATCACCTGGTTTTGCAGATGCCGATCGATAACCCGAACTACCGCACGAAGCACTCCGGGGTGGCAATCAAGATCAACGAGCCGCTGGTACGCGAGTTCTTCGCCAAGATAGGCGACGGCAGCGCGGAGGCTCCCTCCGGGCAATAAACGCGGCTAGATTAAACGCGGTTAAAAGGCTGTGGCCCGCCCCTATACAGGGCGGGCCACAGCCTTTCGCGTCGCGTTAAAGGCGCAAGTGTTTAGCGGAAGATCGAATCGATCACGATGTTTACCGCGTTGATCATCGGCTGGCCCTTTGCCCGCGAATAGTCGGTGTAGAGGATGTGCACCGGGTGTTCGCGCACGCTCAGGTTGTGTCGCCCGATCTCGGAAATAATCTCCGAGGCGTGCGCCATCCGGTTTTGTTCGATGGTGATCGTTTCGCAGGCGTGGCGGCTCAGCACCCGCAGGCCGTTGTGCGCGTCGGTCAGGCGCACGCCGGTGGTCAGGTTCGTGTAGGCGGTGGCGGCGCGCAGAATGATCTTTTTCAGCAGCCCGGGCTTGGTTTTTCCCGATAGGAAACGGGAACCGAGCACCACGTCCACGCCCTCTTTGCGCATCGCCGCGACCATTTCGACCACGTCCGAAACCTGGTGCTGACCGTCGGCATCGAAGGTGACAACCTGGCGCATTTCGGGATCGCGCAACGCGTAGTCAATACCCGTCTTGAGCGCGGCCCCCTGCCCCATGTTGTAGGGGTGGCAGACCACGGCTGCACCCGCCGCGCGGGCCGCATCGGCGGAACCGTCCACGGAACCGTCATCCACAGCCACGACCAGGGGGTAGGTTTCGCGCAGCGCGGAGATGACCTCCCCCACCACGGTGGCCTCGTTAAAGAGGGGGATAACACACCAGGTGTGTTCCCGCTCGGGCGCCTTATCCATGCCCACCCTTCAATAGCTACGATTACTAAGAAAACAAGGATACCGCCCGGCGCGCGCAGCGTACCCTGGAATCGTTATCCGGCAGCACCTCACGAGGAGAATCCAGCCAGTGAAAACCGTCGTTATCGGCATGGGTAAGATCGGCCTTCCGCTGGCCGTCCAGTTCGCCAGCCGCGGCCACGAGGTCGTCGGGGTAGACGTAAACCAGGAAACGGTCGCCACCATCAATTCCGGCCTAGAACCGTTCCCCGGCGAGGCCGAGCTCGCGGAGCGCTTAGCTGAACTAGTGCCTGCCGGCAAACTGCGCGCCACCACCGATTACGCCGAGGCCATGCGCGGCGCAAACACCGTGGTCGTGGTGGTGCCGCTGTTCGTGAACGACGAAACCTGGCAGCCCGACTTTGCCTGGATGGATCAGGCCACCCGCTCCCTAGCCGCGCACCTGGAACCGGGCACCCTCGTCAGCTACGAAACCACCCTGCCCGTCGGCACCCTGCGCGGCCGCTTCGTGCCGCTGATCGAAGAAATTTCGGGGCTCAAGGAATCGAGCGATTTCCACGCGGTGTTCTCCCCCGAGCGCGTTCTGACCGGCCGCGTCTTTGCCGATCTACGCAAATACCCCAAGCTTTTCGGCGCGCTTTCCCTCGAGGGCGCGCGCCGCGCCCGCGAATTCTACGAGAGCGCGCTCACCTTCGATGAGCGCCCCGACCTGGCGCGCGAAAACGGCGTCTGGGATCTCGGCTCCCCCGAGGCGGCGGAGCTGGCCAAGCTCGCGGAGACCACCTACCGGGACGTGAACATCGCCCTCGCAAACGAATTCGCGCTGTTCGCACAGGACAACGGCATCGACGTCTACCAGGTGATCGAGGCCTCCAACTCCCAGCCCTACAGCCACATTCACCTGCCCGGCATCGCCGTCGGCGGGCACTGCATCCCCGTCTACCCGCGCCTGTACCTGTCTTGCGACGAAGCCGCCGACACCGTACGTACGGCCCGCCAAAAGAACGCGGCGATGCCGGAAACACTGGTCAAGCGCGCAGAGGCGATGCTCGGCGAGCTGCGCGGAAAGAAGGCGCTGATTCTGGGCGCCAGCTACCGCGCAGGCGTTAAGGAGACGGCTTTCTCCGGCGTATTCCCAACCGCCGAAGCTCTGCGGGCGCGCGGCGCGGAGGTAGTTGTGCACGACCCGTTCTACAGCGATGAGGAACTCGCAAAGCTCGGCTTCGCGGCCTGGCACGAGGGCGAGGCGGCCGACCTAGCCATCGTGCAGACCAACCACCCCGAATACGCCACGCTGACCTCCGCGCAGGTTCCCGGTATCCAGCTGCTAGTGGACGGTCGCAACGTCACGCGCCAGGAGAACTGGGCGGGCGTTGACTACACCGTGCTGGGACGCGGCGCATGAACTTTCTGACCGCCCTTCCCCTCGGCCCAGTGCTGCTCGCCGAGGGCGCGACGGGTGGACAGGGCTCACGCACCCTGATCATCCAGGTGCTGCTGATCCTGTCGATACTGGGGATCGCGGCCTGGCTGTTTAAGAAGCGCGGCGCGAAGCAGCTGGCCATCCGCAGGCTCATCATCATCGCGTTCGTCTGCTTCGCGGTGGTAACCGTCATGTTCCCCTCCCTGCTGAGCGCGCTCGCCGCCCTCGTCGGGGTCGGGCGCGGCACGGACCTGCTGCTTTACGCCACGGTCGTGGTGCTGCTCGGCTTCCTAGCACTACAGGAGGCCCGCACCAAGAATCAGGAAAAACGCACCACCTACCTGGCGCGCAGGCTGGCGCTTGACGACGCCGAACAGCCCGCTCAGGTGCGAGAGCGTGCGCTGGGAACGCCGCAGTGATTTCCCTGGGGATTCTTAGCGTCCCCGCCACGGTGCTGGCGCTATTTACGCTCGCCTTCGCCGCCCCCTATCCCCTGCTGCGCAGGCTCGGACTCAGCCCCCTGCTCGCTCTCGCGGCTGCCCCGGCGGCCGCCTACGCGATTGCCGGCGCAGCCGCTATCGCCTCCTCCTACCTGGGCATTTTTTACGGGCCGGGAAGCTACTTCGCCCTGCTCGCGCTTTGCACCGGCATCGCTTTTGCGCTGCCGCGCAGCCTGCGCCCGCCGCTTAGCCTTTCCCTGGGAATGGGCCGCTACGGGGCGCTGCTGGTGGCGGGCGCATCCCTGTGTGCGCTGGCGCCCATCTGGCTTGCCTTCCCCGGCCTAAGCACGGTTTTGCAGCGCTGGGACATGCTGTTTCACCTAAACACCGTGCACGCCATCTTGCAGGGCGGTGACGCCTCCAGCCTGCACCTCGCGGCACTCGCGCGTAGCTCCCGTACCCCCGGTTTCTACCCCGGCGGCTTCCACGCGCTGGCCACCGCGCTCCCCCTGGCCCCCGCCCCACTGCTCACCAACCTGGCAGCCCTGATCCTGAACTTCTTCCCTTGGGTGGTGGGAACAGCGGCACTCGCCCGCGCCCTGTGGCCGCGTGTCCCCGCCGCGGCGAGCATCTGCGCGGCCGCGGCCGCGCTGCTGCCCGCCGCCCCGCTGCACCTTTGGCTATTCGTCGCCCCACTCGCAAACAGCGCCGGCTATGCGGCGCTGCCGGGCGTCCTCGCCGTCGCGGTATGCGCCTGGCGGGATCTGGTTTCCGGCTCCACCCAAACGCGGCAGGCTCTCTTCGGGCGCGCCCTGCTACTAAGCGCCCTCGCCTGCGGGCTGGCGATCGCCCACCCGTCGGCGCTTCTCGCGCTCTGCCTGTGCCTCAGCTTCGGCGGCGCGGGCTACCTGTTCGCGCAGGGCAGGCTGCGCAGTCGTTACGGGCTACTGGCGCTGCTGGCTTTCCTGCCCGTGCTGGCGCTGGCCCTTTCCCCGCTGGGGAGTTCCGTTTCGGGTTTCAGCAGCAGCGTCACCGTGCCGCTTTGGCAGGGGGTGGGCGAACTGCTAACCGGCCTCACGAGCGTGTGGCCCATGCCCTTTGGCGTGGCGCTGTTCGTGGCATCCCTGCCCGCCCTGCTAAACCGCACCGACAAACACCCATCCCGCTACGCCCTGCTGTTTTGCTTCCTCGCCTGGGGCGCGCTCTACCTGGATGCTTCCCTCGGCGGACCTTTCCACCTCAGCGGGCTCTGGTACAGCGATCAAAACCGCATGGCGCCCCTGGTCGGCTTGGTTTGCGTGCTGCTGCTACCGTCGGCCCTGCCCTACTGGCGCGCACACAGCCGCGCCGGGCTGGCGGTGCTGGTTGCGCTCGGCGCTACGCTGCTGCTTTCCCTGCCCACCCGCTACGCGAACACGGCCGTAAACCTGGAACCGGATCGGCCCGACAGGCCCCGCTTCCTGACCTCGGACGAATACCGGCTGTTCGCGGCGCACGCCGAGAAGCTGCGCGGTGGGGGCAAGGTTCTGGCTAGCCCGTTCTCCGGGGCCTCCCACCTGGAGGCGCTGCACGGGGTACCCGTCTACTTCCCCAGCGCGGGGCTGCACCCCACCGAAGTGGATAAGCAGGTGATGGCGGCCGCCGCCAGCGCCGGGCACGACAGACAGGCCTGCGCCCTGCTAAAGCGCGCAGGGATCGGCTACCTCTACGAGGAAAGGCGCGACTACCATCAAGGCCCCTATTTCAGCGTCTTTTGGGACCTGCCAAACGATCTAGGGCCGACGCTGTTTAGCACCGACCATTCGCGCATGATCAAGCTGGAGTGCCGCGCGAACTAGCCGCGCCGCTACCGGCGATGCTATTTATGCCCCGGCAGACAAGCCAGCACCGCGTCCGCGGCCTTCGCCGCGCAGCCCGCGAGCGAAGCGTGCGCGAGGGTCCATTCCCGCAGCCTGCCAGCATCAGCCTTGCGCTGCCCGGAGACGGCCTGCCACATCGCTTCGGCAACCGCCGTTACATCGGCGCCGCAGGCCCAGCCCAGATCGTTGTCCGCGATCAGTTCCTGCGCGGCCCCCGTGCCGTAGTGAATCACCGGGGTATCGCAGGCCAGAGCGGCGTAGATCTTGGTGGGCAGGGCGAAGTCGTATCCCTGCCCCGGCACTATCGAGCTGAGGCCCGCAACCGCGCCGCTCAGGTAGCCCGCTACCTCTGCGGGAGATACCTTGCCCCGGAACTCGACCCCCGCGATGCCCTCGCGGTGTACCCTGTCTTCAAGCTGCCGCCTGCCGCTGCCCTCGGAAAAGAACAGCAGCCGCGCCTCGGGATGGGTTTCTTGCAGCTGGCGGAAGGCATCCACGAAAACGTCGGCCCCCTGCCATTCGGAGACCGTACCGGCATACACGAAGTAGGGGCCTGTGGGCGGATCGGCGGCCACTGCCGCGGGCTGGAAAGTATCGGTATCGATGCCGTTACCGACCAGCGCGATGTTCGCATCGCCCCCGCTCAGTTCGCGCACCCGCGCCGCCACGCCCGGAGAAATCGCCAGCACCCGCGCGGCGCGCCGCCAAACGTTTACCTCCAGCCAGCGCACCGTGTTCACCACGAAGCTAGGCACCCCGCCCACGGATTCGCTGGCGTCCGACCAAACGTCGGCGGCGTAAAACACGTAGGGAACCCGCTTCAGGGCGCACACCACGGCGCTCACCGCGCCCGTCGTGGGCGGCGGCTCCACCACCACGGCGGCTACCCGGCGGGTAAACAGCAAGCGCAGCGCCAGCGGAATATCGAAGCTCAGGTAGGAGAAGTAGCCGCGTACCTGGCCCAGATTGTCGCGCTTTACCGGCCAGCGGCTAACACTCGCCCCGCCGTCATCCCCCACCATCGCGGAGTGGCCGGGAACCTTGGTGGTCAGCACGGTAACGCGGGCCCCGGCTGCGCCGAGTGCGTCCACCAGTGCCCTTTCCCGAAAGGCTGCCGCGGCGGCCTCCGGAGTGTAGATGCGGGTCGCAACCACCACGTGCGGCTTGCGCTCTGCTGCCATCAGCGGCGCTCCGCAAGCAGGGTTTCGATGGTCTGTTTAGCTGCCGTGCCGTCACCGTAGTAGGGCGGGCGCTGCCCCTCCGGGCGGGGCCGGTGCACCGCGTCGGCGATCTTTGCCGGATCGCTAACCAGCACGTTCCAGCCGTCCTCCAGTGTCTCCACCCATTCGGTTTCGCTGCGTAGGGTGGTGCAGGGCGCCCCCAGCAGGTACGCCTCTTTTTGCAGGCCGCCCGAATCGGTGATTACCGCGCGAGCGTGCTGCAGGCCGTTCATCAGATCGGGGTAGGCCAGCGGGTCAGCCAGGTGCAGGGACCCCCCGGCGAGCGCTATCCCCGCGTCCGCGGCCTTCGCCCGCAGGCGCGGATGTGCGAGCAGCACCACGGGCAGGTCGAGGTTTTGCAGCGCGGAAACTACGGCTGCCAGGTATTTCGGATCGTCGGTGGTGTCTGCCCGGTGCAGCGTGGCCAGCGCAAAATCCTCGCTGGCCGAAATGCCCTCGGGAAGCTGCGGGGCATTACCCGCTACCGCACCCGCCACTCGCAGGCAGACGTCGGTCATTACGTCGCCGACCACGCGGGTGCGCACGGCAAGCCCCTCGTCCGCCAGGTGCTTCGCCGCCACCTCGGTGGGGGCCAGCAGCAGATCAGCGGCGTGATCGGTCATTACCCGGTTGTGTTCTTCCGGCATACGGCGGTTGAAGGAGCGCAGCCCAGCCTCCAGGTGCGCCACGGGCAGGTGAATCTTGACCGCCGCGAGCGTACCCGCCAGGGTCGAATTGGTATCGCCATAGACCAGCGTCCAGTCGGGCTTTTCCTGCTCCAGCACTTCCTCGATCGCGGCCAGCATGGCCCCGGTCTGTTTACCGTGGCTGCCGGAACCGATGGCCAGGTTGTAGTTGGGCTGCGGAATTTTCAGGTCGGCGAAGAAAGCGTCGCTGAGCATCGCGTCATAGTGCTGGCCGGTGTGCACGATGACGTGCTCTACGTCGTCGCGCCCATTCACTGCGTCGGCTATCGCCGCCAGCTTCACGAACTGGGGGCGGGCACCCACCACGGAAAGTATCTTCACGGTTATTTTTCTCCTTCGCCCGCGAGGTCGCGGGCTACGTAGGCGGCGCGGGCCAGCCAGGTGTTATCGGAACGGGCACGGCGTGCCGCTTCTGCCAAAGAGTTTCGCGCCGCGCGGTCATCGTGTAGGCGTTCGAGGGCGCGCGAAATGTCTACCGCCCGGTTCGGCAGGCTGAGCCCCGCCCCCAGGGAGGCCACCACCTCGGCGGCGTGAGTGCCTTCGGAGGCCAGCACGGGACGCCCGTAGCCGATGTATTCGAACAGTTTTACGGGGGCGGCGAAGTCGCGGTAGACGTCGCTGCCCATCAGGAGCGAGCAGGCGTCGGCCTGGGCGTAAAGCGCCTTTAGTTCCTCGCCGCTGGCGTGCACGACGCGCACCTTTTCCGGCTCTAGCGGACCGTAGCGCCAAGAATTATCGCGCCAGTCCTTTTCCCTCGTGCAGACGATCGCGCGCACGCCGTCGGTGGCCTGCACCGCTCGCAGAAACTCGCCGATGTCGTAGTACTCACCGATGCCGCCCACGTAAAGCACCGTGAGGCCGGGGGTTTCCGGCAGCGCCACCTCTACCTCGGGCGCGCCGGGCGGTAGCGCCCGGCAGGCCTTTTCGGGAAGCTGAGGCAGATAGCGCGCCATCTTCATGCTGGGCAGGTAGATGCGCTGCAGATGGCGCGCTAGAAAGCGCAGCTCGCTGCGGTAGAGGGCGCGCATGAGGGTGCCGACGCCGCGGCCGACCGCCTCCAGGTAGCGGGGAAACACCCAGTAGCAGTCGCGATAAAAATAGCCGCTCGGGATGCGCGCCGTGCGCAGCAGGCGGAAGAATTCCCTGTCCGCCCAGGGCCTGCGGGGCAGGTGGCGCGGGTCGGTGAGCAGGGCCGGAATGCTGGCGTTTTCGCAGTAGGCGAAGGCCGGGCGCCACCCCGTAGCGAGCCGCTCCCGCAGCTGCCGGGTGCGGCGCAGCCTTTGCGCGCTATCGCCGGTTACCTCCACGACCTCGTAACCGAGCTCGTGGAACGCCCGCAGCATTTGACGGGGACGGATCGCGCTGCCGCTGGTGCCGTTCTCCTGGATCGGATAGGGCGCATAAAAAACCATGCCGGGGCGTGCGCCCGCGTGCTGGGGATTACCGTTCACTGCTTGCCCTCTTTCTGCGTTGGCCCGTGCAGAGCCTCCCTGTAGAGCTGCCGGTATCGGGAGGCCAGCGCCTCACGCGAAAAACCGCGCACAGTCTCCGCTATCTCCCGACGCGACATTTTACGGCTGCGCGCATACAGCCCGCAAAGAGCGTCAGCCCAGGCGGAAACCGGGGCGTCCAGCGACAGCATGCGCGCGGCAGTATCCGGCAGAAACTCCCTTTGCGCCCCGCTATCGCTGGTCAGTACCGGTATGCCGTGCGCTAGGGCCTCCGCCGCGGATAGGAAGAAGGTCTCCCCGCGCGTGGGGACGAAGAAAAGATCGGCGCGTAAAAGTTCGCGGGAAACCTCATCCTTAGCTACCGCGCCCCGCAGCCGCAGGGGAACCCCTAGCTCCGCGCAGCGCGCGCGCAGCTCCTCGGCCAGCGGCCCCTCCCCCAGCCAGGTCAGTTCCACGGGCTGGGAGCCTGCCAGCGCGCCCAGCACGTCGGCCACCAGGAGCGGGTTCTTCCCCGGCACCAGTCCCCCGATGCCGATCACCCGTAGCGCTCCGGGCCGTCTTGTCTCCGGGAAACTGGCCGGGCGGGAGACGTAATTGCCGATCACTTCGCTGCGGCTTTTCAGCCCGAGCGTGCGCAGGGCGGTACGCAGGCGTTCACTAACGGCAACGCTGACGTAGGCGCCGCGCAAAACCGCGACGATCAGCGCCCCCGCTAACACGGGAACCAGCGAGCCGGGGAGCGGCCGCTTTTTCTGCTCAGCCAGGCGATCAATCAGGGACCAGTGCTCCGTGTGCAGCCACGGCGCGCGGCGGCGCTGCCAGGGCCTGCTGGCACGCAGCAGCAGGGCGGCGGGGAAAGCCATCGTGTGCACCACGTCTGCCCGCCGCGCCTGCCGTGCTATCTGGCGCAGGCAGCTGATGATGCTGAGCGGGCTGCGCCAGCGCAGCGGTAGGCGTAGCACCGGCACGCCGTCCACGCGGTCCCAACCGCTGACGCTGCCCGTGGGGTCGCAGTGCACCACGATCAGTTTCGCGAAAGTGCCCAGGGTACGTACGTCCTCGCGCACGAAGCTGCCCACGCGCGGGTTGTTTTCGCTCGGATACCAGGTGGTGACCACCAGGCAGCGCGGGGTTTGCTCGGCGGTACTGAGGGCCTGGCGCCAAAGCGCGCGCGCATTGGTGACGTAACTGGCCGGGGAAAAGCGCTCACGCGCGTATTCGCTGCGCTCTCGCCGCAGCTCGCGGCTCGGCTGCCCGGACTTTTGGGCGTCCCGCAGGCTCTGCGCGAGGGCGTCCGGTTCGTCCTGCGCTACCAGGGTGCCCACTCCGTCCGACAGTACCTGGCGTGCCCCCCAGGTGTCGCTGGCAATCACATCCAGGCCGCAGCTGAGCGCCTCCGCCAACACTATGCCGAAGGATTCGCTGCTGCTGTTGAGCACGAAAGCGTCGCTTGCCAGGTAGAGTCGGCGCACCTCGGCGCGCGGCAGCGGGCCGACGAGGGTCACTCCCGGCAGCAGCTTTTCTGTTACCTCGGCGAGCGTGCGCTCACGTACCGGGTACGCGGCGCGCAGCCGCGCAAGTCTTTCCGGGCTGCCTCCCGCGATCACGAATTCACAGGTGTCGGCCAGCCCGGACGCGAGGAAAGCCGCGATCATTTCGGGCACCCGTTTTACTTCCGTCAGGTGCGAAACGTGGCAGAAGCGGTACCCCGCGTGTTGCGGAAGCGATTCCGGCAGGGGCGCACCGAAGGCTTCCGCGAGGGGATTCGGCAGGGTCTTAACGCTTTCGCGCGCCAGGCCAAAAGTCTCCGCGAGCCGCGCGGCGAAACCGTCGCTCACGGCGCTCACGGCTGCCGCCTGCCCCAGCACCTCGCGGCTCAGGGCGGCGAGCGCCGGGGAGTCGCAGCGCTCCAGCATGGCGGGCCGGTGTTCGGTGATGACCAGGGGCACGCCCAGTTTCCGGGCGGCCCGGGCCGCTATGAACCCGGCGGGCCAAAGCGTGTGGGCATGAATCAGATCCGGTTTACCGTTTTCACGCACGTAGCGCGTCAGGACCTGGGACGCCTGCGCCCAAAGCAGCGCCAGCGTCAGGCGCGGCAGGCGCGGCACGTCGGTTCCCACCACGTGCGCATAGACGTCCGGGTGAGCGCTGAGCAGAGCGGGGCGGCCGTACGCGACAGAAACGGGAATCACCGCTACCCGCTCCCCCGCCTCTCGCAGGATGCGCACCTGTTCCGCGAAGAACGATCCGGAAAGATCGTCCGCCTGGCGCGGATACCAAGAGGGCATTGTCAGGACGTGCATGCCTGTCCTTTACGTTGGTCGGGGCTAACGGTAAGTCTATGCGTTCGGCCTAGCTCTGCATTCGGCTTAGCTCTGCGTTCGTTTTAGGCCAGCCCGGAAAGGCGGGCCTGGCGCGCGAAGTCGGCGTTTTTCGCCACCACTTCGTCGAAACTGCCCTGCGCGGCGGCCCGGCCATCCTTGAGGAACAGGATCAGGTCGCTATCGCGGATGGTGGAGAGCCGGTGCGCCACCGAAATTACCGTGACCTCCCCGTGCAGTTCGTTGATCGCTTCGTTGATGTCCTCTTCCGTGCCGGAATCAAGCGCCGAGGTCGCTTCGTCCAAAACCAGGATCAGGGGGTCGGTGTAGAGGGCGCGCGCTATCCCGAGCCGCTGGCGCTGGCCGCCGGAAAGGGACAGTCCGCGTTCGCCGATGCGCGAATGCACTCCGCCCTCGCGTGCTTCGATCAGCTCCAGCAGGCCGACCTTCGCCAGGCACTGGCGCACCTTGGCGACGTCATAATCCTCTCCCCAGGTGAGGGCGATGTTTTGCGCCACCGTGCCGTCGAACAGCTGCACGTCCTGCGGCACGTAGCCGACGCGCAGCCGCCAGGCCGCAAGTACGTCGCTCAGCGGGGTGCCGTCCAGCGAAATGCTGCCCCGGCTGGGCTGCAAAAGCCCCAGCAGGAGATCGATGAGGGTGGATTTTCCGGCACCCGAGGCCCCCGCCACCCCGAGCTTGGCTCCCATCGGCAGTCGCAGGTCGAGGTCTTGCAGGGCGGGCTGGGCGGCTCCGGGATAGGTGAAAGAAACCCCGCTAAAGCGCAGCTCTTGCAGAGTCTCGGGCAGCTTCTTTCCGCCCTGCACAGCGTTCGCGGCGGCTTTCCCGGAGAACTGCCTGAAGTCGGCCAAAACCACTTCCAGGTAGGAAAGCGGGCCCTGTGCGGAGGTGAGCACAGACTGGATACGCACCAGGGAGGGCACCAGACGGAAACCGGCGACGCCGAACAGCGCCACCCCGGCGAACGCCTCCTGCGGCCCGCCGGTCAGGTAGCCGAGCCCCCCGACCAGCAGGAATCCCCCGACCAGCGCCATCTCCACCACGTACTGCGGCACGCGGGAAAGGAAGTTTGTGTTCGCCCTGGCCCGCGTGGCCTGCCTGCGGTTTGCCTGCACCACGTCGGCCACCTCGCCTAGCTTGCCGCGCAGCGTGATCTCTTTCAGGGCCGCGATCATCTCGGTCATCGTGACCACGATCCGGAAGGAGGCGTCACGGTTCACGCGACCGGCAACGCGCGCGGGGCGCGCTATGCCGAGGAACATGACGGCGGCCACCAGCAGCAGGTAAAGGATCGTGACGCCCGCCGTGATGGGTTGGGTGATCACGATTACCGCGCCGATCGCGAGCAGGGTGGCAAACTCGGCCACCAGGGATACGCCCGGCAGCACGATGCCGCCGATGGTGTTGCCCACCCCGAGGTCCACCAACCGCACCAGTTCGGCGGAGTTCCTGCCTACCCGCTGTTCCCAGGGAGCCGACATGTACGTTTTGAAGAGGCGATCACCCATCTCCTGTTCATAGACCGCCATTTTGCGGGTGACCAGCCAGTAGAGCGCCGTGTTGGCGATCCCCTTGAAGATCAGCAGCCCCGCGATGAGGGCGAGCAGCAGCGGGTAGCTGTCCTGGCCGAAGCTGCCGAGCAGCGGCAGCCGCACGGGGCTGCCCGTGGACATCGCCCCGAGGCTCAGCGAGAGCAGCCCGAAGGCCGCGATGTCGAGCAGCGAGAGCAGGGATGCGGCCACCATGTAGAGGCGCAGGAAGGTCTGCGCCCCGCCCGGCAGATAGGGCATTACTTCCCGGATGGCCCGGTAAATCTTTAGCATCAGTGCCCCTTTGCGGCGCGGCCGCTTTCCTGGCCGGGTGGCGTGGTAGTCGTTTTCCTATCGTTCCGGGCGCTCAGCAGCTTTGCCAGTCGGCCACGCAGTTTGCCCGCGTGAACGGCCAGGCCGTGCCGCAGCCGGCTTTCGCTCGCGCTCAGATCACGCAGCGGATTACCGCTGGTGAGGGCGCGCAGACGGCCTTGCGCACCCTCGCGGCGGGCCAGCCTACCCGCTTGCGGCTGGGTGGTCTTCAGAACGCGCAGGCGCTCTTTTTCGTAGAGGGAGAGCGGTTCCTGCGCGCGGGGGCACAGCGCGTTTAGCCGGTCTAGGCAGCGCCGCACCTCGGCTATTCCCGCCGCGTCCCAGACGGTGAGTTCTGATTCCGTGGCGGGGATCAGGGTGCGGCGCAGCAGCTTCACGGCCAGCGCATCACGCACGGGCTGGGGCAGCTGCGCGAACCAGTCGGAGTCCACGATGCCGCGCAACGCCTCGGTGACCTCCAGGCAGGTGAAGCGCCGCGCCTGGATACGATCATCGCAGTCGGTGTGCACAGTCAGGTGCGCCCCGCTGCCAGGGGGCGCCACCAGCACTCGGCTGCAGGAATAAAGGCGTGCGGTAAATTCCTGGTCTTCGCCGGTAGCCAGCCCCTCCGCCATACGCAGCTCGTGTTTTTCTAGCAGCTCGCGCTTGATCAGCGCGCAGGGGGAAGAACGGTAAAAGACGCGATCCGCGCAAATATCCAGGGTCGGCCCCGCCCAGGGGCGCGCCAGCAGCGTATCGAACGGCGCGCCGCTCGCGGTCTGGAAACGAGCAAAGGTTACGTCGGCATCAGTTGCCAGGGCCGCCCCCGCCAGTTCCCGCAGCGCTCCGGGCAGCAGTTCATCGTCGGAGCCGAGGATGAAAACGTATTCCGCCCGGGATGCGGCAAGCCCGGCATTGATCGGCCCGGCGGCGGAACGGATGCCGTCGCGAAACTCGTGGAAAACGACCTTTTGTGGATCGTGGCCGGGCAGCAGGGCCGACATTTCCGCGGCGCTCACCCCGTGGCAGATAACCAGCGCCCGCACGGCGGTCATGCCCGGCGCGGCCGCGAAGACGGAGGCTACCGCGCGTGCCAGGGGCCGCGCGGTGGTGTGGATGGGGATGATTACGTCAATGCTGACGTCCGTGACAGCTCTGTTCTCCGTAACAGCTCTGGGCGTGGGCATACGCAACCTTCCTTAGCAGGGATAGTTGATCCTATACAGGCGGTAGTTGCCGCGCTGCGCAACCAGGGTCAGGGCGCTTTCGGGGAAGTCGCTGAGCCGGTTGTATCCCTCTTCCCCTATTTTCTCACGTACCTGCCGCATGCCGTCGGGGGAATCGTCACGGTAAAAGTAGGTGGTGCCGAGCCGCTTTACGTCCCGGCAGAGCTGCGGATCGCTGGCAAAGCTATCGGCGCGTTCGGATACCCGCAGCTGGGGCTGGGCATAGATCCAGTGCAGGCCGGGGTAGATTACCGGCACGCCGCCGAGCAGGCTGTAGAAAGAGGTGCCGTCGTAGGGGTCCCCGATGACTTTGCCGGAGGAGACCAGCGGCGCGGTTTCCCGAATGAATTCTTCTTCTCCCGGACCGAGCAGGTTCGTGTACGACTTGACCGCTGGATCGTAGGCGTAGCTGGCCAGCTCGTATCGTTCCGCCGCGCGCCAGCCCGCGCTTGTCAGGCAGGAAACCGCGAGGGTCAAAATGAGCACTCCCCTGCGCGCCAGCCCGCGCGCTTCTTCGGTGAATAGCCTTGCCAGGCTGCACGCCAGGGCGGAGGTGCCAAAGCCGGCCGCCACCACGGTCAGCAGCGCCGCGAGCGGGGCAAGCCGGTGCCTGGCCTCGTACCAGGGAGCGGTAATCGCTTTCACCGTCCAGGCCGGTCCCCCGGCCAGAACCACCAGTAGGTAGGCGCAGACCAACATTGCCGCGAGCGGCAGCAGTTTGCGCCGCAGCATGATCAGCCCTGCGGCGGCGAGCAGCAAAACTATGAAATTACCGTACGGAGTGGGAGCGATCAGGCCAGTGTCGGCCCTGTCGTTTAAGGCCAGCATGAAGGAGGCGTAGCCGCTCGCGCCGTCGGTCTGGAAACGGGTCATCGCCCTCAGCCGCAGCAGCAGGCCGGGCAGCAGGAAGAACAGCGCCACCGCGCCTGCGCCAAGGCCTCCCAGCAGCAGGTAGCGGAAACGGTGTGCGATAGCGGGGAGCCTCCGCCAGGGAAGCATCAGCAGCATCCAGGGGGCGAACACGACACCCAGCGAAATTAGTCCCGACGGGTGCGCCAGCGCGATGCCGCACACCAGCAGCAGCGCCTCCGCGAGCCTTTCGTAGCGGTGGTAGCGGTAGACCCCGAGGGAGAACGCCCGCATCAGGGCCGCCAGCGCGGCGGGGAGCATCGCCAGCGAAAGCGTGTAGGGCCACAGCCCCACCATTACCCCCAGGTAGGAGTAGGAAACGATGCCGCCGCTTAAAACGGTGCTCGCGATTACCGCGTAGCTCAGCATCCGTCCCCGAACGCGCGCCGCGGAACGCACCAGGGCGGGTATGCCCAGCGGCCAGGCGGATATCGCGCACAGCAGCAGCACGGTGGAGGCGCGCGGCACATCCAGCGGAATGAGCGCGCTGACCGCGTGCCAAAGGGCCGGGTAATAGGTTTGCTGGCCCCCGTAGAGGTCGGCCAGAGCGCCGTAGGGGAAGGCGTTTTCGCCGCTTCTCACGGCCAGGGTGCCCGACATGTGGAAGAGGCTGTCCCATTCCTGCTGCGGCCGATGGTGCAGGTCGGGCTGCAAAAGCAACGGCAGGATTGCAAATAGCAGCGCTACCGCCACGGCAGACAGCACCGCCCACCTGTCCTTGCTACGGCCCCTGCCGGTCGGCTCCACCCGCGCGGCGGCGGGTTTGTACCTGCCGTAGGCTGCCGCTGCCAGGAGGGACGCTGCCATGCCCGCGCTGACGCTAAGACGCGTGAAGGGGATGCCGAGCACGCCGAAAATGAGGGTCCAGATTCCGATCAGGCTGACCGTTAGGGGGAAGCCGTAGGAAAACTTGAAGGGGACGGCAGAGCGGGCAAGCGTCAAGAACAGCACGCCGTAGCCGACGGTTACGGCGAGCGTTACAACGTAAAAAAATGCCAGCAGCAAGGCCGGTTGTCCTCCCCCGGTGAGCGGCCGCATAGGCACCGCCCCGAAACAGTGCTGCCCCGGAGCAACCGGGGCAGCAGCGCTATCTCTGCGTCACGCCCGGTTCGCTCCCAGCGTGATCGCACCACTTCTAACTATCCGAGAGTAACAACCGAACGGCTCGCGGCGGACGTTAAAACGGCCTCCACGGCGCGAACCGTGTTCAGCCCCTCACGCATCGTCACGATGTTGCTCGGATCGCCCAGCACCGCGTCGCGGAACGCGAGGTGTTCGGTGCGCAGCGGCTCGCGGCGGGTGAGCGCATAGCGCACCATGTCTCCCTCGGTAACGCCGCGGAAGGACTGCATCGATTCCCATTCGTTGGTGATGCTGGAGCCGTTCGCGTAGAAGGTGAGGTCGGCGGTGGCGGTGTCTCCCACCAGCGCGCCCTTTTCGCCGGTGACGACGGTGACGCGCTCCTTGAACGGGGAAAGCCAGTTCACGATGTGGCTCGTGATGATGTCGTTCTTGAGCCTGCCGCAGACGCTGACCATATCTTCTAGGTCCCGGCCCGATTCGCTCGCCGTCACCGCGCTGAGAGAGGCGAATTCGCTCTGCGCCACCCAGGCGGTCAGGTCGATATCGTGCGTGGCCAGGTCCTTGACGACGCCGACGTCCGCGATGCGCGCCGGGAAAGCACCCTGCCTGCGGGTAGCGATCTGGTAGATCTTGCCGAGCTGACCGTCGGCAATCCGCTTACGCATCTCCTGCAGGGCCGGGTTGTAGCGTTCGATGTAGCCGACCGCCCCTACCAGACCGCGCTCCTCGAACGCCGCCGTGATTTCTTCCGCCTCGGCGACGTCAAAGGCCAGCGGCTTTTCCACCAGGCAGTGCACCCCGGCCTCGGCGAAGGTGAGCGCCACGTCGCGGTGGAACGCGGTCGGCACCGCGATCACCGCGTAATCGATGCCGGCCTTAACCAGCGCTTCGGCATCGGGCAGAATGTCGTAGCCGCGGGCCGCGCCGTGCGGATCGCCGCCCGGATCGGCCACCGCAACCAGTTCCACGCCCTCGATCGACTGCAGGTTACGGGCGTGGTGACGCCCCATCATGCCTAGGCCGATCAGGCCCGCGCGCAGGGTCTTAGCCATCTCTACGCACCGGCCTTCGCCACGGCGTTAACGGCGGCCACGATGCGATCGCGGTCGGCGTCGCTGACGCTCGGGTGAACCGGCAGCGAGATAACCTCGCGCGCGGCCTTCTCGGTTTCGGGAAGGTCAAGTTCGAGCGCGTAGGAGGGCAGGCGATGCACCGGGGTCGGGTAGTAGACGCCGCAGCCGACGCCGTGCTCCTCACGCAGCGCCTGCGCGAACCGGTCACGCTCTTCGCCCGTGGCATCGGCTACGCGGATCGTGTACTGGTGGTAGACGTGCGTGGCGCCCTCCGCAACCGGCGGGATCACTACCCCGGCAAGGTTTTCGTCGAAGAACGCGGCCAGCTCCTGGCGGCGGGCGGTCCAGGCGGGGAGTTTGCCGAGCTGCACGCGGCCGATAGCGGCGTGGATGTCGGTCATGCGGTTGTTCAGGCCCGCGATCTCGTTCGCGTACTGCACCTGCATGCCCTGGTTACGCCACAGCTTTACGTTGCGCGCCAGCTCCTCGTCGGCGCAGGAAACCATGCCGCCCTCACCCGAGGTCATGTTCTTGGTCGGGTAGAGGGAGAACATGCCGAAGCGGCCGAAGGTGCCGACCTGGCGGCCTTTCCAGGTAGCGCCGTGCGCCTGCGCGGCGTCTTCCGCCACCAGCAGGCCGTGCTTTTCGGCGATGGCCACGATTTCATCCATGTTCGCGGGGTGGCCGTAAAGGTGCACGGGCTGAATCGCGACCGTCTTTTCGGTGATCGCGGCTTCGATCTTTGCCGGGTCCATGCAGAAGGTAGCCGGGTCGATATCCACGAACACGGGGGTAGCGCCGATCACGGCAACGCAGTTTGCGGTGGCCGCGAACGTGAACGAGGGAACGATTACCTCATCGCCCGGCCTGACGCCCGCCGCGAGCAGGCCGAGGTGCTGGCCGCTGGTGCCGGAATTAACCGCCACGCAGGGGCGGCCACCGGCCAGTTCCCGCGAAAACTCTTCCTCAAAGGCGGCAACTTCGGGCCCCTGCGCGACCATGCCGGAAAGCAGCACGCGATCTACGGCGGCGCGTTCTTCGTCGCCGATAATCGGTTTAGCTGCGGGGATCATGTTATTCATCTGCGAAAAATCCTTCACCTTCAGTCGCGGCAGAGGCGCAGCCCGCCCGTGCCCTCGTCAAACTCGTAGCTTTCCGAGGTGACGGGGCAAACCCACCTGTCACCGTCGGCCGTGAGCGGTTCTCCCGCCCTACCCACCCAGGCGATGCGCTTGGCGGGCACCCCCGCCACGAGCGCGTGCGGCGGTACGTCGCGCACCACGGTTGCTCCCGCCGCCACCAGCGCCCAGGCACCGATGGTGACCGGTGCTACGCAGACCGCGCGAGCGCCGATAGATGCGCCCTCGCCGCAGGTGACTCCCACCGGCTCCCAGTCGTGGGCGCTCTTCGGCGTGAGGTCGGGATTTACCGCGCGCGGGAAATGATCGTTGGTGAACACGACCGCGGGGCCGACGAACACGCCGTCGGCCAGCTTCGCCGGTTCGTAGACGAGGGCATAATTTTGCACCTTGCAGCCGCGCCCCATTTCGACGCCACTGCCGATGTACGCGCCGCGGCCGACTATGCAGTCTTCTCCCAGCCGGGCACCTTCCCTCACCTGCGCGTTATGCCAGATTTTGCTTCCGCGCCCGATCACTGCAGTCTCTGCTACATCGGCGCCTTCCGCGACGCTAAAAGTCATGCCTTGAGCATACTCGCGCAATGTCCCTGAAAACCCTGTCTCGCGCAGTGGCTACCGGCAGTTGCGAACCTTATCTCCCTTGGCCTGGGCCACGTTTCGCAGTTCTTCTTGGAAAGCCACCATGCGGCGGCGCACGTCAAGATCGTGCGCCGCGATGATGCGCGCGGCCAGCAACCCGGCGTTGCGGGCACCGCCGATAGAGACGGTGGCTACCGGCACCCCGGCGGGCATTTGCACGATGGAAAGCAGCGAATCCATGCCGTCCAGGTGTTTCAGGGGCACGGGCACCCCGATCACCGGCAGCGGGCTCAGGGATGCCAGCATTCCGGGCAGGTGCGCGGCTCCCCCGGCTCCGGCGATCACCACGCTGTAGCCGCGTTTAGCGACGCTTTTGCCCCAGTCCACCATTTCCTGCGGCATACGGTGTGCCGAGACGACGTCGGCATCCCAGGCAATCCCAAACTCATCCAGGGCCTCGCCCGCCTGCCGCATCACCGGGAAGTCGGAATCCGACCCCATCACGATCGCTACCTTCGCGCTCATTTCTTTTCCCCTTCACGCACGATGAGTTTTTCTGCCCGGTGGGCAGCATCTATCAGCTGCCCCACGTCTTCTCCGCTCAGGTTCACGTGCCCGACTTTGCGGCGATGCTTAACCTCTTTGCCGTAGAGGTGCAGTTTCACGGCGGGGACGCTCGCTAGGGCCAGTGCCGCCCCTGCGCGTAGGTCCTGTCTGGTATCTCCGAGCAGGTTCACCATCACGGTGTGGCGGGAATGCGGCGCGGTGTCTCCCAGGGGCAGCCCGGCGACGGCCCGCAGATGCTGTTCGAACTGTCCCGTCACCGCGCCATCCATGCTCCAGTGGCCGCAGTTGTGCGGGCGCATGGCCAGTTCGTTTACGTAAACCTTTTCCCCTACCTGGAACAGTTCTACCGCCAGCATGCCGACCACACCGATTCTTTCGGCGATCGCTGCCGCGATTTCCCTGGCGCGCTTATCTACTCCCTCCGGGATTCCCGGCGCGGGAGCGATCACGCGGTAGCAGCGGCCGCTGCGCTGCAGGGTTTCCACCGTCGGATAATGGCGCATTTCTCCCTGCGGGGTGCGGGCTACCTGCGCCCCCAGCTCCCTATCGAAGAACACGATTTCTTCCGCCAGCAAAACGCCGTCGCGCGCCAGCCAATCGTCAGCCTCACGGGCAGTTTTGACGCGGCGCACGCCGTTGCCGTCGTAGCCGCCGCGCACAGTCTTTACGACCAGTTCGCCGCATTCCTTTAACGCGTCGGCCAGCTGCGCGCTGCTTTCGATCCGCCACCAGCGCGGGGAATCAATTTCCAGTTCCGTAAGCAGTTCGCGCATGGCCAGCTTATCCTGCGCATACAGCAGCGCCTCCGGCGGCGGGTAGATCGCGCAGCCGGTTTCCGCGAGCGCCCGCAGCGCCTCCGGCGGCACCTGTTCGTGATCGAAGGTAACCACGTCCACGCTGTTTCCGAGGCGGCGCACCGCCTCCGGATCGTCCGGGCTGCCCAGCTGCACGCTGGCCGCCACCTGGGCGGCGCTTTCCTGCGGGTCGTTGGCGAGAACCGTCAGTTCCAGCGCGAGTTCCGCGGCCGGGCCGACCATCATGCGGGCTAACTGCCCGCCTCCGATAACTCCGATCCTACGGTGCGCTGTCTGCAAGGGGTTACTCCTCTATCTCAACTACAGTGCGAGAACGGCGGCGGCGCGGCGGCGCGGCCTGATCGTCCTGTTCGGACGGTGCAGAAATCAGGAAGATGCCAAACTTGGCGGGGTTTTCGGTGAGCAGTTCGAGGCGGCCACCATCGTCTTCCACGAGGGTGCGGGCCAGTGCTAGACCGACCCCCGTGCCGGTGCTGCCCTCTCCGGAAACCGAGCGCTCAAACACGCGCTTTCCCAGCGCCGGATCAATGCCGGGGCCTTCGTCGGACACCTCCACCACGGTGGACTTCGCGTTCTTACGCACCTTCACCAGCGTGCGCCCGGCCCCGTGGGTGAGCGAGTTTTCGATCAGGGTGGCCACCACCTGCGTGAGCGGCCCCGCGCTGGCCCAGACCGCGGCGCTGCGCGGCACCTGTACCAGCAGCCTGCGGCGGGCGGCCCGGAATGCGGGCTGCCACTCCTCGCTTTGCTGGGTGAGCACGGAACGCAGTTCCACCACGCCGGGGGTGCGGCGCGCGGAGGAACGCGGCGCGTTAATTAGATCGTGCACCACCTCGGTCAGGCGATCCACCTGTTCAAGCGAGATGCGGGCCTCTTCGCGCACCCATTCCTCGGAACTGGTGGCGAGGATTTCATCCAGCCGCATGGAAAGCGCGGTGAGCGGGGTGCGTAGCTGGTGCGAGGCGTCGGAGGCGAGCGTGCGTTCGGCGGCCAGGCGTTCCGAAAGCAGCGCGCCGGACTTCGCCAGTTCCTGTGCCACGGTGTCGATCTCGGGAATGTCGCAGCGTTCCCAGCGCACGCGGGAGCGGCCGGAGCCGAGTTCCTCCGCGCGGCGGGTGAGCACCGCAAGCGGCGCGGAAATGCGCTGCGCCTGCCACAGTGCCACGGAAACGCTGATGGCGATGGCGGAAAGGCCTGCCACGCTGATCAGCACCCAGGCGGTAGCAACGTGCGAACTGACGTCGCTCTGCGGCACCACCACGTTCACGGTTTCGCCGCGCAGCCCCGCCAGGGAACTGGTACGGGCCGGATCTGCCGGGGGCGGGCCCGACTCCACGATGGTGCCCTCGTGCTCAACCGAAATGTAAAGGTTCAGCCCCTCCTGGGACTGGGCGAAAGCCAGCAGGGTATCGCGGTCTACGCTTTTGCCTACGGCCAGCAGCGAATCGACCTTTTTCAATACCGCCACGTTCACCTTGTCGGCGCGTTCATAAACGCTGGTGCGCACGATGGTGAGCCAGGAAACCGCGAGCGGTATGCCCAGCATGAGCACCGCCAGCAGTACCGTGACGACGGTGGCCTGCAGGACCCTCTGCCGCACCGGTTAGTCCGTCTGCTCGTTCTCGAAACGGAAACCGACACCGCGCACGGTGGTGATGCGGCGCGGCGAGGTGGCTTCGTCGCCAAGTTTGCGGCGCAGCCACGAAACGTGCATATCCAGGGTTTTGGTGGAGCCCCACCATTCGGCCCCCCACACCTCACGCATCAGGTCATCGCGGGTGACCACGCTACCGGCTTCGCGCACCAGCACGCGCAGCAGATCGTATTCCTTCGCGGACAGGGAGATTTCCTCGCCGTCCACGAACGCCCGCCGCGCCGCTACGTCTATCGAAACACCGTTCACGCTGAGCTCTTCGGGGGCGGCTTCTTCCACCACCTGGGCGCGCCGCAGCAGGGCGCGGATACGCGCCTGCAGCTCTCCCAGGCGGAAGGGTTTGGTCACGTAATCGTCGGCACCCGCGTCCAGGCCGACCACGGCATCCACCTCGTCGGCGCGCGCGGTCAGAATCAGCACGGGAGCCTCCAGGCCGCCCTTGCGCAGGCGGCGGCACACCTCAAGTCCGTCGATGTCGGGCAGACCCAGGTCCAGGATTACGAAGTCCACGGGGACGTCCCCGGCGGCCGCAATCAGCGCGTCCCTGCCGCAGGCCGCCCGGGTAACCGCGTAACCTTCCCGTCCGAGGGCGCGCGAAAGTGGCTCCGAGATCGCGGAGTCGTCCTCAACAAGCAAAAGGTGCGTCACGCGTTCCATGATATGCCCGTTAGCCGTCTAGTTCGATACGCCGCGAATTACCGCGCTTCACGCTTACGGGAACCCACTTCCCGATTCCCTGCAGTTCCACGGCTTCCTTGCGGGAAGTCACGAAAGCACCGGGTAGCGCCTCCTCGATGGCGTCCGCGGTGTCTTCGTCGCAGATCACTTCGCCGGGAGCGGCTATCCCCTCCAGGCGCGCGGCCAGGTTCACGGTCGGCCCGAATACGTCGCCGAAACGGGAGAACATGTTGCCCCAGCTGAGGCCTATGCGCACGCACGGGAAACGGTCGTCCTCGGCGAGCGCCTCCGAGATAGAGAGGGCGATTTGCGCGCCGTCCTCCGGGGTGTCGGCCAGGAACATGATTTCGTCCCCCACGGTTTTTACGACGCGCCCGCCACCGACGGAAACGATGTCGCGGGTGATCGCCTCGAAATCGCCGATCACGTCGGCCAGTTCGGCCCCGCTGAGGGACTGCGCGAGCGGGGTGAAGGCGACCAGGTCGGCGAACCCGACGACCCGTTTGAGCGGCATCGCGTCATCGCCTTCGCTATCGGGGGAGCTTTGCAGGATTTCCGCCCCGGCGCGCGCCGTGTAGGCGGCGAGCTGGCGGCGGAATGCGTAAAGGACGTGCTGTTCAAAGACGTCTATGTAGTTGGGCATGACGTCGAGCATGGCGAGGCGCGCTTCCGCGTCGGGCAGGTTGCGCGCTCGCTTCATGTCATCGACTATCGCTTCGGTTTCCCACATGGCGAGCCTGCCCATGTGGAAGCCGAGGGCGCGCGCCAGGTGCGCCAGGCTGCGGTCGGAAACGATGTCGTTTCCGGATACCTCTTTGAGGGAAGAGAACGCTTCGGCATCGGCGGCCGTGAACACGGCCGTGTCGTCGTCCACGTTGGTGAATCCCAGCGCTCGCCAGTACATCCGGCTCAGGGTTGGGGGGATGCTGAACTTTTCTTCCAGATCGCGGCGGGAGTATTCGCGGGTGCCTCCGAGCAGCTTTTTTTCCAGGTAGCTGACGGCGCGGCGCACCTGGCTAAACCGGCGCGCAAACTCGGCACGATCCGAAGAGTCCGACATTGCTCGGGGCATCCTTTCAATTTGCTGGCCGCAGGTGGTGTACGTCGCCGACCGCCACGGGAATTATTTTTTCCCGGCTGGCTATCAGCAAACGTCCATTATCGTCTATGCCCACCGCTTCGCCGCTCACTTCGGCATCTTTTACGCTGCCGGAGTAGATGGGGTCTACCGCCGCGGGATCTCCCAGCAGGTCCACGCGAACCCGCTCCCCTATAGTGACACACATCTCAAGATATCGGCTACGGGATTCTTCCGGCAGTTGCAGGCGCAGCGCTTTGCGTAGCTGGTTCAGCAGCGGCTGCACGGCTTCCAGCGCGGCGGGCACGCTTCTGCCGCGCGCTCCCGCCGCCTGTTCGCAGCTGATCGCGCCGGGAAGTGGCCTTCCGTCGGCCCCGCTCACGCTGCCGCGCAGGTTAAGCCCGATGCCGACCACCGCCCAGTTACCGGATGCGTTTTCGGCCGTGATCTTTTCGCACAGCACTCCCCCGGCCTTGCGCCACTTTTCGCCGTCGTGCAGCAAGATGTCGTTTGGCCACTTCACGCCCGCGTGCACGCCGCTGCATTCTGCCGCGACCCCGGCTGCGGCGAGCGCCGCCAGCAGCGGCAGCCAGCTTTCTTGCAGGGGCGAGGTGAGCGGCGTGGTGAAGGAGAACGCCAGGCTGTTTCCTGCCGGGGTGTGCCACTGCCTGCCCAGCCTGCCCCGGCCCGCGAGCTGCCTGTCGGTCGCGATGGCTACTGCTTCCCCCCGCCGCGCGTAGGCGGCGGCGTCGTCATTGGTGGACTGCGTGTGCGTGAGCAGCAGCAGGTTTGCGAAAGGATCCGGGTTCATTGCCTCACCTACTTGTCGGTTACGGGCTCTGGGGCTAAAGGTAACGTAGTAACTGCCCCTACCTGTGGGCCCCGGTAAGAAAGCGAGTAGCCATGTCTGACGGGAGCGCGACTACCGCGCAAAAGCTAGCAGAACTGAACCGGCGCCTCGCCGAGGGCGGCGACGAGGCGGCGATCGCCCGGCAGCACGCGCGCGGCAAAAAAACGGCCCTGGAGCGGGTGCTTGATCTACTCGACGCGGATTCTTTCGTGGAACTGGATCGGCTGGTGCGCCACCAGGCGCACGGGTTCGGGTTGGATAAGCGCCGCCCGGCGGGGGACGGCATCGTGGCCGGTTACGGCACGATAGATGGCCGACAGGTGTGCGTTTACGCGCAGGACTTCACCGTTTTTGGCGGTTCGCTGGGGCAGGCGCACGGGCGCAAGATTCAGAAGGTGCAGGAGCTGGCCCTGCGCACCGGGGTGCCCCTGATCGGTATCTTGGACGGCGGCGGCGCGCGTATCCAGGAGGGCGTGGCCTCCCTGGCCGCGTTCGCCGGCATCATGCGCAACAACACGCTGGCTTCCGGCGTGATCCCGCAGATCTCCCTGATTATGGGGCCGGCCGCGGGCGGCGCGGTGTATTCGCCCGCCCTCACGGATTTCGTGGTGATGGTGGATAAAACCTCCCATATGTTCATTACCGGGCCGGACGTGATCCGCACGGTGACCGGCGAGGACGTCGGCTTCGAGGAACTAGGCGGGGCGCACACCCACGCGAGTCGTTCCGGGGTTGCCCACTATTTGGCGAGCGACGAGGACGACGCCCTCGAATACGTGAAGGAGCTGCTTTCCTACCTGCCCGCGAACAACCTTTCGGTGCCGCCGCCGATTCCGACCGAGCCGTGCCCCACCGCACCGGAGGAGAGCGATCTGGCGCTGGATCGGCTGATTCCGGATTCCGCCAATCAGCCCTACGACATGGGCGAGCTGATCGCCGCCCTGTTGGACGATGGCTATTTCCTGCAGGTGCAGGAGAACTTCGCCCGTAACATCATGGTCGGCTTCGGCCGTATCGAGGGGCACAGCGTGGGCGTGGTGGCGAACCAGCCCGCGCACATGGCGGGGACCCTGGATATCGCGGCGTCCGAGAAGGCGGCGCGTTTCGTGCGCACCTGCGATGTCTACGGCATTCCGGTGCTCACGCTGGTGGACGTGCCGGGATTCCTGCCGGGCACGGGCCAGGAGTGGGAAGGCATTATTCGCCGCGGCGCGAAACTGCTGTACGCCTACGCCGAGGCGACGGTGCCGCTGGTCACGGTGATTACCCGCAAGGCCTACGGCGGGGCCTACATCGTGATGGGCTCGAAGGATCTGGGGGCCGACGTGAACCTGGCCTGGCCCACCGCGCAGGTGGCTGTGATGGGTGCGCAGGGCGCGGTGAACATTCTGCATCGGCGCGAGCTGCAGGCGGCGGGTGAGGGTGAGGCCGAGCTGCGCGGCAAGCTGCTTAACGATTACGAGGAAAGTTTCGCTAACCCGTATGTGGCGGCGGAGAACGGCTGGATCGATGCGGTGATAGCCCCGCATGAGACTCGCTGGCAGGTTGCGTCGGCGCTGCGCGCGCTGCGCACCAAGCGTTCGGATTTGCCCGCTAAGAAGCACGGGAATATCCCGCTGTGAGTGGCGCAGAGGGCATCCGGATCGGGCGGGGCGAGGTAGATCCGGCGGAGCTGACCGCGCTGAGCGTGGCCCTGTACGCGCTGAACCGGGCCTCCCGCGAGGAGGCGCAGGCCGAGGAACTTTTGCGGGGCGAAGATAGCCCCGTGGTGCCGCGCTGGCAGCGGCCGCGCGGCCGGGTTTACGGCAGCGAACCGGATGCCTGGCAGTTTTCGTTGCGGCAGAGGTAATTTTCGTTTTCCGAAAAGCGTTCTGCTGCCGGTTTGCCCCGTACACTTTTCCGTATGAGCACCGATAACACCGCAGAACGCACCCCCACCGCGATAGATCGTCTGGCCGACGGCTACCTGGATACCGTGGCCCACATGGATCCCTTCGCGGCTACCTCCATGGGAGTTGCCGGTTATGACACCGAAGTGACCGACTATTCCCCCGCCGGCATCGAGGCGGTCACCCAGGTGACCCGCGATCTGCTGAGCGCGCTGGACGGTGTGGCCGACGAGGACGAGGTGGATGCGGTTACCCGCGCCGCGCTCAAGGAGCGCCTTGGCCTGCAGGTTGAGTTCGCGGAGGCGCTGATCCCCCACACGCAGGTAAACAACCTGACCTCGCCGATTCAGGGTGCCCGCCAGGTGTTCGATCTGATGCCGAGCAAGACGGAAGAAGACTGGGAGGTTATCGCCACCCGTCTGGAGAAGCTGCCACAGTCGCTGCGCAGCTGGCAGGAATCGCTGCGTTACGGCATGGAGCAGTCGGTCATGAGCTCTCAGCGGATGCTTTTGCTGGGCGCCGAGGACGCCCAGAACCTGGCCGAGGCGGACGGTTTCTTCATGCGTTTTGCGCAGAACGCGCAGGGCAGCGAGGGGCTGCGCGAGCGGGTCTTTGCCGCCGCGCAGGGAGCCGCAGCGGCCTACGGCGAACTGGCCGAGACGCTGCGCGAGATGGCCCCGCACGGCCGCGCGAGCGACGGCGTGGGCCGCGAGGCCTACCAGCTTTACTCGCGTAACTTCCTGGGCGAAGAGATCGACCTGGAGGAAACCTACGCCTGGGGCACCGAGGAACTGCAGCGCATCATCGCGGAGCAGGAAGAGGTGGCCGAGCGCATTAACGCCCACTACGGCAACGGCGGCGGCCGTTCGGTGCAGGCCGCACGCGACAGCCTGGATGCCGACCCGGCCCGCACGATCCACGGCACGGACAACCTGCAGCGCTGGATGCAGGAGCTTTCCGACCAGGCGGTGCGAGAGCTGCGCGGCACCCACTTCGATATTCCGGAGGAACTGCTGGCGCTGGAGTGCTGCATCGCCCAGACCGGCGCGGGCGGCATCTACTACACCGCCCCCAGCGAGGACTTCAGCCGTCCGGGCCGCATGTGGTGGGATGTGCCGACCGGCGTCACCGAGTTCCACACCTGGACCGAGACCACGACCGTCTACCACGAGGGCGTGCCGGGGCATCACCTGCAGCTGGGCACCCAGGTGCTGGCGGGGCGCAGCCTGAACCGCTGGCGCGGCCTGGGCTGCTGGGTTTCCGGCCACGGCGAGGGCTGGGCGCTCTACGCGGAACGCCTGATGGAGCAGCTGGGCTACCTGGATGACGACGGCGACCGCCTGGGCATGCTGGACGCACAGCGGATGCGCGCGGGCCGCGTCGTGCTCGACATCGGCATGCACTGCGGTTTCGACATGCCCGCGCCGTTCGGTGAGGGCGCGTGGACCTACGACAAGGCATGGGAGTTCATGGCCGACAACTGGGGCATGGAGGTCAATCAGCGCCGCTTCGAGCTGAACCGTTACCTCGGATGGCCGGGACAGGCGCCGTCCTACAAGGTCGGCCAGCGGCTGTGGGAGCAGCTGCGTGCGGAATCGGAAGCTAACGGCGAAAGCGCCCGCGACTTCCACGCACGCGCGCTGCGCCTCGGTTCGCTGCCGCTGTCGGTGCTGCGCCAGGCCCTCAAGTGAGGCTCCTGCTCGCCTCCGCCTCGCAGGGGCGCCGCGAGGTGCTGACCAGGGCCGGTATCGCGCACGAAACGCTGCCGGTGGACCTGGACGAAGACGCGCTGCTGCGCGGCCTGGATAACCCCGGCCCGGAGGATAGCGTGCTGGCGCTGGCGCGCGCCAAGTGCCTGGCGGCGGTGGAACGCAGCGATTACGACGGTTTCGTGCTGGGCTGCGATTCCCTGTTCGAGGTCGGCGGGCAGCTACTCGGTAAGCCGCACACCCCCGAGGTGGCGCGCGAACGCTGGCTGGCGATGCGCGGCAAGACGGGGGTGCTGCACACCGGTCACTGGCTGTGCGATAACCGCCCAGACGGTTCAGGCGGCACCCTGGGGGCGACCGCGTCCACACTGGTGCATATCGGTGACGTCAGCGACGAGCTGATCGACGCCTATATCGCCACCGGGGAGCCGCTCGGCGTGGCGGGCGCTTTCACGATAGACGGCCTGGGCGGTTGCCTGCTCGACGGCGTGGAGGGCGATCCCCATTCGGTGGTCGGCCTTTCCCTGCCCCTCCTGCGCGAACTGCTATCCGGCTGCGGCGTCGGCATAGACGCTTTTTGGCGCGGCTAACACCCGCGCGGGGGTAACCGAACGGTAATGGGGTACGGGCCTTCTTTCTTCGCTATGCTCGGCGATTGAGCCAGGGAAGGGAAGGCCCGTATGCCCGCCAAGAGGAAACAGCAGCGCTATTTTGACAGCGTGCTGATCGCGAACCGGGGCGAGATCGCCGTTCGTATCGCGCGTGCCTGCCGTGACGCGGGTCTGCGCAGCATCGCGGTCTACGCAGACCCCGACAGGGACGCGCTGCACACGAAGGTGGCCGATGAGGCCTACGCCCTGGGCGGTCAGGGCCCCCAGGATTCCTACCTGGTGATCGAGAAACTGCTTGACGTGGCGCGCCGCAGCGGGGCGCAGGCGGTGCACCCCGGATACGGCTTCCTGGCCGAAAGCGCGGAGTTCGCCCGCGCCGTCAGGGAGGCAAAGCTGGTCTGGATCGGCCCCTCCCCCGAAGCGATCGAGCTGCTCGGCGACAAGGTTTCCGCCCGCAAGGTGGCGCAGCAGGCGAAGGCCCCGCTGGTGGCGGGCACGGAAAGTCCCGTGGAGGGCAGCGACGAGGTGGTGGCGTTCGCCCGCCAGCACGGCCTGCCCATCGCCATTAAGGCCGCCTACGGCGGCGGCGGGCGCGGCCTGAAGGTCGCCTACAAAGAGGACGAGGTGCGCGAGCTTTACGCCTCCGCCGTGCGCGAAGCCACGGTAGCTTTCGGGCGCGGGGAATGCTTTGTGGAGCGCTACCTGGAAAGGCCCCGCCACGTCGAAACCCAGTGCCTGGCCGACGAATACGGCAATGTGCAGGTGATTTCTACCCGCGACTGTTCCCTGCAGCGCCGCCACCAAAAACTTGTCGAGGAGGCCCCCGCGCCGTTCCTCACCGCAGAGCAAGAGGCGGAGCTGTACCGCGCCTCCCGCGAAATACTACGCACCGCTAAATACGTCGGCGCCGGTACCTGCGAGTTCCTGGTAGCGGCCGACGGCACGGTGTCGTTCCTGGAGGTGAACACCAGGCTGCAGGTGGAGCATCCGGTGAGCGAGGAAGTCACGGGGATCGACCTGGTGCAGGCGCAGCTGGAGATAGCCGCCGGGGCGCGCCTGGAGGAGAGCGATCCGCCGCTGCGCGGGCACAGCATCGAGTTCCGCATTAACGGCGAGGACCCGGGGCGTAACTTCCTGCCTGCTCCCGGCAGACTGAACGAGTTCGTGCTTCCAGCCGGGCCGGGCGTGCGCGTAGATACCGGTTTCCAGGCCGGGGACGAATTGGGCGGCAATTTCGATTCGCTGCTCGCCAAGCTCATCGTTACCGGGCGCGATCGGCAGCAGGCGCTGGCTCGCGCCCGCCGCGCGCTCGCGGAATTCCAGATTTCCGGTATCCCCACCGCGCTGCCCTTCCACCGCGAGGTGGTGCGCGATCCGGCGTTCGCCCCGGCAGACCCGCAGGCGCCGTTCACGGTCCACACCCGTTGGATAGAGACGGAATGTACCGCCAAATTCACCCCGCAGCCGCTGCCCGGCGCGGGGCACGGCGAAAACGAGCGGGAAAAGCTCACCGTGGAGATAGACGGCAGGCGCATCGAGGTGAGTCTGCCCGCCTCGCTGCGCGCCCCGCAACCCGCCCGCCCGCTGCCCAGGCGCAGGTCGGGTCGCGGCGCGAAGGTCAGCGCCGCGGGCGATGGCGCGGTTCGCTCCCCCATGCAGGGCACCGTCGTAAAGGTCGCGGTCAAGGAGGGCGAAAGCGTTGAGGAAGGCGATCTGCTGCTGGTGCTGGAGGCCATGAAGATGGAGCAGCCGGTGAACGCCCACCGCAGCGGCGTCGTGCGCGAACTTACGGCAGAGGTCGGCGCGAGCGTTTCCTCCGGCGCGGTTTTCTGTCAGATTTCCGACTAAACCGGCCCTGCCCCCGCCCGCTACCGGTAAGTCCTCGCACAGGGAGATATTCCTGCGCTAGTTTCTTGTCTATGGCAGATTCTTTTGACAGCACCGATCCCTACGCGCTGGCGAAGCGCGCGGCAGAAACCATTGCCCGTCTCAGCGGCGTCCCCCGGCACGACATCGCGGTTGTGCTCGGCTCCGGCTGGTCCCAGGCGGCGGACCTGATCGGCGAGGAAGTTTGGCAGGCTCCCGCCACTGACGTGGAGGGCTTTTCGGCCCCCGCGCTGGCCGGGCACGTCGGCACCCTGCGCAGCATCAAGATCACGGGCACCGACGTACACGTGCTTGTGCTCGGCGCGCGCACCCACTACTACGAGGGCAAGGGCGTGGAGCCGGTAGTGCACGGCATGCGCACCGCCGCTGCGGCGGGCTGCTCGACCGTGGTCCTCACCAACGGCTGCGGCGGTCTGGATAGGAGCTGGAAGCCGGGAACGGCGGTCCTGATCCGCGACCAGATCAACTTCACCGGAGCGACCCCCCTGCGCGGCGCAAACTTCGTGGACGTCACCGACCTCTACACGCCGCGCCTGCGCGAGATCGTGCAGCGGGTGCAGCCGGGAACCCCGGAGGGCGTTTACATGCAGTTCTCCGGCCCCAGCTACGAGACCCCCGCAGAGGTGAAGATGGCCGGGGTCATGGGGGCGACCCTGGTCGGCATGTCTACCGCGCTTGAGGCCATCGCCGCGCGCGAAGCGGGGATGGAAATTCTGGGGCTGTCCCTGGTCACCAACCTAGCTGCGGGCATCAGCGAAACTCCCCTTTCGCACGAGGAAGTCATCGAAGCCGGGCAGGAGGCCGCGCCGCGCATTTCGCGGCTGCTGGCCGAATCCCTGCTGGCAATCGCCAAGGAAAAGGAGAGCAGCAAGTGAGCATTCAGGCAGAACTGGCGCAGCGCGCCGAGGCGTGGCTAGCGGACGACCCGAACCCGGCTACCGCCGAGGAACTTACCGCCCTGTTGAGCGCCGCGAAGGGCGGCGACGAGGCGGCGGCGCGCGAACTGAGCGACGCTTTCGCGGGCACGCTGCAGTTCGGCACGGCCGGGCTGCGCGGCAAGATGGGCCCCGGCCCGAACCGTATGAATCTAGCCGTGGTATCCCGCGCAGCCCGCGGCCTCGCCACCTACATGAACGAAAAGCTGGCCGGTGAGGATCGCCCCGGTCGCGCGGTAGTCGGCTACGACGCCCGCTACAACTCGCGCGACTTTGCCGAGGCGACAGTCGCGATCTTCGCGGCTGCGGGGATCGAAGCGCACCTGCTGCCAGGCACCTGGCCGACCCCGGTGCTGGCTTTTGCCACCCGCTACCTGGACGCGGACGCGGGCGTGATGGTGACCGCCTCCCACAACCCGGCGCAGGACAACGGCTACAAGGTTTACCTGGGCGGCCGCCTGAGCGATGAGGACGGTCGCGGCGTGCAGATCGTGCCCCCGGCGGATGCCGAGATCGCGGCCCACATCGCGGCGGTCGGCGCGGTGCGCGAGATTCCGCGCGCCGACTCCGGCTGGCACATCGTCGGTGAAGAACTGCGCGATGCCTACCTGGAACAGATTCAGGGCGCGCTCGAAAACGGCGGCCCCCGCGAGGTGCGCATCGTGCACACCGCCATGCACGGCGTGGGCTACGAAACCATGTCGGCCGCCTTCCGCAAGGCGGGCTTTACCGACGTGCACCCGGTCGAGGAACAGCGCGATCCTAACCCCGATTTCCCGACCGTTTCCTTCCCTAACCCGGAAGAAAAGGGCGCGATTGATCTGGCGCTGGAAAAGGCCCGCGCGGTTTCTGCCGACGTGGTAATCGCTAACGATCCCGACGCCGACCGTTGCGCTGCGGCCGTGCTGGACCCGCACAGCAACGAATGGCGGATGCTGCGCGGCGACGAACTGGGCGTGCTGCTCGGCAGCTACCTGCTGCAGACCGGCAGGCTGCAGGGCACCCTCGCGAACTCGATCGTTTCTTCCCGCTGGCTTTCCGAGGTCGCCCGCGTCAGCGGCGCCGGGCACGCCACCACCCTGACGGGCTTCAAGTGGATCGCCCGCACCCCCGGCCTCGGCTTCGGCTACGAAGAGGCAATCGGTTACTGCGTGCTGCCCGAGGTGGTGCGCGATAAGGACGGCATTTCCGCCTCCCTGGTCGTGGCGGAAATGGCGGCGCTGGCGAAGCAGCGCGGCACCAGCCTGGTAGGCGTGCTGGACGATCTCGCCCAGGCCACCGGACTGTTCGTGACCGATCAGCTTTCGCTGCGCGTGGAGGATCTGTCCCTGATCCCGCAGATGATGCAGCGCCTGCGCAGCACTCCCCCGGCGGCCCTCGCAGGCTCCACCGTTTCGCAGGTGGAGGACCTCGCGGAGGGCAGCCTGGAAACCACCGGCCTGCCTCCCACCGACGGCATGCTGTTTGCCACCGAGGACGGCTCGCGCGTGATCGTGCGCCCGTCCGGCACCGAGCCGAAGCTCAAGTGCTACCTGGAGGCCGTGGAAAAGGTGGGCAGCGCCGGCATCGCTGAGGCGCGCGCTGACGGCGCGGAAAAGATCGCGCGGGTACGGGCCGACATCGCCGCCGCGCTCGGCGTTGGCTAATCCCTTTAACGCATAGCAAAAGGCGGGGTTTCCTTACCGGGAGGCCCCGCCTTTTGCCGTGTCAGCCAACTTGGCTGGTTAGCTTTTTAGTTGGTTAGCTTTCGCGTCAGTAGCTGCCGCCCGCGGCGCCGCCCGCGAGCACGGCGCGGGAGCCGGACAGCCCGAGGCGGCTCGCCCCCGCGGCCACCATTTCCTCGGCAGCCTCGCGGGTGCGGATACCACCGGATGCCTTGACGCCCATTTCTTCACCGACCGTTTCCCGCATGAGCTTGACCGCGTGGGCGCTGGCCCCGCCCGCCGGGTGGAATCCGGTGGAGGTCTTCACGAAGTCGGCACCGGCACTCTTGGCGGCGCGGCAGCAGCCGACGATCTGCTCATCGCTGAGGGCGGCGGATTCGATGATCACCTTCAGCACGGTCGGCGCGGGGATAGCTTCGCGCACGGCGCGAATATCGGCCTCGACGGCGGCGAAATCGTTCGCCACGGCGCTGCCCAGGTCGATCACCATGTCTACCTCGTCGGCCCCGCGAGAAACGGACTCGGCGGCTTCGGCGGCCTTCACGGCGGAGGTGTGCTTACCGGAGGGGAAACCGCAGACGGTGGCCACCTTAACGGTGGTTTCTACCGGCAGCATCGCCGGGGAAACGCAGACGCTGTAGACGCCCAGCTCTTCGGCTTCGCGCAGCAGCGCGGTGACGTCGGCGCGGGTCGCCTCGGGCTTGAGCAGGGTGTGGTCAATCATCTGGGCAAGTTTCGCGTTTTCAAGGTTCATGCCCCGATTCTCGCACGCCCAGGCGGTAAAATGGTGCCCCATGAGGCCTCACGCTCCCGTTCGTTTCATTCTTCTCGCAGGGCCTTCGGGCAGCGGCAAGAGTGTTCTCACCTCTCGTTTCGGCGCCCCCGTGGTAGAGCTAGACGATTTCTACCGGGATCTGGACGATCCGGGCCTGCCGCGCCGTTTCGGCATAGTCGATTGGGATAACAGCGCCTCCTGGCACCGGGAACAGGCGCTGGCGGCCCTGCTGCGGCTTTCGCGCGAGGGCCGGGCAGAGATACCCACCTATTCGATCCCCCTTTCGCGCCGTACCGGCAGCCGGGAGCTGGTGCTGCAGGGGCAGCGCCTGGTGGTGGCGGAGGGGATTTTCGCGGCCGAGCTGATCCCCGATCTGGCTGCGCGGGGGCTGCTCGCGGACGCCGTCGTGATTTCGCGCCCGCGTGCCCTCAACTTCGCGCTGCGGCTGGGCCGCGATCTACGCCAAAACCGTAAGCCGCCGCTCACCCTGCTTAGGCGCGGCAGCGCCCTGTTCCGGGAAGAACATCAGAAGATGCGGGCCTGGCGGGGCGCGGGGATGCGCCCGCTCAACATGTCGGCAGCGGTGCGGCACCTGCGCAGGCTGGAGGACTACTGGGAGGCCGACGCCTACGTTAATCCGCCTCGCACGCTGCGCATTGCGGCGCTGTGCATAGTGCGCGACGGCGCGCATGGCCCGGAGGTGCTAACCGTGCGCAAGAAGGGCACGGATGCTTTTATGCTGCCGGGCGGCAAGCTGGAGCCGGGCGAAAGCGACAGGGAGTGCGCGGCCCGCGAGGTCGGCGAGGAACTGGGCCTGGAGGTCTCCCCCGAGTCGCTGACGCCGCTCGGATCGTTCAGCGAGTGGGCCGCCAATGAGGCCGACACGCGCGTGGAGGCGGGCGTTTTCGTGGCCCCGGAGGGAGCGGCGGAGCGCGTCGGCGAGGTCCGCGCCGAGATCGCCGAGTCGCTCTGGTGCCCGCTGTATGCGCCGCAGGAGGGCGTGCGCTTCGCGCCGCTATCGACCCTGCATGTAATGCCGCTGCTGCAGGCGCTCTATCCGCCGCGCTGAGCGCCTTTACGGCAAACGTACGGCTACGCAATAAACGCGGGGCGCCCGGCTTGATTGACCGGGTGCCCCGCGTTTTTGCTAAGCAGTGCTATTGCTAAGAAGTGCTATTGCTAGGCGGTGATCTTGTCGATCACCACACGGCGTGCGGGGGCCTGCTCACCGTAGCTCCAGGCACCGGAGATCGCCTGCTGGGCGCGCGCGAAGCGTTCGGGAGTGTCGGTGAACAGGGTCGCGAGCAGATCGCCCTCGCGTACCTCGTCCCCCACGCTCTTATGCAGTTCCACGCCCGCGCCGAACTGGACCGGTTCGCCCTGGCGTTCGCGGCCCGCGCCCAGGCGCCAGCCCGCCAGGCCGACCTGCATCGCGTCCAGGCCGGTGATCACACCGGAGCGTTCGGCCCGGATCTCTTCGCTGTGCTTGGCAACGGGAAGTTCCGCGTCCGGATCGCCGCCCTGGGCGGCGATCATGCGGCGCCACACGTCCATGGCGCGGCCGTCCTTGAGGGCCGCCTCGACGTCCGCGTCGGGTTTGCCTGCCGCCGCGAGCATTTCCCGGGCGAGCGCCACGGTCAGCTCCACCACGTCGGCGGGGCCGCCGCCCGCAAGCACCTCCACGCTTTCGCGCACTTCGAGGGCATTGCCGACGGTGAGGCCGAGCGGCACGCTCATGTCGGTCAGCAGCGCGGTGGTGGCCACCCCCGCGTCCGTGCCGAGCTGCACCATGGTGGTGGCGAGTTCGCGGGCCAGTTCCTCGTTCTTCATGAACGCGCCGGAGCCGACCTTCACATCGAGCACCAGGGAGGCGGTGCCTTCCGCGATCTTCTTGCTCATGATGGAGCTGGCGATCAGCGGGATCGCCTCTACCGTGCCGGTGACGTCGCGCAGCGCATACAGCTTCTTGTCTGCCGGGGCCAGTCCGGTGCCAGCCGCGCAGATGACCGCGCCGACCTCTTCCAGCTGGCGCATCATTTCGTCGTTGCTGAGGTCGCAGCGCCAGCCGGGGATCGATTCCAGTTTGTCCAGGGTGCCGCCGGTGTGGCCGAGGCCGCGTCCGGAAAGCTGCGGCACCGCCACGTCGAAGCAGGCCACGAGGGGCGCGAGCGGCAGGGTGATCTTGTCGCCGACGCCGCCGGTCGAATGCTTATCTGCGGTGGGGCGGCTGAGCGTGGAGAAGTCCATGCGTTCGCCGCTCGCGATCATGGCGTTGGTCCAGCGGGAAATCTCATCGCGTTCCATACCGTTGAGCAGGATAGCCATCGCGAGGGCCGACATCTGGTAGTCGGCGACCACACCGCGCGTGTAGGCATCCACCACCCAGTCGATCTGTTCCGGGGAGAGCTTTGCCCGGTCGCGCTTGGCGCGAATGATCTCTACCGCGTCGAACGGTTCGTTGCTCATTTCTACCTCGGTTCGTTTCTCGTGTCGTTTCTTGAGGGCGTTATACGGACAGGTTTGCGGGGCCGAACGAATCCGGCAGCAGTTCCCCCAGGCTGATTTCGCCGTTTACTCCCAGCACGCGCAGAGACGCATCGGCGTGTTCTGCCAGCAGCTGGCGGCAGCGACCGCAGGGCATAACAACGGGAGCATGCTGCGTTTCCGCTTTGGTGCCGACGCAGACGAACGCGACGAGTTTCCCCGCGTCCTCCCTGACGGCCTGGGAGACGAGGCCGCATTCGGCGCAGAGGGTCACGCCGTAGGCGGCGTTTTCGACGTTACAGCCGGTGACTATCCGCCCGCTGGTGGTGAGGGCGGCCGCCCCCACCTTGAAGCCCGAGTAGGGGGCGTAGGCGTGGGCGGCGGCCTGCCTGGCCAGGGCGAGCAGTTCGGGGAAGTTTCCGCTCACGGTGGCCTACTGCTTCACGTACGGTTCGCCGTCTGCCGCCGGGACGCGTACGCGACCGACGAAGCCGGAAACGGCGAACAGGGTTACGACGTAGGGCAGCATGAGCAGGAACTCGCCGGGGATGGTCACCTTGTCTAGCCCCTCCGGTACCTGCGCGGTGCCGAGGATGCCAAGGCGCAGCTGCAGCGCGTCGGCGAAGGCGAAGAACAGCGCGGCGGAGAGGGCCCCGATCGGGTGGTAACGGCCCAGGATCATCGCGGCCAGCGCGATGTAGCCCTTGCCTGCCGAGATGTTTTCGCCGAACGCCACGCCGGTGCCGAGGGTGAGGGTGGCACCGCCCAGGCCCGCTACGGCTGCGCCGAGCAGCACGTTCTTCCAGCGGGTCGCTGCCACGTTGATGCCCACCGTGTCCGCCGCGAGCGGGTGCTCGCCTACGGCGCGCACGCGCAGGCCCCAACGGGTCTTGAACAGGGCCACGGTCAGCACGGCCACGATCACGTACATCAGGTACACCAGGATGTTCTGGTTGAACAGCACCTGCCCGATGACGGGGATGCGCGAGAGGCCGGGAATCGGCAGCAGCGGCAGGCGCAGCGGAGCGTTGAACGTTTCCGGGTTGGCCCGCATGAAAGTCGAGTAGAAGAAGCTGGTGAGGCCGATTGCGAAGACGTTCAGCACCACGCCGACGATGATCTGCTGCACGTGGTAGCCGACCGCGAACAGCGCCAGCAGCGCGCCGATGCCGAGGGCGACCACGGGGGCGGCCAACACGCCCAGCCAGGGGTTGCCGGTCATGGAGCCGACCAGCGTAGCCCCGAACGCGCCGAACAGGAGCTGGCCTTCAATCGCAATGTTTACCACGCCCGCGCGTTCGCTAAGCACGCCCGCGAGGGAGCCAAACACTAGCGGTACGGCGAGCGCCAGGGTGGTCTGGAGCAGCGCGGTGAACGGCAGTACCTGCCCCACCGTCACCCAGCTCAGGAACGACAGCACCCAGCAGACGCCAAACATAAAGTAGGCGGTGCCGCGCAGCGCCGGCTTGACCGGTCGGGCACGGTAGGCGGTGAACAGCGACCAGGCCGCGATGAGCAGACAGACGCAGGCGAGGGCGAGCGATACCGGCGCGGCGGGCACGCTGAAAGTGCCGATGTCTACGAAGTCGTGCGGGGAACCGAGCTGGAACTTGGCGTCGTATCCCCAGCTTCCCCCGACCCCGAAGGTAAGCAGGGCGAAGAGGGCGAAGCCGACCAGGGCAGTGGGCATGTGCCACCACCCTTTAGCGCGGTAGTAGTCGGGGCTGTTCAGGGTTGCGGTGGCGGCGCTCATTTTTCCTCCCCGACGGTAGCGGGCTGTGCAGCGGGCTGGTTTTTCTTACGGGGTTTCTTATCGCGCGGTTTATCCCGCAGGCCGACCATCGCGCGTACCAGCGGCGGGGCGGCGATGAAGAGCACCACGAGCGCCTGGATTACCTCTACCAGGTCGATCGGTACGCCCTGGGTGGTTTCCATGTAGCGGCCACCCACGGAAAGGGCGGCAAACAGCAGGCCCGCGAGGAGAATGCCGACGGGTCCGGAACGGCCCAGCAGGGCGACTGTGATCGCGTCGAAGCCGATGGAACCGGCTACGCCGTCGGTCAGGCGGTGTTCGGTGCCCAGCAGGTGCACGGCACCGGCGAGGCCGACGACGCCACCGGCGACGAGCATGACGCCGAAGGAGCTGCGGCCAACGTCGATACCCGCTACCTCGGCTGCGCGCGGGTTAGCGCCCACCGCGCGGAAGCGGAAACCGAACGTGGAGCGGCTCATCAGCCACCAGAGGAAAACGCAGCTCAGGACCGCTATCAGCAGACCCGCGTGGAGTCGGAAGCCGCTACCCGCCAGCAGGGGCAGGGAGGCGGTTTTCGCTACCGCTACCGAGGTCGGCTCGTTGGAGCCGCCGTTGAACGCGGCGGTGGTGAGCAGGTATTGCAGCAGGTAGAGGGCGATCCAGTTCAGCATGATGGTCGTGATGACCTCGTTGGAACCGAAACGCGCTTTGAGGAAGCCCGCGATGCCGCCCCAGAAGGCGCCCGCGGCGATACCGGCGATCAGGGCCAGCAGCAGGTGCAGGCCGTAGGGCAGCTGGAAGGTGAAACCGACGTAGGCGGAGGCGACCGCGCCCGCTACCAGCTGGCCGGTGCCGCCGATGTTGAACAGGCCCGCGCGGAAGGCGATGGCGATGCCGACGGAGGCGATGATCAGCGGGGTGGCCACGGTAAGGGTTTCCAGCAGCGGTTTGATCATGCGATCGAAGCTGTTTGCCCGGTAGTTAAAGATGGAGCCGCGGAACATCGAGACGTAGGCTTCGCTAACGGCTCCCCACGCCGCTACCAGGGTGTCCTGAGGGCGGGCGAAGAAGTAGCCGAGGCTCTCGTGTACCTGCGGGTTTACGGCGATGATCAGGATAGAACCGATCAGGAAGGCGAAGAAGAACGCGAGGACTACGACCGTTACGTCGCTGCGCCCGATCTTTCTAACTAGCTGGCTCACGCGATCTCTCCTTTTTCTGCGAGCTGGGCGTCGCGGGTGCGCATGCCTGCGGCTACTGCTTCCCGTGCGGCCTCGGCTGTCATACCGGCCATCATCAGGCCGAGCACGTCACGGTTTTCGTCTCCGGGCACGATGCCGATGATGCGGCCGCGGTACATGACTGCGATCCTGTCGGAAAGCTGCAGGACTTCGTCGAGTTCCGTGGAAACGATGATGACCGGGGTGCCCTTGTCTCTTTCCGCAATGATTCGTTTGTGGAGGAATTCGATGCTGCCGACGTCCACGCCGCGGGTGGGCTGGGAGGCGATGAACAGCGAAAGGTCACGGTCAAGCGCGCGCGCCATAACCACCTTCTGCTGGTTGCCGCCGGAGAGCGTCGAAACGGGGTATTCGATTCCGGAGGTGCGGATGTCGAACGCGGAAACAAGCTCGCTGGCACTCTTGCGGATAGCCGCCAGTTTCAGTGCTACCTTGCCACCGTAGGGTGGCTTATCGTGCTGGTCGAGAACCAGGTTTTCCGCGATGGAGAAGCTGCCGATCAGCCCGTCGTGGGTGCGGTCTTCGGGAACGAAGCCGACGCCGGACTGCAGGATTTTCTTGGTGCTGGCCCCCACCAGTTCCTCGCCCTCGAGGGCGATGGAGCCGGTGATGTTCTTTTGCAGCCCGAGCAGGGCTTCGGTGAGTTCGGTCTGGCCGTTGCCCTGCACCCCGGCGATGCCCAGTACCTCGCCGCCGCGCACCTCAAAGGTGACGTCGTCCAGGGTGCGGGTGCCGCTGACGTCGTGCACGGTGAGGTCACGTACCCGCAGCGCGACGTCGCGCGGGGTGGCGGGGGCCTTGTTTACGTTCAGGGAGACGCTGCGGCCGACCATCAGCGCCGCGAGTTCGGAAGGTTCCGCGCTCGGATCGGCGCTGCCGACCACCTTGCCGCGGCGGATCACGGTGATCTTGTCGGATACCGCTTTTACCTCGCGCAGCTTGTGGGAGATGAAGACGATGGAAGTGCCGGCCTGCTTGAGCTGGCGCATGATTTCCATTAGTTCGTCGGTCTCTGCGGGGGTGAGCACGGCGGTCGGTTCGTCAAGCACCAGCACCTTGGCGTCCCTAGAGAGCGCCTTGATGATTTCTACGCGCTGCTGCGCGCCTACGGGGAGGTCTTCTACCAGAGCGTCGGGATCGACGTCGAAACCGAAGCGGTCGGAGATCTCTCGCACCAGTTTGCGGGCGGCGGCCAGATCAAGCAGCGGACCGTTCGTCGGTTCGTGTCCGAGGATCACGTTTTCCGCCACGGTGAATACGGGAACCAGCATGAAGTGCTGGTGCACCATGCCGATACCCGCCGCCATCGCGTCGCCGGGGCCGCTGAACGTCACCGGTTTGCCGTCCAGCAGGATCTCGCCCTCGTCCGGAGTGTAGAGGCCGTAAAGGACATTCATCAGCGTGGATTTACCCGCGCCGTTTTCACCTAGCAGACAGTGGATTTCTCCAGGTTCCACCACTAGGTCAATGTGGTCATTAGCAACCAAGGGTCCGAAGACCTTGGTGATTCCCCGCAGTTCGAGCTTCACAGCCAGGCCACTTCCATCATCGTTGAAACGGTTGTTACTTTCAGTATCCCCTATGGGACGACCGTGACCCCCGGAACGATCGTCCCGGGGGTCACTAGATTATGTCCTCATTGAGCGTAAGCGCTAATTAGCAGGCTCAGGCCTTCGGGGAGGAGGGCGATTCGACCTTCACCTTGCCGGCGATGATGTCCTCGCGCAGCTGCTTGACCTCGTCCTTGAGCTGCTGGGGAACCTTGTCCTCGAACTCGTGCAGCGGGGCGATGTCCACGCCGCCGTTCTCGAGGGTGCCCACGTACGGCTTGTTGGTGAACTTGCCGTCCTTGGTGTCGGCAGAGACCTGCTCGACGCCCTCGCCGATCTTCTTCATCACGGAGGTGAGGATGATGCCCTTGTAGGTGGGGTTGGTGGCAACGCCGTCGGAGTCAACCCAAACGACCATGGTGCCGTCCTTCTGCTTCGCGGCAGCGAGGGTGCCGAGGCCGACCGGGCCGGCGACGGGCATGATCACGTCGACGCCCTGGGTCATGAAGCCTTCGGTGAGGGCCTTGCCCTTGGCCTGGTCCTCGAAGCTACCGACGAAGGAGCCTTCCTGGGCGTCCTTGTTCCAGCCGAGCAGCTGCACGTTGGTGCCGTGCACCTCGTTGTACTTCTTCACACCGTCAGCGAAGCCGTCCATGAACACGGTGACGCTGGGGAGCTTGATGCCGCCGTAGGTGGCTACCTTGCCGGTCTTGCTGGTGCCAGCCGCGAGGTAACCGGCCAGGTAGGAAGCCTGCGCGGTGTCGAAGGTGAGGGGCTTAACGTTGTCGAGCTCGATCGGCTGCTTCTTCTCGTCCTGCGCGGTCGAGTCGATGATCGCGAACTTGACGTCGCTGTGGGCCTTGCCCGCGGTGCCGGTGGCGGGGGCGAGCAGGTAGCCGACGGTGAAGATCAGGTTGCAGTTGGAGTCAACCAGGTTGTCGATGTTCGGCACGAACTCGGACTCGGCCTTCGACTCGGCGGTCTGCGTCTCAACGCCCAGGTTCTTCTTTGCGTTGTCGAGGCCGGTCTTGCCGGACTCGTTGAAGGAGCGGTCATCGAAGCCGCCGCTGTCCGAAACCATGCATACCTTGGTGGTATCGCCGGAAGCGGCCTTCTTTTCCTTGCCACCTTCGCTGGGGGCGTTGCCACAGCCTGCGAGCATGAGGGCAGAGATACCGGCGACCGCCACCGCGCTAGAGAGACGCTTCAATGGATTCCTCCTGGAGTGATGATGAAGAGACCGCGCGAGATTAACGCGTATCACAGTCGATGTTACCCGTAGGTGACGCTCTAGTGGCGGGAAACCAAACACAAAATCAGACCGTTATCAATCCGAGACAAAACGGTGCCGCCCCGTAAGTCGGGACGGCACCGAAGATAAGCGCTTAAGTTTTTAGGAAAGTTCCTTCGCTACCTTGCCGACTTCCTGCGCGGCCGCATCGGCCACCACCAGAATGGCCCTGTCGGTCACGACCACGCTCGCATCCTGAACCCCGACCAGCACCACCGGCACGTCGCTGCTGCCAAAGACCGCGCCGCGAGAATCACGTCCCACCGCCTTGATTTCGGGGGCGGCGATAACGCTCTGTGCGTCTTCTTCCCCTGCCAGGCGGCGCACCAGATCGGACAGAGAAGCGAAATCGCCCACGTCGTCCCAGCCGATGCTGGCGGGAACTACGCGCACTAGGCCTTCCGCCGCCATCGGTTCGGCAAGCGCGTGATCAATCGCGATCGCGGTGAGGGACGGCCAGACCCGCTCCCAGGTGGCGGTTTCCTGCTCGCTGCCACGCGCGGCGGCGATCTCTCGTGCCCCGGCGGCGAGCGCGGGAATGCGCGCGGCGAGCTGATCGAGCAGCACGCGCGCCTTCACCACGAACATGCCCGCGTTCCAGAGGTAGCGGCCGGAGGCGTAGAACTCGCGGGCGCGTGCTTCGTCGGGCTTTTCTACGAATTCCTCGACTGCCAGCGCGCCTTCCGCGTCGCCTGCCGCAACCTTGATGTAGCCGAATCCGGTGCTGGGGCTGTCGGGCTGAATGCCCAGCGTAACCAGGACGTCCTCGCGGGTTGCGGCGTCGGCAGCAATCTCTAGCGCGGCGTGGAACGCGGCGGTGTCACGAATGTGGTGGTCAGCGGCGAAAGAACCGATAACCGCCTCCGCGTCTGCCAGTTCCGCTACCGCTGCGGCCACCGCGATGGCCGGCATCGAGTTGCGCGGCGTCGGCTCTGCGAGCACGAGCGCCCGCTCGCCCACCTGGGCGGTAACGGCTTCCGCGTGGGCAGTGCCGGTGACCACGATGGGATTTGCCGAGGCTATCGGAGCAAGCCGCGTCAGGGTGCTCTGTAGCAGGCTCTCCCCCGTGCCGACCAGGTCCAGGAGGAACTTGGGGTGGGTCGGCAGGGAAAGCGGCCACAGCCGGGTGCCGGAGCCGCCCGCGGGCACGATGGGAACGAGGAGTTTCTTCATGGTGCCAATTCTAGGCGCGGGCGGCCCTTTTTCGGGTTAGGCCTCGCTGCGGTAGGTAACTACCAGCGGGGCGTGGTCCGACCACCGCGTGTCGTAGCTCGGGGCGCGGTCCACGCGGGCGGTTTCCGCGGCCTGCGCGAGTTCCTTGCTGGCCACCTGATAGTCGATACGCCAGCCCGCGTCGTTATCGAACGCCTGGCCGCGGTTGGACCACCAGGTGTAGGGGCCGGGGCCGTCTCCCGCGAGGGTGCGGTGCACGTCGGTCCATTCCAGTTCCCCGAAGATGCGGTCAAAGTAGGCGCGTTCCTCCGGCAGGAAGCCGGCCTTCTTGAGGTTGCCCTTCCAGTTCTTGATGTCCCATTCGGTGTGCGCCACGTTCAGATCGCCCGTGAGCAGCACGTGTCCGCCTTCGCCGCGCAGTTCGTTGATGCGCGCCACCATGGCGTCCATGAAGGCGTACTTGTCGGCCATCTTGTCGGCGTCATCGGCATTGCCGGTGTGCACGTAGGCACTGATCAGGGTCAGGTTCTTGCCGTCGCCGAGGGGATTTTCGAGCACCGCTTCGAGCCAGCGCCCGGCATCCGCGAAGCGGGTGTCCTCCGGGAAGCCGATGCGGGAGGAAAGCAGCGGGGCACGGCTGGCGATCGCCACGCCCGCGCGGCCCTTCGCCGCCGCCTCCGCGTGCACCACGTGCCAGCCTTCGCCGATCAGCCCCGCCACCAGGTTGTCGGGGCAGCGAACCTCCTGGAAGGTGACGGCAGCGTTCTGCCCGAGTCCTTCCAGCCAGGGGCCCATGCCCTTACGGACAGCGGCGCGGATACCGTTGACGTTTACGGTGGCTACCGTGAAGCTCATGCATTCTCCTTGGGGGTTTGTGTCTGCGCCGCCATGCGTTCGGCGGTCTCTACAACGTTTGCTAGCAGCAGGGCGCGGGTCATGGGGCCTACCCCGCCGGGGTTCGGGGAGATCCAGGAGGCCACCTCGGCTACCTCGGGGGCCACGTCTCCGACCACGCGTTTCTTGCCGGTTTCCGGGTCCTCTTCGCGGGAAACGCCGACGTCGAGCACGATGGCGCCCGGTTTTACGTCTTCCGCCCGCACCAGCCGGGCACTGCCCGCGGCCGACACGATTACGTCGGCCTTGCGCAGCTGCGCGGGAAGATCAGCGGTGCCGGTGTGGCAGCAGGTGACTGTCGCGTTTACTTCGCGCAGGGTGAGCAGCGCGCCGATGGAACGGCCGACGGTGACGCCGCGCCCGATCACCACCACGTGCTTTCCCGCCAGGTCTATCCCGTGATGTTTGATCAGTTCCAGCACGCCGCGCGGGGTGCAGGGCAGCGGCGATGCGGGGGCTTTGCGGGTGGCCAGCACCAGGCGGCCCAGGTTGGTCGGGTGCAGGCCGTCGGCGTCCTTTGCCGGATCGATCAGCTCCAAGATCGCATCGGTATCGATGTGAGCGGGGAGCGGGAGCTGCACGATGTAGCCGGTGCAGGCCGGGTCTGCGTTTAGCTCACGCAGGGTCTGCTCGAGTTCCTGCTGGCTGGTTTCCGCCGGTAGATCGCGGCGGATAGAGGTAATCCCGACCTCTTCGCAGTCGCGGTGTTTTCCGGCCACGTACCAGCGGCTGGCCGGGTCATCCCCCACCAGTACGGTTGCCAGCCCCGGCGTCACGCCCTGCTCGCGCAGGCGCGCCACCCTTTCCTTCAGCTCGCCTTTGAGGGTGGCGGCGGTCTTCTTCCCGTCAAGTAGCTGTGCCGACATGTCGGGCCCTGCCTTCCTGTTTTTCTCGGCTGTTTCTGCTCAGGCCTAGTACTGGGTTAGCTCCGGGTAGAGGGGGTGGGCGGCGGCGAGCGCGGCGCTACGCGCGCGCAGATCGCTTTCCTTTGCCCCCGTGAGGGCGCCCGCGATGATGTCTGCGACCTCGCGGAAGTCCGCTTCCGTGAAACCGCGCGTAGCGAGCGCGGGGGTTCCGATGCGCAGGCCGGAGGTGACGCGCGGCGGGCGCGGATCGTTCGGCACCGAGTTTCGGTTTACCGTGATGCCGACCCTCTCCAGCAGGTCCTCGGCCTGCTGGCCGTCCATTTCGCTTGCGCGCAGATCAACCAGCACCAGGTGCACGTCGGTGCCTCCGGTCAGGATCGCTACCCCGGCGTCGGCACAGTCTTGCTGCTGCAGCCGCTGCGCGATGAGCCTGGCTCCCTGCAGGGTGCGTTCCTGGCGGGCACGGAATTCGTCTCCGGCGGCGATCTTGAGCGCCACGGCTTTCGCTGCGATCACGTGCATCAGCGGGCCGCCCTGCTGGCCGGGGAAGACGGCGGAATCGATTTTCTTTGCCCATTCTTCGCGGCACAGGATCAGGCCGGAGCGCGGCCCCGCCAGGGTCTTGTGCACGGTGGTGGAGACCACGTCGGCGTAGGGCACGGGGCTGGGGTGCAGGCCCGCCGCGACCAGCCCCGCGAAGTGCGCCATGTCTACCCACAGTTTCGCCCCCACCTCGTCCGCGATTTCGCGGAAGGCGGCGAAGTCCAGGTGGCGCGGGTAGGCCGACCAACCGGCAACGATTACGGCGGGGCGTTCCTCGCGGGCGATGCGACGCACCTGCTCCATATCGACCAGGCCGCTCACCGGGTCTACCTCGTAGGCGAGAGCCTGGTAGATCCGGCCGGAGAAGTTCAGCTTCATACCGTGGGTGAGGTGTCCGCCGTGCGCCAGGGAAAGGCCCAGCAGTTTATCGCCGGGCTGGGCGAGCGCATGCAAGACCGCTGCGTTGGCGCTTGCCCCGGAGTGGGGCTGCACGTTCGCGTGCTGCGCGTCGAACAGTTCCTTGGCGCGGGCGATGGCGAGCGATTCGGCTACATCCACCTCTTCGCAGCCGCCGTAGTAGCGCTTACCCGGGTAGCCTTCCGCGTATTTGTTGGTGAGCACCGACCCTTGCGCCTGCAGCACCGCGCGGGGCACGAAGTTTTCGCTGGCGATCATTTCCAGGGTCCGCTGCTGGCGCGCCAGTTCGGCGTCCAATACGGCCGCTATCTGCGGGTCTACTTCGGCAAGGGAATTGTTTAGGAGCGACACGCGCTGATACCTCCGAGGCTGGGGGCCGGTTTTCGCCCAATACTAACCTGTTAAATCGGCTCCCCGATCTGGACGGGTTCCACGTCCAGGCGGATACCGAACTTTTCTTCCACTCCCGCGCGTACGGCGCGCGCCAGTTCGCGAATATCGGCCGCGTTCGCGTTGCCGCGGTTGGTCAGCGCCAGGGTGTGGCGGGTCGAAAGCGTCGCCCGTTCGTTTACGCCGTAGCCGGGGGCGAAACCGGCGCGCGCGATTAGCCAGGCCGCGCTTGTTTTCACGAGTTCTTCGCCGTTTGCACCGTTGCCCGCAGCGAAGCGCGGAGCTTCCAGCGGTAGGGCACGGGACTGTTCTGCGGTCAGGATCGGGTTGGTGAAGAACGAGCCTGCGCTCCAGGTGTCGTGTTCTTCCTCGAGGGAAACCATCGCCTTGCGGGTACGGATTGCGAGCACCGCCTCCCGTACGCGCTGCAACGGGGCCCTCTCCCCCACTTCGATACCAAGTTCCTGCGCCAGTTCGGGGTACACGACGGCCTTGGCCATGTCTCCCTGCGTGTGCTGGAACTGGACGCTAAGCACCACGTAGCGGCCGGTGGCCGACTTCGCCTGCCCTTCGTAGGGGGTGCGCTTAAAGACGGAGGCGCGGTAGCCGAAACCGCAGTCGGACGCAAAGAAGGTGCGGATCCGGTTTTCGTGCCGGTCCCAGGTACGTACCCGCGAAATGGTGGTGGAAACGTCTTGCCCGTATGCGCCGACATTCTGCACGGGGGTGGCTCCCACGGTGCCGGGAATGCCGGAAAGACATTCGGTGCCGAGCAGTTCGTTTTCCACGGCGAAGCGCACCGCATCATCCCAGCGCACCCCGGCGAAATGCTCAACGGTAACGCCGCCGCAGCTGGGGGGCAGTTTGCCTTCGCTGTTTGGGGAGATGTCGCAGGAGTCCGACAGCGTGGGGCCCTGCCCGTCTGCCTCGACCAGCACCACGGTGCCGGCGAAGGGAGCGTCGTCGGGAACTAGGTTGGAGCCGCCGCCGATTACCAGCAGGGGCCGCCCCGCGGCGTCGGCCTCGCTTACGGCAGCGATGAGTTCTTCCTCGTTGCGTGCCACGCGAGTTTCGTCAATCTGTCCGCCAACGCGCAGGGTGGTGAAGTCTGCCAGTGAAGCCATTTTCTTTTCCTTAACCTTTGTTGCTATCTAGACGCACGGTGGCGCGGGCACGGCCCAGCACGTCCTGTCCATCCACCTGCGCGTTCAGCGCCAGCTGAAGCGTATCTGCGCCGATTTCCCGCACGGTGGCGCTAACGTGCACTGCTACGCTGCCGCGCCCCGGCACCTGCACCGGGTTTGCGAAGCGGGTGCCGTATTCCAGCACCGCCGCGGGGTCTCCCAGCCAGTCCGTTACCGCGCTGATCGCCAGGGACATCGTGAGCATGCCGTGCGCGATAACTCCCGGCAGGCCGGCGTCTTCGGCGTAGGAATCGTTGTAGTGGATTGGGTTGAAGTCTCCCGAGGCTCCGGCGTAACGGGCCAGGCTGCGGCGATCCAGTTCGTAGGTTTTTGCTACCACGACATCACCCACGCAAAGCGCGTCTTTGTTAGGCATCAGCCCTCCTCCCCTCGCACGATCAGGCTGGAACGCACCACTGCAACGGTGGCCCCGTCGGGGTCCGTGAAAGTTACCGCCGTGGTGACCATGCCGTGTCCGCGCACGTTACGCGCCTTTTCTACCTTGAGCGTGGCCTGTAATAGGTCCCCTGCGTAAACGGGACGCTCTAGGCGGAAGTTTTCCTCGCCGTGCACTACCCGGCTAAAGTCTATTCCCGCCGCCGGGTCTTGAATGTATTGCGCTTCCGCTTCCTGGGCGAGGGTCACCAAAAAGGTGGGAGGAGCCAGCAGGGACGGGTATCCCGCAGCGTGTGCAGCCGCTTCGTCCAGGCAAACCGGCTGAGTGATACCGGTGGCGAGCGCGAACTCGCGAATTTTTGCGGCGGATACGCGCCACGCGGGAAGGGGTGGATAGGTCTTTCCTGCGTATTCAGGGTTTAACTGCATCGCGTGTCCTTTCGCTGCTGACACTCTGGAGATTAGCGCCGGGACACAACGAAGGCCACCTGGGCTTTCGCCAGGTGGCCTTCATCATGCTTTTTGCGCGTTCGCGTTATCGCGTTTCGCGGTGCACCGTCTGCTTGTTGCACGCCGGGCAGAACTTGGAAAGCTCAAGGCGATCCGGGGTGTTACGACGGTTCTTCTTGGTGATGTAATTGCGGTTCTTGCAATCCACGCAGGCCATGGTGATCTTGGGCCGCACGTCGGAGCTCTTGCTCGCCATGGGTCGCCTTCTTCCGGTCTCAGGCACACCGGACAGCCGGGGTGCGTCTTGCGGCCCTCGAAGCTGAGGACGTTGTTGGTTCATGCACGCCTCGACCCGCAGGGGCTGAGGAGTGGTACCGAGGGCGGGGATCGAACCCGCGACCTCACGATTATGAGTCGTGCGCTCTGACCGTCTGAGCTACCCCGGCGCGCTTCATGCAATCGGCCCGATCTCGACGCGAGATCGGGCCGACCGATGAAACAGAGCCCTGAAAGGGAATCGAACCCTTGACCTTCTCCTTACCATGGAGATGCTCTGCCGACTGAGCTATCAGGGCAAGCCTGGAATACTTTACCAGTGTCGCTTCCAGGAAGCAACTCCGGAGAGTTTTCCGTGACCGGAGCCACTTTCGTGACCCTAGTCGTGGCGGGTGAGGGATTCGAACCCCCGTAGGCAGAGCCAGCTGATTTACAGTCAGATCCCTTTGGCCGCTCGGGCAACCCGCCGCGCTTTGTACTTCCCGGCTTCAGATTTCTCTTCAGCCGTTCCGAACGCTGCTCCAAATACATTACCGGAACATCGCGATAACGCGAAATCGGAAAAGCCCTTCTGGCACATGATCCCCCTCACAGGGCTTTTCCTTACCGGTAGCCTTATACCTGTGGGCACGGCTTTGCTGTGCCGGTAGTTCCCGAACCTATTTGCTACTGGGAGGCAAACATGGCCGATTCATCGTTCGACATCGTGAGCAAGCTAGACCGCCAGGAGGTTGATAACGCCGTCAACCAGGCCGCTAAGGAGGTCGGCCAGCGCTACGATTTCCGCGGCACCGACGCGAGCGTGAAGCTCAGCGGAGATTCCATCGTTATGACCGCGAATTCGGACGAACGCGTGCTGGCGATCCTGGACGTGCTGCAGACCAAGCTGCTGCGCCGCGGCGTTTCCCTGAAGGCACTGGATCTGGGTGACAAGGAGCCCAAGCAGTCCGGCAAGGAATACCGCCTGACCGCGGCCCTGAAAGAGGGCATCGCCTCCGATGAGGCGAAGAAGATCTCCAAGATCATCCGGGACGAGGGCCCCAAGGGCGTAAAGGCGCAGATTCAGGGGGACGAACTGCGCGTCTCCTCCAAGAGCCGCGACGATCTGCAGTCGGTCATCGCGCTGCTGAAGGGTAAGGATCTAGAGGTCGCCCTGCAGTTCGTTAACTACCGCTGAAACCGCGCCTAAGCGCGGTGAGCGCAAAGCGGCGGGCCGGGAAGTGCGTTTCTTCCCGGCCCGCCGCTTTTACTTTGCCCGGTGCCGACAGCCCGCGTGCTCCCGCGCGTAAGGCGAAGAGTCCTTTCGGTGACGAACCGGGGCCGACGGGGGCAGATGAATATCGGGGCTACCTGTAGCGGTCCCTGTTCGTGGGCCGGGTGTCAGCCATGGCGCGCAGCCTGGCGATGCGCTTTTCTACGGGAGGATGCGTGGCCATCAGGGAACGCATCGCGTCTCCCGCGCTGAAGGGGTTGGCGATCATCATGTGGGAAGCGTTTTCCAGCTGCGGTTCGGGCGGCAGCGGCTGGCTTTGAATGCCCGCACTGATTTTGGTGAGCGCGGAGGCCAATGCCAGCGGATCCTGGGTCAAGATCGCGCCCGATTCGTCCGCGTCGTATTCGCGGGTGCGGGAAATCGCGAACTGCACGACGGTGGAGGCCACGGGGGCCAGCAACGCCGCGAGCAGGGCAAAGATCATCGTGGCAGGGCCGCGATCCTGATCGCGCCTACCCAGGCCCATGTAAAAGCCCATCTGCGCGAAGATACCGATAACCGATGCGATGGCACCGGCCACGGAAGAAATCAGAATGTCGCGGTTGTAGACGTGCATAAGTTCGTGCCCGAGCACTCCGCGAAGTTCCCTATCGTCCAGCAGCTGAAGAATGCCCTCGGTGCAGCAAACCGCCGCATGGCGGGGGTTGCGTCCCGTCGCAAACGCGTTAGGGGACATCGTGGGCGAGACATACAGCCGGGGCATGGGCTGCTGTGCCTTCTGAGAAAGCTCTTCCACGATCCGATAGATGCGCGGGGCCTGTTCCCGCGTCACCGGGTAGGCCTGCATGGAACGCAGCGCAATCTTGTCGCTAAACCAATAGCTGCCGATGGCGCTGGCCACGCTAAACAGGGCGAATATCCACAGGTAGCGGGGACCGCCGATCAGCCAGCCGAGCAGCAGCAGCACGCCCGATAGCGCCACTAGCAAAGTCACCGTACGCAGTGTGTTTTGAACCCGGAAATGCGAACGAATCATGGCCCCATCATAGGTGTCTTCGCTGCCACGGAAGCCGGTTTCACCCAGGGCGCAGTAACTAGCTTTGCGAGGCCCGTTCCTGTTCCTCCACGTGCTCCGTCAGCTTTCCCGCTCGTTCTCTAATCGCCTGCGCATACGGCGAAAGCATTCCGGAGATGACCGCTGTGGCTTCGCTGCGGTAGGCATCCGCGTCCGGGCCCACCCAGTCAAGGCTCGCCAGGGAAGCCTTGATCTCTTCACTCCAGCGTTCCACTTCTCCCGCCTGCCCCAGCAGCTGCTGCGCCACTTCCCTACCCTGCTGGGGGTTCATTCCCTGAAACATTTTCTCTCCTTCTTAAAGCTCCGATGGCTGGTTTCCCGTCGCAAGCGTCCTTATAACTTGCGTAGTGGCTTGCGTATTTTCCCGGCTCACGCGAGCGGGTGCCTCAGGCAGAAGCCTGTCTCTGCTGCTGCGCGTTTTGCCTGGCTTTTTGCACCAGCGCTTGCAGGGCCTGCGCGGCCTTGGGGCCGTTTTCTCCGAGGTGGGTTTCTAGCTGCGCCAGGTAGGTTTCCCTATCGCTGCCAAACCAGTCGATCCCCGCTACGGACTGTCTGGCGCCCTCCGTTATGCGAAGCACTCCCGTTGCCGCTTCCTCAAGCAGCGCGGCGTGTTTTTCCACCAGCTCCGGGGTCATTCCCTTTCTCAAGACGGTTTCCTTTCACTAGCTCTTTCATTAGGGCTTTCACTAGGTTTTTGCTGCGCCTCATCGCGCGGCGTTTCTTAGCGCGAGGCCTCTTCCTGTCTTTGTATTTCTTCCCGCAGAGAGGCCACGAGAACGGATATTTCCCGCAGCAGCACCGTTAGCTGCCCGGCCACCATTTCTTGCCACTGCTGCCTTACCCGCTGCGCGTCCGAGCCAGACCAGTAGCATTCGTGCAGCATTGCGTCAGCCCGGTGTAGAGCCGCAGCGGCCTCGCTCCGGGAGCTTTCCAGTCGCTCTCGCAGCAGGCCGAGCTGCGCCGTGTCCATTCCCTGCGGTGGCATCTCGCCTCCCTTCTGGGAATAATCCTGCGGATTTTTCGCTCCCCGCAACGGGGCTTGTGGATAGCTCTGCGCTATTTCGCCTGTGGATAAGCCGCCACTTGCACCGGCAGTTCCCTGCCTTGCGTAAGCAGCATGCCCCTCCCCGGTGGGCAGATATTTTCCTGTGCGGCTGCCCCAAGGTGCAGCCTGGCAAACCCCGCTTGTCTTCCTGCCTCACGCAGCGTTTTTCCTACTTCGCCGGTCGGGAGGGGCGCTTCTCCCCTGGCGAGCACGAGCACCAGGTGCCCCCGTTGCAGGGCGAGCGCCACGGTTCGCGCCAATTCCGCGTCGGCCCCAAGAAAACCCGCCTCGTATTCCAGGCAGATTAGTAAGCGTCGGTGCAAAGCCTGCGTTTTCGTTTCCGGCTGTTGCTTTCTCTCTGCCGCTAGCAGCGCTTCGCTAAGTTGCCTGCTTCTTTTCAGCACCTGTGTTTCTCCGCAAGCCGTTACGTCCCAGCCGTCACCGGGCAGCGCATGTGCAGCGCCGCGCTCGAAAGCAGCGATTTTTACGCACAGCCAGGCTTGGCCGCTTCGTCGCAGGTTTCTAAGTAGGGTTTGTTCGCAGGTGCTTTTGCCGCTCCCCGGCGGACCGCTTACCACGAACACTCCACCCGGCGTTATCGCGACAGGTGAACCATCGATCAGATCCGTTCCGAGTACCGGTTTCCCATCTACCTCTGCGGGTATTTTTGCCGCATCCACCTTGGTCGGAAGCGGCTTTCGGGCACGCGAATGTGCTTCGGTGGCCGCGGATAGCTGCGCTAGCCGGGAATAGCCCGCCCCGTCCAGAATCGCTATCTGCGCGCTGCCGTTTCTGACTAGGCAGCGTCCGCGCGGCGCATCGGGGCCTAGCTCAGCTTTCGGCATGCCGAGGGATAGATAGTCATCTTCCACGCTGAGCGCGTGCACTATTTTTTCGCCGGTCAGGTTTACGAGTGCGGCGGGCACTTCTCCAGGCCGGTAAGCACTGTAGACCAGGTGTATGCCGTCTCGTCTTCCCTCTGTTAGCAGGTGTAGCAGCCTGGGCCAGAACGCGGTGTACTCGTATTTTTCCCGCAGCCTTGCCATCCCGTCCACCAGCAAGATCAGCCGTGGTGGGGCAGGCCGCGTAGCGTTTTGTTGGATTCTGCTCTCGGCCCGTCGGTTTAGTTCGCGTTCCAGCAGAAGCAGAATTTCGGCGAACGCCTCCGTATCGTCGATCTGCGCTACCCGTCCCACGTGTGCGAGCCCCGTAAGAAGCCGTAGCGTGCCGCCGGCATTTTCCAGAATGTAGAAGTGCGCTGCCGTTTCCGGCTCGGTTAAGAGGCTGGCTGCTACCAGCGTGCGCAGGGTCGTTGTCTTTCCCGTCCCTGGGCCTCCGTATACGGCCAGGTTGCCGTCTCGCTCCGGGGTGTATGTGAGTATCGGTTGGCTCTGTTTTGCGGGAAGGTCGATTTTCCCGAGCGGGTATCCGCAAGGGGTGTTCTGTTCGCTGAGCAGTTGCGTCAGGCGGTAGCTTTCGGCAAGTTCCGGCAGATACGGCCTGCGGGGAGCGGGGAGTTGTAGCAGCGCAGCAGCCGAGGTTACGGCGTCTAGTGTGCGCAGCGCTGGCGACTGCGCTTTCCTGTTGCTTCTCGCTCCCCTGCGTCCGCGCACGTTTACCTGCCAGGGATAGTCTTCACTCAGCGAGTAGCGGCGGATAGTTACGAGATCTGCTGACGTTTCGTTTGTTTCTCCCGCGTAGGCGGCCTGAAACAAGGTTTTGGTTCCCGTTCCGCTCACAGCGAGGGCGCGTCCCGGCAGGCGTTTTGGGAAGTGCGCGGCGATTTTGCTGCCGACTACGTCCAGTGAGTCTTGCTCATCCGCCGTGCGTAGAGCGATGCGCAGGTCCGTGTTCGCGCGAATGTTGTCGTTGATGGCACCCGCTGGACGCTGCGTAGCCAGTATCAGGTGCAGTCCCAGGCTGCGGCCCCGGGCGGCTATATCCACCACTCCGGCCATAAATTCCGGGTTCTCGTTGATGAGCGTAGCGAATTCGTCGATCACCAGCACCAGGCGGGGCGGGCGCTGCGCCACTGGCATCTGGGTGATGTCTTTCGCCCTGTGCGTCTGCAGCAGGTTTTCCCTGTGTTTGAGTTCGGCTCGCAGGGAAATCAGCGCCCGTTTCGCAAGTCCCGGAGAAAGATCGCTGACAGTGCCGACCGTGTGCGGCAATTCCATGCATTCGCGAAATGCCGCCCCGCCCTTGTAGTCGATCAGCAGAAAATTGACTTCGCGCGGGCTGTAGCGAACCGCGAGGGAAAGCACCCAGGTCTGCAAGAATTCAGATTTCCCCGCGCCCGTGGTTCCTCCAACCAGCGCATGCGGTCCCTGCGTGACCAGATCTAGATGAAATACGCTGCCGCCGCTGTTTCCTACGGGAACGGACAGAGACTGCTCTACCTGATTTTTCGCATGCCGCTGCGCCGCCTCCTGACCGGCCAGCCAGCCCCTCGCTACTATCCGTGCGGACGGTGTGAGCAGGCTCCCCAAGCTAAGCGAATCGGGGGTACCACTGCTGCTCTGTTGATATTCCGCATCGGTTTCCTCGGTCTGTGCGAGTATGCGTGCCAGGTGCAGCGCCTGCGCAATGTTGGCCTTTTCGTAGTCTGCCTGTGTGATCCTGTCCGGGTTGCCTAGCTGCCCCACGGTCGAGTTTTCGGTGTCTAGGTAGCCGCGGCAGCAGCCGGGCATCTCCGCCGTGTTTTTCACCAGGTAGAGCAAATGGGTACCCGCGGCAGCGAACTTTTTAGCAAGGCCGTGCAGTCTGCGCCTCAGCAGCGCGGATGGGTAGGGCACCAGCAGAACAAGCCGTTGGCTTGCTGCCCGCTCCCCCGCGTCTTTCCCGATCTGTTTTGCAACCAGTTTTTCCAAGTCGGCCAGGAATTCATTTGCCCGGCGTCCTTGCTCGCCGTCAGCGAGCGTGCACAGCAGGTTTCCGCTGCCTTTCCCCCGTGTGCCTCGCCAGGTGTGCGGAAGCCATTTCAGCCATTCCCAGCGGACGGCGTGCTCGGGCGGCAGCAATGCCGCTACCTGCACGTCGGTGGGAGAGTGCAGCGCGCAGAACTGTATTAGCAGCGCCCGCGTGGCAGCTTCGGCGTCAGGGCCGGCCACCGCGATGTGATCGGCAGTTTTTAGATCTATGGTTAAGGGAGCATCTTCTATCTGGGCGAGGTTCTCCCGTGCCTGCTGTAGCTCTCGCGAAAGCAGATCCGCCGCGCTGTTTTCCCGCTGCTGCGTTATTTCCAGCGGGCTGCTTATTTTTCCGCTCCCCAGGCGCAGCGTCAAAAAGTCTTCCTGTTCCGGCCTGCGGCACCAAAGTTCGGGTTTGTGCAGTAACACCATTTGCGCGGCGGTTTCGCAGCCGGGGTGCCGGGCCGACAGTGCTCCTCTGATTGCCACGTGCGTTTGCACAACGGTTTTATGCAAAGCAGCAAGCTCCCTGCGAAACCTTTTCTGGGCCCGCTTATGCCTGATTCGTTCCGCGTGTATCTGCCCCGCGTATCCCGCCAAGACCATCAGCGGCATGAAGGCCGCAAAAATCAGGGTGTATACCTGCTGCGTGAGTGCAAACATGACGCAGCCAAGCAGCGCAGGCACGATAGCTAACAGCAGTGGTGGCGGCGCAGTCTCCAGGGGCTGCGGCGGCGCGGGAAATCGAAAGGGAGGCTGCGACGGCACCGGCCTGGGCAGGCATGGCCGGTAGGCCGGGAAACCATACCGCGTAGTTTTGCTAGCACCTTCCCCGGTTCCCTCGTTATCTGTGGGGAATACCTGCTTTTTATCGTCTTTGGCTGCTTGTGCGATGGTCGTTCCGGCCAGGTTTCCCAGTTTTGACAGCCGAGTTTCCGGCTCCTGTACCGTGCCGTTTACCGTTATCGCCTCTCTCCTCCCGCATAGCGCCACGGACAGATCTTCTATCGTCGCGTCTGCTGCGCAGGAAGCGAATAAATCTACAGCGCGGCTGTCTGCGCACGCATAGCTAAACGGAAACTTCATCTGTCCTCTCCCAAAGCCGCCGATTCCAGCGTGAGGATTACTCCGTCCCCTAGCGCTAGCCTGTCTCCGCAGCGCAAAGGGATGGGAACGTGCGCCGGTAGCCTGCGCGGGGCTACCGCGCTATTCGCTGTGCTATCTGCCGCGCCGTCTATTCCGGGGAGCAAAAAGGTGCCGTTTGCGGAGCCGAGGTCTGTCACCGTTCCGGCCATTAACAGCAGGTGGGTGCGGGAAACGACACCATTTACGCTGGGCACGCTCAAGCAACGGCCGCCATGCTTGCCTGCGCTGGGAGAACGCCCTACATATAGCGGCAGCGCAAGCCCTACGCTTACCCCGTTACCGATACGAACGCTTCGCGGCGGGCCGTCCGGCTTTGCCACAGTTAGCGTTCCCAGTGCCTCCGGCGCAAGAAACTCCTCGGCCGAACTTTTCTGCGCGGGCCCGCGCGGGGTCTTCTTGCCCGTGTCTTCGCCCGTATCTTCACCCGTGTCTTCCCGGCTATCCCCTCTCCCGGTTTCGCCAGGGGGAGCCAGTAGGGAGAGAAACGGGTTTTCTTCCCTCTCCCGCGCGTCCTCCCCCTGCGCTCCCTCCGGCCCCGGCTCTTGCTCTCGTGCGAGGGTGCGTGCCGGTTCTTCCGGTTCTTCCTGGACCGGCACCGACGCGGTATCGGCGGGCGGGCAGAAAGACAGGCAGCTAATTTTTGCCTCCCCGCGTTCCAGGCAGAACCATTCTCTGTTAGCTGCTGCCCTCCCCCAGGTGAGGGTTTCGGGGTTTTCGCACACGATGCCCTTCCCGTGCAGCGCCTTTGTTTGCTGGCCTTTCCGATATCCGAAGGGGGCGTCGGGAGGTGCCCAAAGCATCATCTTTTCTTCCCCAAAAGCGAAGGCAACGTAACTGGTTTTTTCTGGCAGATGCCGGTTTAGCCGCAGCAGTTGCGCATGAGGATCGCCCGTTGCGAGCCGCAGCTGTTCATACAGGGCTTGCTTTACGCCGTAGCTGCAGCCGGGCGGCAGAATGACGCCCTTCGCGTCGTAGAGCAGCATGCTGCAGGGGCCGGGCTGGTAATACCGCTTCACTTCTCCGGGGGTATTTCAGGGGTTATCTCCCGGTTTATCTCCGGGGGTGCCTCCAAGCCTGCTTCGAGTCTTATGGTGCTTTGCCCGAGCAAGAGCTTGACGGGAGCCTGTATCCGGTACTTGCGGTGCGGCTTTAAACGATTTTTGCTACTCCCCGCCTCTAGCAGCGCAGTCCCGTTTGTCGAACCGATATCTGTGATGGCCAGGCCATCCCCTTCCCTTTCCACCAGCAGATGATTCTTAGATACCGAACGTCCCGAATCAGTGATGACTACCGGAGCGGCACCGGCATAATTTGGGTTTCTGCCCAGCACGCAGCGGTTTGGCAGCTCTCGACTCTTCCCGCCGTACACGATGCGCAGGGGCGGGGCTATCGTACGGGTCGGTTCTTCCTCTTCTGCCGCGCAGGATTGCGGAGCCAGCAGGGCATATTCGGCCGGAATCATTGGCCCCTGCGGGGCGCGGCGATGGCTCCCCCTGCCCGGCGCCGACGGCATCGTCCCTTTAACGGTTTGGGCCTGTTCGCTAATATCGGGCAGAAGCCTTTCCCAGTAGGACGTGGCATCACCGGATGGTGTCTGTGCACGGCTCGGAGCGGCAACGGATTCGCCCGCTGCCTCTCCTACCGCAGTTGTTTCATGCTGGCCCGGCAATTCTTCATAAGCATCATTCGCGGCAGCGGTTCCTTTAGCCGGAACCAGCCAGGAGTTTGGGCTTTGCCCCGGCTCATGCGCGGATGCGGGTTCTGCAAGATGCATCAGATCAAGTTCCAACGGGTTACGGCCCGCCCGCACGTCCAGCACCCGAGTTCCGTAGAGGCGATCGTGCCAGCCGCGCGGGGACATCAAAACCGAGCAGGCCACTATCCCACAAAGCGGGTGCCCCACGTGCAGGATCAAGAATCTACCCGCTGTCCGCCAAAGCCCCACCGGCACCGCTTCTTCATCACCGGATGGGTAGCAAGATACTGTGCGCAAGCCGCCCAGCCATTTGCCTAGCGTGTATCCCTCTTTTGCCTCCAACCACCAGCAAGCGAGTAGCGCCGCCAAAGAAAGCAACGCGCCCAGCAAAACCGTAAAGGCTGCGTAGGGTGCGCCCAGTTTTAGCGACAGCAGCGCCCCTATTCCCAGGGGAGACAGCACCGCGAGGGCATCTATCAGATAGGCAATTACTCTCTGACTGGGAAGCGCAGACACGATCTCGCTTTTTCGCTCACGCGCGCCCCCTGCTCCCCTTTCCTGCTGCGCGGGCTGCCCGCTCCAGGGCGATGGAGTGTGCTGAGGCAGCAGGTGTCTGTTTCCTACTCGCTGTAGTGTCATTTTTCCCCCTCTGGGTCTGTTGCGCTCATGCTAGGAAAACGCCGCAGTCTGCCGACAGAGGGCAAGAAAAATGTGGATAAACCAAAGGGGGCGGGCCTGATAAGGCCCGCCCCCTTTGGTTTTGTTTAGCTAGCTAGCGCGATCCACCAGCGCCCACGCGAAGCTTTCCAGCGCGCTCCGCACGGGACCGGCGGGGATCTTCTGCAGTGCCTGCACGGCCCCTGCCGCGTATTCGCGAGCGAGTTCCTCGGTCTGCTTTAACACTTCGTCCTCACGCAGCAGCGCTACCGCGTGCGCCAGGGCTTCGTCACCGCTTAGATCTGCGTCCAGCGCCGCTATGATCGCTTTCGTTGCTTCGCTGGTGTCACCTTCCGCGTAGCGTTTGCGTACCAGCAAGCTAGGCATTGTCGGCACGCCTTCGCGCAAATCCGTACCGGGGGTCTTACCGGACTTGCTGCCGTCGGAACGAATATCGATCACGTCATCCGCCAGCTGGAAGGCGATACCGATTTTTTCGCCGTACTCTTCCATCACGTGGGTAGTCTGGGCATCGCAGCCACCGAACATGGCGCCGTAACGGGCCGAGGCCGCGATCAGCGAGCCGGTCTTGTCGGCAAGCACGGAAATGTAATGCTGGTACGGATCTTCGTTTTCTTCCGGCCCGACAGTCTCGTGTAGCTGTCCCAGGCAGAGCCGCTCGAAAGTGGAGGCGTGAATGCGTACCGCTTCGGGGCCCAGCGAAGAGGTGATGGAGGAAGCGCGGGCGAACAGGAAGTCTCCGGTCAAGATAGCCACCGAATTGCCCCACACTTCGTGAGCGCTGGGCGCACCGCGCCTAGTGGGGGCGCTATCCATTACGTCATCGTGATAGAGGGTAGCCAGGTGGGTAAGTTCCACAACCACGGCCGCATCGATTACCTCAGGCCGGGATACTTCCCCCAGGGAGGCCGCCAGCAGAACCAGCATCGGCCGTACTCGTTTACCACCTGCGTCCATTAGGTAGGTGGATGTCCACTGGGCCAGGGAGTCTGCGGTATGTACGCTGCGGCGCAGGCGTTCTTCGACTTTTTCTAGCCGTACCTGAAGTTCGTTAGCGAGTGCCTCATCAATATCGGGGATAGGCGCGCCCGCCATTGTGGTCTCCTTCAGACGTGGTTACGTGACAGCCTTAATTTTACCTGCCGTGACGCTGGGAAGACTATCACTCACCAATAAGCCGTGACCGATTCCCCTAGCTTCAATCGAGAAAATAAAATTCCCGTGCGTTGGGCTTGGTATTCTCACCCCACCCCACAACACAAAAAAAAGGGGGCCACCCAAAAAGTGACCCCCCCTAAAGAAAATTACGGCAGCGACCTACTCTCCCACACCCTCCCGAGTGCAGTACCATCGGCGCAGTAGAGCTTAGCTTCCGGGTTCGGAATGAGACCGGGCGTTTCCCCTACGCTATGACCACCGTAAA
>JAHUUK010000005.1 GCA_019218375.1 Dermabacteraceae bacterium TAE3-ERU5
TTTACGGTGGTCATAGCGTAGGGGAAACGCCCGGTCTCATTCCGAACCCGGAAGCTAAGCTCTACTGCGCCGATGGTACTGCACTCGGGAGGGTGTGGGAGAGTAGGTCGCTGCCGTAATTTTCTTTGTGGGGGGTCGCCTTTTTGGGTGGCCCCCTTTTTTTTGTGTGTTTATGTGTGGGGTGGGTTTGGTGGCCACCAAACCCAACACGCGGCTAAAACGGTTTAGGGAACGGGCGATTACTTTCCTAAGGCTGGGGAATAGTAGATTGTGCCTGTGACTAGAAAAAGCCTTTTGAACTGCTTTTTTATCGCGGCAGCTATCGCCTACAGCAGCTGGGTATTGACCCTACTTCTGCCCTCGACCACGCTCAGCCCCATAGTCCACTATGTATCCGAATACGCGGCCAGTAATCAGCCCTGGCACCTGCTTTATCGGGCAGGGGACGGGCTGTCGGCCCTATTCATTGCGGCCGGGCTGTGGACCGTGCGCAGCAACAAGACGGCGCTCTGGTGGGCACTAACAGCATTCGCCCTATTCACACTCGGGGACGCGCTATTCCCGTTCGCCTGTGCCATTCATCAAGAACCCTGCGCCAGCCAAGCAGCGGCCTGGCAACTGCCCCTAACCCACTACCTGCACTCGCTCACCAGCGTGCTGCTTTCCACCGCCCTGATCGCCGCAATGGGGATAGACGCGATTAAAAACCGCAACCCGCTCCGCATGGGCGTTTCCGCGCTAGCGATAGGCGCAATGTTCATTTCCGTGCTCGGTGAACTGGATCTACACACGGTAGGGGGCCTGCTCCAGCGCGTGCAGCTCAGCGGCATCTCGATCTGGCTAGTACTGGTCGCACCGCTGCTGGCCGCCGACCACCGGAGCGCCGCCGATCCCAGGCGAAGCTAGGGGAGGGGCAGCCCGACCTCGCGCCGCCAGGCCACGTGGCGCTCCTCTAGCTGCGCAGCCAGCTCTGGGTTTTCCGACAGCCGTTCCACGGACTCTCCCTCGCCGTCGGCAAACAGGGACAGGGAAAGTCCCTCACCGACGTCCACGTGCTCTACCCCGCGCAAATACTCAGCCTGCGGGGAACCAGGCTGGCTGTAGCGCAGCTTCGCCTCCGGAACGCGCACGGCCCACTGAAACCCCGTATCGAAATGCAGCGCGTCGTGCACAGGCCGGGCCGGATCGGCAAACACTCCCGTCAGGGAAACCCCATCGACGGGAACCGCTGGATCGAGACTCACCCCGGCCAGCGCCGCGAACGTCGGCAGCAGATCCAGGGAACTCACCAGGGAATCGCTAGTGCTGCCGGGAGCGATCACGCCGGGCCAGGAGGCCACGAACGGGACGCGGATACCGCCCTCGAACAGGGTGTATTTGGTGCCACGCAGGGGGAGATTGCTGCCGTAGTTACAGGTAGAGCCGCCGTTATCGGTCAGGTAAACCACCAGCGTGTTTTCGCGCTGGCCGGTTTCTTCCAACGTATCCAGCAGATGCCCCACCTCCCGGTCCAGCAGCTCCAGCTGGGCCAGGTAGAACTCCCTGCCGTTCGGCAGATTCGGCGAAATCGCGCCGTCGTACCAGTCCAGGTACTCGTTCATCTCCCCATCGAAGTCGGGATGCTTCGGTAGGCCCCGCGCGTCCAGTTCCTCATCCGGTAGCTGCCAGGCAAAGTTATGCACGGCGTTAAAGGCAACCATGCAAAAGAACGGTTCGTCAGCTGCCGTATCGCCCGCGCGCATGAAGTCCTGTGCGCGGCGCGAAAACTCCGCCGTCAAATGGTTATGGCAGGAAACCCGTTCGCCGTTTTCCACCATCGGCTGCACACCCACCACCGGCGCGGCCTCACCGGCCCGCGCCACCTCTTCTTCCCCGTGGCGCAGGTAGTGCAGGCGTCCCATGGAAAGCGCGGCCAGGCCGTAGAAAGACTCCGCGAAACCGTGCTGATCCGGGCAAGAACGCGCCCCGTAATCATCCGGGCCGTAATGGACCTTGCCGAAATAGCCCGTGCGATAGCCCGCCTCGGCCAAAACCTCCGGCATACTGCGCCACGGCTGCGGCGCGAAGCGGGAAGAATCGAACCAGCGCGCACCCCAGCGCTGCTGATAAGCCCCGGCCATCATGCCGGCGCGAGACGGGGAACAGATCGGGGCGCTCACGTACCCGTTGCGAAAATCCATCCCGGACGCAACCAGTCGATCCAGGTTGGGGGTACTCACCTCCGGGTGCACGCCCCGGCAGGAAAGGTCGGCGTACCCGTGATCGTCGGAAACAATCAGCAGGATGTTGGGCTTACTTCCCATCCGGCACCGTCCCATCGTTAGCTGCCAGCCCGCGCTGGCCGTGTATTACTGGCGGCCGACGTCGGTGTGGCGCGCCAAAAAATCGTCCACCTCACTGCGCAACGGTGCGCTAGCGGGCCCGTGCCGGGTCACCTTGATGGCCGCCGCAGCATTGGCACGGCGGGCAGCCTCCAGCCAGGAAAGCCCCTGCGCTACCTCGGCGAGCAGCACGCCCGTGTGAGTATCGCCCGCACCGTTGGTGTCCACCGGGACCTGGGGGAAGCCGGGCACGTGGATCGGCCTGCCCCTTTCGAAAACATAACACCCGTCGCTGCCATCGCGCACCACTATGCGGGCGCCGCGCGGCAGCATACGTTGCAGCGGCAGGAAGGTGCCGAGCAGATCGTCTATCCCCGTTACGCTGCGTGCCTCGTCCGCATTGGAAGTCCACACCGACGTCAGGCGCAGCATGCGTTTGCGTAGCCGCTCGGGAAAATCCGGGAATGGCGCGCCGGGGTCAAGCACCACCCGCACCCCCTGGGGCAGGGATTCCAGCCAGGTCAGCAACGGCTCCTGGGTGGGGGCAAAGAGGCTGTATCCGCTCACGCAGACCAGATCCCCCGGCTGTGGCTCCAGGCGCTGCAGGGAGGCCACGCTGATGCGCCTCTCGGCACCGTAGGTGGTGACGAACGTGCGTTCCGCGCTCGGTTCCACCAGCACCAAGCAGAGCCCCGTGTCACTATCGGGGATCGGTGCGTCCGAAAGCGCCACGCCTTCCGCCCGCAGGGTCTGGCGCACCAGGTCGCCGTTCGGTCCGGTTCCGTGGGCGCCCCCGTGCACGGCCTGCGCCCCGCTGCGTGCGGCCGCCACCAGGATGTTTACTGCGCCACCGGCGTATAGGCGCTGAGAGGAGGCGTTTACGTTCCCGCCGCGGACGGGTATCTGCGGCACCTCGACGACCATATCGACGAGCGCCTGGGCGGTGTGTAGCACGCGAGGCATAGCCCCCATCCTAGACGCCGCGTACCCGACTCTGGCCGCACCTCTCATAGGATTGCGTATATGAGCCAAATACCGCCGATAGTGGACTACGAATGGTGCGCGGCGCAGACGGGGCGCCCGCTGCGTTACGCGGACGTACGCTGGAGCCTGGCCCGGCCCGACGGGCGCGCCGACTACCTGGCGGGGCACATCCCCGGAGCCGTTTACGTGGATCTGGAAACTCAGCTCACCGACCCGCCCAGCCCCCAGCGCGGACGCCACCCCCTGCCGCAGCCGACCCTTTTCGCGCAGGCCATGCGCGAACTTGGCATCTGTGACGACACCCTGGTGGTTGCCTACGACGACTGCGGCGGCCTTTCTGCCGCCCGGCTGGTGTGGCTGCTGCGCGCCTGCGGGCACCCGGCCGCCCTGCTGGCGGACGGACTGCGCGGCTATCCCGGTGAGCTGGAAAGCAGCCCCGTGGAGGTAGCGACAGCGGAGTTCACCGCCAGCCCCTGGCCCCCCTCGCTCCTGGCCGACGTTAGCGAGGTGGCGGAGGTTTCCCAAAACGCGGGCAGCAAAGGCAAACGCAGGCTCATCGATTCGCGCGCGGAGGAACGCTACCGGGGCGAGCACGAACCCGTAGACGCCCGCGCCGGGCACATTCCGGGAGCGATAAACGCCCCGGTAACGGAGAAACTCAGCGGCAAGAAAGCGTCGGCACTACAAAAACGCTTCCGCAAAGCGGGACTGGTAGAGGGCGAAACCCCGCTCGTTTACTGCGGTTCGGGAGTCACCGCCTGCCTCAACCTGCTACTGCTGGAAAAGGCCGGTTGGCGCGGGCGGCTATACCCCGGATCTTTTTCCCAGTGGGCGGCCGATCCGGCCCGCGAGGTAGAGGTTGGATAACGGTCTGCAATAGGCCTTTAAGTAGCCGACAAAAGTGGGCTACCCTGGCGTAAGAACCCGCTTTTCCCGACCGGAAATCACGGGTGTACCAAAGCGGGTATGCGGCTTAGCGCGCCCCCGCCTGCCCGTTTAAATACCGCATGGAAAGCTAGGGGAGACCGTGACTAAGCCCGTGACTTCGGTCGACGAATACCGCGAAAAGTGGCCGCAGTTCGTCGCCGCCGCGCAGTCGCTCGGGAAACGGGTACGGGAAATCCTGCGCGACGGCGGTATCGACTTTCGCGACGTCATAGCCCGCGCTAAAACCGTCGAATCCCTCTACGGCAAACTCGCGCGGGAAGGCTTCGGGGAAATATCTGACGTGCACGACCTACTGGGCGTGCGCGTGGTCTGCAACGTCGAACCGGACATAGCTCGGGTGGCCGACTCCCTCAGCGAAGAATTCACCGTGGTGGAGGTGCGCGATAAATCCCGCGAAGTGCGCGAACGCGGCGAAATCGGCTACAGCGGACTGCACCTGATCGTGGAAAACGAGGTGGCCTGCCGCGCCGAAATTCAGATTCGCACCATCCTGCAGGACGCCTGGGCACAGTTCGAACACGGCGTGCGCTACAAGCCCGTTTCCGGGGAAACCAGCGCCGAAATAGACCGCTCCCTAACCCTGGCATCCGGCCTCCTGGAACTCGCAGATGCCCAGTTCGCAAAAGTGCAGGCGCTACAGATCGAGCATTCGATAGCGCGCCGCCACACCATCCGGGGAGACGAGGACGAACGCAGCATCAGCATCGACGATCTGCGCGACGCCCTGCTGGAAGCCCTGCCCGGCAAGCGCCTCTCCAAAAAATCCCACTACATGTGGGGGCTGCAGCTGCTCTCCGCCATGGGAATCTCCTCCCCGGCGGCGCTGCGCCGCTTCCTGGCGGGCATGGACCCGGATCGCATCCGCGAGGTCATGCACTACCGCTACATTCCCGGCCCGGTCCGGCTCCTGGACGACATGCTGCTGCTCGCCTTCGGGGAAGAATACGTGGCCCGCACCAAGGAAATCGGGGAGGACCCGAACCGCGAACGCAAACTCGGCTCCCGCCTGGCGAAAATAAACCAGGCTTAACGCACGCAAGAGGCGGTTTCCGGTTAGGCTCGAAACCATGAAGGTTCTCGTTCCGACCACCATCGAACTGTCCCTCAACCTGCCCGACGGCTGGGAAAGCGCCAGCTACGACCCGAAAGAAACGATCCCCGCCGCACACCGCGACGTAGACGTCCTGGTCGTTTGGGGCAACAGCGATAAGAACATTACCGACGCGGTAGCGAACTGCCCCCGCCTGCGCCTGCTGCAAGGGCTCCTGGCCGGGGTAGACCGGCTGCTGGGCATGGACCTGCCAGAGCATATTCGCATCGCCTCCGGCGTCGGGCTGCACTCACGCACGGTCAGCGAACACACCCTGGCCCTGCTGCTCAGCCTGGTACGGCGCATGCCCGAATGCGCTCAGGCGCAGGCGCAGCACCGCTGGGCCGCAGAAATGGGCGGTATCCAGCCGCTGCACCCGGAAGGCAGGATCACCACCCTGCTCGATGCGCGCGTGCTGATCTGGGGCTTCGGCGCGATCGGGCAGCACCTCGCCCCCATGCTGACGGCGTTCGATGCCAACGTGCGCGGCGTCGCCCGCAGCGCGGGGGAGCGGGCAGGTTTTGAGACGCTCACCCCCGAACAGGCACGGGAGGCACTCGCCGAAACCGATGTCTTGATCAACGTGCTGCCCGCCAGCCAGCAAACGCAGGGACTTTTCGACGCCGAACTGTTCGCCGCCCTGCCCGCTCACGCTTTCTTCGTGAACGTCGGCCGTGGCAGCAGCGTGGTAGAGGAAGACCTGGTGCAGGCCCTGCGCGAGGGCACCCTGGCGGGGGCGGCGCTGGACGTTGCCGCCACCGAGCCTCTGCCCGCGGATTCGCCCCTGTGGCAGGCCCCCAACCTGATCATCACCCCGCACGCCGCGGGCGGCCGCCCGGTAGGTGCCGCCGAACGGATCGCGGAAAACTGCTCCCGGCTGGCGCGGGGAGAAGAACTGCTCCACGAAGAAAAGCGCTAGCTGACGCAGCCGCTCTCGCGGTGCAGCGGCTGCCTCACCCGACGTCAGGCCAGGCCCCCTGTCGGGTCAGGCGCTGCGCGAGCGCTCTCCGAGCCAGGGCGAGAGCGGGTCCGGCCTGCCCAGCCAGGGCAGCAGCCCCTGTTCCCATTCCTCGTCAGTGAGCAGGCAGTCGCGGAAGGCGTCGGCCACCCGCTGTCGGTCAGCCGGATCGATGCCGGTCACGATCAGGCGGGTGGTAGGCAGCTCCCTGCCGCTGGAGGAATGCGAGCCGATTGACACCTGGCCGCCCGCGCCGTCCCACTGGCAGATGGTGCCGGGCCTGGTCGGAACCCAGAAACGCCCCCGGGAGCGGAGCTTGCCGGAACCGAGGCGCTCGATGTGCTTCAGCAGCCGATCCGGGTGGAACGGACGCTTAGAACTGAGGTCCAGCGTCCAGGTGCCGTGCGCGGTCGGCCCGCCCCACGGCTGCACCGTGCGCGGATCGCAGCGGTGCGAGGCCGACTCCGGATTGTGCTCGCCGGTAAATAAGATTCCCGGATCCAGCGTGTGAATGCCGCGCACCCCGAGGGTGTCGTGCGCGCGTAGGTGCTCGATCAGTTCATCCCCGGCCGTGCCCATATCGCCGCAGAGGATGAGCACGTCTGCGTATTCGAGCTGGGAACACAGGGCCTCGCCGACGCTGCGTTCATCATCCTGCGTCATGCCCAGGCCGCGCTCAGCCAGGGTGTCATCACCCAAAATGTCGCGCACGGCCGCATCGGCATCCACTATTGCGGCCACGGGGGAGAGGTGCGCGCCCTCCACGGCGCCATCCAGCGCCCTGGCCAGCATGAGCGCATCGGCGCCGACCGGCAGCGCGAACAGGATCGCATCCCAGCGGCCGCTGTCTACCAGGCGTTGCAGGGTCGGGATCGCGTCCTCGCGCACGGCGCAGCCCGCGCAGGGGTGTTCGAGGTAAACCTGTTCGTCCTCTACGATGCCGCCCGCGTCAAGCACCAGGCGGCGTAGCGTGCCCGCGTTCGCGTCTAGCTCGTGGCGCAGCACGACCAGTCCGGGCTGATCCATCAGCAGGTTGGCGCTCAGCGCATCGCGCAGCACCGGGTCTATCGCTGCGAGCAGCGAAATCGGCGTGGTAGACATGAACACTCCATTCCTTGACGATAACGATTATCAATAATACAGTGTCGTGACATGTCCGCATACTGTCAGGTCACACAGGCCAAGCCGAGCTTCGGCCGCAACGTTTCGCACTCCAACCGCCGCACCTCGCGCAGGTTCATGCCGAACCTGCAGCGCAAGAAGTACTACGTGCCTTCGCTGGGGCGCAGCGTCACCCTCACCGTGTCGGCGCGCGGCATCAAGATCATCGACGCCCGTGGCATCGACTCCGTAGTGAACGAGATTCTGCGCCGCGGCGAAAAGCTGTAAACGAAGAGATAAGGAAACGCGCATGGCAAAAAAGAGCGACGTGCGCCCGATCATCAAGCTCCGCTCCACAGCGGGGACCGGGTACACCTACATGACCACCAAGAACCGGCGAAATACCCCGGACAGGCTGGTCATCCGCAAATATGACCCGGTGATTCGCCGCGTCGTCGAATTCAAGGAGGAGCGCTGAATGGCTAAGAAATCCAAGGTCGCGCGCAACCGGCAGCGTGCCGAGGTCGTGGCCCGCTACGCAGAGCGCCGCCGCGAATTGAAGCGGCAGATCAAATCGCCGCACAGCAGCCCCCAGCAGGTGGAGGCCGCCGTGCGCGAGCTGCAGAAGATGCCGCGCGACGCCTCCGCCACCCGGCTGCGTAACCGCGACCAGATCGATGGTCGCCCCCGCGCCTACCTGCGCAAGTTCGGCCTTTCCAGGGTGAACCTGCGCTCCCTCGCACACCGCGGCGAACTGCCCGGTGTCACCAAATCGAGCTGGTAAGGAATAACCGTGAAACCAGGCATTCATCCCACCTACGAAAAGGTGATCTTCCGCGATAAGAGCGCGGACTTCGCCTTCCTGACACGCTCCACCCGCACCTCCGACGTCGCCATGACCTGGGAGGACGGCAAGGAATACCCGGTGATTGACGTGGAGATCTCCTCCGCCTCGCACCCCTTCTACACCGGCAACGCCCGCGTGGTCGATACCGCGGGCCGAGTCGAAAAGTTCAACCGCCGCTACGGAAAGAAGAAGTGACGCCGTGAAGGTACGCGCATCCATCCGTTCGCTGGTACGCAAGGACGGCGCCCAGGTGGTGCGCCGCCGCGGCCGAATCTACGTCATCAACAAGAAATACCCCCGGTTTAAGGGCCGACAGGGGTAGTTAAGCCCCGGTGCCGCCGCTCGGGAAACTGGCGGCGCCGGTAGAGGCGCAAGCCTCCTTCGTGAAAATGGGTGAAGAAGAGGCCCCCACCGCTTAGCGGTGGGGGCCTCGCCCATGCTCCCAGCTAGGGGAGCGATTGCTTACTTACCGGACTCGTCCAGGCGATCAGCGACCTTGTCGGCCACCTGCTCCACGAACTCATCCGAGGCGGCATGCTGTTCGGCCATCTGGTCCGCTACGCGGTCCGCGACCTGTTCCATGAACTCGTCGCTCGCCTGCTGCTCAACCATCTGGTCGGCAACCTTGTCGGCCACCTGCTCCACCAGACCGTCCGAAACCTTGTCGGCCAGCTCCTCAGAGACCTGATCCGCCAGGCGATCCGAAACGTGGTTGACCAGGCGCTCACGCACCAGCTGGCGCTCGATGCGCTCGCGAATCTTGATCTCCCGCTTCAACGCCTTAAAGGTGGAAACGCACATGAAGAGCATGACCACCGAGAACGGTGCCGCAGCCAAAATCGTGAGCGCCTGAAGCGCGCCCATGCCGCTGCCGTCACCATCCACCGCGATCAGCACGGCGGCGATAACGCCCGAAAGCACTGCCCAGAAGGTACGGGTGGAACGCGGGGGCAGCGGATCGCCCTGGTGGGCAATCATGTCGACCACGAACGCGCCCGAGTCGGCGCTGGTCACGAAGAACACCGTCACCAGGATGATGGCGATACCCGAGAGGATCGCCCCGCCCGGCAGGTTGCTCAGCATGTCGAACATGGCGGTGTTGGTATTAACCGTGCCATCTTCGATCAGGCCCGCGTTCTTCACGGTTTCCTGGAAGATTGCGGTGCCGCCCATCACGGTGAACCAGAGGATCGTGATCAGGGTCGGTACCAGCAGTACACCCACGATGAACTCGCGCACGGTGCGGCCCTTGGAGATACGAGCGATGAACACGCCCACGAACGGGGACCAAGCGATCCACCAGCCCCAGTAGTAGGTGGTCCAGGAACCCAGCCAAGATTCGCCCTCTTCACCGAAGAACGGGAAGGTCTGGAACGAGAGGCTAACGAAGTTCTGAATGTAGGAACCGATACCGGCCACGAACTCGCGCAGCAGGAACAGGGTCGGACCGAGCACCAGCACCAGCACCAGCAGCAGCGCTGCCAGGCCCATGTTCAGGTTCGAGAGGAACTTAATGCCCTTATCCAGGCCTGCCACCACGGAAACGGTGGCCAGCGCGGTGATGCCGATTACCAGGAATACCTTCACGGTGGGATTGGCGTGCAGCACGCCCAGGTGCTCCAGGCCCGCGGCGATCTGGTTGATGCCGAAACCGAGCGAGGTAGCTACGCCGACCAGGGTGCCGACGATAGCCGTGATGTCGATCGCGTCGCCGATCCAGGAATTGGTGTGGCGACCCAGCACGGGCTCAAGCGCCCAGCGGATCGATACGGGGCGGCCGCGACGGTGCACGGCGTAGGCCACCGACAGGCCAACCACGACGTAAATGGCCCAGGCGTGAATACCCCAGTGCAGGAAGGTCTGGGTCATGGCGCGCTGGTAGTGCGCTTCCTGGCTGACGTACTGCACGCCGGGGGGCGTGAACTTGTCGGTCAGGTAGTTGAGGGGTTCTGCCGCGCCCCAAAAGACCAGGCCGATACCCATACCGGCCGCGAACAGCATCGCAAACCACGCGAAGATGTCGTATTCGGGCTCGGAATCGTCTTCGCCGAGGGGCACGGTGCCGAGTCGGCTGAACGCGAGGGCAAGCGCGAACACGACAAAGCCGGTAACGAGGAGTACGTAGTACCAGCCGATGCTGTTTACAACGGTCGTGTTAATTCCGGAAACGAAACTGTTAAAGCCTGCCGGCCAGATCAGGGCCAGGGCCAGGCAGACGGCGATAATCGCGGCGGAAAAACCGAAAACGCTGCGGGATAGGCCGTACTGATTTTGCTCTGTAGGGGGTGTAGCGGTCGTCGTTGTATTCGCTGACATGCGCTTCTTCCATAGGGGGCAATGACTACCCCACGGTATGGGGGTATCGTCACCCCCTCAACCTAAAGCGCTTCCTTTGGGAGTAGCCTCACAACCCCTAAAAAGGCCTAAAAAGCGCTATCTACCAGGGATGTTACGGCCTCAAAACTGTTTTTTGCGGCCTCTTCCAAACCGATGTGGAAACGCTGCCCGGCATCCGGATCGCAAAGATCGGAAACGGCCCTGATCGCTATCGCGGGAATGTTTAGAGAACGCGCCACGTGCATGATGGCGGTCGATTCCATGTCGGCACTAAGCGCGCCGGGGAAAGTCTCGCGCACCCGGCCTGCCAGGGGGGCGGTGACGAAAGCGTCGCCGCTCAGCATCAGCCCGGCGTGGGCCGGGGTGTCGCCCGACTGGGCGGTTTTCGCCGCGCGCACGAGTTCTGCGGGGGAGGCGAAGCGTGCGGGTGCGCCGGGAACCTGGCCGGGGGCGTAGCCGAAAGCGGTGGCGTCGGCCACGGAATAGGCGTAGGTTTCGCCGATCACGACGTCTCCCACCTGTACCTCCTTGCCGAGCCCGCCGCAGGAACCGGCGGAGATTATCGCGTCGGGCCGCAGGGTGAGCGCCGCCCAGGTGGCCGCCAGGCTGGCGCGGGCGGTGCCGATTCCCGTGGTGACCACGCAGGTTGCCCGCCCCGACAGTTTGCCGGTTACGGCAGGCAGGGGGGAGTCGGTGAGCGGCTGCGGGTCGGTTAGTGCCGACAGGAACGGCGCGGCTTCCTCGGGCATGGCGGTAAGAATGGCGATCATGCCTCCAGCCTAATCCCTGCCTGGATCGCTAGTCTCTGTGGGGTTGGGAGCAAGGGAAGTAAAAAATTCGTTGCGAGAGGGCATTGACATGCAGAAAACTTTATATAAGACTTATTGCATGAGTGGTACGGAAGAGATTCTTGCAGGATACGAGGATGTGGCGCGCTTATTTGGTGCGCTGTCTAACCCGATCCGCGCAGCAATCGTCCACCGTATTAGCGAAGGGCACTGCACGGTCAGCGAATTCGTGGACCTCCTGGGCCTATCGCAGCCGCTCGTATCGCAGCACCTCAAGGTGCTGCGGGAGGCGGAGATCGTCGTTGCCGAAAGGCGCGGACGGTCGATGCACTACCACCTAGTTGATGAGCACGTGGCGCACGTTTTCCTCGATGCGTACGCCCATACCAAGGAGGAAAAAGAATGACTGTCACCCACGCCCCCGCCGAAACCCATAACCACACCCACGGCCCCGACTGCGGCCACCTGGCCATCGTTCACGAAGACCACGTGGACTACCTGCACGACGGCCACGCTCACCGCGAGCACGACGGCCACTACGACGAGTGCGCCACCTGCTCCTGCGGCGACTGCAACGACACCTGCGCCGCCTGCGAGTGCAGCGACTGCACCTGCGACACCTGCAACCACGCCGTGTGCGAATGCGCCCACTGCGATGACGCCTGCGCGAACTGCGCCTGCGCCGACTGCACCTGCGCAACCTGCAAGCACGCTGCCTGAGCAGCCAGCAGAACGCTAAGGCGGCGGTTCCCAATGGGGGCCGCCGCCTTTCTTCATAGTCCGCCCCGGTGCGGGTAGTGTGAGCACATGGAACATGCACGCGAGATCGCAGCGAAAGTCGTTTCTTCGACCACGCAGACCGTGAAACGAATCCCGATTCCGGGCCCCGTTTACACCTCCAGCCTGCGCACCGCACGGCGTTCCCTGCCCGGCGTGGGCGTGCAACGCAAACACGCGGTGGACGTGGAAATGATCAACCGCACCCGCACCGTCTGGCTGGACCGCCATCGCCGCGAAAACGGCCTGATCGTCTACCTGCACGGCGGGGCATTCGTGGCTGGCCCGTTCCCCGGAGACTGGCAGTGGCTTTCCCGACAGGCCGAAGCGCTCGACTGCGCGGCGTTGCTGATCGACTACCGCTACGCACCGGACCATCAGCACCCCGTGGCGGCGCAGGACGTAGACGCCGTGCTGAGCGAAATCGCCGCGACCGGCGAAAAATGGGTACTCGCAGCGCACAACAGCGGCGGTGGGCTAGCGCTGAACGCCTGCCGCAGGCTCGCCCAGCAGCAGCTCACGCAGCCGTCGGCACTCGTGCTGATGACCCCCTGGACGGACCTCTCGCTCAGCAACACCCTGCTGGCCACGGCGGAACCGACCTCCGACTCCGTGCACGAACGCCGCACCCATGAGGCGGGAGCCGCCGCGTACGCCGGGCGCACCCCGCTAGACGCGGTGGAACTATCGCCCTGCGGAGCCGACCTGCACGGTCTGCCCAAAACGCACCTGAGCTGCGGCACTAAGGACTTCCTCGGCACCGACGCGCGCGTGCTGAAGCTACAGCTGCAGGAAGCGCAGGTGGCGGTTTCCTACCGCGAGATCGGCGGCAGGCTGAACTTCCTGCCCCTCCTGCGCAAGGGGCCTGACGCGACGCGTCTCTTCAACGAGCAGCGCGACTTCATGGCGGCTGCGCTCGCCGGAAAGTAGGCAGAGGTTAAAAAGGTGGCCCGGCAAATAGCCGGGCCACCTTTTTATGCGTTGAAGCGCAGTGCTACATCTGCTGCGGCGCGTTCACGCCCAGCAGGGCCAGCCCCTGCACCAGCACGCGCTCGGTCAGGCGAGCCAGCGCCAGGCGGGAGGCGCGCACCGATTCGTCGGCCTCCTTCATGATCGGGCTGGCCTCGTAGAAGGCCGTGAACGCCTGCGCCGTCTGGAACAGGTAGGCGCACAGGCGGTGCGGCTCGAGCAGCTGGCCGACCTGCGCCACCGTCGGCCCGAACTGCAGCAGCTGCAGGGCGAGCGCGCGCTCCGCATCGTTGCTGAGCCGGATCTGGGCATCGGCCGGAGCGGCGATGCCGGCGGCGTCGGCCTTGCGCAGGATCGAGCGGATGCGAGCCACCGCGTACTGCAGGTAGGGGGCGGTGTTGCCTTGCAGCGCCAACATGCGCTCCAGATCGAACACGTATTCCGCATCGTGGCTGGTGGAGAGGTCGGCGTACTTAACCGCGCCGATGCCGACGTCCTGCGCGACGGCGTCGCGTTCTTCCTCGCTGAGGTCGGGACGCAGCTCATCCACCACGCGGCGGGCGTGGGCCACGGCCTCCTGCAGCAGAGACATCAGACGCAGCGGGGCGCCGCTGCGGGTGCGCAGAATCTTGCCGTCCTCGCCCAGCACGTTGCCGATCTTGACGTGTACCGGCTCCACCTCGGCGGGCAGCCAGCCGGCGTCGCGCGCGGTGGCAAACACCATCGCCAGGTGGATCTCCTGCGGCGCGCCGATCACGTAAATAATGCGGTTGGCGTGCAGTTCGCTGACGCGATAACGCACCGCCGCGAGGTCGGTGGTGGCATAGCCGTAGCCGCCGCCCGACTTGCGCACAATCAGCGGCAGCGGCTTATCGTCGCGGCCCTTGAAGCCCTCCGGGAAGGTGCACAGTGCGCCGTCGCTCTCGCGGGCCAGGCCCGCCGCCTCCAGATCGCTGCACACCTTCGGCAGCGCTTCGTTGTAGGTGGACTCACCGGCCAGATCGTCGTCGGTCAGGGTCACGTTCAGCAGCGCGTAGATGCGGCGGAAGTAGTCCTTGGAAAGGTCGCGGATACGGCCCCACAGCTCCAGCGTCTCGGCATCCCCGCCCTGCAGCAGCACCACGCGGGCGCGGGCGCGGTCTGCGAAATCTTCGCTCGCATCGAACTTGGCGCGCGCTGCCTGGTAGAACTCGTTCGGGTTGGTGCGCAGCAGATCGGCGGCCTCCGAATCGGTGCCGAACTCCAGCAGGTGCTCGATCAGCATGCCGAACGGGGTGCCCCAGTCGCCGATGTGGTTCTGGCGGATCACGTTGTGGCCCAGGTGCTCCAGGGTGCGGGCCAGCGCGTCGCCCACCACGGTGGTGCGCAGGTGGCCGACGTGCATCTCTTTCGCCACGTTCGGTGCCGAATAGTCGATCGGGACCGTGAGCGGTTCCTCCTTGGCCACGCCCAGCAGGGCGTCGGCCGCGAGCTCATTGGCCGCGGACTCGATCCAGTTCGCGGTGAGCTTGATGTTCAGGAAGCCGGGGCCGGAAACCTCCATCGGCTCCGCGATACCGTCCAGGTCTACCGCCTCCAGGATCTGCGCTGCCACCTGGCGGGGGCTCTGCCCCAGCCGCTTGGCCAGGCCCATCGCCGCGTTGCACTGGAAATCAGCGAACTGGGAGGGGCGAATGATCGGATCGGCCCCCGCGAACTCCTCGCCGAAGGCGCGGGCGAAAGCGGACTGGAAACGCGCGGTAAGTACCTGTTCTGGAGCGGTCATGGCATCAAGCATAATCGGGCGGGCCGCCCTAGCGCCGGGGGAGCGAGGGTGTCCTATGCGACCATTTGCGCTACGCGGCGTGAGTCTTAACGTTTGGGCGCAGATTCTTAACGTCTGCGTCCGGGGCCTTCACGTTTGGGTGCAGTTTTCGCCGGTAATCCCCGCCCTCTAACGTTTGGGTGCACTAACTGCTGCGAAAACGGGGTTTAACCCACCAAAAGTGCACCTAAACGTAAGGGGCAGCGGAAAGTGCACCCAAACGTAAAGGCGGGGTAGGGAGGGGGAGCCGACAGGGTGAAGCGTTTTAGGTAGTGAAGCGCCTAGGTAACAAATCCCTTAGGGAACAAGCGGGGTATCAGAGACGATCTTCCCATCATGCATAACTACCTCGCGGGTGAACCCCAGCTCGGCCGGGTCTGCGGGTAGATCGTGCACCACCGCCACCAGGGGTCGTTCGTCCAGGGTCAGCAGGGCGCGCAGCACCGCCTCGGCGGCCAGCGGGTCCAACCCCGCCGTAGGTTCGTCCAACAGCAGCGCGGCCGGGCCGTCGGACAGGTGGCGGGCCACGTGCACGCGCTTGCCCTCGCCGCCGGAAAGCCCGCTGACCCCCGCGCCGGGCGTAAGCGCCAGGCGATCCGTGAGCGGCCCGAGAACGCCGTGCGCGGCGGGAGTGAGCGACTGTGTGCCGACGGAATCCGGGTGCAGGTTATCGTGCAGCGTGCCGGGAGTCAGGAAGGGCTGCTGTGTAACCAGCACAATGCGCCCCGCACGGTTGATCCCTGGGGAAAGTACGTTGCCGTTCACGCTAACGTTGCCATCCGCCGGAATCGTGCCCGCCAGCGCACGCAGCAGGGTGGTTTTACCGCAGCCGGAAGGACCGCGCAGCAACACCCTCTCACCGCGCGAAACCGTGAAGTCAAGCCCTGCCAGAATCTGCTTTTCCTCGCGCTCCACCCGCAGACCGTTAGCCAGCAGCGAATCTATCTGCGCGCTTAGAGGGGCGGCGGGAACCGTGCCGAGGTCCGCCTGCCAAAGCTGCGCCACCTTAGCCAGCTGTTCCCTGCCCGCCAGGAGTTGGGCGTAGCGGTGGGAGATGGACGTGAACGGCCCCGCGATCTGCATCATCAGCTGCGCCAGGGCCACCACCTGCGCAATGGTCACAATGTTGTACTGCGCCATGATCGCCCCTGCGCCCCAGGCGCTAATAATCATCAGGGTGCCAAACACCCAGGTCAGGGTCCAGACCAGCGCCCGGGTGCAGTTGCGGGCATTGTTTGCGCCCTCCAGATGGGCGATCCGTTCCCGGTAGGTGCCCAGGTAGCGGCCGAAACGACCGAAGGTCAGGATGCTTTCCAGGCCCGACAGCAGGCGCGCCGTCGCGTCCAGGAACGCCCCCTTGCTGTCGGCCAGTTCCCGCTGGGTGCGGCGGATGCGCGGCTCCACCAGCTTCGGAAGCACCATCGACAGCAGAGACATGCCGATGGCGACCGGTACGAAAGCCGGGCTGATGATGGCAATACCGATAACGCTGGCCAGAAACATCAAGCACTGACGGGTGATGACGGTGATAGAGGTTGCGTATTCCTCGCTGATCATCTCCGCATCGTTTACCAGGGCGCTCTGATAGATAGCCGTCTTATCGAGCGCCGTGCAGCCTGCCGGGAGCGGCAGGGAAGTCACGTGGCGGATAAGTTTTTCGCGCATCAGGGTGGCAAAACGCGACTGAATGTGGAACTCCTGGCGTTGAATGAAGTAATCAACGAGTCCGTTCGGCAGCATGTAAAGCACCGCAAAAACCGCCACCAGAACGGGGGAGTAGGCGGACTCTCCCAGGACCGCCTTCGCCAGCTCTGCGAAAACAAAAGCCAATCCCGTTTCGAAAGCAGCCGAGGCAACCGCAAAGAAAATAAAAGAAACAACCAGCGCGCGGTTGCGGCTAGCAAAAAGGCGGATCATGCGAACGATCTTTTCTCTGTGTGATTCGCTGTGAGCTGGGATATTTTTGGCCGCAGCGCGCCGCGAAAGGTGGGGTATAAAGGGAGGGAAGTTCTAACCTGAACCGCCCCCCAGTAAACCAGACAGCAGCAGGGATCATTTTCGTGAAAGACAGCCAGCAGGGACCCGAGTGGGAGACGGAAGAAGAAATCTTCGCCGACCCGCATGTCAGGCACACCGAGAAGCTGCCGACGCGAGACGAAATCGCACAGTACGCGCTGCGGCCCGATACCTCCGCCCAGGAACCGCCCGCGCTGCCCAAGGCCGCGCCCGCGAACGTTTTTGTGGATCCCGACGTTGAGGATGAGGCCGAGCTACCTGATATCGACCGGCAGCGTGCCCGCTCCGGAGATACGCCCAGCGTGCCCGCGCCGCTGCCGCGCTTCGCGGTTATCCCCGCGCCTTTGAAAGTCATCTCCCGCTGGGACATCGCGCGCGATGCCCTCGCGTTCGCCTGTCTGTTCTCGGTGCTCATTAGCTCTTACACCTGGCGCGAGGTCGGCTACCGCGAAATCGCCGTCCTTATCACCACCGTGCTGGCGCTGCTCAGCATCCCCGCCTGCTACCTGGCCCACGGCAAAATGCGCCCCGTGCCGCTGCGTATCGCGCGCACCATTCGTTATGTCGGCCAGCTGCCGCTGCTGGTGGTGACGCTCGGCTACATCGGGTACGACCTTTTCCGTTCCCTGCCCGTGCTTTTCTCTCCGCTGCCCGCCGGGCCGCCCGTCGGACTTTCCGTAGGGGTGGCTCTCGCGCTGGCCGGAACCCTGCTGGCGCTGGAAACCAGGGGTAATGAAGGCATGGTGCCGGGGGAGAGGCAGAAATCCCTCGCCCGCGCCACGATCCTGGTGCTGACCGGCCTGTTCACCGCATCGCTCGGGGTATTCCTGGTGATGGCGGTGGGCCGCGCCGTGCAGGGCGAGCCGGAATACGCACTCGCCGTATTCGCGCACGCGCTGGTTGCGCTCGCAATCGCTGGCGTGATCTGTGTTTCCGCGATTAACCGGCAACCCAGCTGGTTCGTCTTTTCCGCTGCCGCCGGTGGTCTGCTGCTACTGGGCGCGGTGGCCGACAATTCGCTGCGCCTCGCCTACGCCGCGCCGTCCTCCTACGCCATCAACCTGGTCTGGCTGCCCTGGGTTTGCGCGGTGTTCGCGGTAATGGTTTCCCGCAGCTACGTGCGCACCGTGAAGCTGACCTTTGGCAAGAGCGACTGGGTGCTTTACGCGCTGCGCACGGCCGAATATTCCCTGCTGCTGCACGCCGTCGGTTTCGTTGCCGCGCTGATCCTGCTGGTGCGTAGTTTCCTGGCGGGAGACGGCTACACGGGGCTGTGGATTTTCACCCTGCTGTTCCTGGCGCTCGCTGTATACCTTTCCCGGTACGCGCACACCGCGATGCTGACGTTCGATGCTGACCGTGCCCGTTCCCATGCCGTGGGGGCCGGGGTGGCGCTGTTTAGCGCCGGATTTGTTTCCGTCATCGTGCATACCGTGGCCACGCAGGCCGCCGCCGGGGTGATTACCGGCGGGCTGGCTTTGCTGGTGGGTATCGCCATCGGCCTGATGCTCACCGTGCCGGTGCCGATCCTGGACGAGCACGGCGCTCCCGATCTGGAACTGATGTTTGCCGACGCCCGCCGCCGCTGGGTGCTGGTGGTGCGTGACTGCGGCAAGGGGGATTGCGCCGAGGCGCAGGAGGAAGCGTAAACCTGGCGCGCCGCGCCGCGTGAGCGGCGCAAATAGCGGTCAGGACCGGCCCGGACTATGATTGGTCTGGTCGGCGACGGGGCTGGCCGTAACCCGGCCAATCGCTACGACAGGAACGAAGAATGTCCCTCCCCTGGACCCTCCACGGTGACGGGCGGCATATTGCCCCCGGCGCCATAGTCGCCCCCAACGAACGCCTCAACTGGTTTGCCACCATCGGCTTCGGTGCTCAGCACGTAATCGCCATGTTCGGCGCCACCTTCCTGGTGCCGCTGCTCACCGGCTTCAACCCCAGCACCACCCTGATGTTCTCGGGCCTGGGCACCATGCTGTTCCTGCTGATCACCCGCAACCGGGTGCCCAGCTACCTCGGCAGCTCCTTCGCCTTCATCGCCCCGGTGGTCGCCGCCAGCAAGGCTGATTCCCCCAGCGCGGCCCTCGGCGCGGTGTTCCTCACCGGCGCGGCCCTAGCGTTGGTCGGCCTGTTCGTGCAGTCCGTCGGCACCAAGTGGATCGGCCAGCTTCTGCCGCCCGTGGTCATGGGCTCCATCGTGGCGCTGATCGGCTTCAACCTGGCGCCCGCCGCCTACAACAACTTCAAAGAAGGCCCGCTGGTAGGCGTGATCACCCTGGTCACGGTGATCCTGTGCACCGTCAGCTTCAAGAACCTGCTCGGCCGCGTCTCCATCCTGATCGGCGTGGCGGTCGGCTACCTGGTGGCGCTCGCCACCGGCGCGGTGGATACCACCAACATCGTGAACGCCGACTGGTTTGGCCTGCCGCAGTTCACCCACCCCACCTTTAACCTGTCGTTCCTGCCGATGTTCCTGCCGGTCGTGCTGGTGCTGCTGGCGGAGAACGTCGGCCACGTCACCAGCGTCGCGCAGATGACCGGGAAGAACCTGGACCACATGGTCGGCCGCACCCTGTTCTCCGACGGTGCTGCAACCATGCTGTCGGCCAGCTTCGGCGGTTCCGCCACCACCACCTACGGCGAAAACATCGGCGTGATGGCCGCAACCCGCGTCTACTCGACCGCCGCCTACTGGGTGGCCGCGATCTTCGCGCTGCTGCTTTCCCTCAGCCCCAAGGTGGGCGCGGTAATCATGAGCGTCCCCGCCGGGGTGCTGGGCGGAGTCACCTTCGCGCTGTACGGCCTGATCGGCATCATCGGTGTGCGCATGTGGGTGGATGCCAACGTTGATTTCGGCAAGCCGAAGAACCAGCTCACCGCGGGCGTGGCCCTGGTTGTCGGCATCGCTGACGTCACCTGGGAACTGGGCGACATCAAGCTGACCGGCATCGCCCTCGGCACCGTCAGCGCGGTGCTGATCTACCACGTCATGAACGGCATCTCGCAGTGGCGCGGCACCGACGCGGAATCGGAGCCGGCAGCGGAAGAAACCGTCTAAAACATTCTGCGGAAAGGGGCCAAATAGGCCCGCCCGCTGAAAAACGAGGGGCCGCTCGGCACTAGCCGGGAGGCCCCTCGTCTTTTCCCCAAAAACGCTTCTGCCCGGCGGTTTCAGTTCCCGCGCAGGGGCCGACATTTCCCGTCTGCCGCGACACCGTTAAACTGGCCCAATGGCGAGCCACACTCTTAACCCCCGTCCCTTTGCCGGTCTCTCTTGCGAGCGCGAACTGGTAGCGCTGCGCGAACTGCTCCCGGCAGCCAGCATGACCCTGCGCCTGAACAAGGAGCACGGCGGCCGCGAGGTAGTTTTCGCGTCCGTACTGCCCGCCCTCTGGCCCGCGCTGCACCGTAAGGACGGCACGCTGATGGTCGGCATGCAGGCCACCGTCCCCGGCGGCGACCTCTCCCGCGCTTTCGCGGCGGCCCTGCTGGAGGCGGCAGAGTTGGAAGCGGGCCAGGCAGTGACCCACCTGCAGATCCCGGACGATGCGCCGACGCTGCAGGAAATCCTGGACGATAGCGCGCCCGTGGAACTCACCGTGCACGAAACCTTCGACTTCTGGCTGGACGGAGAGGGTGAGCGCACCGAGGACATGTCGGCCGCGCTGCAGGAAGCTAACGACACGATCATGCCCTCCCGCGCGGTTGCCGGGCTGGAGCACGCCTACTGGGTGGATGCGGGCAGCAAGGAACACCTGCGCTGGGTACGCAGCGAGGACGAGGAACGCGTAGTGGACGCGATCGCCCGCCTGCACGCCCGCCGCGAATCCGGCATCGGTGAGGGGACCCGCTTCGTGGGCATGTTCCGCGCCGAGGGCCTGACCATCCCCGTCTGGGACCTTCCCAAGGGCTTCGGTGCCGACGGTGTGAGCGCGGTGGCCGATGAACTGCGCGAACGTTTCGAGGCCGCCCTGGCCTGCGAGGACGATCTGACCGTAATGGAACGCCGCGCCCGTGGCGGAATCGTGGCCCGGCAGGTCACCTTGCGATGAACACGCAAGGCACGGCGCCCGTACCGGCGGTGGGGGAGAAACGCCCCACCGCCGTAGCCGTGATCGTTCCCGCCAAGGACGAGCAGGAACGAATAGCCGACACGGTGCGCGCTGCCTTAGCGCTACCGGAGGTAGACCTCGTGGTGGTGGTGGACGACGGTTCGCGCGATGCGACCGCAGCCCTGGCGCGCGACGCGGGGGCGCTCGTTGTCAGGCACAAACAAAACCAGGGCAAAGCCGCCGCGATGGAAACCGGCGCGCGCCTGGTGGCGATGCGGGAGGCGGTGGCCGGTACTTCGGCCCGCGCCCTGCTATTCATAGACGCCGACATGGGGCAGAGCGCGGTGGGGGCGGCCCCCCTGATCGAATCCGTGCTGACGGACGGGGTGGACATGGCAATAGCGAACCTGCCCCCGCAGCCCGGCGCGTCCGGCATGGGCGTGGTGGTACGCACCGCCAGGCGCGGCATCGAAAAAGCCACCGGCTATGTAGCAAAACAGCCGCTGTCGGGCACCCGCTGCATGACCCGCGAGACGTGGGAGGCTTGCCTGCCGCTCGCGCCCGGTTGGGGCGTGGAAACCTCGCTCACCATCGACGCGCTGCGTGCCGGATACGTGCTGCGTGAGGTTCCCTGCCAGCTCAGCCACCGGCCGTCGGGCCGCGACCTGCGCGGTCAGCTGCACCGGCTGGGACAGTTAAAGGACGTCTGCCGGGCATTGCTGCGGAAAAAATAGCCCTAAGGGGAGCGGTCAGGAAGGCTCTTCGGCATGACCGGGCATACTGGCCAGCAATGGCAGCGTGACCGCGCAGGCCATTCCCGCCAGCACCGTGCCGGTGTCGTTCACCAGCATGCCGATACCGACGGCCAGCGCCAGCGCGCGCAGCACCAGCAGGCCGTCATCACCCCAGCGGAGCGCTATGGCCGACGGCCTCCAGGCCACCGCAGCCAGGCAGGCCAGCGCTATCGCCAGCACCGGCAGCAGTGCGGGGAAATCCCACACCAGCGTCAGGTTCTGCCACGACTTGCGCGCCAGCAGCGGCAACACCTCACCATCCAGCAGTTTTTGGAAGAAACGCCCCAGGTGAGAGCGGGCGTCCACGGGGCGCAGCCAATCCAGGAAGGCCACCCCCAGCACGGCGAGGGCGGTTCCCAGCCCCGCCCAAAACACCCGCGCGGGCCGCAGGCGAATCCGTAGTAGCCCAGCCGCCAGCAGCAGCGTGAAAGGCAGCGTGGCCAGCAGGGAACCGAAGTCGGCCCCCATGCCCGGAGCCACGCACACCAGCGCCACCAGCAGGCTGCCGCCCAACACGGCAGGCACCGCCCAGCGGCGCGGCAGCCGCAGCAGGCCGATGCAGGCAAACGCCCATCCCGCGAGGGCGGTCCCGAACAGGTGGTTAGAGATCCCGTAGAAACGCCCCGCCCAGAGCGGATCGGCCCCCAGCGGCGCGGCCAGTTGCAGCGGGGATCCCGCCGCAGATTCGCCCAGGATTAACAGGGCTACCAACAGGCCGGACACGGCCTCCGGGGGCAGCGCCGCAGGCAGGAGGCGGGCCGATAACGCAGCAACCCCCCAGCAGAGAGCCGTCGCCGCGCAGGTAAAGGCCGCAAGCGTGGCCGCGAGCGCCCAGCCGGGGTGATCGGAGCGCCACCACGGCAGCAAATTCACGTACAGCCCGGCCGCGAAAACCAGCGGGAAAGAAGTGGCCAATACGCGCAGCCAAACCTGTGAGCGCAGCCAGGCCCGCGCCTGTTTGCCCCGCCAGGCGGCGTAGCCAAGTGCCAGCATCGCGGCAAACCCCGGCAGACAGCACGCCACCAGGGCCGGGGCGGAATAGTCCAGCACCGCGCGGGCCGCCAGGGAACGATCGGTCACGAATTGCAGCGAATCCCCGCTCACGGTAGAAACCGTGAGGGGCCTGCCCAGAGACTCCGGGCCGGGCTCCGCCCCCAGCAGGGTGGGGCGCACGTCGGCCAGCAGGGCCACCCCCGGCTGCCGTGTATTGGGGGAGGCGAGCACGCTGCCAGCCGGGAAACCGGTATCAACAAAAACCTGTAAGCGCGCCGGGCCGGGGGCGGCGCCCGGTCCCGCGTCGGCCAGCGAAACCAGCGCCGTGCGGGGCAGCTTCTCGCACCCGCCCAGTGCCGACAGCAGCGCGTCCAGCCCCTTGGCCCCGTCGGGTAGGTAAACGGTAACGAGCGGGGAAGTGGGGGCGTGCAGCGCGCGAGAAACCTCGGCCGCAACCTCGGCGGCGTAGGTAGCACCGGAATCCAGGTGCAGCTCCACAGCGCCTCGACCATCGCCCAGCGGCCCGCTGGCGGGATGGCCGTGGGCCGGTTCTGCGGTATCCCCCGGACGGTTCCCCGTGCGCAGGGTGGCCAGCCCGTCGGCGTAGCTGCCGGGCTGGTGCAACACCCCGGTGGCTAGCGTGCTCACCCCGCCGTGAGAGGTCAGGCAACGCAGGGCGGGAGAGGTCGCGTCGGAATAGGAAAGGTTCGAGGTAATAAATAGCAGCCGCAGCGGTTCCTGCGCGAGCGCGACGGAGGGCGATAACACCCCCAGGAAAAATGCCGCCAGCAGCAACAGGCGGGGAAGAAAAGACCTCACTCACGGGAGTCTAGCTACCCCGGCCGCACCCCTAAAACATTTACCTGTTCGGATACCCACCGGGGGTGTCAATAGTCCCGCTTGTACCGTGTAAAGATTTACCCGTGAAAATCGACCGTAGAGAAAAAATCCCGCCGTACGAACAGGTGCGGCGGGCGCTACTGGACGAGATCGTATCCGGTGAGCGTCTCCCCGGTGAACGCCTCCCCTCGATCAGGCAGGTAGCGGCAGATAACAGCCTCGCTCCCGGCACGGTTGCCCGCGCCTACAAGGAACTCGAAGCCGATGGATTCATAGTCGCTCGGCGCGGCGGAGGCACCTTCGTAAGCGACCCCCTGCCCGCCGCGCACACGGACGGTTACGAACTGGACCGAGCAGCCCTCATCCTCGTCGGCCGCGCCCGGCACGCGGGCTACAGCGATACGGAAATAGAAAGCGCGCTCGCCGTGGCGCTGCGCCGTTAAGGCTGCACCCCAGGCCGTTAGGGCTGCGCCACAAGCAGCGCGCCCGCCTCTACCTCAGCGATCAGGCAGCGCGCGCTCCCCGCGGTGTCCCCGTCTATCTGCACGGGCAGGGGTGATGCGGTTACTACCTCTATGCGGCGGGCCGTGTAAAAGTCGGTCTTTGACGCGCGGTGAAAGCGCTTTTTGCTCGCGGTAAGCACATTGGAAGCCACCTCGGAAAGCCCCGCAAAGCCGCGCCACGCCGCCACCAGTATCTGCAGCGAGCCGGAATCCGGCTTCGCTTCGGGAAGCAGATTAATTCCGGCGGGAAGCTTGCCGACGTTACCGATCAATACCGTGCGCGCCTGCCTGGTGAAACGCTGTTTATCGTCAAGCCGCAGCAGCACGCGATGGGAACGGCCCGTCACCTTACGCACCCCGGCCACAACGTAAGCCAGCCAGCCGACCCGTTTCTTGAGGCCCGAATCGGTGGATTCCATGATCGCCGCGTCAAAACCGAACCCGGCCATCACCAAGAACAGCTCCGGCTGCGAACGGTGCGTTTCCAGCGCGCTTAAACCGTGCCGGAGCCACCCCGCATCCACCCGCCCGGGCTGGCCGAAAAGGGCGATACGCAGCGCCGCGAGGATATCGTCGATCGGCAAGCCAAGGTTGCGGGCGAGCAGGTTCCCCGTGCCCAGGGGCACTATCCCCAGGGTGGCTGCGCTGCGCGCTACCTCACCCGCCACGGCGCGCACGGTGCCGTCGCCGCCCACGGCCAGAACGCGGGTAAACCCCTCCGCGAGGGCCTGTCGGGCCTGCCCCGCACCGGGATCGCTCACGGTAGTCTCAAAAAACTTTGGCTCCGCGATTTCGGCCTCGGCGCAAAGCTCGCGCACGCGATCACGAAACGCCTTCGGATCGGAAGGCTTAACAGGGTTCAGCACCACCGCTACCCGCTGCGTAAATTCCATACGGCTACGATACGACGCGCCACGAGCGGGGCGGGTAGTCTTATAGGCGTGATCGATCTAAAGCTGCTCCGCGAAAACCCCGACCGTGTGCGTGAAAGCCTGCGCGCCCGCCGCCGCCCCACCGACCCGGTAGACCGGGTGCTAGAGGTGGACCGCGCCTGGCGTGACGCCACCGCCAGCTTCGAGAGCGCCCGCGCCGAACAGAAAGCGTTCGGTGCGCGGGTGAAGAAGGCCCAGGGGGCCGAAAAACAGGAACTGGTGGCGCAGGCCAAGGAACTCTCCCAGCGCGTTAAGCAGCTGGAGGCGGAGGCCGGGAGCCTGAACGCCGAACGCGAGGCACTCGTAAAGGCAATCCCGAACCTGGCCGAGGGCGCACCCGAGGGGGGCGAGGAAGACTTCATCGTCCGCGAAACCATCGGCGAAGCCCCCAGCTTCGACTTCCCGGTGCGCGACCACCTGGAACTAGCCGAAAAGCTGCGCGCCATCGACATGCAGCGCGGCGCGAAGGTTTCCGGTGCCCGCTTCTACTTCCTCACCGGCGTCGGCGCCCAGCTCGAGCTGGCGCTCCTGAACGCCGCCGTGGACCAGGCCACCTCCTACGGCTTCACGCCGATGATCACCCCCACCCTCGTGCTGCCTTCCACCATGGACGGCACCGGCTTCCTCGGCGAGCACGCCGACGAGGTCTACCACCTCGATAAGGACGACGACCTCTACCTGGTCGGCACCAGCGAGGTCGCGCTCGCCGGTTACCACAAGGACGAGGTGCTCGATCTGGAGAACGGCCCGCTGCGCTACGCGGGTTGGTCGGCCTGCTACCGCCGCGAAGCGGGCAGCTACGGCAAGGACACGCGCGGCATCATCCGCGTGCACCAGTTCCACAAGGTAGAGATGTTCTCCTACTGCAAGATCGAGGATTCTTTCGAGGAGCACGAGCGCCTGCTCGCCTGGGAAAAGGAAATGCTCGGCAAGATCGACGTGCCCTACCGCGTGATCGATACCGCCGCAGGCGACCTCGGCACCTCAGCTGCCCGCAAGTTCGACTGCGAGGCCTGGATGCCCAGCCAGGGCACCTACCGCGAGCTGACCTCCACCTCGAACTGCACCCAGTTCCAGGCCCGTCGCCTCAACATCCGTGAGCGCGTGGACGGCCAGCTGCGCCCGGTGGCTACCCTGAACGGCACCCTCGCCACCACCCGCTGGATCACCGCGATCCTGGAAAACCACCAGCAGGCCGACGGCTCCGTGGTGGTTCCCGAGGGACTGCGCCCCTACCTGGGCGGCCGCGAGCTGTTCAGCCCGGTGGCGTGAGCATGGCAAACGATATGCTGCGCGAGCTCGCGCTAGCGAGCGCGAAAGCGCCCCACATCGCGGGCGTGGACGTGGATGGCACCCTGGTGGATCACCAGGGGAACATGACCGACCGGGTGCGTGAAGCGCTCCAGCGCGCCGCTAACAGCGGGCACCACCTGGTGGTTTCCACGGGCCGTAGCGTCGGTGCGACCCTGCCGATTGTGCGCACCGCCGGGCTGGAAACCGGCCACGTGGTGTGCTCCAACGGTGGCGTGACGCTGCGGCTGGACGCGAACGCCGAGGGCGGCTACCTGGTGATCGACCGGCAGACTTTCTTCCCGGCGGAGGCGATAGATCAGCTCGCTAACGTCGGTCACGACGTGCACTTCGGGGTAGAGACCGACACCGGCGCGATCTACACGACGCCCGGCTTCACCGATTCCAGTTTCGGCACCGAAACGATCGAATCTGATCTTGAGCACATGCGTTCGCTGACCGCCGTGCGGCTCGTGGTCTGTGCCCCCTCGCTGACCACCGAGGAATTTGATCGCGTGGTGCACGCGAGCGGGCTTTCCGGCGTTTCGTTCTCCGTCGGTTGGAGCGCCTGGCTGGAGATCGCCGGGCAGGGGGTATCGAAAGCGACCGCGCTGGAATCTGTGCGCGAGCACCTGGCCGTTCCGGGCGAGAACACGGTTGCCGTGGGGGACGGCAGCAACGATATCGAGATGCTGCGCTGGGCTCGCTACGGTTTCGCCATGGGGCAGGCCGACGAGGACGTGAAGGAGGCGGCCGACGCCGCCACCGCCACGGTCTGGGACGACGGCGCGGCCCTGGTGCTGGACGCCCTCACAGAGCTGGCCTAGCCTGCTGCCACCGCTGGCTTTGCGGTAGACTCGACTGGCCTGGAGGGTTGACAGAGCGGCCGAATGTGACGGTCTTGAAAACCGTTGTGCAGTAACCCTGTACCGCGGGTTCGAATCCCGCACCCTCCGCGTGAAAGCCGCCCCCGGTTCGTTATGGACCGGGGGCGTTTTGCTGCGTCGGATCCACCTTCACGCTACACCCGTCCCACCTTCACGCCATGCCCGTGACGTTTGGGTGCACTTTCTGCTGTTTTCCGTGCCTCGCGACGCCTGGGTGCACTTTTGGTGGGTTAAAGGGCGTTTTAACAGCAACAAGTGCACCTGAACGTGAGGGCCAACCAAAAGTGCACCCAAACGTAAATCGTTACGGAAGCGTAACTTGTCCCGTCGTCTTGTCCCGCGTTCGCGCGCCCGCCCGACTGTAATCTCTTGCCGTGCACGAAAGGCAGGCAGATGAGTTTTAAAGGCAGCACCTACGGCTCCTGGCTGGTGGCCGATACCGCCACCCAGCTCGGGGCCTCCCTGCGGCAGTTCGCCTTCCCGGTGCTGGCGCTGCTGGTGAGCGGCTCGGCCAGCATGGCGGGAAACATCGGCGCGCTGATGGCGTTCACGGTGGCGGCCCTCTCCCTCGCCGGGGGAGTGCTGGTGGATCGTTACGACAGGCGGCGGCTGCTCCTTGCCTCCTGTGCTTTCACGGTGGTCGTGTTTACCTGCGCAAGCCTGTGGGGTTTCTTCTGGGGAATCAGCGTGCCGCTGCTGTTCGCCGTCGGTGTGGCGGTAGCGGTCAAGGCCGGTCTGCTCGGCAGCGCCTCCAACGTGCTGCTGCGCAGCGTCGTCCCCACAGAACACCTGCCCCAGGCGATGAGCGTCAACCAGGGGAGAGACGCAGCCGTTGAACTCAGCGGCGGGCCGCTCTCCGGAGCCCTGGTAGCTGTATCCCACGTTGCCCCCTTCGTTGCGGAGGCGGCCTTAAACCTGGTGGCATTCCTTGCCGCCCTGCGGATACGCCCCTGGGACGAAGCGAATCCTCAGCAAGACCACGCGGCCTCACAGGGGAACGCTCCGGGAAAAACACCGCCCGATACGTCGGCGGGGCAGCCCGACAGCGAAGCGCCTGCAGCAGTTGAGGGCGCGACGGGCGCCGTAGCCTCTTTTTTCGCGGAGGCACTCGCGGGCTTTAAGTTCATCTTCAGCAGCCGCTTTATCCTGCGGCTCACCGTGGCGTCGGCCCTGTTCATGCCGCTGCTTAACGGGGTCATCCTGCTACTCGTACTCGGCGTTATCAGCCGGGGAGGATCGCCGATCTCGGCAGGTCTGCTGAATTCGGCAGTAGCGGTCGGCGTGTTGGCTGGTTCGTTGCTTTCCGCGAAGCTCGTGGGGCGCATCCCCGCGGGTCGAATCGCCCTCGCCGCTTTCCTGCTGCCGGTGCCCTGCGCCCTCGGCGCGGTGCTGGTCCCCTGGTTCTGGCTGCGCATGCTCTGCCTGCTGCCGATCCTGGTACTCCTGCCCGCAGGCAACGCCAGCGTGGGCGGGTTCGGCATGACCGTGGTGCCGCAAGAAATGCTGGGGCGCTTCTTCTCCGTGATGGGGCTGATGGGAGTCCTGGTGACGCCGCTGGTCACCCTGTCGGTCGGCTACGGCCTGCAGTACCTGGGGCTGCAAGCCACCGGGCTGGCGCTGGGGGCTGCGCTGCTGGCGAGCGCACTGTTCGCGGTAGGCAACAGACAGATGCGGGAAATCCCCACCCCGGACGGCTGGCAGGAGTACGCGCGGAAGATAAACCTGCTCCCCGCGGCGTGACCGGTTGCGGCGCGGCAGCCGCCGGCGTGACAGACTAGGGGCATGGCAGCACCCAAGAAACTCACCGTGGGGGAGCAGGCCCCCGACTTCACCTGCAAGACGGCAGACGGCGAAACCCTCACCCTCGCGGACCTGCGCGGCCAGAAGGTGATCCTCTGGTTCTACCCGGCAGCGAACACCAGCCTCTGCACCAAGCAGGCCATCGACCTGCGTGACAACCGCGCCGAATTCGAGGCCGCCGGATACCGCCTGATCGGCGTCTCCCCGGACTCGCCCGAAGCCGTGCGCGAATTTATAGAGCAGCAGAACCTGCCGTTCACCATGCTGGCCGATGAAACCAAAGAGATGATGACGGCATACGGTACCTGGGGCGAGAAGAACAGCTACGGCAAGATCGTCACCGGCACCATCCGCTCCACCTTCGCGCTCGACGAGGACGGCAAGATCATCTTCGCCAAGTACCGGGTCGGCACCCCGAAACACATCGAAACTTTGCGCAAGGCCCTGCTTTTCCCTAACCCGTAGGCATAGACTCGTGAAAGCAGCCGTTCCCCTCTACAGCGGCGGCAAAAGCTAAGGAATGAAAATGCTTAAGACTCCCAAGATGTTGGTTACCGTGGCTGCCACCTGCGCACTTGCGCTCGGCCTGACCGCTTGCGGTGGCGACGCGAAGAAGCCCGAATACAAGGCCGACAACGGCACCTCGCAGTCCCAGCAGACTGAGAAGAAGGACGAAGCCAAGACCGCTGCCCCTGCCGAAAAGAAGGCTGAGGAAAAGCAGCAGGATTCCGCTAAGGAAGGCGAAAAGGGAGCTGATCAGCAAAAGCCCGCCGCATCTGGCGAAGAGGCCGCTGTAAAGGCCCGCGCCGTGGAGATCCTGCACCTGATGGGTGACAAGAAGTTTGAGGAAGTCTGCAAGCACGGGGCTTTCCAGGGGCAGCTGTTCAAGGACAACGAGGCCGCAGTGGCAGGCTGCGCCGAGGGCATGCGTACCAACCTGAAGAATCAGAAAGACGGCGATGTCGCGCTAGAGCTGATGAAGGTAGTTGGTCCCCAGCTGCTGGATGTGAAGATGACCGGCGCGGATACCGCCACCGTCAGTGTGCAGGGGACCGATGTGCTCAACATGGTTAAGGTTGACGGCGAGTGGTACTTCACCGCCTGACCTTCACCGTAACCTTTAAGGTTTGCGCGTAGCGAGATGTCGGGTATGCTTGACATGCGCTAACGCGCAAGGAGACGTGGCAGAGCGGCCGAATGCGCTCCCCTGCTAAGGGAGTAGGCGGCAAAAAACCGCCTCGGAGGTTCAAATCCTCTCGTCTCCGCTGCAAGAAGCCCCTTGCGGGGTGGAACGCCAAGGGCCCGGCCGTTAGGTCGGGCCCTTCGTCTTACTATGCTCCCCGAGGAGGCCCTGCATGACCGAGCAGGCAGATTCGCGCGTACCCGCACTAACGGCAGGATTCCTAGCTGTCGGTGACGACCCCCTGATCGATGCCCCGCTGCGAGCCGACGTGCGCAGGCTATCCACCCTGCTGGGGCAGACTATCTCCGAACAGCACGGTGAAGAACTGTTGCAGGTGGTAGAGGAAATTCGCGCGCTGACGAAGGACGCGAAAGAAGAGGGCAGCCACGAGGCCGCCGCGCGAGTGCAGCAGCGCATTTCCGAGCTGGGGCTAGAAGAGGTCGTGGATCTGACCCGCGCCTTCTCTCACTACTTCCTGCTGGCCAACGCAGCTGAACAGGTTTACCGCGTGCGCGCCCTCGGGCAGCGCCCGGAAGCCGAAGCGTGGGTTCCCCGCGCAGTCCAGGAAATCGCGGATGAACTAGGACCGGAAGAACTGCAGCGCACCGTCGATTCGCTGTCCGTGCGCCTAATCTTCACCGCGCACCCCACCGAGGCATCCCGCCGCGCCGTGCTCACGAAGCTGCGCGGGATTTCCGACGCGCTCGAAAACTCGACCGAACACGGTAGCGCCGCACGCCGCAAGCAGGATCGCGCGCTCGCCGAAATCGTGGAAATGCTCTGGCAGACCGACGAGATTCGCCGCACCCGCCCCACCCCGCAGGACGAGGCGCGCAACGCGCTTTACTACCTGCGTCAGCTCTTCACCACGACCATGCCGGAGGTCCTGGAAGACTTCCGCGATCAGCTGCGCGAGAACGGCGCCGACCTGCCGGACTCGGCGGTGCCGCTGCGGTTCGGTTCCTGGATCGGTGGTGACCGTGACGGCAACCCGTTCGTGACGCCCGAGGTGACGCGCGAAGTGCTGCAAATGCAGTCCGACGTCGCGATCGAAATTAGCCAGCAACTGCTGCGCCGCGCCGCCGTAGAAATCTCCGTTTCTAGTTCCCTGGCCGGTGCCGACGCGCAGCTGCTCGATTCTCTGCGCCGCGACCTGGAACTGCTGCCGGAAATCACCGAACAGCAGCGGGAACTTTTCGCGGAAGAACCGTACCGGCTGAAGCTGACCGCGATGACCGCAAAGCTGGAACGCACCCGCGAGCGTATTCACGAAGGCACCCCGCACGTTCCGGGGCGCGATTACGCGAGCAGCGACGAACTGCTGGAAGACCTCGACATCACGCTGCATTCGCTGCGCAACAACCGCGCCGTGCGCGCCGCCGACGGCATGCTCACCACGGCGAAAAACATCATTTCCGGAATCGGCCTGCACCTGGCGGTGCTGGACATTCGCGAACACGCGGAAAAGCACCACGAACTTTTGGCGCAGCTTTTCGACCGCCTGGGCGAACTCACCGGCCCCTATCTGGAAATGACGCCCGCCGAACGCAAGGACCTGCTTTCGGCAGAGCTGGGCGGTCGTAGGCCGCTCGCCGGGGCGTCCCTCGGCATGGGCAACATCGGTATCGACGACGACGCCGCCAAGACGTTCGCGGTGTTCAACGAGATCGCCCGCGCACAGCGCACCTACGGTCCCGGCGTCATCGAAACCTACATCATCTCCATGACGCGCGGCGCAGACGACGTGCTGGCGGCGGCGGTAATCGCCCGGGAAGCGGGCCTGATCGATCTGCCCGGCCCGGAAAGCAAGGGCCACGCCGACATCGGTTTCGTGCCGCTGCTGGAAACCGTGGAAGAACTGCGCCATTCCGGCGAAATCATGGACGAGCTGCTTTCCGATCCGCACTACCGCGAAGTGGTGCGGATGCGCGGGAACAAGCAGGAGGTCATGCTCGGCTACAGCGACTCCAACAAGGAGTCGGGCGTTATCACCAGCCAGTGGGAGATTCACCAGGCCCAGCGTCGCCTGCGCGATGTCGCCGCCAAGCACGGCGTGCGCCTGCGCCTGTTCCACGGCCGCGGTGGCAGCGTCGGCCGTGGCGGCGGCCCCACCTACGACGCGATCCTGGCGCAGCCCTACGGCGTGCTCGAAGGGGAAATCAAGTTCACCGAACAGGGCGAGGTTATCTCCGATAAGTACACCCTGCCCGTGCTGGCCCGCGAGAACCTGAACCTTTCCCTCGCGGCGGTGCTGGAAGGATCGGCACTGCACCGCAAGGCGCGCCACGCCCCCGAGGTGACGGCCAACTACAACGAAGTCATGCAGTTCGTCAGCGACAGCGCGTACCGCAAGTACCGGGAGCTGGCGGACCACCCCGACCTGCCCGAATACTTCGTGACCTCCACCCCGGTGGAGCAGCTGGCCGACCTCAACATCGGTTCGCGCCCCTCCAAGCGCACCACCAGCGAAAAGGGCCTGGACGGCCTGCGCGCCATCCCGTGGGTGTTCGGCTGGACCCAGTCCCGCCAGATTGTGCCCGGCTGGTTCGGCGCGGGCAGCGGCCTGAAAGCGGCGCGCGAAGCCGGCCTGACCGACGCCCTACGGGAAATGCTGGGCGGCTGGCACTTCTTCCGCACCGTGATTTCCAACGTCGAAATGACGCTGAGCAAGACCGACATGGACATCGCCGCCCACTACGTGCACACCCTGGCCCCCGAACGCCTGTGGCACGTGTTCGACATGATCAAGGCGGAATACGAGCTGACGGTCGAAGAGGTGGAGCGCCTGACCGACGTGGTCGATCTGCTCGATAACAACCCGATCCTGAAGCGCACCCTGGCGGTACGCGATCGCTACCTCGATCCGATCTCCTACATGCAGGTGGCGATGCTGAAGGAGCTGCGCGCCTGCCGCGAGGCCGGACAGGAACCCGCCGACGACCTGGTGCGCGCCGTGCTCACCTCCATCAACGGTGTGGCTGCGGGCCTGAAGAACACTGGCTGAGAAGCGAAAAAATCTTTGCGGGGCGGGTGCCGACGGGAGACCGTGGCCACCCGCCCCGGTTACTTTGGGGTTAGTAGGAAAGGTGTATCGTGGCGGTCATGCATACGGCCCTTATTACCGGCGGCACCTCGGGTATCGGTGCCGCTTTCGCACGCGCTTTCGCACGCCGCAAAATGGATCTGGTGCTGGTTGCCCGGAATGCGCAGCGGCTGGAAGAATCCGCCAGCGAACTGCGGAATAAGTACGGGGTACGGGTGGAATGCCTAGCGGCAGACCTGGGCGACGACGCCGGTGTGCAGGCGGTAGCGCAGCGGCTCCTGGACAATACGGACCCGGTAGATTTCTTCGTCGCGAACGCGGGCTTTTCTACCCGCTTCCCGATCATCAGCGCCGACGAAGCCGACTATGCAAACCACGATGCGGCGATTGACGTGATGGTGCGCGCCGTTTACCGGCTTTGCGGCACGGCTGCCTACGCGATGCGCGAGCGCGGCCACGGCTGGATCGTCACTACCTCTTCCGTGTCGGGACTCGTCTCCCAGAACAACTACAGCGCCATCAAGGCGTGGGCCACTAACTACACCGAATCGCTGAACGTACAGCTGCGCGGCAGCGGCGTACAGGCCACGGCCCTCTGCCCCGGCTGGGTACGCACCGAATTTCACCAGCGCGGCGGCGTTAAGGGCACCTCTATCCCCGGCCCGCTCTGGATGGAAGCGGACCGTGTGGTGGAGGATTGCCTGGCCGACGTAGCGCGTGGACGCGCCCTTTCGATTCCCGGCAAACGCTATCGTTTCCTGGCTTTCTGGCTGCGCCACCTGCCGCGCAGCGCCGTTTACCGCATTAGCGCCGCCCTGACCTCGCGCCGGGCGAAGGAGGACTAGCAGGTGGCGGAAAACCTGAAAAAGTACCGCTCGCGCTGGCGCAGCGCTATCCGCCTGTTCAATCAGCGCGTGCTGTTCGGTGCCCTGGTGCGCAGCACCATCCGCCAGGAGGTAGTGCGCGCCCCCGAGCTGGACACCGTGCAGGGAGCGTTCGTGCTGGTAGCGAACCACAGTAGCCACCTGGATGCGCCGATGCTCATGCAGGGGCTGCCGCTCAGGCTGGCGCGCTTCGTTTCCACCGGGGTGGCGGCGGACTACTTCTTCCGCATCTGGTATCGCAGGCTTTTTGTGCGCGCGCTGTTCAACGCGTTCCCGGTGGATAGGGACGGTTCGCGCTCCCATTCCGGGATGTCACGCCGCCTGCTTTGCGACGGCACCCCGATTCTGGTTTTCCCCGAGGGGACCCGCAGCAAGAGCGGCAGGATGGGGGCGTTTCATCCGGGCGGTGCGGCCCTCGCGGCGAGCGTCGGAGTGCCGGTGATTCCCGCCGCGATCATAGGCGGCCACGAGGCGATGCCGAAGGGACGTAACTGGCCGAAGCCGGGCAAACCGCCGGTGGCAGTGGTTTTTGGCGCGCCGCTGACCTCTCGCGATGGTGAAAGCGTGACGCAGTTCAGCGCCCGTATCCGGGAGGCGGTGGCGGAAATTTACCGCGAGCACGCGGCCCGCATCCTGCCTCCTGCGGAAAACGCCTCAGATAACGACCCCGCAGCCTAAGGGAGCGCTTAGTCCTTTATGGACAGCCAATCGCCGATGTCGGCGCGCACCCGCTGCAGGGAGGCCTGCGCCGCGCCCAGCACCTCGACCCCGCGCGACTGGGCGGCGGGCGAAATGTGAATCTGCTCCGCGAACGAATGCGCGGAAAGTGCCTGGGAGAGGGTCTTGTGCAGCGCGGGAGCCAGGGGCGCGAAGTAACCCGAAAGCACCAGCGAATCTATGTCCAACAGGGTGAACGCGCCCGCCAGGGCGGTGCCGATTTCGTGGCCGATCTGGTCGGTAAGTTCCTGGTTTGCGGAGAGACGCCCCGCGATGGTGTCCAGGCAGGTCGAATCCGGTAGCCCGGCACGCTTACGCAGCGCATGGAAACCGACGTAAGCCTCCAGGCAGCCCTCCAGGCCGCAGCCGCAGCGCGCACCGCCGGGGACGAGCGGCAGATGCCCCAGTTCGCCCGCCCAGCCGTGCGTGCCGGGCAGGGGAGTGCCATCAACCACGATCGCGCCACCGATGCCGGTTTCGCCGTGCAGGAAGAGGAATGACTCTCCTGGGCGAGCATCGGCCTCGTGGTGCGCGGCCAGGTTTGCGTCGTTGGCGAGGAACACGGGGGTTTCGCTCCAGCCCGCGTCGGTCACCAGCTTGCTGAAGGGGACGTCACGCCAGCCGATGTTGGGGCCGGAAGCGACGCAGGTGCCGTCTCCGCTAATGCGGGCCGGTAGGGAAACGGTGAGCGCGCTAATGCGGGTTCCCTGGGGCAGTCGTTCACGGCAGCTGCGCAGCAGCTCGGCTAGCTGCAGGGCAGTCTGTTCGGGGGAGCGCAGCGCTACTTCGGTGTGGCGCGCTTCGTCGATCACCGTGCTGCCGTCTAGGCCCAGCCCTAGCACCCGCAGGTGGTCTGCCGCGACCTCGGCCCCGAGTCCGACCACCTTACTGGAGGCGACCAGGGGAGTCTTGGGGCGGCCGGTACCGGCGCGCACGCTTTCGCGTTCTTCCACCAGGCCCGCGGCAAGCAACCCTTCTACCAGGGCGGAGACCGTGGGGCGGGTCAGTTTGGTGGCCGTCGCAACGTCGGCACGGGAGGATTCCCCCCGTCCAGCGATGATCGATTCGAGCACCGCGAGGGTGTTGATTTCACGTAGCCGTTGCACCCGCATGTGTGTATTCCTTTCGCCGTGCCAAATAATTTTATCTTGCGCCGGGACGTTTGGGGCTTGCGTAAGGGCAGTAACACAAATACTTTAGTTAATAACCCCAACAAAGTGGAAGGAATACCGCAATGACGCTCACCCCCACCCCGGAAGATAAGTTCTGCTTCGGCCTCTGGACCGTCGGCTGGAATGCGCAGGACCAGTTCGGTAAAGCCACCCGCCCGAACCTCGACCCTATCGAGGAAGTGCGCAAGCTAAAGGAAATTGGTGCCTGGGGCTTCACTTTCCATGACAATGACCTCTTCCCGTTCGGCGATCGCGCGGCCCGTGAGGAAATGATCGGCAAGCTCAAGGACGCCATCGCGGAGACCGGCCTGGTCTGCGAGATGGTCACCACCAACACCTTCAGCGAACCGATCTTCAAGGACGGCGCCTTCACCTCCAACGATCGCGGCGTGCGGCGCTACGGCCTGCGCAAGGTGATCGAGAACATCGACCTGGCGGCGGAGCTCGGCGCCAAGACGTTCGTCATGTGGGGCGGCCGCGAAGGCTCCGAATACGATTGCGCGAAAGACCTCTACGCGGCGCACGAGCGCTACGCGGAAGGCATCGACACCGTGGCGGGCTACATCAAGTCCAAGGGCTACGACATGCGCATCGCCCTCGAACCGAAACCGAACGAGCCGCGCGGCAACATCTTCCTGCCCACCATCGGACACGCCCTCGCCTTCATCGAGAAGCTGGAAAACGGCGACATCGTCGGCCTGAACCCGGAGACCGGCCACGAACAGATGGCCACCCTTAACTACACCCACGGCCTGGCGCAGGCGCTGTGGGCCGACAAGCTGTTCCACATCGACCTCAACGGTCAGCACGGCCCGATGTACGATCAGGACCTCGTGTTCGGTCACGGCGATCTGATCAGTGCGTTCTTCACCGTGGACCTGCTGGAGAACGGCTTCCCGTCCCGCCCCGGCGCCTACACCGGCGCCCGCCACTTCGACTACAAGCCCTCGCGCACCGAGCATGAGGAAGGCCAGTGGGACAGCGCCAAGGCCAACATGGACATGTACCTCATGCTCAAGGAGCGCGCCCTCGCGTTCCGTGCCGACCCCGAGGTGCAGGAGGCCCTGGCCTACTCCGGCGTTGACGAGCTGGCCAAGCCCACCATCGCGGAGGGCGAGAGCCTGGAGGACGTGCTCGCTGATCGCAGCGCCTACGAAGAGTTCGATGCCGAAAAGGCCGGCGAGCGTAACTACGGCTTCGTGCGCCTACAGCAGCTGGCCATGCAGCACCTGCTCGGGTTCAAGGCGTAGCCATGAGCCACGTACTCGGTATCGATTCCTCCACCCAGTCCACCAAGGCGCTGCTGGTAGAGGCCGAAACCGGCCGGGTCGTGGCAGAGCGTCGCGCACCGCACCCGCCGGGCACGGAGGTTGATCCCCGTGCCTGGCTGGGTGCGGTTGACGCCGCCGCGGGAGAGTTGCTGGAAAAGGCCGACGCGGTAGCGGTCGGAGGCCAGCAGCACGGCATGGTTTTGCTCGATGACTCCGGTGAGGTGCTGCGCGATGCGCTGCTCTGGAACGATGTGCGCTCCGCGCCGCAGGCGCGCCAGCTGATCGAGGAGCTGGGCGGCCCCGCCGAATCGGCCCGCCGCACGGGCAGCGTGCTGGTTGCCTCCATCACCTCCACCAAGCTGCGCTGGGTGGCCGACAACGAGCCTGATGTGGCAAAGCGGGTGGCGAAAGTGCTGCTGCCGCACGACTACGTTTCCCGGCACCTGTCGGAGGACGGTGCGGCTTTCTTTACCGACCGGGGAGACGCCTCCGGGACGGGATACTTCGATCCGCGCAGCGGCACCTGGGACAGGGAACTGCTGGAGATGGCGCTCGGACACGATGCCGAGCTGCCCGAAATTGCCCCGCAGCCGTTTGCGCGCATGGCGCGCACCCGCAGCGGCGCGATCATCGCGCCCGGCACCGGCGATAACATGGCCGCCGCGCTCGGGCTGGGGCTAGGCCCCGGTGATATCTCGGTTTCCATCGGCACCTCCGGTGTCTGCGCCATGGTGAGCGACAAGCCCGCCGCCGACGCGAGCGGCATGGTGACCGGATTCGCGGATGCAACGGGCAGGTTCCTGCCGCTCACCTGCACCATTAACGCCGCAAAAATCCTGGACTTCGGCTGCTCCCTGCTCGGCGTGGACCACGCCGAACTGGCGCGCCTCGCGCTCGCCAGCGTGCCGGGAGCAAACGGGGTGACGGTGCTGCCCTACTTCGATGGGGAGCGCACCCCGAACCGGCCCGACGCGCGCGCCACCCTGACGGGAGTCTCAACGGCTACCAGCCGGGAGGACATCGCGCGCGCCCTGGTGGAGGGGCTGCTGCTCTCCCTGGCCGACGGTATCGCCGCGCTCGAGGCCGCCACCGGCGTGACGGGCAAGCGCGTGGTGCTGATCGGAGGCGGCGCAAAAAGCCCCGCCGTGCGCCAGCTTGCGGCTGATGTCTGGGGCAGGGAAGTATCCGTTGCGCCAGAGGGCGAATACGTGGCGCTGGGTGCGGCCCGCCAGGCCGCGCAGGCGCTTCACGGGGACGGGCTTCCCGCGTGGCAGGTAGCGGGAGCGGAGACTTTCGCCCCGTCTCGCAGCGCCGCGCTGGATGAACTGCGGGACGCCTACGCGTCCCTGCGGGAGCGCACCGCAGGCTGGGTTTAACCCCGGTTTGCGGTGCGGTTCCCGCCGCTCCGAAGCATGCGAATGTTACGATTTGGCAACAATTCCCCAGGTTATCGCGGTATCCTGGGAAAAAGGGCCTAACTTCCCCAGCCGCTTTAAGGAGCCGTCAGCAATGCATCAGCAGCAGTGTGCGATCTTTATCGACGCAGGATTCCTGCTGTCTGCTGGCACGATGAAAGTTACCGGATCATCGCTGCGCTCCAGCGTCAGCGTGGACATCCCGACCCTGATTCGCGGGGTGGCTAGCTGCGCCTCCGAACACATGGGGCACGATCCTTTCCGCATCTACTGGTATGACGCCTCCCGCGAGGGAGTGATGCGAGAAGAGCATAAGGAGATCGCCCTCCTCGATGACGTCAAGGTGCGGCTCGGCAGGATCGGCTTCAACGGTCAGCAAAAGGGCGTCGATCTGCGCCTGGGACTGGACCTTGTGGAAGTGGCCCGTAACCGAGTGGCGCGCGTGGCCTACCTGCTTACCGGGGATGACGACCTGGCGGAAGCGGTAGAGGCCGCGCAGGACCTCGGCATGAAAGTCGTCTTGATCGGCCTCGAAGAGGCACGCCGGGTAACCGGTGTCGCCTCCGTGGCAACCCACCTGGCGTTGCAGGTGGATCGCATTCTTACCCTGCCTAACGAACTCATTTCCTCCTGCTTTAAGCCGACGCAGCGGCAGGACGATCTGGTGCGGGTGCTGCCGCAGCGGCGCAGCATCCCCACGATCCGCCCGAGCGATATCGGGGGAGTGGTGGTGATACCGCCGCCGGTCGCGGAAGAAGCGACTCCTTTGGCGCAGGCCCCCGAGGGGAGCGTTGCGGCGAAGGAAACCGTCGGGACGCAAACCGATGAGGGTGAGGGAGAAGAGCCCGCGGAAGTAGCGACGCAGGACGCCGAGAGCGCCGCCGAGGGTACTATTTCCCGCCGCCATGACCTGACGGACGATATCGCCGACGAAGCGAAGGCGAAGCTGGCGCAGATAAAGTTGCCGACCCCCGCCGCCCTGCGGAAACGGCAAAACCATAAGCCTCAGCTTTTCTCCCTGAGTGAGCCGGCATATTCGACCGAGGCGGACCCCGAACTGCTGGAGATAGCGCGCGAAGTGGCCACGGCGGTCGCGCGTAGCTGGCATGCGGGCGCCTCCGAAACCGACCTGGCTGCGGTGCTTGAGGAACGCCCCTACCTGCCGATTGATATCGATGCGACCCTGCTGCGCGACTGCGCTGCGCGTATCGGCACCGACGCCACCGAGCGCCAGTTAATCCGCCGCCACCTGCGGCAGTGTTTCTGGGAGACCATCGACGTAATACACTGATCACCTGGCTGCAAACAACGGAGGGTGAGCTGGTGTCTTCACGTACCCGGCGCGGGCCTTCCATGACGGACGTCGCGCGCCACGCGCGAGTCTCTGCGCAGACCGTATCGCGTGTTCTTAACGATCCCGAAGCTGTACGCGAAAGCACGCGGGTGCGCGTGCTGGCGGCGATTGAGGAGCTGGGGTATCGCAGAAACCTGCAGGCCCGTTCCCTGCGCACCGACCGTAGCGACGTGATCGGTGTGGTCACCGCCGCTACCTCGATCTATTCACCCTCGCGCATGCTGCACGAAATCGAGTCTGCCGCGCGCCAGGCTGGCCTGGCACTGCAGCTTGCGGTCTTGGATGATGCGACGCGCATTCCCCCCGACGCCGTATTCGCCTCCTTCATGGAACGCAACGTGGACGGCGTGATCCTGGTCGGGCCGCGTAACTGGGTGGCTCTCACCGCGCAGGAATTTACTGGCTCTTTTCCCATCGTGAGCACTTCTTTGGTGGATGTGTACGCGGAAAACCGGCTGCGCATGGTGTGCACCGATAACGAACTGGGGGCGCGCCTGGCGGTACGCCACCTGATCGGGCTGGGGCATCGTTTAATCGACCATGTGACGGGTCCGCGCGAGTTTTACGACGCGGTGGATAGGATGCGCGGCTGGCGCAAGGAACTGTTCGTGAACGGACTGTTGGAGGGGCGCCTCTTTCACGGAGAGTTCGATGCCCGCTCCGGCTACGAGATAGGGCGGCGCATGATCGCCTCGGGGCGCTTACCCGACGCGGTATTTTGCGCGAATGACCAGATGGCGCTCGGCCTGTGCCGCGCTCTGCACGAAGCCGGGATATCCGTTCCCGGCGAGGTGTCGGTAGTCGGGTTCGACAACATCGACGGTTCCGAATACACGGTGCCGTCCCTGACCACCGTAGAGCAGCCGTATCGTCAGATAGGCGAGGGTGCCGTGGCGGCTCTGCGCGCGGCGTTGCTGGGGCGGGAAAGTGCCCCCCGATTGGTGCAGCCGCGCCTGGTTGTCAGGGAGAGCACCGGCCCCCGATTCGCTTAGGTCACTTTTTGATAACGATCAAACGGGGATTTTGCAAAACTTTGACAGACCCGATTGATAACGTTAACAATCTAGGTAACGGAACGAACCCACCATCGGCGGTGGAGGCGTAACGAACACGAAAAAGGTTACTGCTACACCAGGTAGCAGGGGTGAGCGATGGTCGCTCACCAAGATCTCGAGGAGGAGACCGTGACCCTTTCCCGCAGAAACGTGCTTTTTGGAGCCTCTGCAGTTGTAGCCGCATCCACCCTGGCGGCCTGCTCCGGCGGTGGTGCCGGTAGCGGTGCAAACGGTGCCGCAGGTGGCGGTTCCGGTGAAACCAAGCGCATTGGCGTTGCCATGCCGACCAAGTCTTCCGAGCGCTGGATCGCTGACGGTGAGAACCTCAAGAAGCAGCTCGAAGCCAAGGGCTACACCGTTGACCTGCAGTACGCAGAGGACGACATCCCCACCCAGGTGAACCAGATCGACAACATGATCACTCAGGGCGCCAACGTCCTCGTGATCGCTGCCATCGACGGCACCGCGCTGAGCAGCCAGCTGGAAAAGGCCGCTCAGAACAAGATTCCGGTCATTTCCTACGACCGTCTGATTCGCGACTCCGAGAACGTCGACTACTACACCAGCTTCGACAACCAGGAAGTCGGCCGTCAGCAGGGACGCTCCCTCCTCATGGGCCTCGGCTACATCGACAAGGACGGCAAGGACCTCGGCAAGACCGAGCCCTCCAACATCGAGCTGTTCGCGGGCAGCCCGGACGACAACAACGCCACCTTCTTCTTCAACGGTGCGATGGAAGTCCTCAAGCCGTACATGGACAAGGGCACCCTCAAGGTGAAGTCCGGCCAGACCGACTTCAAGCAGGCCGCTACCCTCCGCTGGGACCCCGCCACCGCGCAGGCCCGCATGGAGAACCTGATCACCGGCAACTACAGCGGTGGCGACACCGTGCAGGGCGTGCTTTCCCCCTACGACGGCATCTCGATCGGCATCATCGGCGCTGCAAAGTCCGCGGGCTACGGCTCCGCAGGCCGCCCGCTGCCGGTAGTCACCGGCCAGGACGCCGAGCTCGCCTCCACCAAGTCGATCCTCGCTGGCGAGCAGTACGCCACCATCTTCAAGGACACCCGTAACCTGGCCGAGGTTACCGTGGGCATGGTTGACGCGATCGCACAGGGCAAGGAGCCCGAGGTCAACGACACCAAGTCCTACGACAACGGCAAGAAGGTTGTCCCCTCGAACCTGCTCAAGTCGCAGATCGTAACCAAGGACAACGTCAAGGAAGCCCTCGTTGACACCGGCTACTACAAGGCCGACCAGCTGGGTCTCTGACCAACCCTGATCGACGGCGGCGGGAGGGGCCGCACGGCTCGCCCCGCCGCCGTCTATCGCGCAGTCCTATATCCGTAAGCACCCAAAGCCAGGACGAACATGAGTAACGCCATTTTGGAGATGCAGGGGATCGTTAAGACCTTCCCCGGTGTCCGCGCACTCGACGATGTCAACCTTGTGGTGGAACGCGGCGAGATCCATGCCATTTGTGGGGAAAACGGGGCCGGTAAATCGACCCTGATGAAGGTCCTCTCCGGTGTGTACCCGCACGGTACCTACGAAGGCAACATCCTCTTCGAAAACAAGCCCGTCAAGTTCCAGGACATTAAGGCGTCCGAAGAAAAGGGCATCGTAATCATCCACCAGGAGCTGGCACTCAGCCCCTACCTTTCGATCGCCGAAAACATCTTCCTCGGTAACGAAATCAAAAAGCACGGTCTGATCGACTGGCACAAGACGAACGCGGAGGCAGAAAAGCTGCTCGCGCGAGTCGGCCTGAACGAGAACGTGCGCACCCCCGTCTCCGAAATCGGCGTCGGCAAGCAGCAGCTGGTAGAGATCGCGAAAGCTCTCTCCAAGCAGGTAAAACTACTCATTCTGGACGAGCCTACGGCCGCCCTCAACGATGACGACTCCGAGCACCTGCTCAACCTGATGCGTCACCTCAAGGGGCAGGGCATCACCTCGATCATCATTTCGCACAAGCTGAATGAGATCGCGGAGATCGCCGACTCCACCACCGTTATCCGTGACGGTAAGACCATCGAAACGCTGGACATGCATGCCGACCAGGTCACCGAGGCCCGGATCATTAAGGGCATGGTGGGCCGCGACATGGAGTCTCGCTTCCCGGAGCACACCTCCAACATCGGTGAGGAAAACTTCCGCATCGAAAACTGGACCGTGCACCACCCGCTCGACGTGCACCGCAAGGTCGTGGACAACGCCTCCCTATCCCTGCGCAAGGGGGAGATCGTCGGCATTGCAGGCCTGATGGGTGCCGGACGCACCGAACTCGCCATGAGCGTTTTCGGCCATGCCTGGGGCACCAACATCTCCGGCAAGCTGATCAAGGACGGCAAGGAAATCAAGGCACACACCGTGCCCCAGGCCATCGAACACGGCCTGGCCTACGCCACCGAGGATCGCAAGCACTACGGGCTCAACCTGATCCAGGACATCCGCCGCAACATCTCCATCGCCTCCCTGCCCAAGGTTCTCAAGGGCATCTTCATTAACGAAAATGAGGACAACAAGGTGGCCGAGGGATACCTCAAGAGCATGAACATCAAGGCCCCCAGCGTTAATTCCGTGGTGGGCCAGCTTTCTGGTGGTAACCAGCAGAAAGTCGTGCTCAGCAAGTGGATGTTCACCGACCCTGACGTGCTGATCCTCGACGAACCGACCCGAGGCATCGACGTCGGCGCCAAATACGAGATCTACACGATCATCAACCAGCTCGCAGACGCCGGAAAGTCGGTTCTCGTGATCTCCTCGGAGCTTCCGGAACTACTCGGCATCTGCGACCGTATCTACACACTTTGCGAAGGCCGGATCACCGGTGAGTTCGACGTGGACGGTGCGTCCCAGGAACTGCTTATGCGCCATATGACCATGGAAACAGGGAGTGACGACTAATGAACATCATGCAGGCCCTCAAAGAGGGGCCGCTCTCGAATCTGCGCCAGAGCGGCATCTACATTGCGTTCATCGCCATCGTGGCGCTGTTCGCTGTGCTCACCAACGGACAGCTACTGTCCTCGCAGAACGTCAGCAACATCGTGGTGCAGAACTCCTACATCCTGGTGCTGGCAATCGGCATGGTGATGGTGATTATCGCCGGTCACATTGACCTTTCTGTCGGCTCCGTGGTGGCCCTCGCGGGCGCTATCGCCGGTGTGGTCATCGTGCGCTGGGACTACCCCTGGATCGTGGGCGTGCTCGCGGCCATCGCCGTCGGCGCACTCATCGGCGCCTGGCAGGGCTTCTGGGTAGCGTTCTTCGGGATTCCCGCGTTCATCGTCACCCTGGCGGGCATGCTCGCCTTCCGTGGCCTGACCATGATCGTGCTGGGCAACGCCCAGATCGGCTCCTTCCCCGAAGGCTTCCAGAGCATTTCCTCCGGCTTCATTAACGGCCTGCTCGGCGGTAACGGATACGACGTATTCACGCTCCTCATCGGCGCCCTCTGCGTCGCCGGTTTCGCCGTGCAGCAGGTGCGTGCCCGCGCCGCCCGCAAGGCGTACCACCAGAAGCTGGAACCGATGTGGCTGATGATCGCCAAGATCGTCCTGGTCGGCCTCGTGGTAATGGCCTTCGCCTGGAAGCTCGCCACCTACTCGGGCCTGCCGATCGTTCTGATCGTGCTCGCCGCGCTGATCCTGATTTACACCGTGATCACCCAGAACACCGCGTTCGGTCGCGCCATCTACGCAATCGGTGGTAACCTTTCCGCCGCCCGCCTGTCCGGTATCAAGGTGCAGTGGGTTAACTTCTGGATCTTCGTGAACATGGGCGTCCTGGCCGCCATCGCCGGCATCGTCTTCACCGCTCGCCTGAACCTGGCGAACCCGAAGGCCGGCAACATGTTCGAGCTGGACGCGATCGCCGCCTGCTTCATCGGTGGCGCAGCCGTTACCGGTGGTGTCGGCCGCGTGGCCGGTGCCATCGTCGGTGGCCTGATCATGGGCATCATCAACAACGGTATGTCGCTGATGGGCGTCGGCTCCGACTGGCAGCTGCTGATCAAGGGCCTCGTGCTCCTCGGCGCGGTCGCCTTCGACGTCTACAACAAGCGCAAGTCGGGCGTTACCGCCTGATATAAACGCACCCCGGTAGCAACCGGAAGAGGGGGCGGGTCTTTGACCCGCCCCCTCTAGCTTTTTCACGCCGCGCCGAAAACGTAAGCGGGCCGCACGATTTTTACGTGCGGCCCGCCCGTTAGGGAAACGGCTGCTTGGCTATAGCCCGCGCGCCAGACGATAAAACACCTGGTTCATGCGCATTTCCTGCTTGAAACCACGCAAGCTCGTGTGCTCGTCAATAACCAGCAGCTCCAGCCGCGCGATCTCGGCCAGCATCTCCCACACCGGCAGGGGTACGTTCGTGCTGAGGCACGTGTGGTGTGCCCCGCCCGCGCTGAGCCAGCACTCGGCGGAGGTGAAAAAGTCCGGCTCGGGCTGCCAGACGGCATGCGCCACCGGCAGGTTGGGCAGGGCCGCATCGGGGGCAACCAAACGCACCCGGTTCGCCGTTAGCCGGAACCGGTCACGCATGTCGGTTAGCGAAACCACCAGCGCTTCCGGGGTGGGGTCTGCCGTAAATACCAGACGCACCGGGTCTTCTCGGCCGCCGATCCCCAGCGGATGTACCTCCAGCAGGGGCTTGCTTTCGGTGAGCGACGGGCAGATTTCCAGCATGTGCGCGCCCAGAATCTTTTCCCTGCCGGGAGAAAGCTCGTAGGTGTAGTCCTCCATCAGGGAGGCCCCGCCCGGCAGGCCGTAACCCATCACCTTCGCCGCGCGCACCAGGACGGCGGTCTTCCAATCGCCCTCGGCACCGAAGCCGTAGCCGTCGGCCATCAGCCTTTGCACGGCCAGTCCGGGCAGCTGACGCAGCCCACCCAGGTCCTCAAAATTGGTGGTGAACGCGGTGAAGCCGCTCTCCTCCAGGAAACTACGCAGACCGATCTCCAGCCTGGCCCCGTAGCGCAGGGAATCGTGTCTTTCCCCGCCCTGGCGCAGGCACGGCTGTACCTCGTACAGTTCCTCATAGGTGCGACACAGCGCGTCTACCTCCGCATCAGCGACCGAATCTACGGCGGCTACCAGGTCGTTTACGCCCCAAGTGTTGACGCTAACGCCGAGCGCCAGTTCCGCCTCCGTCTTATCGCCCTCGGTGACGGCAACGTTACGCATGTTGTCCCCGAAACGGGCCACCCGCATGGTTTGCAGCGCCTGCCAGCCCGCGGCGGCGCGCGCAAAGCGCGCCACCTTTTCTTGCACGTGCGGATGGCTGGCGTGCCCCACCACCGTGACCCGGCTGCACCCCAGACGGGTTGCCAGATAGGCGAACTCGCGATCTCCGTGGGCCGCCTGGTTCAGGTTCATGAAGTCCATGTCGATGGTGTCCCAGGGCAGCTCCACCCCGGCCTGCGTGTGCAGGTGCAGCAGCGGTTTGCGCAGCGCATCCAGGCCCTGAATCCACATCTTGGCGGGGGAGAAAGTATGCATCCAGGCGATTACGCCCAGGCAGGAATCGTCGGAGTTCGCATCCAGCGCCAGGCGGCGAATCGCCTCCCTGTCCTTGAGCACCGGCAGCCAGACGATCTCTAGCGGGCACGCCTCCCGCAAAAGGTCTGCCACCTCGCTTGACTGCTCGGCCACCTGCCGCAGGGTTTCTTCGCCGTAAAGATCCTGACTGCCGGTAACGAAATAGAGCCTCTTCCCGGTGAATGGATTTTGCATCATCGCCTCCCTGCTCGCAGCGTCACTGCTGTCCGTAAACGTTCTGGTAGCGCGCATAGAGCGCATCGATCTTGTCTTGCGGCAGGGGAATGATCGGCCCCTGCTGCCGGGCCAGATGCACCGTGCGGGCGACCTCCTCCACCATCACGGCGGCCTTCACCGCCGCACGGGCATCGGTGCCGACGGTGAACGGGCCGTGGTTTTGCATCAGCACGGCGGGGGAGCGGGAATCGCGCAGTGTAGCCACGATGCCGCGCCCGATGGAATCGTCCCCGATCAGGGCGAGGGGGCCGACGGGGACCTCCCCACCAAATTCGTCCGCCATCATCGTCAGGCAGCAGGGGATAGGCTCCCCGCGCGCGGCCCAGGCCGTGGCATAGCTCGAATGCGTGTGCACCACCCCGCCCACGTGCGGCAGGTGCCGATAAACGTAGGCGTGCGCGGCAGTGTCGGAACTGGGGGAGAGGCCCCGGCTCGCGGGGTCTGTGAGCTTGTTGCCATCCAGATCGCACACCACCATGTTTTCGGGACGCAGCTCCTCGTAACTAACCCCCGAGGGTTTGATGACGAACAGATCCTCCCCACCGGGCACGCGAATGCGCTGGGAAACGTTTCCAGCGGTCCAGACAACCAGGCCCCAGCGCGGCAGCTCCGCATGTAGCCGCGCCACGCGCTCGCGGCAGGCGGTAACCTCCGCGAGCAGCTCCGGCGGGAGCTCGCTCAGGCCGCGCGTCACCTGTCGGCCCCGGAAATCTTGATGAAAGCCTCCCGGCGCAGCCGCTTCAGCCTGTGCATGACCTCCCCGTCCCCGAAGTAATCGTGCAGCCGCGCGTACTGTGCATACATCTCGTTGTAGCGGGCAACGTTTTCCGGGATTGGCAGGTAGGCGTTCTTGCGGCGAGCCCCCATCTTCGCCCCGGCGCTAACCACGTCCGGGTAGGCTCCCGCCGCTACCGCCGCATGTATGGCCGAACCGAGGGCCGGGCCTTGCTCACTCACGATGGTTGAGAGCGGCAGGTTCGTTACGTCGGCATAAATCTGCATCAGCAGCGGATTCTTTAGCAGGCCACCCGCCACTACCAGCTCGTTTACCGCGATGCCGGAGTCGCGGAAAGTTTCGATTATCTTGCGCGTGCCGAACGCGGTCGCCTCCAGCAGCGCCCGGTATTGATCTTCGGGGCGGGTCTGGAGCGTCTGGCCGACGATTAGCCCGCTCAGTTCGTGATCCACCAGCACGCTGCGGTTACCCGAATGCCAATCCAGGGCGATAAGCCCGTGCTGGCCTACCTCCTGGGTGGCGGCAAGGGTGGATAGGTAGGAGTGCGGGGTGATGCCTTTTTCTTCTGCCGCCTGCGCGTATTCGCGTGGCAGGCAGTTGTCGATGAACCAACCGAAAATGTCGCCCACCCCGGATTGCCCGGCCTCGTATCCCCAATAGCCCTTGGTGATGCCGCCGTATACCGCGCCGCACATGCCGGGAACGGCGGCCAATTTTTCGCCGTTCATAACGTGGCAGGTGGAGGTGCCCATGATCGCAACCATCTGGCCGGGGCGGCAGGCGTCGGCCGCGGGGGCGGTAACGTGTGCGTCCACGTTGCCGACTGACACCGGGATGCCTTCCGGCAGCCCTGTCAGCGCCGCCGCCATATCGCTCAGATAGCCCGCACATTCGCCCAGCTGGCCGATCTTGGCTGCCAGCTTTTCCTTAACAAAGCCGGAGAAGTTCGGGTTTAACGCGGTAAGGAAATCTTCGCTCGGGTATTCCCCGTCCTGGCGCATGCCCTTGTAGCCGGCGCTGCAGGCGTTGCGCACGTAGTTTCCGGTGAGCTGCCAAACGATCCAGTCGGCGGCCTCCACCCAGTGCACCGTTGCCGCGTAGAGTTCGGGGTCTTCTTCCAGCAGCTGCAGCCCCTTAGCGAATTCCCATTCGCTGGAGATCAGGCCGCCGTAACGCGCCAGCCAGGTTTCGCCGCGCTCGCGTGCGAGCGCGTTTATTCTGTCGGCCTGCGGCTGCGCGGCGTGGTGCTTCCAGAGCTTTGCGTAGGCGTGCGGGCGGTTGCGGTACTTCTCTAGCGCGCACAGGGGCAGCCCGTTTTCTCCCGTGGGAATCATGGTGCAGGCGGTGAAGTCGGTGCCGACGGCGATTACGTCGTCCGGTTCGATCCCGTGCACGCGCCGGGCGTTTTCCAGGGCGGTCGGTACCGCGTGGCGCAGCACCGCGAGGTAGTCCGCCGGGTTTTGCAGGGCCCAGTCGGGAGGGAGCTTCTGGCCGTCTCCGGCGCTTAGGTGGGTGTCCATCACCGCGTGCGGGTAGTCGTAGCTGGCGCTTGCCAATACGGTGCCGTCCGCGACTCGGACCACCACCGCCCGTCCGGAAAGAGTTCCGTAATCTATGCCGACGGTGACTGTGTTCTGGGAGATCCCGTTCATGTTGTCCTCCAAATGATGCGCCCGCGCCTATGCGTTCGTTCACAGTGGCTTCATTTTTGAAGAAAAATGGTTTAGTGAAAATGTAAACGTTCACATTCGGGACGGTCAAGCGTCTGCGGAGTAAGCTGAGCTAATGACTTCGCCGACACGCCCTCCCTCGATGAATGACGTTGCGCGCGCTGTTGGGGTTTCGTACCAGACCGTCTCGCGCGTACTCAACGAACCTCACCTGGTTAAGGAATCCACCAGGGAAAAGGTTGAACAGGCCATTCGCGAATTGGGGTATCGCCCCAACTCGGTGGCTCGCGCGCTAAAAACCGCGCGCACCGACCTGATCGGGGTCATCGCCCCTATTACCGGGCACTTTGGCCCCACCAAAGCGGTTTGTGCCCTAGAGCGCGCCGCCCGCGAGGCGGGCAAGGCCGTGGTTTTGGTTCAGGTGGACCCGGAAGTGGCGGGCGCACCAGAGGATGCCTGGGAGCGCCTGCTGCGCTACGGGGTGGATGGCGCGGTGGTGGTCTCGCCCTGCCTCAGCTTCGTGCGCGCGCTGCGCCCGCCGGTACACATGATGCCGATTGCGGTAGCTGGCGGGGAGGGTGGCGACTGGCCCGCCTACGCCACCGACCAGCGCGGCGCCGCGTACGAACTTGTAGAGCACCTGGTGGCGCATGGGGCTAAGCGCGTGGCCCACGTGGCCGGGCCGCTGGGCTGGTGGGACGCACGCGAGCGCGAACGCGGCTGGCGCGAGGCGCTCGCGGATGCGGGATTGCCGGAGGGCTGCCTGCTGCGCGGCGACTGGTCGGCAGAAAACGGCGAGGAGGCGGGTAAGCGGCTGCTCGCGGGCGAAGAGTTTGACGCCGTGTTCGTCGCCAACGATCAAATGGCGCTGGGCGTGATTCGCGCCCTCGCGGACGGCGGCGTGTCGGTGCCGGGAGATGTCTTGGTGGCAGGGTTTGACGATATTCCGGCCGCCGGGGTCACGGTGCCGCGCCTGACTACGGCGGGGCAGAACTTTAATGCCGTGGCCGATGCCTGCATTGCGGCGGTTAGCGAGGGCGCGGCCTCGTCTCCCGGCCTGGAGTTGCTTCCCGCGGAGCTGATTTTCCGGGAATCGAGCGTGGGAAAATAGTCCCCGACCTGCGGTTTAGGGCGTATTAACACAGGACTATGGTCCCATCTCATATTTTGAGATTTGCATTTCCGCAGGTCATTGAGGTGTGACCGTTCCCACGTCGGACGCGTCACAAGGGTCTCTGTGCGCTTTGGTATTAGTCCCCGCCGAACCTTTCTAGGGTGGAGGTACGGAGATGCGGCGCAAGTTCCGTCTCCCGCTCCGAACCACGGAAAAGAGGCAGGTAATGACCACTCAGGCCACGGACAACGCGGCACAGGTTGCATGGGAAGGCTTTGCAGAAGGCCCCTGGCGCGAAGAGATTGACGTTCGCGACTTTATCCAGCGCAACTACACCCCTTACGAAGGCGACGCGTCCTTCCTGGCGGGCCCGACCGAGAAGACCCTCAAGGTTTGGGACACGCTGGAAAAGGAATACCTCAGCGAAGAGCGCGCCCGTCGCGTTTACGACGTAGACACCAAGACCCCGGCTGACATCGACGCTTTCGGCCCCGGCTACATCTGCAAGGAAGACGACGTCATCGTCGGCCTGCAGACCGACGTTCCCCTCAAGCGCGCCATGATGCCGAACGGTGGCTGGCGCATGGTGGAGACCGCCATCAAGGAAGCGGGCAAGGAACCCGACCCCGAGGTCAAGAAGATCTTCACCGAGTACCGCAAGACCCACAACGACGCGGTCTTCGATATCTACACCCCCCGCATTCGCGCGGCCCGTTCCTCGCACATCATCACCGGTCTGCCGGACGCCTACGGCCGTGGCCGCATTATTGGCGACTACCGCCGCGTTGCCCTCTACGGCGTTGACTTCCTCATCGCCGAGAAGATGAAGGACAAGGACAAGGTTGCCGACAAGCCCTTCAGCGAGCACTGGGCGCGCTACCGCGAAGAGCACAGCGAGCAGATCAAGGCCCTCAAGAAGCTGATCACCCTCGGTGACCTCTACGGCTTCGACCTGCGCCGCCCCGCCGCCACCTCGCAGGAAGCCGTGCAGTGGACCTACATGGCCTACCTGGCATCCGTGAAGTCTCAGGACGGCGCTGCAATGTCGATCGGTCGCCTCTCCGGCTTCCTCGACATCTACTTCGAGCGCGACCTCAAGGCCGGCAAGATCACCGAGTCCGACGCCCAGGAAATGATCGACGCGCTGGTTATGAAGCTGCGCATCGTGCGCTTCCTGCGCACCATCGACTACGACCAGATCTTCTCCGGTGACCCCTACTGGGCAACCTGGTCGGACGCGGGCTTCAGCGAGGATGGCCGTTCGCTGGTCACCAAGACCTCGTTCCGTCTGCTGCAGACCCTGCGCAACCTGGGCCCGGCCCCGGAACCGAACATCACCATCTTCTGGGATCCGGCACTGCCCGAGGGCTACAAGGAGTTCTGCTCCGCGATCTCGATCGAAACCTCCTCGATCCAGTACGAATCCGATGAGCAGATTCGTGAGCACTGGGGCGACGACGCGGCTATCGCCTGCTGCGTATCCCCGATGAAGATCGGCAAGCAGATGCAGTTCTTCGGTGCTCGCGTGAACGCCGCCAAGACCCTGCTCTACGCCATGAACGGTGGCCGTGACGAGATGAGTGGCAAGCTCATCGTTCCCGACCACGAGGGTGTGCAGGGCGATGGCCCGCTCGACTTCGACGAGGTCTGGGAAAAGTACGAAGCCATGCTGGACTGGGTTGTGGGCACCTACGTTGAGGCCCTCAACATCATCCACTACTGCCACGACCGCTACGCCTACGAGTCGATCGAAATGGCGCTGCACGACTCCGAGATCATCCGCACCATGGGCTGCGGCATCGCGGGTCTGTCGATCGTGGCGGACTCCCTGTCGGCTATCAAGTACGCCAAGGTGACCCCGATCCGCGACGAGACCGGCCTCATCGTTGACTACAAGACCGAGGGTGACTTCCCGGTTTACGGCAACGACGACGACCGCGCCGACGACATCGCCGCCACCGTTGTGCACACCGTGATGAGCAAGATCAAGGCCATCCCGATGTACCGCGACGCGATCCCGACCCAGTCCGTGCTGACCATCACCTCCAACGTGGTGTACGGCAAGGCCACCGGTTCGTTCCCGTCCGGCCACAAGAAGGGCACCCCCTTCGCTCCCGGTGCAAACCCGGAGAACGGCGCGGACAACCACGGCATGGTTGCCTCGATGCTGAGCGTCGGCAAGCTCGACTACAACGACGCGCTGGACGGCATCTCGCTGACCAACACGATCACCCCGTCGGGCCTGGGCCGCAACAAGGAAGAGCAGGTGCGCAACCTGGTCGGCATCCTTGACTCCGGCTTCATCATCGACGATCCGGAACTGTAAGTCTTACCGGGGAATCCCCACCCCGACCCAATTTGCGGGCCTGCGGCCCCACCCAAAAGGAGAAAAGATATGTCCATCAAATCGTTCGACGAGCGCCTGGCCGACATGAAGGCGAAGCGTTCCGCCACCAACAGCCAGTCCGGTCTGTACCACGCGAACATCAACGTTCTCGAGCAGAAGACCCTCGAAGATGCCATGGAGCACCCGGAGAAGTACCCGAACCTGACCGTTCGCGTATCCGGCTACGCCGTCAACTTCGTGAAGCTGACCCGCGAGCAGCAGCTCGACGTTCTGCACCGCACCTTCCACCAGAACGCCTGATCTGAACTCTTAACCCGCGGGCCCGAGACGTGCACTGCGCGGATCGGGCCCGCGGCACATATGCCAGCGCCGGTTTCAGCCTCCCCGCGGGCGGCTGCTAACCTGTACGGGCTTTTCGCCCCCTAACGTGCGAGCATTCTCTTTAAGGAAGCGAGACGACATGTCTGCCCCCACCGCCGCCCCGTCCCACGACGGTATCGCCGGCGTCTACAAGCCACAGCCGGTCGACGTCCCCACCCCGCGCGTACGCGGTGCGGCCGCCGGTATCGGCGGAGCCGCGGAGGACCTCACCCCGCTGGAGCGGGCGGAACGTTTCCGGCAGATCCGCGAGGGCACCCTCGGCTCTATCCATTCCTGGGAACTCGTCACCGCCGTAGACGGCCCCGGTACCCGCATGACCATGTTCATGTCGGGTTGCCCGCTGCGCTGCGTCTACTGCCACAACCCAGATACTTTCCAGATGAAGGACGGCACCATGCAGTCCCTCAGCGACATCGTGGATCGTATCCGTCGGTACCGCAAAATCTTCCGCGCCACGAAGGGCGGGGTCACGATTTCCGGCGGCGAACCGTTATTCCAGACCCCGTTCGTGCGCAACGTGCTGCGCGCCTGCAAGGAAATGGGCGTGCACACCTGCGTCGATACTTCGGGATTCCTTGGCGCGCGCGCAGATGACGCGATGCTGGACGACGTAGACCTGTTCCTGCTCGACGTGAAATCGGGCATCCCCGAGATCTACAAGAAGGTCACCGAGCGCGATCTGGAGCCGACCATCGCGTTTGGCGACCGCCTTGCCGCGCGCGGCAACAAGATCTGGATTCGCTTCGTGCTGGTGCCCGGCTGGACCGACTCGGTAGAAAACGTCGAGGCGGTGGCCGACATCGTAGCCCGTTGGAAGAACGTGGTGGAGCGCGTCGAGGTGCTGCCGTTCCACAACATGGGCCAGGACAAGTGGGAGAACCTGGGGCTTGATTACAAGCTAGTCGGCCTTACCCCGCCCGATACCGACACGGTGAAGCGAGTGCGCGAACAGTTCCGCTCCCGCGGCCTGACGGTCTTCTAAAACCTAAGTAGGGGAGACGTCGGTTACCCGTCGGTTAACCCCTGAACGAACGTCTAATGCCACCCCGGCCCGCGAGGGCTAGGGTGGCATTATGTCTACGCAATCCGGCTCTCAGCAAAAGTGGCACCGTTTCGTGGCCCTCGGTGATTCGTTCACGGAGGGGATCGGGGACCCGTTGCCGGACGGCGGGCATCGCGGCTGGGCGGATCGCGTGGCGGAACAGCTCGCGGCGCACAGAGAGGATTTCTCTTACGCAAACCTGGCGATTAGGGGAAAGCTTTACCAGGAGATCGTGGACGAACAGACCGACGCCGCCATTGCATTGGCCCCCGATCTGATTTCGCTGTGCGCGGGCGGCAACGATGTAATCCAGCGCGGCGATCCTGATGTCATCGCGGCGGGCATGGACGATGTGGTGGGACGGCTGCGCGCCGAAACGGGCGCCGACGTTATCCTCTGGGCCGGGCCCGACGTCGGCCACACGCCGGTGCTGAACCTGGTGCGTGGGCGCGTGGCGATCATGAACGAAAACATGCGCACCGTAGCGAAACGGCACGACTGCTACCTGGTGGACCTGTGGTCGCAGCAGCAACTGGCTGCCGAACCCATGTGGGCGGAGGACCGCCTGCACTTTTCCCCGCTGGGGCATCACACGATCGCGCTAGAGGTGCTGCACACGCTGGGCGTGGCGCACACCCTGGAAAAGCACGAAGTGCCGGAGGTGCCGGAGAAGTCTTGGAGCGAGGCCCGCAGCGAGGATCTGGCCTGGGCGCGCCAGCACCTGGCACCCTGGGTGATGCGGCGTATCCGCGGCGAATCGTCGGGGGACGAGATCGCCCCGAAGCGGCCGGAGGCGACCGCCGTGTTCGGGCGTGCGATGCCGCCCGGTGCGGGAGCGTCGGGCATGGAGGGCGCGCTGGAAGAAGGCGCGCAATAGCCCGCCAAATGCGGTGTTAGCAGCGTCACCGCGCTTCGATTAGACGGGGCCGGGGCGAGCTAGTATAGTTAATGGAGTCGCAAGCGCGACGGGCGCCCGTAGCTTAACGGATAGAGCATCTGACTACGGATCAGAAGGTTGGGGGTTCGAATCCCTCCGGGCGCGCCAGATAGAAAAGCCCCTCACTTCGGTGAGGGGCTTTTGCTATGCCCTCACGCGGTAATTCTAGCCGCCGGCCTGGCCGTGACGGTCGCCCGCCCTGTGAAGCTGCGCTGCTGTGACGTTTGGGTGCACTTTGGCTGGCCGTGACGTTTGGGTGCACTTTGGCTGGCCGTGACGTTTGGGTGCACTTAACGCTGCCAAACGGCCCTTTAAGCGTCAGTTAGTGCACCCAAACGTTAGCCACCTCCCCAAAACAGCGTTTAGTGCACACGAAAGTTAGGTGGCTAGAAATTTGGTAGATGATTTGCGGGCAACGGTGAACGCACGCTTTCTTCAAAAGGCAATTTCTGCGCAATGTATACGTGTTGGATGCTTTATGGTGAAGGTTGGCCCTTATTATCAGACCCGAGTAGGGTGTTGCTGTTTTAATTTAACGGATGCCTCATTTTATATATATTCGATAAGCAATCTGCATGGATGTCTATGCTGGGCTATCTCGGGATAAGCGAATCCCCTAATCTTCACCCCTCTTATAAGGGGGTATGCATGTTTGATTGATAGAAGATTCTTTTTCTTCGCTTATTTTAAAGGTTGCTTGTCGTGTTTAAGGTTTAGGTAAATATCAATTCGGCTGGAATCTATTTAGACGCATAAATCTAATGGCAGATCCGCTATATCTCTGATTCTCTGCCCTTCCACGAGAACCTTTGTCATCTCCTTCGCCTCGTCGTTTTTTAATAGGTCTACGGCATCTAGTAGCTCGGGTAGGGCAATGTGGTAAAGGGTGTCTATATCTCCGGTGCCTAGTGCTAGCGAGGCAAGCCTTGAAGGGCTTGGTTCTGCAGTTACAACCACAATGTGGGGTGCACGTCCTTTTCTGTTTCTTATTACGCTTAATGCTTCTGAGCGAGAGTTCTGCGCTCGGTCACTGCGCATTGTGAACTTACACGACACCACAGCATGGACTAGGTCTACAGGAGTTTTGTAATTCTTTGCTCTCATTGTGCTTAGATTTGCACTTAAATTGTCTACCACCGGGAGGTTGCAATTTATTTTTTCATCGCTTTCTGGTGACCTTAGTATCAGGATGTCTGGGGATACTGAATATAGATTTCCTACGGCAGCTTGTAACATGCGGTCTTTTTTGATAGCTAAGGCTAGATTGTCTAGGTGTCTGTATGGTTCATACTGCGCTAGATGGTCTACTGAACGACTACCGCCAACGCACTCTACGCGCCAAGAACCTGGTCGTATGGATTCAAGTAGAGGCATAGTCTTGCTTAGGAAGTCTGCCACCGAAGACTCAAACTTCTGACCAAGAGTTTGTCCTTTGAGCTTGTTCGATCCAGGCTGTGCGCCAAGCTTATTGGCTATGTGTTTACTTATTGAACGGCTTGATGCTTGGCTGCGGTCTGCCATTGATGCAATGCCGTATTCGTCGATAGAAATTACTCCTTCTGAGATAAGGTCGGCGTGCAGCAGAAGTCTTTGTCTGGTTAGTTCAGCGGTCATTTGTGCCTGGATTCTTTAATCGGTGGTGATGCTGGCTTTGATGGCGGTTGCTATGGCTTTGGCTACGGGGGGAGGGAAAGCGTTTCCTACCTGTCGCCAGGCGGCTGTCTTTCCACCTGCAAATTCCCAGTCTTGCGGAAAGCCTTGTAGCTTTGCTCCCATTTGTACGGTTAATCTTGGCATTTCGTCTCTAGGGGCATTTCTGGAGGGGGCTTCCTCTGCTATGGACGATCCTTTTACGTGTAGTTTGCGCCAAGCTTCGCGGGCTCTAGTTGGTCCGAGGTCCGGGCCGCCGTGTTTTTTTGATCCTCCAACCAAAGTTGGACCGATCCCCTGTGCTCTCTGCGCCCATTCTCTTGCGTGGGGCCAGCCGTTTTGCTCCATCAGTGGTAGAAGAGCTTCTCCTACGCTTGTACGAGTGCCTGTGGGAGTTGGCCACCGGAAGCGTGACATTGCTTCGGGTTTGAGGGCAACCAGAATAAATCTAGGGCGTAGCTGGGCTAGTCCAAAATCTGATGCATTTATTAGTTTCCAGGACGTCCTGTATCCCATAGATTCTAAGGTTGCGATTACATGTGCCCTGTAATTTTTAAATCTGGGCTGGGAGAGGCCTTTGACGTTTTCCAGCATTACAGCCTCGGGTTCAGCGTCTCTTACTATCTCCAAAGCCTTAGGGAATAAATCTCTATCGTCATTAGGGCCTAGTTGCTTTCCTGCAATAGAAAAGGGGGGGCATGGAACTCCTCCAGCTATCAGAGAAACACCTTTATAATCTCGGCCGTTTACTGTGTTAAGGTCTTGTTCAACAACATTCCATCTTGCTTCAATGGGCAGGTTCTCATGATTCCTATTAATACGCAGGGTTTGGCACGCCCAGTGATCTATTTCGATTGCTGCAATATGCTTAAAGCCAGCCTGCTCTATGCCTAGAGCCTGGCCGCCGCCTCCGGCGCATAGCTCCACTGAAGTTAACTCTTTCTTCACTGGAATCGCTTTGCCTCTCTGCCTGCCTACTAGATTTTGCTGAGCATACCAAGATAGCAGGTGGAGAACTTACTAATGTGCACAGACAGAAGGAAATCTGTGTCCACAAGGATTTGAGTTCCCGGGCGCGCCCGGCCCGGATCGCATACCCTCGATAACATGCAGCATTGGTTCCGTGACGCGGTCGTTTACCAGGTCTACCCTCGTTCTTTCCAGGACAGCAACGGCGACGGCATCGGCGATATCCCCGGTATCGTCTCCCGCCTCGACTACCTGGCCACGCTCGGCATAGACGCGATCTGGCTCTCGCCCGTCTACGCCTCTCCGCAGGACGATAACGGCTACGACATCAGCGACTACTACGCGATAGACCCCCTGTTCGGCAGCATGGCCGACATGGACGACCTCATCGCCCAGGCCCACGCGCGCGGTATCAAAATCATCATGGACCTCGTCGTAAACCACACCAGCGACGAACACGAATGGTTCAAGGCCTCCCGCAGTGGCCGAGGCAACCCGCTGCGCGACTACTACATTTGGCGCGATCCCCGCCCCGGCTGTGTCGGCGGCACCCCCGGCGCGGAACCCAACAACTGGGGCAGCGTGTTCTCCGGCCCCGCCTGGGAGTGGGACGAGGCCAGCGGCCAGTACTACCTGCACCTGTTCTCCCGCAAACAGCCCGATCTGAACTGGGAAAACCCACGCCTGCGGGCCGACGTCTACCGCATGATGAACTTCTGGCTGGACAAGGGAATCGACGGCTTCCGCATGGACGTCATTAACTTCATCTCGAAAACCCCCGGCCTGCCCGACGGCGAAACCCGCGCGGGCGCAACCTACGGTGACGCCGGGCCGCACTTCATCAACGGTCCCCGCATCCACGAATACCTGCAAGAGATGCGCCGCGAAGTGTTCGCCCACCGCGACGGTCAATACCTGACCGTGGGGGAAATGCCCGGCACCAGCCCCGCCGACGGCGCTCTCTACACCGACCCGGCGCGCGGCGAGGTAGACATGATCTTCCAGTTCGCCCACGTAGACCTAGACCACGGCCCCGGCGGTAAATTCACCCCCGCTCGCCTGCACCTGCCCGACCTGAAGCGCTGCCTGGCCGACTGGCAGACGGGGGTCGGCCCGCAGGGCTGGAACTCCCTCTACTGGAACAACCACGACCAGCCCCGCATCGTTTCGCGCTGGGGAAACGACAGCCCCGAGCAGCGGGTCGCGTCGGCCACCGCGCTCGCCGGGATACTGCACCTGCACCGGGGCACCCCCTACATCTACCAGGGGGAAGAACTGGGCCAAACCAACACCCCCTGGCGCGAGATGGGGGAGTTCCGCGACCTGGAAATCCACAACTACGTGCGCGAAAAGGTAGGGGCCGGGGAAAGCGAAGCCGCCCTCTGGCCCAGCCTGCTGCCGCTTAACCGAGACAACGCCCGCACACCCGTGCAGTGGGACGCCACGGCAAACGCGGGATTCACCGCCCCCGATGCCACGCCCTGGATTCGGCTCACCGGCAACCAGGCCGACATCAACGCCGCCGACCAGGTGCGCGAACCCGGCAGCGTGTTTAACTTTTACCGCCGTCTAATCGCGCTGCGGCACACGGAAAAACTCGTGGTGGAAGGCGATTATCGCCTGTTGGCGGAAGACCACACCCAGGTTTACGCCTACCTGCGCACCCTGCGGGCCGACGGGGCGACGCCGGGGGAGCAGCCTGGGGAAACCTGGCTGGTGGCCGCCAACCTGTCGGGACAACCCGCCGAAGTTAGGCTCGCGGAACTAGACCCGGCAGAGAACTACCGGGAAGAGCTCGCCGCGCTGGGCTGCGACGCCTGGCGGCAGGTAATCACCAACCCGGCCCCGCTGGCGCAGGAAAACCCGCTGCGTGCAGACGGCCTGCACCTAGGCCCCTGGCAGTTTGTAGCCTGGCGCAAAAAGCACTAGCCTGCGCCGCCTCGCCGGTGGCGGTTAGCGCGGCTACTTCCAGCGGGTAGCCAGCGCGCCGCCGGCGAACAGCAGCGTGAAGCCTACGGCCAGATTCCAGGAACCGATCGGCAGCGGATACGCACCGGTGCTGACGTAGAAAACCACCAGGTACACCAGGCTCAGCACGAGCAACGTGCACATGGTCGGCACCAACCAGGCAGGGTTGCCCTCTTTAGCCTTACGCCGCCTATCTACGCGGGGTTCCTTCATTGCTTTAACCGCTTTCGCTCGAGCCAACACACGTGCATGCACTAGCCTATTAGAACGTAGGTAGGCACTGAAACGTGGGGAGGGGGCCAGGCATGCAAGAAGAAAAGCTGAGCCGCCGCAACTTCACCCGCGCCGCCGCCACCGGAGCGGTAATGCTCGCCTCCGGCCTGCTGTTTTCCACCTCCGCGCGGCTTTCGCGCGGCAACAACCTGCGTAACGACTCCGGGCAAATCACAGACCTGCTGCACCAGCAGGATGAGGACGCCAGCAAGCTGACCAAAGAAATCACGGCTCGCCGCGCCCGCATCGAAGAACTCACCAATCAGCAGCGCGGACAGGCAGACCCGCGTCTGAAACAGCAGCTTGCCAGCAGCGAAGCCGCCGCGGGCATGAGCGAAGTGACCGGGCCGGGCCTGGTAGTAACCCTGACCGACGCTCCCACTTCCGCGCTCACCACCGTTCCCAACGTGCAGCCGAACGACCTGGTGGTACATCAGCAAGACCTCGAGGGCTACATCAACGCACTCTGGGCTGGGGGAGCGGAAGCGATGATGCTGCAGGACCAGCGGGTTATCGCCACCAGCGCGTTCCGCTGCGTAGGCAACACCCTGCTGTTGCAGGGCCGCGTCTATTCGCCACCGTTCAAGGTCAGCGTGATCGGCCCGGTGGAACCCATGCTGGAAGCGCTCGAAAAGTCCGGGCCGGTAAATAACTACCGCAAATGGGTTAATTACGTCGGCCTGGGGGAAACCATAGAACGCAAGAACGGTATCGTGCTGCCCGCGTACACCGGCGCCGTCACCCTGACCTCGGTGAAGGGAATTTAGTGGGTAGTGTGAAACGCCTGCTGTGGGGGCTGGTCGGCGTATGCGGAGAAATCGCCATCACCCTGGGCGCGATCCTGGTGCTGTTCGTGGTCTGGCAGATGTGGTGGACCGACGTAGTGGCGGAACAGGAACAGTCCCAGATCGTGGCCGACCTCGGTAGCAAATGGGGCCAGCAGAAACCGGCGCCGGAAACGCAAACCCCGCGCCACACCGACACCCCGCCCACGATAGCTAAGCCGAAACGCTACGAAACCTGGGGCCTGCTGCACGTGCCTAAGTTTTCGCGCGGCCCCATCCCGATAGCGGAAGACGTCAGCCTGGAACACGTACTGAACGTGATCGGTGCCGGGCACTACCCGGAAACAGCCCTGCCGGGAGAGATCGGAAACTTCTCCCTGGCAGGCCACCGCACCACCTACGGCAAGCCGTTCAACGAAATCGCGCTGCTGGAACCGGGGGACGAAATAATCGTAGAAACCAAGGACACCTTCTACGTTTACACCGTGGCAAGCGATGAAATCGTGAAGCCAAACGATGTGCGCGTGATCGCCCCCGTTCCCGGCCAGATCGGTGCCCAACCGAGCGAAAGATGGCTGACGCTAACCGCCTGCCACCCGCTCTATTCTGCGCGTGAACGCTACATCGTGCACGCAAAATTCGCCTACTACGTGAAGCGAGACGAAGGTATCCCCGACGCGTTGAAGGGAAACAAGTAACCGTGTACGCCTGGTTCTACCGCCACCTACCCGGCCCGCACTGGGTGCGCATACTCATTTGCCTGGGACTGTTCGCGCTCGCCGTTTTCGTACTCTTTAACTGGGTGTTCCCGCTGATAGCGCCCTATATGCCGTTTAACGGGGCAACGGTTGAATAACCCTGTCCCGTAAGCGCCCTGTAAGCGTGGACGCGCTTTTGGGAGGTGGCTATAAAAACGCTGCGCCCCTCACCGAAATGGTAGGGAGCGCAGCGTTTTTGTTTAGCTCCGAGAGCTGAGTCAGCCGTTTCCGCCCGGCTGGTTCTCCGGCTTACCCGGTTTTTCGCTCGGTTTACCCGGCTGCGCAGGTTTGTTCTCGGCAGGCTTGCCCTCTTCCGGCTTTGCGGGAGCGGGGCTGGTGCTTTCCGACGGTGCAGGCTGCTCGCTAGGTTCGGCGGGCTGCGGCTGCTCGGTGGGTTCCGGCGGCTTGGGGCCCTTAGAAACCGTCAGTTTCACGGTGGAGCCCTGCGAAACAGAGGTTCCCGGTGCCGGGTTGGTAGAGATTACCGATCCTGCCGCCACGGTATCGCTGAACTCATCGGCCGCGCGGGAAGTGCCATAGCCATCGGACTCCAGATCTTGCTTTGCCTCTTCGTAGCTGCGCCCGATGTAGTTCTTCATAATCGACGGGCCGGGGGCCTTCGCCACGGTGATGGTCACGGTCGCATCCTTAGGCAGGGTTGCGCCGGAACCGTCCGGGTTTTGCGAAATAACGGTGCCCGCGGTGCGATCGGATTCGGTATCTACCCGGCTCACTGCGAAACCGGCGTCGCGCAGCGTCTGGGTGGCATCGTCTACGTTCGCGCCCACCACGTTGGGTACGGTCAGTACGCCAGAAGCGGTCCAGAACAGGATCCGTTCGCCGTGGCGAGCGGTGCTTCCCGCGCCCGGCTCAGACCTTGTTACATGGTCTTTTTCGACGTCCTTCACGTTTTCTGCGCCCTGGAACATCGGCACAAGCCCGGCCTCGGAAAGTAGCTGTTCAGCTTCGGCGCGGGTCTTGCCCTTGATGTCTGGCACGGTCACGTTCGCCGGGCCGGAAGACACCGAGAGGGTAACGGTAGCGCCCTTGTTCACCTTGGTGCCCTGGGCCGGGTCGGAATTGATTACCCGCCCCTTGTCTACCTCGTTGGATTCCTTTTCCACGATCTTGGCTACCAGGCCGTCGGTTTCCAGCGCTTTGCGCGCATCCTGCACGCTCAACCCGGCAACGGCCGGAATCTGCACCTGCTCCGGGCCGCGTGAAGGCCACAGCCACCAGACGCTGAATGCCAGCAGCGAAACTGCCGCCAGGCCGATCAGGGTCCACAGCAGGGCCATCCCGTTGCCGGAGGAATCCTTTTCTTCCGGAGTCTTGGCCTTCCCCGCCGGGCTGGCACTCACCGGCTGCCCCTGCGAAACGGTGCCGCTACCCGCCGCTACTCCTGCGGGAGTGAGCACCTGGGTGGCGTCGGTGACGGGGCTGAGCACCTGGGTGCGGTCAGCGTCGGTCACTGCCTCCGGGGAATGCTGAGAAGCGATGGTCTGGTGTCCGCGCAGTACCGCGCGGACATCCTTCGCGAAGTCCGCCGCGGATTCGTAGCGCTGCTCGCGATCCTTTGCCAGGCCCTTCAACACCACCGCGTCCATTGCGGGGCTGACTGTCGGGTTTAGCTGGCTGGGAACCGGAGCCGGTTCGCGTACATGCTGGTAGGCGATGGAAACGGGGGAGTCTCCCATGAAAGGTGCACGCCCCGTCAGCATTTCGTAAAGCACGCATGCCGCGGAGTAGATGTCGGAACGGAAGTCCACCGTTTCGCCGCGCGCCTGCTCCGGCGAAAGGTACTGGGCTGTTCCCATGACGGCGTGTGCCTGCGTCATGGCGCTGGAGGCGTCGGCTACCGCGCGGGCGATGCCGAAGTCCATCACCTTGACTTCGCCGCCCGGCGCGATCATCACGTTACCGGGCTTGATATCGCGGTGCACGATGCCGTTGCGGTGCGAATATTCCAGGGCCGACAGTATGCCGTCCATGATTTTCGCGGCGCGTTCCTCGCTGAGCGGATGCTCGGGAGAAATCAGCGACTTCAGGGTGTCCCCCTGCACGTACTCCATCACGATGTACGGCTGGGCGACCTCCTTGCCATCGCGGTCCGTGTAGTCCTCTTCGCCGGTGTCGTAAACGGCGACGATGGCGGGGTGGTTAAGCCCGGCCACGCTCTGCGCCTCGCGGCGAAAACGCTCCTGGAAGTTTTCGTCGCGAGCCAGATCTGCGCGCAGCAGCTTGATAGCCACCGGACGGTGCAGCCTAATATCGCGGCCAAGGAAGACGTCGGCCATACCGCCACGGCCGATCTCACGCTCCAACTGGTAGCGTCCGCCCAAAATTTCGGGTGTCTTAGTCACTGCGTGTATCCGTTCTTCCGGGAAGTCGCCCGCAAACACCTCGGGCGAACTGTAAAAACTGCGGGCAGGCAAAAACTAAAGCATTGGCCTGCGTGAATCCTCCGGCGCTATTTACAAGCGCCATCACGATAACGATCAGCAGCAAAACTGCCAAAACTATCCCCGGCAGCGTGAAACGGCTGCGCCGGGAACGGTTAAGGGGCTGGGGCTGCTCACTCTGTGCCGACAGCACCGGCTGCGCCCCGGTGGCTGCGCGATGCCTAACCGGGCGGCTCTGGGAAGCCACGGCGGGCATGGCCGACGTGCGCGAATGCGAACGCTCGCGCCTGCTACGCGGCTGCACGGCGGGCTTTCGTTCCTGCTTTGGCGCTATCGGCTGCGTCAGCGGGGGCTGGAAAACACCCATCCCGTAATCGGGTTCTTCCCCGGCTTCAATCGCGATCAGGGACTCCGCCACAGCCTGCGCCGTGCGGGGGCGGTTAGCGGGAGCCTTCGCCAGGCACATTTCAACCAGTTTGCGCAGCTCGCGGTCGATGTCTTCCGGCATCGGTGGCACGCGCTTTTTCACCTGCGCCATGGCGATCTCTACCTGGGATGCGCCCGTGAAGGGGCGCCTGCCGGTAAGCATTTCGTAACCGACGATACCCAGCGAATAAATATCCGACAGGTTGGTTGCGGCCTTGCCCATTGCCTGTTCCGGCGAAAGGTACTGAGCGGTTCCCATCACCAGACCTGTTTTGGTCAGTTTGGCCTGGTCCTCGCTGCGGGCGATACCGAAATCGGTTATTTTCACGCGGGGTTCGCCCGATTCATCATCCACCAGGATGTTTTCCGGCTTGATGTCCCTGTGGACCACACCCGCCCGGTGCGCGGCCTGCAGGGCGTACGCTACCTGCCGCATCACCTGCATGGTGAACACCTGGTCCATGCCGTCCGGGTGTTCTTCGATGATGTCGGAAAGGGGCCTGCCCGGCACCAGTTCCATCACGATGAAGGCGCGGCCGTCTACCTCGCCGTAATCGTAGAGGGCGGCAATTCCCTCATGCGCAAGGGCGGCGGTGTGCTTTGCTTCCGCGCGGAAACGGTTAAGAAAAACCTCGTCCCCCGCGTATTCGTCACGCAGAATCTTCAGGGCGCAGGTGCGGCCCTCGATGTCTGCATCGCTAGCCTGCCAAACCTGCCCCATGCCGCCGGTTGCGATCAGATCGACCAGGCGATAGCGGCCCTGCACAGTATCACCAACGCGAAGCGTCATTTCTTCATCACCGCCCGCAGAACTTCCTTTGCGATGGGGGCTGCGGCGTCCCCGCCGTAACCGCCCTCTTCCACCACCACGGCTACCGCGATCTTGCGGTTACCGGAGATGCCGTAGCCGGTAAACCAGGCATGCGGCTGCTTTCCGGACTGCCATTCGGCGGTTCCCGTTTTACCGCCCACCACGATGCCGTCTAGCCGTGCTGCCCGGCCCGTGCCGTCGTTCACCGTGGCCTCCATCATTTCGCGCATCTGCGCGGCGTGGGAGGCGCTCAGCGGCTGCGAAAGCTCCTTGGGGGTAAGCGCGGAAATCTCGTTCAGATCGGCCGTGCGCACCTTGGAAACAAGCTGCGGCGCCATTACCCGGCCATCGTTTGCGATACCGGCAGAAATCATCGCCACCTGCAGCGGGGTGACGCGATCCTCGTACTGGCCGATGGAAGCGAGCGCCAGCTGCGGCTGGTTCATGTTCTTGGCAATGCTGGAAGGGGTGACCGTGAGGGGAATGTTTAGCTTTTCTCCAAAACCAAACTTCTTCGCCATCGCATCTATCTTTCCCTGGCCCAGCTTCACGCCGAGCTGCGCGAAAGAGGTGTTGCAAGACTGCTGCAACGCGCTGCTCAAAGACGAAGAATCATCCGTGCCGCAGGGGGCGGGGTTAGGGCCGGGATGGTTCGGCAGTTCCGTGTTGGTCTGCGGTAGTTTCCAGCGTGCCGGGCCGGGAATCTGAGTCTGCGGCGTGTAGTTGCCGTCCTCCAACGCGGCTGCGGCCACGATCAGCTTAAAGGTGGAGCCAGGCGGGTAAAGATCGCCACCCACCGCCCGGTTAATTAGCGGCTTGGCGGGATCCGAGTTCAGCTTCTGCCAGTTCTCGCGCACCTGCTTGCCCTTGTGCCCGGCAAGCAGGTTCGGATCGTAGGAAGGCTTGGAAACCATGGCGAGCACGGCCCCGGTTTCGGCATCGAGCGCCACCACGGAACCGTGACGGTTACCGAGCGCGTCCCAGGCCGCCTGCTGTGCCTTCGGATCTAGCGTTAGTTCGACCGACGCCCCCTGGGCCTTACGGCCCGACAAAAGATCGCGAATGCGCTGGTAGAAAAGGGAGTCGGCTTCGCCCGAAAGGGTCGGGTTAAGCGCGCGCTCTATCCCGCTGGAACCGTAGATCACGGAATAGTATCCGGTCACCGGCGCATACATGGCGCCGCCGGGATAGGTGCGCTGGTAACCGAACGCATCATTCACGGGCTCGGATTCCGCGATGGCATTTCCGGCCACGACTATCGGGCCGCGATGCTTACCGAACTCGTTGTAGATGGTGCGCGCGTTACGCGAATCGTTATTGAGGGAATCCTGGGCTATCACCTGGAAATAGGTGGAGGAGGCGAACAGCGCCAGGAACAGCACTGTCACCACCAGCCAGACGTTACGCAGGGTCTTATTCACCTATGCCACCTGCTCCCTCATCACAGCCGCCGGGCGGCGTGCGTTATCGGACATGCGCACCAGCAGGCCGACTATCAGCCAGTTAGCCACGAGCGAGGAGCCACCGGCCGCCATGAACGGCAGTGTCAGCCCGGTCAGGGGGATCACCCTGGTGATGCCGCCAACCACGACGAACACCTGTAGGGCGATCACGAAGCCCAGGCCGCCCGCCAGCAGTTTGCCGAAACCGTCCGGGATCACGATGCCGGTGCGCAGGAAACGCTGCACGAGCACCAGGTAGAGCAGCAGGATCGCGAACACCCCGACCAGGCCGAGCTGTTCCGCGAGGGTCGCGAAAATGAAGTCCGACTGCGAATGCGGCACCATCGCGGGACGGCCCCCGCCCAGGCCAGCACCGGTCAAACCGCCGTTAGCCAGCCCGAAGAGTCCCTTCGCAATCTGTTCGCAGGAAGAGTAGGAATCTTTCCCCAGGGGATCTACCCAGCACTTGATGCGGCGCTGCACGTGGGAAAGCTGCGTGGCGGCATAAATTGCGGGGGGTAGGAACATGACCGCCCCCATAATCAGCCAGCTCAGCCTGTCGGTAGCGACGTAAAGCATCGCCACGAACAAGCCGAACAGCAGAATCGAAGTGCCCAGGTCGGTTTCGAATACCAGCACCCCGAGAGCCAGCAGCCAGGCAACCACGATGGGGCCGAAATCGCGCCAGCGCGGAAAATTGATACCGAGGATCTTGGGCCCCGTCAGCGCCAGCGTGTCCCGGCGGGAAACCAGGTAGCCCGCGCAGAAAATGGCCAGGCAGATCTTCGCGATCTCACCGGGCTGGAAACTCATGGAACCGAGCCGGATCCAGATCCGGGAGCCGTTGATGTTCTGCCCGATAAAGGGAAGCAGCGGCATCAGCAGCAGCAGGATTCCCGCCAGCGCAAAAGTCCAGGTGTAGCGGCGCAGCCAGCGATGATCGCGTACCAGCAAAATGGTTGCGCAGCACAGGGCCACGCCGAAAACCGTCCACATGAGCTGGCGGTTAGCGTGCGCGGTGGTGCCTAAAGAAATATCTACGCTGGAAATAAGCCCTACGCCGATCCCGTTGATCGTTAGCACGATGGGCAGAATCAGCGGGTCCGCATAAGGGGCGCGCAGCGACATCACGAGCTGCAAAGCCACCGCCACCGCAGTGAAAGTAGCGGCGTACAGCCACAGATCGGCCGGGAGCTTATCGTCGTGATTCAGAGCAGCCAGGGCATGCGTCCCCACGCCGATAACGACGGCGAAAAACAGCAACAGCGCCTGGGTGCCCCGTTGCGGCTTAGCAGTGTGGGTGATGACCGTAGCCAAGGCTCAGCCTTCCCGCGACGCCGTGGGGGCCGGAGCGGAACTGGGCGTCTCTATCGGGGCGGGCGTTTGCTGCGCGGTGCTCAATCCCGTCAAAGACTCCACGATACGATCCGCCGCCCCGCGCGAATCCGCCGGGATGGTGTCGCTCACCTGACGCTGGTACGCCTGCGGCAGATCGCTCAGCTTGATCTGGGTGGTGGCTTCCGGCTCATACAGCGGGAAAGACCCCAAATCCTGGTTGATGCCCCGGTAAATGACCACGTTGGTGCCGTCACTACCGACGAAATACTGGGTGCGCACCCAGCTCATACCGAACCAAACCAGGATCGCGAGCAGGCTTGCGAGCAGCACGGAAACGATAACGGCGGGCCAGGCGCTGCGCTTAGCCGTCTCCTGCACCGTATCTTCCGGTTCCTCCGGCAGCGGCTCCGGTTCCTCCGTGCGCAGCAGGTCGGCGGCGCGCGAAGCACTGCTGCTGGCGCTGCTGCGAGGAGGGCAATTAGCCGCGGCGGAACCGACCACCTGCACATCGTGGCTGGGCGACATCCCGGCGGGAAGATCATCCAGCTCCAGCACGTCGGCCACGATGCAGGTGACGTTATCGGGGCCGCCGCCCTTCAACGCCAGCTCGATGAGTTTGTCGGCGCATTCCCCGACATCGCTGAACTCACGCAGGGTCTGTTCCAGGGTGCTGTCGCTGACAGGGCCGGAAAGACCGTCCGAGCAGAGCAGCCAGCGGTCGCCGGGGTGCGCCGGGCGCAGCGACATGTCCAGATCCGGGTCGGAATCGACATCGCCCAGCACCTTTAAGACGGCGCTGCGATGCGGGTGGTGCTCCGCCTCCTCGGCGGTCAGGCGGCCCTCGTCCATCAACCGCTGCACCAGCGTGTGGTCCTTGGTGACCTGGGTGAACGAATCGCCCCGCAGCAGGTAGCCGCGAGAATCGCCGATATGCGCCAGCGCAAACTTGCCCTCGGTGCGCAGCAAAGCGGTAACGGTGGTGCCAAGGCCCGCCAGGGCAGGCTCGTCCTGTGCGCGCTGCAGCAGGGCGTCGTTGGCATCCAAAATGACATTTTCGAGTGCCGCCACGATGTCGTTAGCGGGGGTTTCCGCGTCCAGCTCCGCGAGGCGCGCAATGACGATGGAGGAAGCGATATCGCCGCCAGCGTGCCCGCCCATACCGTCGGCCACCGCAAGCAGATGCTCACCGGCGTAAGCCGAATCCTGGTTATTCGAGCGGAGCAAGCCCACATCGGAGCGTGCCGCGTAACGTAGTGCGATGGTCATCTAGGTCCTCGTCTCAGTTCGACCTCTGTACGGCCGATCCGTAGTGTCGCGCCAGGCTTGAACGGCACCGGAGAATCGATCGTGCGGCCCGCGAGCAGCGTGCCGTTCTTCGATCCGAGATCCTCAACGAACCATTCGCCGCCGCGATTCATAATGCGTGCGTGTCGGCTAGAAACGTATTCGTCATCCAGCACCAGGGTGCATTCGGGTGCGCGACCGATCAAAACCGGTGCGGAATGCAGGGTCAGACTGGTGCCCCGCAAGGGCCCCTCGGTCACCACCAGGGTGGTGACGAAAGCCGGGGCTGCGGGCGCAGCGGCCGGTGCCGCATTCTTCGGGGAAGCCTTAGCGGCGGGGGAGGTGCGCGGGCGCTCCACGACGGAGGTGCCGCGCATGTCCCGCCGCAGCAGCAACAGTGCGATCACCACAAATAGCCACAGCGCCACCACGAAGGTGAGCCGCAGCGCTATCAGGGTTAGTTCACTCATGCCCGCTTCACCATTCGCTACCGTTACCGTCACGCAAGGTCACGGTGATAACGGTGCGGCCAATCTTTACTATCGCCCCGTCGCTGATATCGACGGGGGTGGTGATACGGGAGCCGTTCACGTAGGTGCCGTTCGTGGAGCCGAGGTCGGTCACCACCAGGCCGTCCGAAACCACGCGGAACTCTACGTGATCGCGGGAAACGCCCGTATCTTCCAAAATGATGTCGGCGTTTTCGCCGCGCCCGATCACCGTGACATCGCCCGTCAGCAGGTACTGCTGCGAATCGATCTCCAGAATCGGGGTGATGCGCTGATTATGAGCAGCGGCGGTCACGGTGGCGGCCGCGCCGCGTTCGGTGCGCGATTCCGTCTCGAAATTACCCGCGGGAACCTCATCGTCGCGCTCCAGGGAAACGCTGAGCGGGCCGACGAACATGTACTGCTGCCGGTTCGCGTGATCTGTGAGCACACGCTCCAGCTCCGCGGTCAGCGTCTCCTCCCAGGAAACGAACCGGTCATAATCCTGCGAATGCAGGTAAACCATGTAAACGTTGGGGGCCAGGGTGCGGGAGCGATCCAACACCTGAATCTGATCGTCGCACTCACGGCGCAGCCCCTGAGCCAGATCCAGCGGTTTTAAGGGCGCGTTGGCGCGCGAAAAGACACTGCTGACTCCACGGTCAATACCGCGTTCGAGCTTCTCGAAGAGTCCCACGGTTCATCCTTTTCTTTACCGGCGTAGATAGGTTGATCGTAGCGCGTCGGCGATTATTGTGTAGCGCTGCGGGGTTGCGCTGGCAGCAAAATGCCGTTTCCGTGAGAGCATAGCCACGTGAGCGAGGAACTGCTGAAACCGTTGCAAGAAGCCGGCATCCAGTGCGCCGTGGCCGCCACCGACGCGACGCGCACCCTATATAGGGAGGGTGACTGCAGCGCGGTTTACCCCCTGGCGAGCGTGAGCAAACTCTTCACGGCCTATTCCGCCCTGATCGCCTGCGAACGCGGGCTGCTCGACCTCGACGAACCGGCAGAGCCGGAGGGAGCCACGGTGCGGCACCTGCTCAGCCACGCCGCCGGATATTCGTTTGCCGATGCTACCCCGATAGGCAGGGTGGGCGCCCGGCGCGGTTATTCCAACTACGGCATAGAGGTGCTCGCCGCGCACGTCGAGGACGCCACCGGCTATCCGATCGGGCAATGGCTGGAAACCAGCCTGATTGGCCCGCTCGGCATGAGAGACGTAGACACTGCCGGTTCCCCGGCGGCCGGATTCAGCGCGAGCGTAGAGGACCTACTGCTGCTGGGCCGGGAATTCCTCGCACCCACCCTCGTATCGCCGGAGCTGTTTAAGATCGCCACCAACCCGGTATTTCCCGGCCTTTCCGGGGTACTCCCCGGATTCGGCAGGCAGAAAGACAACGCCTGGGGACTCGGCTTCGAGATCAAGGCCGACAAGTCCCCGCACTGGACCGGCAGCAGCCAGGGGCCGCGCACCTTCGGGCACTTCGGACAGTCCGGTTCGTTCCTTTGGGTGGAGCCGGACCTGGGCCTGGCCTGCGCTTTCCTCGGTGATAAGCCGTTCAGCGAGGCGCACGCGGCGCTCTGGCCGCCCCTCAGCGACCGCGTGGTGGCGGCCTGCCGCTAGGCCCCGAAGTAGGCCCAAAACAGGCTAGGCCCCGAAGTAGGCCCAAAACAGGGAGGGGCGGGATAGCCGCAGCCACCCCGCCCCCGCGCCTGACTAAAACTTGCCCCGCCCCTGCGGAAAACTAGGCGGTCGCTGCCGCCCGCGCTGCGGCCGGGGCGGCCGCGAGCACGCGATCCACGATCGCATCGTCGTGCGCTGCGGAAACGAACCAGGCCTCGAATGCCGACGGCGGCAGGTAGACGCCGCCCTCCAGCATCGCCCTAAAGAACGCGGCGTAGGCGGCGGTGTTCTGCGCTTTCGCGGCGGCGTAATCAGTTACCGGGGCGTCGCTGAAGAAGATCGAGAACAGGGTTCCCGCGCGGTTCACCGTGTGCGCCACACCGGCCTCGCTGAGTGCGGCGCTTACCCCGTCCGCGACGGCGTGGGAGGAACGCGAAATGCGGGCGTAAACCTCGGCGTCGGCGGCGCGCAGCGTGGCCAGCCCGGCCGCCGTAGCCAGCGGGTTACCGCTCAGCGTGCCCGCCTGATAGACCGGCCCGGCCGGGGCCAGGCAATCCATCACGTCGGCCCTGCCACCAAACGCGCCCACGGGCATGCCGCCGCCGATCACCTTGCCGAAAGTCATCAGATCGGGGGTCCAGCCCTCGCCGTCCACGCCGTAATAGCCGGTGGCGCTCGCGCGGAAACCCGTCAGCACCTCGTCCGTAATCAGCAGCGCGCCGTGCGCGTGGGCTTCCTCGGCCAGGAAACGGTTAAAGCCGATGCCGTCCTCTTCCGGGGGCGTAATTACGCCCATGTTGGCGGGAGCGGCCTCGGTAATCACCGCCGCGATCGCGTCCGGGTGCGCGGCGAACGCCGCCCGCACCGCCTCCCTGTCGCCGTAGGGCAGCACCAGGGTCGCCTCCGCCACGCTGGCGGGAACACCGGCGCTGCCGGGCAGGCCGAACGTGGCGATGCCGGAACCGGCCTCCGCGAGTAGCGCATCCACGTGCCCGTGGTAGCAGCCCGCAAACTTGATCACCATGTCGCGCCCGGTGAAGCCGCGCGCCAGCCGCAGGGCCGACATTGTGGCCTCGGTGCCGGAGGAAACCATGCGCACCTTTTCCACCGGGCCGATCCTGCCGCACACCAGCTCCGCCAGCTCGACCTCGCCCGCGTGGGAGGCACCGAACGACAGCCCCCGCTGGGCGGCGTCGGCCACCGCGCGCAGCACCCGCTCGTCGCCGTGGCCGAGCAGCATCGGCCCCCAGGAACAGATCATGTCCACGTATTCGTTGCCGTCCACGTCGCGCAGCAGGGCCCCGCGCGCCGAATCGATGTAGCGGGGAGGCGTGCCGACGCTACCGAACGCGCGCACCGGCGAGTTCACCCCGGACGGAATGACCCGCTGCGCGGCGGCGAGCAGCTCCTCGCTGCGCGCGGTCGGCTGGGATGCGGGGGTGGGTAGCGCAGCGGTCATAGCGAAAACTCCTCAAGTTCCTTGGGCAGGGGAGAGCGCAGCAGGCGCGCCGCCTCCACCGCGAAATAGCTCAAAATAACGTCGGCGCCGGCCCGGCGCAGGCAGACCAGGGACTCCAGCACGGTGCGTTCCCGGTCCAGCCAGCCGTTGGCGGCTGCCGCGCAGATCATCGAATATTCGCCCGACACCTGATAGACGCCCACCGGCACCGGGGAAACATCGGCCACCCGGCGCAGCACGTCGGCATAGAAATGCCCCGGCTTCACCATCACCAGGTCGGCGCCCTCCGCGATGTCCAGTTCCACCTCGCGCAGCGACTCGCGGGCGTTCGCCGGGTCCTGCTGATAGGTGCGCCGGTCCCCGCGCAGGGAGGAATTAACGGCGTCCCGGAACGGGCCGTAAAGCGCGGAAGCGTATTTGGCGGAATAGGCGAACAGCGAAACGTCCTGGAAGCCCTCGCTATCCAGCGCGCTGCGCACCTCGGCAATCTGGCCGTCCATCATGCCCGACGGGCCGAGCATCTGCGCCCCAGCCCGCGCCAGCGTCAAAGCCATCTTGCGGTACACCGCCAGGGTTTCGTCGTTCAGCACGCGGCCGTCCGCACCCAGCACGCCGCAGTGCCCGTGATCGGTGAACTCATCCAGGCAGAGATCGGCCATCACCACGGTCTTGTCGCCGACGGCCTCGCGCAGCAGGCGCACGCCCCGGCTCAGCACGCCGTCGGGATCGAGCGCGCCCGAACCTGTCGCGTCCTTGTGCAGCGGCACGCCAAACAGCATCACGCCGCCGATGCCTAGCTCCGCGGCTTCGCGGGCGGCCGCCACCAGGGATTCCTCGGTGTGCTGGAAAACCCCCGGCATCGACGGGATCTCGCGCGGCTCGGTGGCCCCCTCCAGCAGGAACAGCGGCAGCACCAGGTTCGCCGGGCGTAGCGCCGTCTCGCGCACCAGGGAACGTACGGGGCCGCTGACGCGCAGGCGGCGGGGGCGATGGGGCAGGAAATCAGGTGAAAACGTCACCCCACCAGCCTAGCGCGGCGGGCAGCGGGCGGGCCGCGTCTAGTTCGCCACGGGGCGGCCACCCAGGGCCGACAGCACCGCGTCGGCCATGCCCCGCGGGGTCTGCTCGGCGGCCACCCCCAGCACCCGCAGTCCCTCCTGCCGCGCGGCCCGCGCCGACGGGGTGCCGAAACAAACCGTGCGCGCGCCCGGCACCTGCGCGGCCAGGGAACGCGCGGCCGACCCCGCCCAGACCGCGCAGAGCGCGAACTCGCCCCGGTACAGGGAAAGCGCCACTTCCTCCGGCAGCGTGACGGGCACGGTGCGGTAGATGTCGAGTGCCGCCACCCGCAGGCCACGCGCACGCAGCGTTTCTGCGGTGGCCGGGTCGGCCTGCTGCGAACGCAGGTAGGAAACGTGCTGCCCCGGCTCGGCGGGCAGCGAACGGGCCAGGTCCGCGCCGGTGCCTGCGGCAACAAACTCGCAGCGCCCCCAGGCTTCGCGCGCGGCTCGCTCGGTAGCCTTTCCGACGCAGGCGATGCGCCCCTCCGGATATAGCCCGCGCGAGAGCAAATAGGACACGCCCCGCGCGCTGGTTAGCACTATCCAGTCGGCGGTCAGGGACGAAACAATATCGGGACAGGAGAGCTCTTCGGTAGCGGTGAGGGGCAGGCAGAGAGAGGCCACTCCGGCGGCGTTAAGCAGGCGCGAAACCGGTTCGGCGGCGGCGGGGGAGCGGCCCAAAAATACCCGCGTCATGCCACCTCCCTGCATAAACGTGTTAAAACAATGCGGTAACGATTGCGTAACTCTGGCTGTTTTTTGCGGCGCCAGAAGGCCCTAAACAAGCATAATGCCAGGATTACGCCGTCGGCCTCAGAAAACCGCCGGTGCCCTAGCGGAAGGTTCCCATGAACGACATTACTGAAAGCCTAGATGGAATTATTAGCTACCTGGGCGGCATTGTGTGGGGTCCGTTTCTGCTGATCCCGCTGCTGCTCGGTGCCGGTGTTTACCTCACCGTCCGGCTAAAGCTAATCCAGCTGATCAGCCTCGGTCCCGCCATGCGCCTGGCCTTTATCGATAGGGCCGACGAAACGGCAGAGGACTCCGGCGAGATCTCTCAGTTCCAGGCTCTCACCACCGCGCTCGCCGCCACGGTCGGCGTGGGCAATATCGTGGGCGTGGCGGGGGCCATCCACTTCGGCGGACCCGGCGCGCTGTTTTGGATGTGGATGACCGGCGTGTTCGGCATGGCCACCAAGTATGCGGAGGCTTTCCTGGCGATCCGTTTCCGCACCAAGGACGAATCCGGCGCTTTCACCGGCGGCCCCCAGTACTACCTGGAAAAGGGTCTGGCCAGCGAGTTTGGGCTGCGCAAACTGGGTAAGACGCTCGCGCTGATGTTCGCGGTGTTCGCGGTGCTGGCCTCGTTCGGCATCGGCAACATGACCCAGGGCAACGCGATCGCCACCAGCCTGAAAGACCAGTTCGGTATCGGCGAGGTCGTAACCGGCGTAGTGATGGCGCTGCTGGTGGGTGTGGTGCTGCTCGGCGGCATTAAGTCCATCGGCAAGGTGACCGCGGCATTCGTGCCGATCATGATCCTGTTCTACATCGGCGGCGCGCTGTGGATCCTGCTGGTGAACATCACCAGCCTGCCCCACGCCTTCGTACTGATCTTCCAGGACGCTTTCACCGGCCAGGCGGCGGCGGGCGGCCTGTTCGGTTCCGCGTTCCTGTTCATGCTGCAGCAGGGCGTGGCACGCGGCCTGTTCTCGAACGAATCCGGCCTCGGCTCGGCCCCCATCGCGGCGGCCGCCGCGCAGACCTACCACCCGGTGCGTCAGGGCCTTGTCTCCATGACCCAGACCTTCATCGACACCCTGGTGGTCGTCACCTTCACCGGCCTGGTGCTGATCACCACCGGCGTCTACGACGAAAAGACCGAAGTCGGCCTGCTCACCAACCACGCCTTCAGCCACGGCCTGCCGGGCGAATGGGGCGGCATCATCGTCAGCATCGGCATCGTGTTCTTTGCGTTCTCCACCATCCTCGGCTGGGCCTACTACGGCGAACGCTGTGCCGAGCGCCTGTTCAGCATCACCGGCGTCTACGTCTACCGCGTGCTGTTCACGCTGGTCGTGTTCGTGGGGGCCACCCAGTCCATCAAACTGGTGTGGAACTTCGCGGACCTCATGAACGGCCTCATGGCGCTGCCTAACCTGATCGGTCTGCTGCTGCTGAGCGGCCTGATCGCCAAGGAAACCGCGCACTATCTGCGCCACGACCCGCAGCTGAAAGCCAGCCGGGCCGAGGTAGAGGAATTCATGGCCGGGCAGTCCCCGCAGGCGATGGGGGAGGCGTACCCGGAGCGCTGAGGAGCTAAGCGCAAAAGCCCCGCGAGGGGCGGCTAAATACGGCGAAGGGGCGGCCCGCTTAACCTGGTTAGGTTTTGCGGGCCGCCCCTCTCAGCTTTTGTGTCGCTGTTTTGCGGCGCTGCTTTTGCGCTGCTGCGCGGCTAACGGCTAGAACTCGCTAAAGCGCCTCCGCCAGCACCTCGCGGGCACCGCGCGCAAACAGCCTGGCGCAGGTATCGCGTGCCAGCTTCTCGGGATCAGCGGGGGAGCCGATGCCGCGCTCACGCAGCACGGTCTTGCCGTCGGGGCTGGTCACCAGCGCCTCCAGCGCCAGCTCTGCGCCCTCCATACGCGCCCAGGCCGCCACCGGGGCGGCGCAACCGGCCTCCAGGATGCGCAGCGTAAGCCGCTCCGCGAGCGTGGCGGCGCGGGTGGCCGCATCGTCCAGGCGCGCCAAGGCCTCGCACACCTGCGCGGGCAAGCTCGCCTCCGCGCAAGATTCGACCGCCAACGCCCCCTGCGCGGGAGCGGGCAGCATCACCTCGGGGGAAAGCAGCTCGCTAATCGCGTCGGCCCTCCCCACCCGGTTCAGGCCCGCCGCGGCCAGCACCACGGCGTCCAGCGGGCCATCGTAGGTCAGCGCCAGGCGGGTATCGACGTTGCCGCGCACGGCGCGCACGTCCAGATCGGGCCTGCGGGCCAGGATCTGCGCCGCGCGGCGCGGCGAACCGGTGCCGACGCTCGCCCCCTGCGGCAGCGAATCCAGCGTGTAACCGTCCCCGCTGCACAGCGCATCGCGCGGGTCCTCGCGCGCGGGCACACAAGCGAGCGACACCCCCTCACAGGGCGCGGTCGGCAGATCCTTCATCGAATGCACCACCAGATCCACGCGGCCCTCCAGCAGCGCTTCGCGCACGGCGGTGACGAAAACGCCCGTCCCGCCAATCTGGGTGAGCGCGCTGGTGCGGTCCACGTCCCCGTGGGAACGAATCCGCACCAGCTCGAACGGCACGCCCAGGGACTGCGCGAACTGGCGCGACTGCGCCAGCGCCAGCGCGGAACCGCGCGTGCCTAAACGCAGCACTTCCGACATCCCTTACCGCCCCGCCATGGCCGACGCGGCAGCCAAACGATCCGCCGCGGAATCCTCGCCGCAGACGGTCGGGCGAATCATGCGCTTATTAACGCAGCAGGCCGTGTTGCAAACCTCCGGCAGCGCCGGGAAATCGGTCACGGTAACCCGCTTGCGCAGCGGATCGATGGCCTCCTCCACCAGATCGGCCAGCGCCGCGATGAAACGCGGATCGTGACCGGAGGTGGCCACCCGGCGGAAAGCCAGGCCCTTTTCCCCGGCGGTTTCCTGCGCCTCGTTATCCAGGTCCCAAATCACCTCGATGTGGTCGGTAACGAACCCGATCGGCACCACGATGATGCCGCGCCGATCCTCCAGTTCCTCGATCACGTCGTTAATGTCCGGCTCCAGCCAGGGGATGTGCGGGGCGCCGGAACGGGACTGGTAAACCATCTGCCAGGGCATTTCGATGCCGCGCTCGGCCAGCTTCTCCACCACCCAGTCGCAGGCCGCCTCGTGCTGGCGCACGTACCAGCCCACCTCGTCGGTCTGCGCGGCGGGGCCGGAAGCTGACGCCATGCTGAGCGGAATCGAGTGGGTGCTGAACATCAGCTCCACGTCGGCCAGGGACAGCCCCTCCTCACGCAGGGAGGCGGCGGCGTTGGCGATACCGTCCACCAGCGGCTCCAAAAAGCCGGGATGGTTGAAGTAGCCGCGCGTCTTTTGCAGGTGCAGCTTGCCCTCCAGGTTCGCCTCGCTGAGCGCCCGCGCGTAGTCCTCGCGGTACTGGCGGCAGGACGAATAGGAAGAGAACGCGGAGGTGGAAATGGCCACCACGTTGCGCCTGCCGTCGCTAACCATCTGCTGCAGGGCATCGTCGATGTACGGCTCCCAGTTACGGTTGCCCCAGTAGATCGGGATGTCCAGGTTGCGCTTTGCCAGCTCGACCTCGAGGCGGGCGATCAAATCACGGTTTTGTTCGTTGATCGGAGAACGCCCACCCAGCTTGCGGTAATGATGGCTCACCTCTTCCAGACGCTCGTCCGGAATGCCGCGCCCCCGCGTCACGTTACGCAGGAACGGCATCACGTCCTCCTGCTTCTCGGGACCGCCAAAACTGGCGAAGAGGACGGCATCAATCGGATTGGTCATAGAAAACTCCTAGTGGACAAAAGGCTGAAACTGAGTGGGCGGGCGCGGCGCTTAGCGCAGCAGCTCTCCCACCTCGGCGGGGGTGATACGGCGGCCGGTGTGGAAGGGAAGCTCGTCACGCACGTGCAGGCGAGCCTCCGAATAGCGCAGGTGGCGCATCATATCGACCAGATCGTGCAGCTCATCGGCCTCGAACGCCAACAGCCACTCGTAATCGTTAAGCGAGAAGCAGGCCACCGTGTTCGAAAGCACCTGCGGGAAGTCGCGGCCCAGCATGCCGTGTTCACGCAGCAGCTTCATGCGCTCTTCCTCCGGCAGCAGATACCAGTCGTAGGAACGCACGAACGGGTACACCGTCAGCCATTCTTTCGGCTCCATCCCCTTAAACATGAACGCCGGGGCGTGCTGCTTTGCGAACTCCGCCGCGCGGTGCACACCGATCCCGGACCAGGTCATGGTCAGGCCCTGCGCCATCTCCAGGCGGCGCAGCTTCTGGCCCGCCTGCTGCAGCAGCTTTGCGTTCGGGGCGTGCGACCACACCAGCAGATCGGCCCCGGCGCGGAACTCGCTCACGTCATAGAAACCGCGCACCACTACGTCCAGCTCCGCCATTTCGGCGATGTACTGCTCCACCTCGCGTGCGGTGGTTTCGGGGTCGGCACCCTCACCCGTGCGGGCGTAAACGCTGTAGCAGGTGTAGCGGGCCACCTTGCCGTCGTCACTGCCCAGGGTGGGGGAGGGATGCTGGTAAGTACGTTCGTTGCTCATCGGTTTTCTCCTTCAATAATTCGTTCTACAAGCTGCCGCGCCTGTTCGCGGCCGAAAGCGGTTATCGCGGCGATGCCGGTGCCCGCCCGCCAGGCCCCCGTCACGTCCAGGCGGGGGGTGGCCGACAGGCGCTCGCCGAACTCGCGCAGGGCTTCGCTGTGGCCGCTGCGGGCCTGCCCTAGGGTGCCCGGCCAGGTGGTTACGCGGTGCGCTACCAGGTGCGTTTCGTCGAGGGGGACGCCGAGGATGCGCGAGGCATCGGCAAGCGCCAGCGTCGGAAACTCGGATTCGTCCGGCAGGGCCTCGCCGTTACGGCCGTAGCTGAGGCGCACTACCTCGCGACCTTCGGCCAGCTCGGCCAGGTGGCGCCATTTCGCGGTGGCGTGCGTGAGTGCCTTCGCGCGCACTTCTTTCACATGCGCGGCTACCAGCGCGCCGTTGCCGCGCGGCTTCTGCTTGAGCTGCGGGGCATCCAGCACCAGGGTCACTAACCGCACCCCGGAAAGCGGGGTTTCGGGAATGGCGCGCGCCGCCTCGGCATTCAAGGGGGCAAGTAGCTCCCGCGCCTGGTCCGGGCCGACGGCGAAAACGCTCGCATCACAAACGTGCTGCTCTCCATTCACGCTATAGCCGTAGCCGCCGGTGGGCAGTGCCTGCAGCCCCTCCACGCGAGAAGAGGTGTCTATTTTTCCGCCGGCCGCGACTATCTGCTGCGCCAGGGTGTCCACGAGGGCCCCCATGGAGGGCTTGAGCGAGGCGATGGCCGATCCCGCTGCCTGCCGCTGCGGGCGCAGCCGGGCGGCGGCCGCGGCCAGGCTGCCCGTTTCCTTAACCAGGCCGCGCAGACGCGGCGAAATGGCGTCCAGTTCCAACAGGTTCGGGTCCGCCGCGTGCACTCCGCCCACCACGGGTTCGACCAGGTGGGTGAGCACCTTGCCGCCCATGCGTCGGCGCACGTATTCGCCCAGCGTTACCCCCTCGCGCAGGCCGTAGCCCGCGGGCAGGAAGCGTTCCGCCCAGGCGCGCAGCGCCGCAGGCAGACCGATTATGCGGCGCACGTCGGCGGCCAGCGGACTGGTGGGAATACCCAGGGTGGCAGCGTCCGGCAGCGGGTTAGCGCCCGCGTCGGTAACCCCCCAGGCCCCAGCGGGGTTCGGCCAGACGATGCTTTCCCCGATTCCCAGGGCCTCCAGCAGCTGCGGGACGGCGGGCGAGGTCACGGCGAAAGCCTCCGCGCCGCTGTTTAGGCGCATCCCGGCGATCTCGTGCGTGCCCACGGCCCCGCCCAGTTCGGGCCCGGCCTCCACCACATGAACCTTGGCTCCGGCGCGCTGCGCGTACCAGGCGTAGATCAAACCGGAGATCCCGCCGCCCACCACCAGCAGCTGTGGCTGTTTGCGGCTCGTCATGCCCGGATCCCGTGCAGGAACGAAACCAGGTCTGTCAGCACCTGCGGATCGGTTTCCGGCGGCACGCCGTGGCCCAGGTTGACCACGTGGCCGGGAGCGCAGGCCCCGTCGGCCACCACCTGCGCGGCGTGCTTAAAGCGCGCCTCCTCGGAAGCGAACAGGGAGGCCGGGTCGATGTTTCCCTGCAGCGGCACCGCGCGCGGCAGGGAAGAAAGCGCCTGGGAAAGACGGATGCGATGATCCACTCCGATCACGCTCGCGCCCGCGTCCAGCATCTGCGGCAGCAGGTGGCTCGCGCCGACGGCGAAGTGGATGCGGGGCAGTTCCGGGGCAAGCTCGGCGATGTGCGAGAACACCCGCTGGGTGTGCGGGGCCACGGCCTCGCGGTAGTTATCGACGGAAAGGTGCCCGGCCCAGGAATCGAAAACCTGCACCGCGCGCGCCCCGGCCCGCACCTGCGCGGCCAGGAAGCGGGCCGACACCTCGGCCACCCACTCCGCGAGGCGATGCCAGGTGGCGGGCTCGCTGAGGATCATGGCGCGGGTGCGCACGTGCTGCTTGCTCGGGCCGCCCTCGACCATGTAGGAGGCGACCGTGAAGGGAGCGCCGCAGAAGCCGATCAGGGGGGTGGTGCCCAGCTCTTTTACGCTGAGGGAGACAGCCTCGCTGATCGGGGCGAGCGCATCGTCGATCAGCTCCGGTGAGGGCAGTGCGGCGACGTCGGCCGCCGTGCGCACGGGCTTATCCAGCACCGGGCCGACGCCCGGTTTGATGTCTACGCCGATACCCAGCAGGCGCAGCGGAACCACGATGTCGGAGAAGAAGATGCCCGCATCAACCCTGTGGCGGCGCACCGGCTGGGCGGTGATCTCCGCGACCAGATCGGGGGTCAGGCAGGCGTCCAGCATGCTGATGCCCTCGCGCACCTTGCGGTATTCGGGGAGGGAACGCCCGGCCTGTCGCATAAACCAGACACTGGGGGGAGCGTTTTTTACTTCGCGCCCGCTTAAACGCTCTATTAGCGGCGAAAAAGAGTTATCTGACGATGCGTCATTATGTTCTGACGGGGTGTCAGTAAAAGTCGTGTCTGACGTGCGGTTATGTTCCATAGTGCCCCCATTCTGCACCACCGAGGAAGGGCTTATGGCCGAAATAGATTGGAATTAGTCATAATTGCGTGAACCTGATCACCGCTCGCCTTTACTGGCCATTTCGCGGCCCAGATTTGCCTACGATTGCGAGCATGCTCGTAGCTCTCCGCGCCACTCACGAAAGGATCGATCTATCACTGCTCGATAGGTTGACCCAGGGCACGGACGCGCTCCCGGAGGCGCTGAAAGCGGAAAAAGACTCCCCGCTCGCCGGATTCGTGGTCATATCCACCTGCAACCGGCTAGAGATCTACCTGGACGCGGAAAAGTTCCACGACGCGCACTCCTTCGTGATGGGCGCGATCGCCCGCATGAACGGGCTGGCGCTGGAAACCGTCTACGACTGCTTCGCGCCCGAGGTCGGCAGCAGCGCCGTCACCCACCTATTTGAGGTCGCGGCGGGCATGCGCTCCGCCGTGCTGGGGGAGGCGGAAGTGGTCGGCCAGGTGCGTAACGCTTTCAACCTGGCCAGCGCCGCCGGGCACGTCACCCCCATGCTGCACGACCTGTTCCAGGAGGCGCTGCGCTGCGCCAAGCGCGTCACCAGCCAAGCGAAGGTGGGGGCCGCCGGTCGCTCCGGCGTCTCCGTCGCCATCGACGAGGCCGAACGCCAGCTGGGCACCCTGGTGGATCGCCGCATCCTGGTGGTCGGCACGGGGGCCTACGCCAGGCTCGGCACCAAGGACCTGATTCAGCGCGGCGTGCGCAGCATCGAGGTGTTTTCGACCTCCGGCCGCGCCGCCGAATTCGCGGCCACCCACCAGGTGCGCGCCCTCGGCACCGGCATCGAATCCCTGCGCGAGGGGGTGCACCGGGCAGATCTGGTGATCGCCTGCTCCGGACGCGGCACCTCACTTTTCCCGTTCTGCTTCCTCGGCGCGGGCAACACCGTGGTGCTGGACCTCGCGCTGCATACGGACGTACACCAGCTGGTCAGGCACCTTTCCGACGTTTCCGTGATCGACCTGGGCGATCTGCGCGACCTGCACAGCGACGTCACCTCCGACGCGGTGGGCCGCGCCCAGGCCTTGATTGCGGAGAGCGTGGAGCGCTTCATCTCCCGCCAGGCCAGCCGCAGGCTGGACCCGGCCGTGGCGGCCCTGCGCAGCTCCGTGAAGGATGCGATCGACCGCGAACTGGAAAGCCTGCGCCAAAGCTACCCCGAGGACGTCTACGCCGACGTCGAGGTAAAGGTGCACCGCATCTTCTCCAAACTCATGCACCGCCCCATGAAGCGGGCGCAAGAACTGGCCCAGGCGGGGCAGGCCGACGATTACCTGCGCGCCCTCTCCACCCTGTTCGACATCACGGTAGAGAACGAAGATGCGTCGCGCGAGCTGTCGGACGAACAGGCGCAGGAAGCGCCCGCGAATGCTGCGGAAACCGCCCCCGGCGCAAACCCTGTCAGCAAACCGGAGGAACGCGGCCCGCGCACCGCACGCGTTGCCGCTCCCGTGCGCTTCCCCGCCGCAGTGCCTGTGTCAAAGTAGAGGCATGCAGGACGCTAAAAACACCACGGCCGCGCTCTTCGCCGCGCTGCCGCTAATCCTCGAAGAACACGGCGCGCTCAGCGAAAAAGGCCTGCGCGCCAGGGCGGAACTGGCGCTCGCCTGCGCGCGTTCCGGCGAGCACGAATCCGCCTTTTACCAGGCCGAAGAACTGCTACGGGATACCTTGCGCGAATACGGCGAGGAATCCCCGCTCAGCGCCGACATGCGCGCCGTGAAAGACGACGTGGTTAGCGCGATTGAGGCCGCTTTCGGCGAGTAAGCGCCGCCCGTAAAACAAAGCCGCTGCCCGCATCGCTTAACGGCGCGGACAGCGGCTTTTAACGTGTTTTCTAGCTGCCGAGCAGGAATGCCTGCGCGGCGCGCTTGAGCAGCAGCGGGTCCGCAATCGCACACATTTCCCGGGCCGAATGCATGGATAGGATCGGCATGCCGACGTCCACCGTGGTGATGCCCAGGCGCGTTTCCGTGATCGGGCCGATCGTGGAGCCGCAGGGCACCTGGTTGTTGGAGACGAACTCCTGGTAGGGAACGTCGGCTGCGGCGCAGGCGGCGGCCCAGCGGGCCGCGCCCACCGCGTCCGTGGAGTAACGGTGATTAGCGTTGATCTTGAGCAGCGGACCACGCCCGAGCAGCGGGTGATTCGCCGGATCGTGCCGCTCCGCGTAGTTCGGGTGCACCGAATGGCCGACGTCGGCAGAAACCACGGTGGAGGCCGCGAACACCCGGCGCAGGCTGGCGGCAGTGCCGCCGACGCCCTCGTGAATGCGGGCCAGCACATCCTCCAAGAAGCTGCCCGCCGCGCCGGAACGCGAAGCGGAACCGATCTCTTCGTGATCGTTGGTGACGTAGACGGCGATGGGCCCGTCGGCGCGCTGGTTTTCCTTAGCGGCGATGATCGCGGCAAGACCGGCGTGGGTGCAGGCCAGGTTATCCAGTCGGCCGGACGCCAGGAACTCCTTGGCCGCGCCGAAGAAGGCCGGGGCCTGGGTGTCATAGGCGAGCACGTCGTAACCCGCCACATCGTCGGCGCTAACCCCGGCGGCGTCCGCCAACAGGCCCACCACGTCGAACTCGCTCGGAGAACCCAGACCGATCACCGGCTGCAGGTGCTTTTGCGGGTCTAGTTTCAGCCCCTCCGAATTAACGGCCCGGTCCAGGTGCACGGCGAGCTGCACAATGCGCATCACCGCGTCGGTGCGGGTGAGCTTCACGCTGCCGTCGCGCAGGGCGAGCCTGCCCGCCAGACCCAGCTCACGATCCAGCCAGGAATTGAGCAGCGGGCCACCGTAAACCTCTACCCCCACCTGCACGAAACCTTCGCTGCCAATGGTCGGCTTGGGCTTCAACTTAAAGCTGGGGGAGTCCGAATGCGCCCCGAAGATCGCGAACTCGGTAGCGGCGCTTGCACCCTGCGGCACCACCCAGGCGCTCAGCGAGCCGTCGCGCACGGTGCAAAAAGCCCCCGGCCCGGTGGGCCATTCATCGGTTTCCGCCAGCAGCGTGAAACCGGCCGCCACGCAGCGGCGCGCGGCCTCCTGCGCGGCATGGTAGGAACTCGGGCTGGCGCTGACGAACGCGCCCAGGTCGGCGGCGAAATCCCTCGCCTCGGTATTAGCGTGCATCGTATTTTCCTGATCCGTAATTACTTACATCCCGTGATCTCAAGCAGCGCGGCATCGCCGTGGCGCGAAATCACTTTGAAACCGGAGGAGATCTGCAGCCAGTCCAAGCCCGGCCAGTCGTGCTCGCTGCCGTTGATCTCCGGATCGCCAAACGCAAGCACGTAACGGGCATGCAGGCGATCCAGCGCCGGGCAGACCCGCTCATCGTGCTTCAGATCGGCAAGGTGTTGGCTCAGCAGCTGCATTTCCGGGCTGAGCGTGTAAAGCGGCGCGAGCGTGGTCGTTTTACGCCCGGTCAGGGCGTAGGCGAGCGAACTACCGTTCCAGGGGTCGGTAATAATCACCGCATCTTTGGGGGTGAGGCGTTCGACGTCCTCCAGCACCCGCATTTCGTCGGCGCTCAGCAGCTGCGAGTGATCGTCCAGTCGGTAATTAACCTCGGCCCGATTCACACCCTCCACCAGGTGCCGTGAAGTCTGGGTGCCGTAACCGAGCGCGAGCACCAGTGCCAGGGAAGTGACAAGCGCGGGCAGGGTTTCACCCAAGCGGGGATTAAGGGCCGACAGGCGGGCGTTTACGGCGCGACAGGTGGCATCGAACCCGATCAGGGCAAGCGGTGCGGTAGCCAGAGGCATTTGCGCCGCGAAGCGCGCCGGATCGGAATACCAGGGCCAGATCAGGAAGAAACGGTGCTCATCGTTCGGGCCAGCCGAAGCCAAAATGTACAGGTAGCCGAGTGCCAGGGCGGCGAACACAAACCAGCGCTGGCGGGAAGAACGCAGCGCGCACACCAGCCCCACCCAGGAAAGGACGGCGAGCAGCCACGCCGGCTGATAGTAGTAGCCCGCGTGTAGCACCAGTTCGCCGAACGCCTGCGGGGTGCTCTGATAGGGCAGCCACTGCCAGCCGTCAAACGGCGGCCGGGCCGTTTCCCACAGGAAGTTGGCGGCGGCGATAGCTACGGCCACGAGAACAACCCAGCCGAGCGCCGCCCCCACTCGCCTTGCACCGCCCCGGAACGCGCGAGCCAGGGCGTGCACGCAGACTCCGAGCAGTATCGCGAGCGCCAAAATGGTGAACAGCAAAATCGCGTTCGGGTGCGAAAGCCCCAGGCCGATGCCCCCCAGCAGGCCGAGCGCGAGCACGGAAGAAAGGGGCATGTAGTCCCCGTACTTTCCCCTAAACAGCAGGTAGGTGAGGGCGGCGAGCTGGCCGACGATCGCGATGCCGAGCATGTTCGGGTAAAGCACGCCGAAATCGAGTAATTCCAGCGGGAAGTTGGCGAACGATGCGGACAGCACGCCGGTGGCGAGGATGATGGCGGTGGAACGCGAAGTAGTGACCCAGATCAGGGCAAACAGACTGCACAGCCAAGCCCAGGAAGCCACGGCAAACGCCAGGGCGTTAGTGGCCACCGGTACGCTGCACCCGGTCAGCAGCGCCACCTGCGAAGCGATATCGTGCCAGGCGGCGGGGTAGAACGCGAGGACGGAATTGCCGGTGCCCAGGCTGCCCATGTGCAGGGAGGACGCCTGCCCGGAATCGAGGATGTAGCGCAGCGCGCTCAGGTGATAGATGTTGTCGAAAGTCTGCGAGATCGCGCCCGGCACGCGCAGCACCTGATGCAGGTGCAGGGTCCAAAGCAGCAGCGAAACAAAAGTCGCCGCAGCCAGGGCAGCGAGGGGGCGAAGCTGCCAGCCTTCGCCAGGTGTGGCGGGCGCGGCAGGAGCGGCGGCGGGTAGCGTCGGCGCTGCCTCTGCGGAAGATGCCAGATCGGGTACGGCAGCCGCGGCCGACCTGCGGCGCGCAAACCAACGGCGCACAAAATTACCGCCCAGGCGTACCAGCAGGAGCAGCAGCAAAATCGCGGCAATGGGAAGCCAGGCGGTGTAAGCGTTCCAGCGCAGCCCGGCCAGGCTCACCAAAATCGCGCTGATGGCAAACAGGCTGACCGAAATGATGGGGGAGAGAAACAGGGCGAAAGGACCCCGCACCCCACTGGCCAGGGTGGCAATCACCCCCGGCACCGTGAGTAGCACTAGGGCTACGAGGGAGGGGATGATGAGTCCTGCCATTGCCATGCGGTGAGGGTCTTCCGGTAGAAGGTTTTGGGTGTTCGTACTACCGCAATACTCTACGGTACTCTTGAGGGGTGCCCCGTTCTACCTGCCTAGTTATAGTTCCCGCCTGGAATGAAGAGGCGGCTTTGGGAGCAACGCTGCGCGAAATCATGGCCTGCGCACCGGATAAAGACGTCCTCGTGGTGGATGACGGTTCGGCCGATAACACCGCGCAGGTGGCAGCCGAAGCCGGTGCCCGCGTGCTCTCCCTGCCCTACAACCTGGGGGTTGGCGGTGCGATGCGCACCGGTATGAAATACGCCTGGCGCAAGGGGTACGAACAGGTAATCCAGGTCGATTCCGACGGCCAGCACAATCCGGCAGACATCGACCGCGTGCTCGCGGGGCTGGAAAGCGCCGACATTTCCATCGGCGCCCGTTTCGCGGGGGAGGGCGACTACCAGGTGCGCGGCCCGCGCAAGTGGGCGATGCTGTTCCTGTCGGCCATCATGTCCCGTTACGCGGGGACCCGCCTGACCGACGTCACCAGTGGTTTTCGCGCCGCGAACCGGCGCGCGATCCGGCAGTATTGCGACCACTATCCGGCCGAATACCTCGGGGACACGATTGATTCGCTGGTGATGGCGCTGCGCTCCGGGCTGAGCGTGACGCAGGTTTCCGTGGCGATGCGGCCGCGCCAGGCGGGTGTTCCCAGCAACAACCCGTTCAAGGCCGCTGTTTACCTGCTGAAATCTTTCCTGGCGATCTTCGTGGCCATGACCCGGCGCAAGGTGAGTGCCCAGAAACTGGCAGAGGAGGGGCAGAAGTGAGCATCACCCTGTTCTCGCTCGGACTGGCGATAATCGTAACCCTGGTTGTGGGGCTTGCCCTGCGCAGTGGCCAGCTGCGAGAAAAGTATGCGGCCCTGTGGCTGATCGTCGGTGTCGGCACCATCGTGCTGGGGGCATTCCCCGAGCTGCTGGAAATGCTTGCCACCATGTTTGGCGTGCACCTGGCATCCAACCTGCTCTTCGCCCTCGGCATTGTGTTGCTGGTGATGGTTACCCTGCAGCTTTCCCGCGAAATCACCACGCTGGAGGATGAAACCCGCGTGCTGTCGGAAGAAGCCGCGCTGCTGCGCAACGATTTGGAAGAGGTAAAACGGCAGCTCGCGCAGGTGCGCGAAGCCGGGGCGGGTGAAGCACGGTCGCGCGAAACGCAGCCGCGCGAAACCCGATAACGCTAAGCCTGATAGCGCATACGTTCAGGTGCACTTTGTGGGGGTTAAACCGCGTTTTCGCAGCGTTTAGTGCACCCAAACGTTAATGGGTGGTGATTACCGGCAGAAAGTGCACCCAAACGTAATGGTTGCTGGCGGGCGCCGATGATTGCTGGCGGGAGGGCCGCCTTAACGGTTTAGCCCCGCTGCAGATCGTCGGCGATGATGCGCGAGGGGTGCAGGGTGTCTAGCAGGCTCGGGCGGCGCAGTTCGCGCCAGTTAGCCAGGAAGTCGCGCAGGATAGCCAGGTCAAGTTTGGTCAGTACCACGTTTTCCCCAATGCCCTGGAAACGCTCGGTGCGCAGGCGATGCACGGCGCAGGGCACACCCAGCGCAGCACATTCCTCCTGCAGGCCACCGGAATCGGTCACCACGAAGTCGGCGCGGGTAAGCACGGGCAGGAACGAAGCGTAGGGGCGCTTCGCAATCAGTCGCAGGTTGCCGTCGTCGCTAAACAGCGAATCCAGGCCCAGCTCACGCAGTTTGGTGCGCTCGCTCTGGCCCGCCAACATCACCAGCGGGTAATCCTTAGCGGCCTCCGCGAGCGCACGCACGATGGCGGTGAAAGATTCGCTATCGCGCAGCAGTTCGAAACGGTGCAGGGTAACCAGGCCGAAGTTCTCCGGCAGATCCGGGGTCTCGGCCCCGGAATCCATCGCGAAACGCAGCGCATCCACCACGGTGTTCGCGTCGGTCAGCACCACGCGGCCGGGAGCCTTTGCGTCCTCCAGGTTCTTCACCTCGACCTCGGTCGGGGCGTAGTGGATGGTGGCGATCTTGCCGACGATCCGGCGGTTTGCTTCCTCCGGGAAAGGATTCTTCCAGGAACCGGAACGCAGCCCCGCCTCTACGTGCGCCACATTCACGCGCAGCAAGCGTCCGATCAGCGCACCGATCACGGTAGAGAAAGTGTCGCCGTGCACGATAACCACGCCCGGCTTCCCATCAGAGGCGAGTCGGGCCGACAGCGCCCGGCGATGGCGCAAAATGGCCCAGGCCAGGCGGGCAAACCAACCCGGAACCTGGCCGGTGCTGGCGATGTGCGCCCGGTGCTTGTCGGAAATGAAGTGAATATCCGGCTCCGCGATATCCAGATCGCGCAGGGTTTCGCTCATCCCGGTAACGTGCTGGTCGGTGCACCAGAGCTGATATTTCTCGCCGCGCTCGCGCAGCTCGCGCATTACCGGGGCAACCTTAATTACCTCGGCGGTTGTCCCGACTACGAAAGCGAACATGCGGGGGCTCCTTAGGGCTATATCTCTCTGATGTACTCTCTCATCGAAGCATATCTAGTTAGCTAGCCGAAGGAACCGACATGTCAGGCTTGTGTGAGATCACTGTTGTGATGCCCGTTTATAACGAGGGGTCCTGGGTGAAACGCTCCCTCGGCGCGCTAGAGAAAGCGCTCGCGAACTCTTCCCTCAAAGCCGAAGCGATCGTGGTGGACGACGGCTCTAGGGAAGAGGACGCCGCCATTTTGCGAGAGCTGGCCGACGCGGGCCGGATTCGCCTTATCAGGCAGGAAAACGCGGGCCGTTTGGCCGCCCGCCGCCGCGGCCTGGAAGAGGCTCGCACCGAGCTGACGCTGCTGCTGGATGCGCGGGTCATGCTCGATCCCGGCGCGCTCGCTTTCCTAGAAAAAGCCTGGAGCCCGGAAAGCCCCGCCTGGAATGCGCATGTGGACGTGGTGACGGCGGGGAACCCGTGGTCCGCATTCTGGTCGGCCATTACCAAGGTGGGGTGGCGCAAATACTTCGCCAACCCGCGCCGGGTTTCTTTTGGCAGCGAAGAATTCGATTCCTACCCGAAAGGGACGGGGGCGTTCCTCGGCTATACGCAGGCGCTGCTCGAGGGGTCGCGCGAGTTCGATTCCCTGTTTGCCGACCAGCGTTTTTCTTCCGACGATACGAAGCTGCTACGCCAGATCGCAGCGGAAAACACGATCACCATCGCGCCCGAGTTCCGGGTCAGCTACTACGGTCGTGATTCGGCCGAAAAATGGGCGAAGCAGGTGTTCTTTAGGGGCACCACCTTCGTGGACGGCTACCTGGGGGATGCCCGCCGCGCCAAGCCCGCGCTGGGGATCGCGGCGGTAGGTGGTCTGCTGGGGCTGCGCTTTGCCCGCCGCAGGCCGGTCATGACCCTGCTGCTTGCCGTCCTGGCCCACCTGGGGCTGCGCCGCGCTGTCGGCGCGTGCGGGGGTGACGAACGCGAAAAGAACGCCGCCGTGCTGCTGGCCGTGCCGTTCTCCGGGCTGTTTGGGTGCGGCATTTTGCGCGGGCTGTGGATGGCGGCCCGGAAATGAACCCCAAGCGGCTGCTGGGGGCCGCGGGCACTATCGGGGCCTCCCTAATTTTCGCCAGCGTGCTCGGGTTTGCGCTGTTGGCGATCATGGCTCGCTGGCTGGGACCGGATCTGAATGGCCGCTTCCTCACCCTCTGGGGCGCGGTGATGGCGTTTGGCAGCATACTTTCGGTGATTGAACAGGAGGCCGTCAGACAGGTAACCCATGCCCATCTGAAGGGCCAGAAAGCGCCCGGCAGCCTGGTGCAGCTGGCGGTTACGGCTTTCGGATTCAGTCTGCTGGGGTTAGCGGTGCTGCTCTGCCTTCCCAACGGACGGGAAATCTTTGCGAGCAGCCTACTGGTGATAGGGGTTTCCTTCCTGGCCGTATCCGGGTTCACCGCGCAGTACACGGTGCGTGCGATAGCGCTCGGAAAAGACAGCCCGCGCCGGTACGCGCTCGTGATTTTGGTAGAGGCGCTGTCTCGGCTGGTGCTGGCCGCCGTGCTCGCGGCCGGGGGTGCGGTGCCGACGCTGCTGTTGTCGGCCCTGGTGATCGCCGTGGGAAGCTTCGGTTGGTTGCCGGTGGCACGCTTTGCCGCCGCCAACCTGGACTGGCGAACGGGACGCATTTCCTGGGCTAAAACTGCGCGTCTGGTACTGATTCTGGGGGCCGCGAACGGGCTGTCGGCCGCGGTGCTGACCGGCTACCCGGCGCTGGTGACCTTGGTGACCGGCGCTTCTGAGGGGCTGGGTTCTTTCTTCGGCGCGGTCACGCTGACCCGTATCCCCCTGGTGCTACTCGCTCCCGTGCAGGCGATGGCGGTGCCGGTAGCCACCCGCTTCGTGAGCGCGGGGGACATCGCGGGAATCTCGCGCGTGCAGCGCGGCATTTTGGGAGGGCTGTTCCTCACCATGCTCGCCGGGGCTTTGGCCACCTACCTGACCGGAGAATTCTTCTATCACCTGTTCCTCGGCTCCGAATACAGCGTGAGCGCACTGGAACTGGTGGCGCTGATCATCGCCACCGTGGTGATAGCGGGTTGCCTTCTGCAGGCCGCCGTGCTGGTGGCGCTCGAAGAGTACCTGTCGGTCGTGACCGCATGGGGGATAGCCGTGGCGGCGGCCGTTGCCTGCCTGGCACTGGTGCCGGGAGACGCCCAAACCCGCGCCCTTTACGGGTTTGCGGCCTGTTCATTTGCCGCGTGCGGCGCGGCCACCCTGTTGCTCAATAGGGCCACCCGGAAACACGGTAGAGCGGCTACGTCGATTCGGTAAATCGCACGCGATCACATCGGAACGCAAATGCCCCGGCGCCGAAACGGCACCGGGGCATTTAAGCGTGGGCGTGAGCGCCCGAATACGGAACTAGAACTCGAATCCCTGCTCGCTGAGTCGCTGGCGTACGCCGGGGGCCATCGTGGCCGCGTAATACGCGGTGAGATGGTTTGCGTCTATCCAGACGAAACTGTTTCCAATCACGCCCAGGCAGCGATAGTTGGGGCAGATCAGATCGTTGGTGTCTAGCGCGTAAAAAGAACCGGGAGCCTTTTCCAGATCGGGGAGGGTGGGCAGTTCGGGAAGGTACTGCGCAGAAACGTCCTCCGCACAGCTTTCTTCCCGGCATTCCACGGGGGACTTCTTTAACCGCGGCATGTCCCTAATCCCGATCACGTCTATGCCGCGATCAAGCAGCGGCTGAATCAGCTTTTCCACGCCGGGCAAAACCTGCTCGGGTTTACCGTGGAAAACCTCGGTGTACTGCATAGCTACGGCAGCAACGTTCTTATCGGCCAGGTACTCCTGCACCAGCCGGTTGTTTTCTGCGCAGTAATCGAGAGGGCTGTTAGGAACGTAGGGGCATCCCGGAGCGAACAGGGTGACTACCCGCCAGCCCTTATCGCGGGCCAGGGGCACCAGCGAAGCCGCGTACTGTTCTATGCGGGAATTGCCGATGATAACCAGGGTTTCCTGTCCCTTACCGGCGGTGCGGCAGTTCTTATCAAGTTTTCCGGGAGCCGCGTACCTGCCCTTGCAGTTGCCCTTCAGGCCGTACCAGTCGTTACCGATATCGGCCAAAAGTGGCAGCGTGGGAGCCTGCGCGGAAGATGCTTCGGGCGCGCCGGGATTTTCCGCGAAGGCCGGGGTGTCGTAACCCGGCAGCAAGATGCGCGCGCCGGGGTTATTGCGCACAGATTCGCTGGCCAGGCGCTCCGCCTGCCTGTCCAGGCGCATCTGCCACCAGCCGCCCAGGCCAAACACGAGGGACATGCCGGTGGCGATCACGATGGCGCTGCGCCACCAGCGGGCATCGAGGTAGGCGCTGTAGCGGATGGGGGAATCCACCAGGCGGGTAATGGCCCACGCCAACACGATGGAGACGGCTATCAGGGCGCTTCCCTGCAGCAGCGATAGGCGAACGGTTTCCAGCTGCACCAGGGCCACGATCAGTAGCGGCCAGTGCACCAGGTAAAGCGAATAGCTGATGTCACCGAGCCACTGCAGCGGCTTACTGGATAGCAACCTATCCACCGCCCAGGGGGTGCGCGTCGGACCGACACCGATCACCAGGCACGCCGCCAACAACGGCCACAGCGCCACCCAGCCGGGGAACGCCCCCTGCACATCCAACACCCAGGCGCAGGAAAGCATCAGGATTAGCCCCACCCAGCCGAGTACGACGCGGGGCAGGCGCGCCCCGTTTGCCTGCGGCAGTTTGGGATTACGGAAGCCGAAGCGACGTTCCAAACCGGGAAGCAGCAGGGCCAGCACCGAGCCGAGGGAAAACTCCCACAGGCGGGTGAAGGTATCGAAATAGGCGTAGGTCTGATCTGCGGCGGTGAGGTAGACCGACCAGACGAACGAAACCAGCGTGATGCCGCCGAAGATCGCCCACAGCACGCGGCGGGGGGCGAAACCGAAACGTTTCACCAGCAGCGCGGCGACCAGGAACAGCAGCGGCCAGAGCAGGAACACCTGGCCCTGGATGGAAAGTGACCAGAAATGCTGGAGCGGGCTGGCCGTAGAGTGATCGGCCGCGTAGTAATCGACGCTCTTGGAGGCAAGCAGCCAGTTTTGCGTGTAGGTAATAGACGCGAAAGCTTCGCTAATTACATCGCGCCAGCGTTCCGGCGGCAGCAGGTAACGGGCGGCAACGATAGTGGCGGCTATAACCAGGGCAGCCGGGGGAACCAGGCGTTTAAAAGCGTGCAGCCAATAGCGGGTGACGGCCAGGTCCTGGCCGCGCTCCATTTTGCGTAGGAAAGATCCGGTGAGCAGGAACGCCGAGATGAGCAGGAAGACGTCCACACCGCCGGAAACCCGGCCAAACCAAATGTGGTAGGTAACCACCATCATGATGGCCACCGCGCGCAGTCCCTGCAGTTCGGGGCGGTAGGAGGAAACCTTGGTGGGCGCGGCGTTGCGTCCCGGTTGCGCCTCTGCCATCCGCTGGGTCCTTTCTAGTGCATCGTGGTGTGCTTTTCCGATGCGAAACGTATTTGCTGGTTGGAGCGATTTTTAACTTTCTCATCGTAGGTTGCAGGGATAGGCGGTGTTCCGTGGGAGACTAAAAGGCGTGGTAGATCACGGAAGTCTAGATTCGGTAGAGAACGTTAAGAGCCTTAGCCGCAGCAGCGAAAAAGAGTGCGGCTTTGACGTGCAGGCCCGCCACGGCGATAAGGCCAGGGCGGGGATTATTCGCACCCCGCACGGAGAAATCGCTACCCCGGCCTTTATCCCGGTGGGAACGAAAGCCACGGTGAAAGCGGTGCTTCCCGAGTCCGTATCGGCCCTGGGCGCGCAGGCCGTGCTGGCCAACGCCTACCATCTTTACCTGCAGCCGGGCCACGATCTGGTGGATGAGGCCGGGGGCCTCGGGAAGTTCATGAACTGGCCCGGCCCGACCTACACGGACTCGGGCGGCTTCCAGGTGATGAGCCTGGGCGCGGGCTTTAAAAAGGTGCTGACGAGCGATTTCGCGGGCAAGGCGCGCGGGGAACACGGCAGCGATGATGCGGTGGCTGAGGGGCGCGAGCGCCTGGCGCACGTCGATGACGACGGCGTTAATTTCAAAAGCATCATCGACGGCTCGCTGCACCGCTTCACCCCCGAAGTGTCTTTGCAGATTCAGCACGGTCTCGGTGCCGACATCATGTTCGCGTTCGATGAGCTGACCACCCTGATGAACTCGCGCGGCTACCAGGAAAAGGCGCTCGAACGCACCCGCCTGTGGGCGCTGCGTTGCCTGGCGGAGCATTCTCGGCTCACCGACGAACGCTCCGACAAGCCCTATCAGCAGCTTTGGGGCGTGGTGCAGGGAGCGCAGTACGAAGACCTGCGGCGCAAGGCAGCACGGGACCTGTCGGCCATGGACGTGGACGGGCAGCGTTTCGACGGTTTCGGGATCGGCGGTGCGCTGGAAAAGGAAAACCTCGGCACCATAGTCGGTTGGGTGACCGACGAACTGGACGAATCTCGCCCCCGCCACCTGCTAGGCATTTCCGAGGTGGACGATCTGTTCACCGCCGTGGCTGCGGGCGCCGACACCTTCGACTGCGTTTCCCCGTCCCGCGTGGCGCGCAATAGCGCGGTCTACACCCGCACCGGCAGGGTGAACCTGACGGGCGCGAAATACAAGCGGCTGTTTAAACCGATCGACGAAAACTGCGACTGCTACACCTGCGCGAATTACACCTGCGCCTACATTCACCACCTGTTCAAGGCGAAGGAAATGCTTTCCTCCACCCTCTGCACGATTCACAACGAACGTTTTGTGGTGCGTTTGGTGGCGCAGATCAGGCAGTCCCTGCTGGACGGCGACTTCGACGCGCTGCGCGAGGAAACCACCGGAGCCTACTACGGCAGCCCGAGGTGATGCGGCGCCGTAGTAGGCGGGTAGCGGGTTAGTTGCGTGCCTGGTCGCGCAGCGCCAGTACCGCGCAGGTCAGCATGCCCGCGCAGAGCAGGCAGTTAGCGACCAGGTTCAGGCACTGCGCGCCGATCAGAATTAACGCGAAATCGGCGGAGTTTGCGATGCTGACGAGGAACATGAACGTGAACGCGCTAAGGAACCAGCCGATTATCAGCAGGGCGGCAAAGACTACGCCGCCGCGCGCCACCTGCTTTGCGCGCCCGTCGGACGCCATATAGAGGGCCGCGAACATGACGCCAGCTCCCGCTACTACCAGCATGACGAGCAGGCTAAAGATGATCTCCAGCGTGTTCAGGGTGCTGTCCGGGCCGCCACCAAAGCGGCTGTACTGAGAAATTAGGGAAAGCGGAGCCAGGAGCGCGGTGCCCAGGTTGAGGCTGATGCGTAGCAGGGTAGCTACCGCGGCGACCGCAAGGGTGCCCCAGGCGAGCTTGTTCGCCTGGCCCGCCGAAGACGACGGCTTAGGCAAAAGGAAAGAGGAGCCGCCGGAGGGCTTTTCGGGGGAAACCGGGGCCGGGCTGGCGGGAGGCTGGGGCGCTTCGGGCTGGGACGTTGCTTGGGGCTGCTGATAAGAGTTGTCCATGGCAACTATTTTTCTGCCAGTGCGCGGGGATGTCTACATGCGCGGGCCGAAGCGGGAAGCCGGGGGCGCGGTAGGTGCGCGGGCAAGAAAGACCCACGCCTGACAAACCCCGTAGTATTGGGTGCTGTGACCCCCAGTGATTCCCGCCCCGCAGCGTCCCGCAAGGCCGCCTACGAACAGCTGCGCCGACGCAGCACCTGGCGGCTGCTCTCCGCGACTAAGGCCCCCGCGGTAATCGCCATCCTGCAATCGGTATTCCCCGCCGGGAGCCGCCGGCTGCCGCGTTCCGAACTGATTGCGCGAGTCGAGGCGCACCTGGACCTGCTGCACGACGAATCCCGCGAACAGGTCCGCAGCGCCAGTGAATACTGCGACGTGTGGGTGCGCGAAGGCTATCTGACCCGCCGCGACGATCCTCGCTGGAGCGAGACGACTTTCGAGCCAAGCCCGGATACGGTGGAGGCGATCGGCTTCATCGCCTCCCTGGAGGAACACCGCCCCACCACCACCGAATCGCGCCTGCAGCTGGTGGTGCAGCAGTTCGAGCGCCTGGCGGTAGAAACCGAGGGTGACGCCCAGCGCAGGCTGCGTGACCTGCAGCGGGAACGCGAACGCATCGAACGCGAAATCCGGGAACTTTCCGAGGGCGAAGTAAAGCTGCCCAGTGCCGGGACCTCCCTGGATAGGCTGCGCGACATCCTGCAGATCGCCTCCGAACTCTCCGGTGACTTCCTGCAATACCGGGAGGACCTGCGAGCAGTAGACCTGCACCTGCGCGAACAGATTCTGGCTCCGGACGGTTCTCGCGGCGAGATCCTGGAACAGTTGCTGGCGGGAGACGACCTGCTCGGCCAGTCCCAGGTAGGCCGCACCTTTACCGCGTTCTTCAGGATGCTGAACGATCCGCGCCAGAACCAGCAGGCGCAAGAGGTAATCGACCGCCTGCTGGCCCGCGATTTCGCCCGCGAACTCAGCACCGCCGAACGCGAAAAGCTGGCCAACGTGTTTTCCGACCTCTACGAGCCCGCGCAGGAAGTGCTGGATGTAAAAACGGAGCTGTACCGCTCCCTGTCGCGTTTCGTGCGCAGCCAGGACTTCAAGCAGCACCGCGTGCTCGCGGACCTTTTGCAGGAGGCGCAGCACCTGGCGCTGGCGCAGAAAGACACCGTCAGCCACCGCACCCCGTTCCCCCTGGAACTGGACCTTTCCCGTATCCGGGTCACGTCGGTCTCCCAGCACCAGCTGAAGGACCCGACCGACCCCGGCGCGCCCGCCCCGGCGGAGGTTTACGACGCCACCACGCTGTCGGTCAAGGTGCTTTCCGACCTGGTGCGCAGCAACGATATCGACACGGTAGAGCTAACCGGCAACGTAAACAGCGTGCTCGCGGACCGCGGGCAGGCCACCGTGGCCGACGTGCTGCGCGAATACCCGGCAAGCCAGGGCCTGGCCAGCGTGATCGGCCTAATGTTCCTGGCCACCCAGTTCGCGCAGCGACGCGAGGGTGACAGCGAACTGATCGGCTGGGAGGATGCCTCGGGCACCCCCTATGCCGCCCGTATTCCCGCATTCTTTTTCTTGGACGTAGTCCCCGCACAGTAGGGTGGAAACGTGAATAGCAGCAGTAATCAGGCATCCCCCGCGCAGGCGGCGGGGCAGGCGCAGGAAGCAGCGCCGCGCCCCGACGCGCTCGGCGTGCGCAGGCTGGTAGACGAGTCCCGTCGCGTGCTGGTGGCGCTCCTGCAGGGGCCGTTTATCGACGGTCGCCGCGACGCGAACCGGTGGGGCCAGCTACTGCGCGATCGCAGCGCCATCGAAGCGCGTCTGGCCGACATGTTCTTGGAACTTGTTCTGGACGAGGACGCGCAGGTGGCGTTCGTGCGCCAGAGCGAGGAAGACACCGATGCGCCGAAGCTGCTGCGCAAGCTGAGCGGCCTTAACCGCCTGGATTCGATCCTGCTGCTCGTGCTGCGCCAGCACCTGCTCACCCAGTCCTCGCGGGGGCAGCGCGCCGTGGTTAGCCAGCGCGAGATAGAACAGTCCCTGGCCGCCTACCGCCGCTCCACCTCTACCGACGAGGCGGGATTCGCGCGCGACATCCGCGCCTCCGTAACGAAGCTGCAAAAGGCCGGGCTGCTGGCGGAAGAGGGCGATTCGTTCGAGGTTTCCCCGGTGCTGCGCCTGATGGTGACGCCCGATACGGCCCGCGAGTTCATCTCCCTCTACCGACAGGCCGGAGCCGACATGCCGGAGGGCGAGTCAGCACAGCAGGAAGAAGCAGCGACGGAGGACGATAACTAGTGGCAACCACCCCGCAGGCAGCCCCCGCGCCCACCCCGGATCACCCGCACCCCGGCCAGTGGCGGCTCACCCACCTACAGGTATCCAACTGGGGTACGTTCGATGGCACCCACAACGTCGCGATCTCGCCCAAGGGATACTTCCTAACCGGCGGTCCCGGCACCGGCAAATCGACCCTGCTGGATGCGATCAGCGCGCTACTCACGCCGCCGCGCTCGCTGCACTTCAACGCTGCCGCCTCCGATGCCGGCCCCGCCCGCACCAAATATCGGCGCACCCTGGCCTCCTACATTCGCGGTGCCTGGGCTACCCAGCGCAACCCCGAAACGGGCGAGTTCGTGCAGGAGGTGCTGCGCGATAAAACCACCCTGTCGATGATCTCGCTGCGCTACGCCGACGGCGGCGGCCGCGTGCTCCAGCTCAGCCGCGTCATGCTGCTGCACAAGGGGCACACCACCGACTCGGACGTAAAGAACCTCTACATCATCTCGACCCGCCCGCTCGATGTTTCCGACGTGCGCCCGTTCGTCGGCGCGCAGATTGGGGCGAAAGCGCTCGAAAAAGAACTGGACGGGTGCGAAACCTTCCGCCAGTTCCGCGAATACCGCGCCAAGTTCTCCCAGATCCTCGGGATCCCCGACGAAAAGGCGCTCTCGCTGCTGCACAAGATTCAGTCGGCGAAAGAACTCGGCGACATCAACGCGCTGCTGCGCGACTACATGCTGGACGAACCCCGCACGTTCGACCTGGCCGACCAGGCGCTCGCCAACTTCCAGAGCCTTTCCGAGGTGCACTCCGCGCTGGTGACGGCCCGTGAGCAGCGCGATTGCCTGCGCAAGCTGCGCGATGATCACGTTAAGTGGAGCGAACACGGCAAACGTTTCCGCTACCTGTCGGAACGCCGCAGCGAAATCGATCTGTTCGCGAGCCGCCACCTGGCCCAGCTGCTGGAAGACGAACTGGATCGTTTGCTGGCGGAAACCGACCGGGCGGTGGCGCAGAAGAACCGGCTCACGAAAGAGGCGGACGACGCCCGCCTGGACGTCGCTCAGCTCAAGGAGCGCCGCAAGCAGGCCGGCGGCGGGCAGATCGACGAATGGAAGACCCAGATCGCCCGCTTCGAATCCGAACGCGACCGCCGCAAGGAACGCGCCAGCGAATACTCGGCGCTGCTTGCCACCGTGGAACTGCGCGTGCCCAGCAGCGAGGAAATGTTCCTGGCCAGCCAGCGCGACGCGAAACAGCTGCAAGACTCCCTCGCTGCCGCCGATACCCAGGCGCGCGCCGCTGCATTCGAGGCAGAAGTGAAGGTGCGCCAGCTCGCGGAGGAAATGCAGCGGGTCAAGGAAGAACTCGACTCGCTCACCTCCCGTGCCTCGAACCTGCCCCGCGAAGACATCTCCCTGCGCGATGCGCTCGCCGAAAAGCTCGGGGTGCCGCCGCAGCACCTGCCCTTCGCGGCGGAACTGCTGCAGGTGCGCGCCGGTCAGGAAGAATGGACGGCAGCCGCCGAGCAGGCGCTGCGTTCCCTGGGCCGTTCAATCCTGGTGCCCGACGCGCACTACGCTCGCTTTACCGCCGTGCTGAACGAGACGCGGCTGCGCCGCCGGGTGGTCTACAACCGCATCCGCACCGACCTGCGCCTGCCCGAGCGTTCCCTGCAGCCGGGCACCCTGGCGGAAAAGATCGAGATTAAGCCCGGCCAGTTCGAGCCGTGGCTGCGCCACGAGATCGCCTCGCGCATGGACTACGTGTGCGCGGAAACCCTGGAGCAGTTCCAGCGCGAAAACCGCGCCGTGCTGCGCTCGGGCCAGATCAAGCATTCCGCTACCCGCCACGAAAAGAACGCCGAACACCTGATCTCGGATCGTTCCCGCTGGATCCTGGGCTTCGATAACCGCGCTAAGCGCCGCGTTTATGAGGATGAACGCGCCCGCGTGGAAAAGACCCTGTTCGAGGCGCAGGCACACCGCAAGGATTTGGTGGCGGATGCCGCCCGGCTGCGGGAAAAGCAGTTCGCGGTAGAAAAGATCCTCGCGGTTGGCTGGGACGACATCGACGCGGCGAGCGTGGCCCGCCGTATCGCTAACCTGGCCGATCTGGTGCGCAGCGCCGAGGACGGCTCGGTTACGATCGCGCAGATCGGCTACCAGATCGAAGCGGTGGAGAAGTCTCTGCGGGAATCCGAAGAGGAACTGCTCGAGGTAATCAAGCAGCAGGGTGCGCTCGAGGAACGCGCGGCGCGTGCCCGCGAACGCCTCGCGGAGGCCCGTTCCCTGAGCGAAAGCCGCGAGCTGGAACCTACCGTGGAACGTGACCTGGCGGAGCGCTTCAACGCGATTGCGCCGACCCTGCTGCTGGGCAACATCGAGCAGGTGACCAAAGACGCGGCAGCGAACCTGGACGCGGAAATAGCGGTCTTGACGCGAAACGGTCGGGCCCTCGAAGAGGACATGCGCACCACCATGCGCGAGTTCTCCCAGCGCTGGCCGAGCGTCACGGGCGATACCGAGGTGAGCCTTGAGGCAGCCGGGGAATACCTGGCGATCCTGGCCCAGATCGAGGAGGAAAAGCTCCCCGACGTAGAGGAACGCTTCTTCACCTTCTTCACCGGCAACACGCTTTCCGACGTGCAGGCGCTCGCCACCGCGATCTCCCGCGAACCCGCGCAGATCAGGCAGCGGCTGCAGCGCATTAACTCGCTGCTCGCCCAGGTCGAGTTCCATCAGGGCCGCTACCTGCAGCTTTCCATGCGCCCGGTGCACCTGGACATCCTCGACACCTTCAAGCGTGCGCTGCACGCCGCCGTGGGCGATGTGGTGGAGAACGACATCACGCGCGACAGGGAAAAGGCCGAAGAACGCTTCCTTTCGCTGCAGCAGGTGATGGGCATGATTGCCGACGCCCGCAACGAAGAAGACCAGACCTCACGCATCATCTTGGACGTGCGCCGCCACGTGCACTTCCACGCGGAAGAGGTCGATCCGGACGGCAACGTCGTGCACGCCCACGAATCGGGCGGGCCGCTCTCCGGCGGTCAGAACGAACGCCTGGCCACTTTCTGCCTCGCGGCCGCGCTGCGTTACCAGCTGGCCGGTACGGGAACGCAGGTTCCGCAGTATGCGCCGATCATTATTGATGAGGCATTCAGCAAGGGCGCGGGTAAGTTCATCACCGCCGCCATGCAGTCTTTCGAGCACTTCGGTTTCCAGGTGATGCTGGCCAACCCCGGCAAGAACCCGCAGGCGGTGGCACCGTTCATCGGTGGCGTGGGTGTGGTTTCGATCCGCGACGACCGCTATTCGTCGGTCAGCCCCATCGAATTTGTCCCGGTAACGGAGTAATTTTGCCCGGATACCATGGAGGCGTGAAGTTATCCGGGGTGCTCCGCGCGTTCGCTGCGCTGCTGCTGGTCTGCGGGCTTATTCTGCCCAGTGGGTTGGCGTACGGGCTGGGGGAAGAGGACGGCTTTAAGGTGCCGATGCGCACCAATTCCGTGCAGGCTGTGCCGCGCCACGCCGCGCAGTTCCGTCTGGATCTGATGATCGATCCCGTGGCGCTGGGATCGCTCGAAACAGCGTCACTGCGCCTGGTGCCAGCCCCGGATACCCCGGCTGATGTGCGGGCGCGGATGAACTTTTCGGATGATTCGCAGCGCCTCGTGGTGCCGGGGGAGGGCACCTGGCAGGTGTTCCCGGGCAGGGTCGATTTTTCGCCGCTCGGAAACTTCAACGGCAACCCCACCCCCATTGCGGTGCGCGTTATGTCGCTGGCCCACAAGTGGTCGGCCCCGGTACCTTTGCAGGCGCAATACCCCGAGGTGAAAGACATCTTTCGCCGCGTCTCGCAGGGCAGCGAGGTAACCGTAAACCTGGCGCAAAACACCATTAACGTGCGCCCCGAAACGGTGCGTTTCGTGATTGATAACCTGCCGGTTGGATCGTCCGTCACCAGTAACGGCCGGAGCGTGGTGATTCCCGACGAAGGCACCTGGACGCTGCCGGAAAAAAGCACCGAGGCGCGTTTCGTGCCGCAGGTTAATTTCCGCCAGCACCAACCGACCCCCGTCTATTACACGGCGTTCGATAGCGCGGGTGTGGCTGCCGTCCCGGCCGCCGTTTACATCACCACCCCGCGTCTGCCGCCCATGACCAGATCGGCCCCCTACGGGAAGCCGGTGGAATTTCCCGTTCTGGCGCAGTCGGAAAACATCGACGCGGAACTACTGCGCCTGCATAGCGTTGCGGGCGATGAGAAAGCCGCCGACGCGCTTACGGTGCCCAGCGAGGGCGAATGGCGTTTGGATAGCAAACGGGGAATCGTGACCTTCACGCCGCGTGACGCCGCCGTACGCAACGTAACCCCGATAGAGGTGAGCGGTTTCGACCGGGAAAGGCACGCGGCGAAACCGGTGCTGCTGCAGGTCGGCTACCCGGAACTGGCCGACCAATACCGTGCGGAAACCTTCGGCAAACCGATCAAGTTCACGCCGCTGCGCAATTCGCGCAACATAGACGCCAAAACCCTCCGCATAGAGGGGGCTAACCCGCTTAAAGTTCCCGGCGAAGGGGAGTGGCGTTATGACGAAAAAACCCACGAACTGACTTTCACGCCCGAAGCTAACTTTAAGGACAGCCCCGCCCCGATCAGGATGCGGGCCGAGGGGACGTACAACCAGAACCCCACCTCATCCCAGGTGCGGGCCGTGTATGCGGAAAGCGTGCCTTTGCTGCGGGACGAAACCGTGCGTATCCCGCCGGGAAGCACCGTGTACCTGAATCCTCTCGGTAACGATAAGCCCGCGTCGGCCTACCTGCCTTTCCGGGTTTCCTCCCTTAGGCTGAGCGTCCCCTCGCTGGTGACACAGAGCGGGGTCGTGCAGCCGGGAAGCGGCAGGCTCACGATTCCGAACCAGGGCAGCCTGTCGATAGATCGAGCCGGAATAGTCACGTTCGTTGCGGAACCGGACTTCGAGGGGGAGGTTTCCCCCATCGAATACACGGTGAGCGACATCGACGGTATCCGCGCCACGGGATCTATCCAGATAAGCGTCATGCCCGGCGCGCCGCAGCCCTCCGCCGTGAAACCGCACCGAGCAGCGGTAGAACTACTGCAAAGGCTTTATCTTTCCCCGGAGGGCAGCCCGCCGGAGCGTTCCCTGTACGTGACCATCTGCGCTTTTCTGCTCTTTGCGGGCAGCGTCTGCCTCTGGGTAGGAAGACGCATCCACGCGATAGATAGCGCCGGCCGCGTGGTGGAGATAGACGGCTAAGGTTTAACGCATCCCTCGGGGGAGGCAACCGGCTGTTCTAATAGTTTGCTGGCCTGGGCGCGGGAAACCAACTGCGGGTATCCCTCACCGAAGACGATATCTACGGTGTTATCGCTGCGGGTATCAATTTGCCTTTCGGCATGCGGGAACTGGGCGGCAACCGCGGTTGCCGCGAGCAGCCCGGAACGCCCGTAACGGAGGGTGAGCGGCGCCTTGGCCTCCTGCGTGTTCGCTACCCCCTTCACCTTGAAACCGCGAGTAGTCAGCTCCTTAGCGGTACGGGCAGCCAGCCCCTGCACCTGGGTGCCGTTGAAGATGCGCACGGTGACCGTGTTTGGCCTGGCGGGCAGGGAACCGGGAGGAGCGCAGAAAACACCGCCTGTTTCCTGCCCAGCCTCAGATGCGGCGGCGGTTTTTGCGGGCGCATTAGCGCCCCCGCTACCAGCCGAAAATGCGACGTAGACGAAGGTTGCGAGCACCAGCAATAACGAAACTGCCAGCGTAATTAGCGCGATCGCTAACTTACGCTGCCTGTCCCGCCTGCGGCGGCGGCGCACATCGCTCTGGGAATGGCCGTATAGGTGAGGGGAAGGCATGCCGTCTGCCGCGCCTAGCTCAGTGGCCGGTAGTTAATTCCGCGTCGCTCCAGGCGCTGCAGATGGGGCCGCAGCCGCCGCAGGAACTCACGGTAAGAAACACGGGGGGAACCCCAGGCGATCTCTGCCAGTGCGCAAACGCGCGGGAAAGCCATGTATTCCAGCTGCTCAGAAGTAGTTATGTATTCGCTCCAAAGCTGGCCCTGCACACCCAGGATGAGCGCCCTTTCTTCCGCGGGCAGTTCTGCCGGGACGGGATCGTAGGTGTAGACGTCTTTCAGCGTGGTTTTCCCGCCGATGGAAAGCGGCTCGCGCCGCCCGCCCTGAGCATGATCGAAATAGAGGCGGTTAGAGTCGGCCACGATCGACTGGAACCGACGGGCGGTGGCTTCGGCGACGCTGTGGTCAGGGCGCCAGGTGACTATCAGCGCATCGTCGGGCAGATGAGCCTCCAGCAGCTCATCCCAGCCGACCAGGCGTTTTCCGTACTTTCGCAGCACGTCCGCAGCATGCTGCGTGAAGCGTCCCTGAATTTCCCTGGTGCGCTCCAGGCCCCACTCACGCAGACGCCGCTGCGCCTCGGGTGAAGCCTCCCATTCGTCGGTGGGGCATTCGTCCCCGCCGATGTGCACGTAGGGGCCGGGGAAAATATCGCAAACCTGTTCCAGAACGTCACGCACAAAATTAAATGCGGCATCGCCGGTGCCCAGCACGTGCTTAGAAATGCCCCAGGTTTCGCGCACTTTAAGCTGCGTATCGGGGTTATTACCCAGGCTCGGATAGGCCGCGATGGCGGCCTGCATGTGCCCTGGCAAGTCAATCTCGGGAACCACGGTGATTCCCAGCTCGGCGGCGTAGGAAACAAACTCGCGCAGTTCATCCTGCGTGTAGAAACCGCCGTGCCCGTGCGAGGTGTAAGAGATTTCCCCCTCCGGGGTTTCCTCACCGAGGTAGCGCCCGGTCATGGTCTGCTCGCGCCAAGCGCCCACTTCGGTAAGCCGGGGATAGCCGTCTATTTCTATCCGCCAGCCCTGATCGTCGGTCAGGTGCAGGTGCAGCACGTTCAACCGGTGCAGCGCCATCGCGGAAGCCATCTTCTTCAGCTGATCAAGCGGCACGAAATGGCGCGCCACGTCTATCATCAGACCCCGCCAGGCGTATTTGGGTTGATCGCGAATCTCAAGGCAGGGGATACGGTAGCGAGTCAGCCCGCTTTCCTTCTCCACGCCAGCCTCCGCGCCGTCAATGATCTGCGCGAAGGTGTTTTTCCCGTCGGCCAAAGCGCTTTCGCTCCCGGCGCGCAGAGTGATCGTAGAGGAAGTGACCGACAGCAGGTATTCGTTCGCGCCAAGGGAATCATCCAGCCGGGCGCGCAGGGTTTCCCACGGTTTCGTACCTAACCACTCGCCGTCGTGTCCGATAACGGACTGCGGGCGAGGGACGATGCTTACGGGATCGCTCACTGAGTTGCTCCGATGACTTATCGCGGGGGAGGCCGGGGACTCTCCCTCCCCGGATCGGTCAGTTCCCAGTTTCCCACAATGTTTCCTGAGGATGTAGCGGGAAAAACTAAACGGGGGCGCGACCGCTTAGGTCGCACCCCCGTTTTAGGGTTTATCCGGAGTCACTTACGGTAGGTCACGAAAACGTGGGGGGAGCGCCAGATCTTGCGCATAACCACGTTTCGTCCCGAGTAAGCGGCGTCGATAATCATGCCGTCACCCGCGTAGATACCGATGTGGCCGTAACCGTTCTTGGTGAACGCCACCAGATCGCCGGGGCGAGCCTCGGAACGCGGAATGATCTTACCCGCGTAAACCTGCTGAGCGGCTACGCGCGGCATGCTGATGCCGTGCTTGGCGTAAACGTAACGCACCAGGCCGGAGCAGTCGAAGCCGTTCGGAGTGTTACCGCCCCACAGGTAGGGCACACCGATGTACTGCTTCGCGGTCTCGACGATGGCCAGGCCGTCTGCGTTGCTGCCGCTTTCCGGAGCGGAAGTGCGGTCGCTGCCACGGGTGGCGGACTTCTGTTCCGCACGCTTGGTCGGCTTCTCCAGACGCTGCATGGTGGTATCGCCCACGATGCCGTCTACGGTCAGGCCCTCGCGGCGCTGGAAATCCTTCACCGCAGATTCCGTGGTGGCACCGAAAGCGCCATCCACGCGCAGCGAAACACCGTTCTTTACCAGCAGCTTCTGCACGGTGATAACCGCTTCCCCACGGTCACCGAGCTTTACGGAGCTGTCTTCCACCTGCTGCACGGAGGGCGCGGCGGGGGCCGTTTCCTGACGCGGCGCCGGAGCCGGTGCCGGGGCGGGAGCCGGGGTGCTGGCAGCGATCTGCTTGCCGTTTTCCAGGGCCGACCAGGTGTTCGGGCCGACGATGCCATCCACCATGAGGCTGTTGGCGCTCTGGAAGGAGCGCACCGCCCGGTAGGTAGCGGAGCCGAACGCACCATCCACGCGCAGCGAGGCGCCGTAGTTGTTCAGCTTCTCCTGCAGGGTGCGAACGTGCGCGGAGACGTGTCCGCGACGCAGGCGAGGCGTCTCTGCGGCGGGGGCGGCGGGAGCTTCTGCCTGGCGTGCCTCCGGCGCGGGGGCCGGGGTGCTCTTGACGATCTGCTTGCCGTTTTCCAGGGCCGACCAGGTGTTCTTGCCGACCACGCCGTCCACCATGAGGCTGTTGGCGCTCTGGAAGGAACGCACAGCCCGGTAGGTGCCGGAACCGAAGATGCCGTCTACCTGCAGCGAAGCGCCGTGATTATTCAGCTTCTCCTGCAGAGAACGTACCGCGCTGGAGCGTGCGCCCCACTTAAGCAGGGGCTGAGCGTCTCCTGCGGGTGCGGATACGGCGGACTCGGAGGTGGTCTTGGCGGGGGAGGGCGAAGCCTTCGCATCGAGCAGCGCCGACCAGGTGTTCTTGCCTACCACGCCGTCGACGAACAGGTTCGCGTCGGACTGGAAGGAGCGCACCGCGCGCAGCGTAGAGGGGCCAAAGACGCCGTCTACCTGAATGCTGGCGCCGGAAGCGACCAGCTTTTCCTGCACCTGCTTCACGGCTTCGCCGCGTGCGCCGTAGCTGACCACGGTCGAGGGAACCTCAACCGGAGCAGCGGGGATCGAAGGGGTGAGCGCACCGAAGTGATTCGGTACGGGAGCGGCTGCCGCCTGCGGGGTGACATCCAAAGCGATTCCGGTGGCGGCCACAGCACTCGCTATCGCGACACTTCCCAGTCCGCGGCCCATGGGGGCCGCGATGTCGCGATAGTTGATGCTCGCCCGTCCCGGTGCGCGGTGAGTGCCGCGCGGTGGACCGTTGCGCATATCTACCTTTCGTACCGTCGGGCCGTAAACGGCTCCCACCCTGCAATGAGGAAGCAACCAGCGGTGGGTGGTCGGACGGGCCGCTGGGAGGGGTACACGGGTAGAAGTGTCCCGCCAATGATCGTATGGGCAGCGGCGGGGCGGGGTCACCTTGGAATAAGGAATATCGAAAGGTTTTGGCAAAGATTTTACCGGCGGGTGTGTTGGCGCAGGTCAGATGCGGTTTTAATTACACTGATGTAATTTATTTTTTCGTTATTTTAGCGCCGCTTTCGCACCGTTAATCAGGGTCTTTCGCCCACCTCGGAGCGCTCACTAAGCTCTCCTTATGTCACTAAAACAGGGTGGGGCTTCCGCAGCGGGAGGCTCCGGCGTAACGGACGCGGCTAAAAAAATCGGTTTCTTCCCCCTGGTCTGCATGACCACGGCACTGTTTTTAACGCTGCGCAACATGCCCGCGATGGCGCAAACCGGCATGGAAATGTTCTTCTTTAACGTGCTGGCGGTCTTTGCCTTCCTGGTTCCCACCGCGCTTATAGCAGCCGAACTGGGCACGGGATGGCCGGAAAACGGCGTCTTTGGCTGGGTCGAGGCTGCTTTCGGAGTGCGCCCCGCCCTGCTCGCCTCCTGGTTGCAGTGGGCGCAATCCCTTTTCGGGCTGACATCCATCCTGGCCTACGCCGCGGGGACCGCCGCCTATGTAATAAACCCTCACCTTGGCGATAGCCCGGCATTCGTCTGCGCCGCCATCATCCTTATCTACTGGGCGGCCACGGGAATGAACCTCTTTGGGGCGAAAGGCTCCAGCAAGATATCTACGGTTTGTTTGGTGGCAGGCGTGCTGCTGCCGTCTCTGCTGCTTACGGCGGCCGGGCTGTTTTGGTGGTTTTCTGGCGCAACCAGTCACCTGAACGCGGCCGAACCACTGTTTCCTAAATGGGGGGACGAAAATTCGCTGCTGCTTTTCCTCAGCTTCATCTTTGGGTTCGTGGGGATAGAGGTATCCGCCGCCAGCATCAAACAGGTGAATGAACCGCAGCGCAACTATCCGCGTGCGCTTTTCATCGCGGCGATTCTAGGGTTCGCCATCACCCTGCTAGGCGCGCTCGCGATAGCCGTAATTTTGCCCGTGCAGCAGATAGACACCGTCAACGGCGCAATCCAGGCGCTATCCGTGGCGCTTACGCACTTTGGGGCGTCGGGCCTGGTGCCGATTCTCGCCCTGCTGATCTCGCTGGGCGCGGTAGGCCAGGTTTCCACCTGGATAGTCGGACCCGTGCAGGGCCTGGAAACGGCCGGCCACAGGGGGTATCTGCCGCCCTCGCTGCTGGTACGCAATAGCCGCGAAGTGCCGTACCGACTGCTTTTCGCGCAGGCCTGCTGCGTCACCCTAATCGGGCTGTGCTTCCTGCTCACCGGGTCCGTAAACGCCACTTTCTTGATCCTGACCTCGGTGGCGGTGGTGCTTTATTCCCTGATGTACGTGCTGATGTTCGCTGCCGCGATCAAGCTGCGCATCAAACACCCGGAGGTGAAGCGGAGCTACAGCGTGCCGGGAGGCACCCCCGGACTGCTGATCGCCTCCCTGCTCGGGGGAATCACCGTGGTGGCGTGCCTGCTGATCGGTTTCCTGCCCCCGAGCCCTAACCCGCTACATTCTGTCGGGGCTTACGCGCTCACGCTGGGGGCGCTGTCCGTTCTGCTGGTGGCTTTGCCGCTGCTGGCCAAACCGCGCTGGCGGGCAGGTAAATAGGCAACAAAATGGGCCATCGTTTCCGATGGCCCATTTTTATTTTGGTCGGGGTGACAGGATTTGAACCTGCGACCTCTTCGTCCCGAACGAAGCGCGCTACCAAGCTGCGCCACACCCCGTGGCTCGCACAACTTTAGCACTGACCGGGAGGGGAAAGAAAACCCTCCGTTGGAGCTGATTAGCTAAAGTGAGAAACCTCGCTTAAAGGAGTTCGCTAGTCGCGCGGGGTAAGGACCGCGAGGGTCGCCTCCGGGCGGCAAGCGAAGCGCATGTTCGTGAACGGATTAGCTCCCATCCCGGCGCTGACGTTAAGTGGAACCCCCCGCCAATCGCTGAGGCCGCGCGCCCGGTTACGGGGGAGGTCGCAGTTGGTGACCAGCGCCCCCACTCCGGGGAGACGGAGCTGGCCGCCGTGCGTGTGGCCCGCGAAAATGGCGTCGGTCCCATCCGCCACAAACGCATCCAGCACCCGCACGTAGGGGGCGTGGGCCACCCCCAGGCGGAGCGCGGCATGGCGCGGTGCGGGGGCAGGGAAAACGTCGCGGTCCAAATGCGGATCATCCACCCCCACGAACTCGACCTCGGCGCCTTTAAGCGTGAGAGCACCGCGCGCGTTATCGAGATCCAGCCAGCCGTGCGCGGCCAGCCCGTCGGTCAGCTCCCTGGTGGGCAGCGTAAATGGCCGCTGATCGGCATATCCTTCGGGGCGCGGATCGCGCAGGAAATAGCGCAGCGGGCTGCGTCGGTGCGGGGCATACATGTCGTTCGAACCCAGCACGAACACGCCCGGACGCTCCAGGAGGGGCCGCAGCGCCGCAAGCAGCGGCCGCACGCTCTGCGGAGAGGAAATGTTATCCCCCGTGTTGATAACCAGATCCGGCTCTATCGCCGCCAGGGAGCGCAGCCAGGCGATCTTTTCCGTCTGCCTAGGCAGCAGATGAATGTCCGACAGGTGCAGCACCCGCAGTTCTTTACTGCCGCTCGGCAACAGGGGAAGCCGTAGCGTGCGCAGCGTAAAGAGGTCTACCTCTATGTGCCGAGCCCAAACGTGCCCGGCCGCCGCCGCAGCGAAAGCTCCGCCAGCCAGCCAGGTGCGTGGGCGAGGCATCAGGGATTGTTCCCTTCTTTAGGCTTTTCCGCAGGCTGGTTTTCCTGCGGCTTTGGCTCAGCTTTTGGCTCGGCTTTCTTCTCGGGAGCAGGCTTGTTTTCTGCCGCCGGTTTTTGCACGGGCTTGCGCTGTTCCTGCTTCTTCGGCTGCTGGCGCTTCGGGGCCGGCTGCTGACGTTTGGCGTTATCGCGGTTGTCCGCATCGCCGTCGCGGGGCGCGGGTACGGGCTGCGTGGGAACGGCTGGCTGCGCGGGCGGGCCGGGGAACGGAATGTTCGGGGTGCCCTCGCTAGCCCTGGTCATGAACTCGTGCCAGGTAGGCAGGGAAACCGTGTTGCCCCACACCTTCTTGGGAACCAGGTACTGGCCATCCACCTGGAACCCGCCAGGACGCACGTTGGCGTTCGGGTGGCCGAACCAGACGGCGGTGCTCATCTGCTTCGTGAAACCGACGTACCAGGTGTGGTACTGGAAGCTGGAGGTGCCGGTCTTGCCGCCAGCCTCGTGGCCGGGAATGGTCATGCCCTTACCGGTCGCGTGGGGATCTTCCAGGTCCTGCTTCAGGGTGTACTGGATCGCCTGGGCAACTTCGGGTGACATCACGCGCTTGCACTCGGTGCCGGTGAACGGCAGTTTCTTGCCGTTACGGTCGGTCACCTCGGTGATCGCCTGCGGCTTGCAGTATTCGCCGTCCGCGGCGAAAGCCGCGTATGCGGCAGCCATGTCGAGCGAGGAAATGCGCACCTGACCCAGAGCCATCACGGACGGGGCGATCTCGCGCGGGAAGATCTTGTTCACGGGCAGGCCCCGGTTATCTTCCGCGTTGCGGTTGAAATCGGTCGGGTAACCCCCCATGGAGATCGCGGTATCCGCGATGTCGCACAGATCCAGTTCGCGCGCCATGCGGGCGTAGGAGGTGTTCACCGAATACTTGGTGGCATCCAGCACCGTCTGGGTGGGGCCGAGCTTCACGGACACCGCGTTATCCGGGTTGTAGGGGTCGCTGGTCTGCACCCATGCCCCGCCGTTCAGACACTTCGCGGGGAAGCGTTTCATCGGCTCACGCTTGGTTTCTACCTTGTCCCACACCGAATGACCGGCCTTGAGCCACTCCGCAAGCACGAAGGGCTTGAAGGTAGAACCGACCTCGAAACCGTTGCCGCCACCCAGCGCCTTGGGTGCGGTGTAGTTCAGCGCCGTTTCTCCCGGCTGCACATTGCTGCGGGCGTTGAACTTGCGGTTTTGCGCCATCACCAGGATCTTGCCGGTGCCCGGCTCCACGGTGACGATCGAGTGGCCGAAGCCGCTCTCGGAGGTAGCGGGAACGCGGCGCTCCAGGATTTCCAGGGCCAGCTTTTCCTTGTTGCTATCCAGGGTGGTCTTAATCGTCAGACCGCCGCCGTAAAGCAGGCGTTTGCGTTCTGCGGCAGTCGGCGCGAACTTCGGATCGTGCAGCAGGGAACGGGTCACGTAATCGCAGAAGAAGCCTGCGCCGCCCGCGTCCTGGCAGCCCGCCCTGGTGTTTTGGATCTTCAGCATGGCTTCGAGCGGCGTATCTTTCGCCTGCTTGTATTCCGCATCGCTGAGGTAGCCGACGCTGCGCATGTCCGACAGCACCTCGTTGCGTCGCTTCATGGCGCGCTCCGGATGCTTGACCGGATCGTACAGGTTCGGGCCGTTTACCAGGCCCGCGAGGAGCGCGGCTTCGGCCGGGGTGAGGTCCTTCGCGTGCTTGGAGAAGAAGTGCCTGGAGGCGGTCTCCACGCCGTACTGGGAGGGGCCGAACTGGGCGATGTTGAGGTAGCCGGTCAGGATTTCGTCCTTGGCCGCCTTTTGATCGCCGCCGTGCTTTTCCGTCAGCTTCGATTCCAGGGAAAGCGCCAGCTTGGCCTCGCGCAGCTTACGGGCGTAGGAGGCGCGCACGGCATCCTTTTTGGCGTCGTCATCCCCGCGCTGCACGGCGTCTACCAGCAGCGCGTTCTTAACATACTGCTGGGTGAGGGTGGAACCGCCCTGGGTGGAACCACCGGAGGAGTTGGAGATCAATGCACGGGCGATGCCCTTCGGGTCCACTCCGGAATGTTCGTAAAAGCGACGGTCTTCGATGGCCACCACGGCTTTGCGCATATAGGGCGAGATGTCTTCCATCGGCACCACGATGCGGTTTTCCGAATAAAACACCGCGAGCAGGGAGCCGTCGGCCGCCTCGATGCGGGAGGCCTCGTTCGGAGGCTGCACATCTAGCTCGCTCGGAAATTCCTCCAGCGTTTCCACGCCCTGATCGGCCACGGCGGAAGCGACCGTGACGGCGGGCAGGAAGAGGGCGGCCAGCAAGATGCCCGAAAGCAGGCACACAATTAGGAGGGCGCCGAGGCGCGTGATTGTCTGTGAAGCAACATTCGTCGCTCGCGAAGAACTACCGTGCATGGGGTTAGCCTATGTGGTGTGTGGCTGACAGACCACGCTAACGGCGCTATTTATTGAAGCTGACCGGGTGCGCGCGTATGCTCAATCACAAACCGAAGGAAGTAAGCGTCAGTGAATCATGTCGACGAGGATGGAACCGCATGCGCCGAGTAGATGACGGTATGGGCTGGGCCGGACGCGGCCTTTGCACCAACCTGGATCCGGACGCCTTTTTCGTTCAGGGGGCCGAACAGCAACAGGTGAAGGCCCGCTGCGGCCCCTGCCCGGTGCGCCTGGAGTGCCTGGCCGACGCCCTTGAAAACCGGATGGAATTCGGGGTTTGGGGAGGCATGACCGAACGCGAACGCCGCAGGCTGCTGCGGCAGACCCCGAACGTAAGCGACTGGCTTTCGCTCCTGCAGGAAGCTGAGCAGTCCCGCTCGCACCGTTCCGCCTGACATCACCGATAGGCTTAAGACATGACTAAATGGGAATACCTCACCGTTCCGCTCCTGGTACACGCGACCAAGCAGATCCTCGATAACTACGGTTCGGAGGGCTGGGAGCTAGTCCAGGTAGTGCCTGGCCCCAACCCTGAATCGCTGGTGGCATACCTCAAGCGGCCCCTGGCAGGCTAAGGCAATGCGTCAGGCCCCGGAAGAAAAACTCAGCGCTCGCGGTACGCCGCTGCCCGAAGTTGCGGCGCCGGTTGCCGCCTACGTTCCTGCGGTGGTGACGGGTAATTACGTTTACACCTCGGGGCAGCTGCCGCTTGCAAATGGTGAACTAGTCGCAAAGGGTAAGGTCGGCGCGGACGTTTCCGAGGCCGACGCCGCAAAGTGCGCCGAAATCGCCTGCCTTAATGCCCTCGCCGCCGTGAAGGGCGTGATCGGTGATCTCTCCCGGATTAAAAAGGTGGTTAAGCTGACGGGTTTTGTGGCGAGCGATCCCGATTTCACGGGGCAGCCCGCGGTTATTAACGGCGCCTCCCTGCTCCTGCAGGAAGTGCTTGGCGAAGCCGGTAAGCACGCGCGCAGCGCGGTCGGGGTGGCCGCTCTTCCCCTTAACGCCCCGGTAGAAGTGGAACTGGTGGTAGAGGTCGCTTGAACCCGCTCGTCACCTCGCTGGAGCGGCTCGTTTCCCCTGACGGAGCCGCCAGCTACATTCTGACGTGCGAGGGCGAGTCCTGGATCGTTGATCCCGGAGCCAAGCACCCCCCACATATCGAGGCGCTCTTGGCGCGCTGCGCGGGCAGGCGTATCCGGGGTATCTTCCTCACCCACGCGGCTGCCGGGGAAAGCGCCGGAACCCTGCGGCGCATGATCGAATCGGAAACGGGCTGCGCGCCCTCGCTCTGGGCGCGTGAACCGCTGCAGGTGTACGGCGCAGCCCCGCCGCCAGCGGTGCTGCTGCCGGGAGATTTCCTGCTAACCGACGATTTCGAGGGCGATATTGAGGTTGCCGCCCACGTAATCCACCTGCCGGGCGTGAGTGCCGACGGCATGGGGCTGCTTACCGCGCGCGGAGAAATGCTTACCGGCAGGGCTTTCAACACCTCTGGCCCCACCCTGCTTACCGCCGCCGGTGGTGACCCGCACCTGCTCGGGCAAACCCTGGCCGCACTGGCCGCGATCTGCCGCGACGGCGGCATCAGCGGCATCTATCCGCGCACGGGAGAAATCCTGGACGATCCGCTCACGGTGCTGGAATCCCTAGAGTGCGCGCAAAGCAACCTGACGGAGCGAATCGCTGCCGTGGCCAGGCTGCGCGGCAGGGGAGTGCTTACCTTCGCCCGCATCATCGCCTCCCTACAGAACGAAGGTCTTTTACGGGAGGGACAAGAAGAACCCGCCACCGAGGACCTGCGGGTGATCATTGACCACCTGCCCCGGTGACGGGTTCTTGCGAATGTCTTAGCGGCTGCGTGCCTTAGCGGGCGCGGCGGCGCAGGCGCTCGATGTCGAGCAGCAGCACCGCGCGGGCCTCCAGGCGGATCCACTTACGGCCCACGAAGTCGGCCAGCGCCTTGTTCACGGTCTCGCGGGAAGCGCCGACGAGCTGGGCCAGTTCCTCCTGGGTAAGGCCGTGGGAGACCATCACGCCGTCCTCGGTCGGGCGGCCAAAGCGCTGCGCGAGGTCGAGCAGGTTCTTGGCTACGCGGCCGGGAACGTCCGCGAATACCAGGTCGGCCAGCGACTCGTTGGTCTTGCGCAGGCGGCGGGCCAGGCTGGCGAGCAGGTGGCGCGCGACCTCGGGGCGCTGGGCCAGGACGCGATAAAGATCCTGCTGGCTCAGGCCGTAAACGGTGCTCTCCGCGACTGCGGTGGCGGTGGCGTTACGGGGGGCCGGATCGAACAGCGAAAGTTCGCCCAGGGTTTCACCGGGGCCGAGCACGGCGAGCAGGTTCTCGCGGCCGTCGCCGCTGGCGTGGCCGACCTTAACCTTGCCGGAAGCGATGATGTAGAGGCGATCACCGGGATCGCCCTCGCGGAACAGTACGGCCCCGCGGTGGTAGTCCTCCTGCTGCATGGAAGCCAGCACTGCCGCCTTCGCGTCGTCATCTAGCGCGGCAAACAGCGGCGCGGAGCGCACGATATTCTCGTCCACGAATCCTCCAAGTTATTAAAAAGTTCTTCCCTACATAATGCGTCACACAACGTGAGGTGTCCAACGTAGCCCTTGCAAGGCGCTTCGTCCGCGGGTCATTAAGCTTTGCGAAATTTGCGACCGGCGCGGATTGGGAGTGTCGGCATTTTCCGCAAACCTCCCGCTCACGCACGAAAAAGTAATTAATAAAGCCTCATAACCTTTCCTTTGTGAGGGGGCGTTCATATAATCGAACGCAAGACGTATGACGTCTGATGACAATGTCGTTATCGCACCCGGGACAAAGTGGCCCCGGTGTGGAGTTGGAGCAGGAGGTTCTTCATGAGCAAACCCCAAGTTCACAAGTCCGTCTTTGGTGGCAGTCAGCCGCCCCTTAAAAAGGCCCGCCAGGCCTGCTCCCTCGGCCTTGCCGGGGTGCTTACGGCCGCCCTTGCCGTGACGCTTCCGGCCCCCGCCGCGCAGGCGGATGAGACTCCCGAGGCCCTGCCCGCGGTGCAGCTCGCTAAGGGGCGGGACGGCGTGTTCCCGAACTACCGCATCCCCGCGATCATCCGCCTGAACAACGGCGACCTGCTGGCCTCCTACGATGGCCGCCCCACCGGGATTGACGCCCCCGGCCCCAACTCGATTCTGCAGCGCCGTTCCACCGACGGTGGTCGCACCTGGGGTGAACAGACCGTCGTGGCGGCGGGGCGCGGCGGTGCCGACAAGATCGGCTACTCCGACCCGTCCTACGTCTATGACGCCGAGACGAACACCCTGTTCAACTTCCACGTGTTCTCTAAGGACACCGGCTTCTGGAACAGCGGCCACGGTAATGACGATGCCGACCGGAAGGTGATGAGCGCTTCCGTTTCGGTATCTACCGACGGCGGCCACACCTGGAAAGCGCGTTCCGTTACCGAGATCGTGAAGCCCGAGGGCGTGCGCGCCACCTTCGCCTCCAGCGGTCATGGCATCCAGCTCACGCGCGGTGCGCACAAGGGCCGACTAATTCTGCAGTATGCGGGGCAGTGGCGCGACGGTAGCGTACGCGCCTACTCCGTCTATTCGGACGATCACGGCGAAACCTGGCAGATGGGTAAGCCGATCGGCACCAACATGGACGAAAACAAGGTGGTCGAGCTAAGCGACGGCACGCTGATGCTTAACTCCCGGATGCACAGCGGCGGCAAGGCGCGCTACGTGGCGCGCTCCACCGACGGCGGGCAGACCTGGAGCGGCGTGGAGACCGATCACACCCTGACCGATCCGCGCAACAACGCCTCCATCATCGCGATGTACCCCGGCGCGGAGGCGGGAAGCAAGCAGGCGCGCGAGCTGCTGTTCTCCAACGCCAACAGCAACGGTGGGCGAAACAACGGCAGCATCCGCTACTCCTGCGATGACGGCCAAACCTGGCCCGTGGTTAAGACCTACCGCCCCGGTAGCCACTCCTATTCCGATCTGGTGGCCCTGGGAGACAACAAGTGGGGTTCCCTCTTCGAAGGGGAGGACAACCGCATGCTGTTCTCCACGTTCGATAAGCAATGGCTCAAGCCGTTCTGCGCTAACTTCGCTCCCGTCTCCGCTACCGCTAACGCCGGAGAGCAGGCCACGCTGAGCGTGACCCTGCGTAACGACGATGACCGCACGCTGCCCGCGGGCACCGCGGTAGCGGCGTTCCCCGGCGGCTGGGAATCGCAGTCGGTGCCGACCCCGGAGCTTGCTCCCGGCAAGTCTGCAACCGTCGAGGTGCCGGTGACCGTGGGACTGTCGGCCCAGACCGGCACGGTGCGCGGTGAGGTGCGAGTGAGCGCGGGAGAGATGAACCTGCGCGGCGACGCCGAGGTAAACGTGGCCAAGGGCGCTGCGCCGACAATCGCTGGCCAGATCACCGGCAAGCGTGCGGATTCGGAACGCGATGTGGCAAGCGATCCCTACACCGTGGGGGAAAAGGTGCCCTATTCCTTCCGCGTCACCAACAGCGGTAACACGGCAGCCACGTTCTCCCCGAGCGAGGGCGATTTCAATCCGCTGCTGCCGCCGAACCGAGGCAACTGCCGTTGGCGCGGACTGGCCGCTGGACAGGCCTATTCCTGCGACAGCCCGCGTCACACCGTGACCGAGGCCGACCTGGCTGACGGCTTCTTCAACGCCGACACCGTCTGGACCCTGAGTGCGGACGGTTTTGCGGACGTGCGCCTGGAAGTTCCCGGCGGCGAAGTGGACCTGCGTGAGCGTAAGCCTGCGGTAAGCGTCGAAAGGACCCTCACCGTTGCCGGGCAGCCCGTGGGCGAACAGCTCGAGGTGGGGCAGCGCGTGAGCATCACCGAAAAGGTAACCAACACCGGTAACGTGCGCCTGACCGGAGTGGCCGGTGCGGTGGAGGCTGACGAACTGGCCGCCGGCAAGAGCGTTGAAAACACCCGTGAACACGAGGTCACGGAGGAAGACGCCAAGGCGGGCAAGATTGTGCTGGAGGCGCCGCGAGTCACCGCAAACAACGGTTCGCGCGCGGTAGAGGCGAACGGGGAGGCCGTCACCCTCAAGGTGCGTGCGCCCGAGGTAGCGGAGGAACTGTCGTTCATTGACGTCAACGAAAAGACCGCTTTCTACGACGAGATCATGTGGCTGGCCCGTACCGGTGTCACCACCGGCTACTCGGACGGCACCTTCCGTCCGGGGGATGCGGTAAACCGTGACGCGATGGCTGCCTACCTGTACCGTCTGGCTGGTTCCCCGCGCGTGACCCCGCCGCGCACCCAGCCGTTCAGGGATGTCCGCCCGGACATGGAGCACTATGACGCGATCATCTGGGCCCACCAGAACGGCATCACCCGTGGCTACCCTGACCGCACGTTCCGCCCGACCGCGCCGATCGGCCGCGACGCCATGGCCGCGTTCCTGTACCGCTACGCGGGCAGCCCCGAGCTGGAGATGCCCACCGCGGCACCGTTCGAGGACGTATCGCTGAGCCATCCCTTCGTGCGAGAAATCGCCTGGATGAAGGAACAGGGCCTGAGCACGGGCTGGCCTGACGGCACCTACCGTCCCACCAGCAGCACGAACCGCGACGCTACCGCCGCGTTCCTGTACCGGGCAAAGGAAAAGGCGGGTATCGAATACCTGTCGGAAAAGGACCGCTGAAGCGGGAGGCGAGGCCGCGCTTAAGGCCCGGCCTCGCTAACGCATCGCACTAAACAAAAGGGCAGGGGAAGCCGCGATTTGGCTTCCCCTGCCCCGCCTTTAACGGGAGTTTTGTCTGCTCTCACGCTGAGGGCGTAACCGGCACGGTTAGCGTGCGCACTTTAACGAGCCGCCGGGGCGCCGTAAGCCGGTAAGATGGGTTCACTAGCGACTTTAACGAGGGAAAGGTGGGGGATTAACGTGCCGCGCGGCAAGGTTAAGTTCTACGACTCCGAAAAAGGCTTCGGCTTCATTACCGACGAAGAGGGCGGCAGCGTCTACCTGCACGCTTCCGTGCTGCCCGCCGGTCAAACCAACCTGCGCCCCGGCACCAAGGTCGAATTCGATGTGGTGGATGGCCGACGCGGCGCGCAGGCGCTTTCGGTGCGACTGCTCGAACCCGCCCCCTCGATTGTGCGCGCCAAGCGCAAGAAGCCGGAAGACATGGCTGTGATCGTGGAAGACCTAATCAAACTGCTCGATGGCGCATCCAATAGCCTGCGCCGCGGGCGTTACCCGGAGCGCCGCAACGCGGAGAAGATTGCTTCCGTGCTGCGCGCTGTCGCTGACGATTTCGAGGCTTAAATAATGGCAACCCCCAAGCTTGATGCGATCGGCGCCGAAGCGGTGGAAATCGCCGCGCAGGCGCTCGCGGACGTCACCCTGCCGGGCCAGGTTGGTGAGCATGTGCGCGTGGAAGCGGGGCCTGACCGCCTCGTAAACCACGTTTTCGAGTGCACCATGCCCGGCTACCGGGGATGGCACTGGGTGGCTACCTTGGCGCGGGCGCCCCGCGCCAAGACGGCCACCGTCTGCGAAACGATGCTGATGCCGGGCGAGGGGGCGCTGCTGGCACCCGAATGGGAGCCGTGGTCTAAGCGGCTGCGTCCGTCGGACGTCGGCGTGGACGACGAACTTCCCTTCATCGCGCAGGACGAACGCCTGGACCAGGCGTTCGAGCAGCCCGCGCGCGAGGAAAATGACGAGGACGCCGCGGCCACCTGGGAGATCGGGCTGGGCCGTAAGCGCGTGCTTAACCGGATTGGCCGCCAGATGGCCGCTACCCGCTGGGACGAGGGCGAGTTCGGCCCCCGCGCGATTTCCGTGCGTGGGCGCGAGGAAAACGCTGCCGGGCAGTGCTCCGCCTGCGGTTTCCTGCTGCAGATCGCGGGTTCGCTGCGCCAGGCGTTCGGGGTTTGTTCCAATGAGTGGTCCCCGGCCGACGGCCGCGTGGTTTCCCTCGGCTACGGCTGCGGCGCACATTCCGAAACCGACCCGGAACAGGGGCGCGACACCCCGGAAGAGCACGTTGTGCTCGATGAGATGAAGGTGGACTTCATCGACAGGGGAGAGGAAGAAGAGCCTGCCCAGGAACCTGCCCAAGAATCTGAGCAGGAATCTGAGCGGGAATCTTCCCAGGAACCCGCTAGCGAATCTGCGCAGGAATCCGTGAGCGCAGAAGGGCGCGAGGGCAAGGACGAGTCTCCTGAAAAGGCGGAAAAAGCAGGCGACTCCGCGGACGCTTAGGGCGAGTCCGGGCCGCTTTCTTTTCGTTTAGGAAACGGCGTTCCTAGCTAGCAGCGCTTCGAGCGCGAGCAGCACCGGCACGTTTCCGGCGATTCGCTCCCTGGCGGTCTGCACCGCCTCCATTTTGGCTACCACGCTGCGGGCGCTTTCGCGTTCGGCGGCGGCGCGTACCTCATCGGCAAGCTGCGTATTAACCAGTTGCACTTCGCCCTCGAACAGGGTCACGGAGATGTCGCGGTAAACGGAGTAGAGATCGATCAGGTTGCGGTCGATTACGTCGCGCACCGTGCGGGTGCGGCGCTTCTTTTGATCGTCCTCCAAAGTCTTTAACTGGCTGCGCAGGGCAGGCGGGATAGCGCCGCCCTCCACACCGGCGCTGCGCAGGAAATCCTCGCGTTCGCGCGCGTCCAGTTCATCGCAGGTTTCCCCGGCCTCCAGGGAGGCGTCATCCACCAGTTGCGCTGCCCGCAGTACCGCGTCGCCCGCCGTGTGCACGCTGAACGGGATGCGCACGATCGCTTCGCGCCGCTGCCAGGCCTGCGGGTGCAGCGCGTAGCGCCTAGCCAGTCCGATATGGCCCTGCGCCGCCCGGGCGGCCCTTTCTGCGGCCGACGGTTCCACGCCGTCCCGGCGCACCAAAAGATCTGCCACGGCCTCCACCGGCGGCGTTACCAGGGAAACCACGCGGCAGCGCGAACGGATGGTCTGCGCCAGATCCTGCGGGCTGGGGGCGCAAAGCACCCAGACCGTGTGGGGCGGCGGTTCCTCTATGGACTTCAGCAGCACGTTGAACGTGCCCTCCGTCATGCGGTCGGCATCCTCCATTACGATCACGCGCCAATCGGCGGTGCCGGGGGAGCGTTGCGCCACCTGGATCAGCGAGCGTACCTCGTCCTTGGAGAGCGAGAGTTTGTCGGTACGCACCAGGGAAACGTCCGGGTGCGTGCCCGCGAGCGCGGTGCGGCAGGCATTGCAGTGGCCGCAGCCCTCACGGGTTTCGCAGACCAGGGTGGCGGCGAAAGCGGTAGCCGCTACTGAACGACCGGAACCGGGCGGGCCGGTCAGCAACCAGGCGTGCGCCATGGCACCACCCGGCCGGGTGGCCTGGCGCAGGGTGTGTACGGCCTGCCTCTGGCCGATCACGTTCTCCCAAACGCTCACGGGCGTTCCGCCCATTTTTCGATCTCGGTGGTGAATACCAGTTTGAGCGCGGAAAAAACCTCCTCCACGCTGCGGCTTGCGTCGATTACCCGCCAGCGGTGCGGTTCGGCGGCGGCCCGCTCACGGAAAACCTGGCGCACAGATTCGTGAAAATCATCCCCGGCGGCCTCGATACGATCCTCGGTTTCACCGCGACCGGCAAGCCTGCGGGCGCGGGCGTCGGCCGCCGAAATGTCTAGCAGCACCGTGATGTCGGGCATTAGTCCCTGGGTGGCCCAGAGCGAAATTTCTTCGATGTCCGTGGGGGATAGCTCGCCCCGGCTGCCCTGGTAGGCGATGGAGGAATCCAGGTAGCGGTCGGTAATCACGACCTCGCCGCGTTCCAGGGCCGGGCGAACCACGGTAGCCACGTGGTGCGCGCGATCTCCCGCGTACAGCAGCGCCTCCGCGCGCGGGTCCACGTGTTCGGAATGCAGCAGCGTTTCGCGTACCGCCGCGCCAAGCTGCGTGCCGCCGGGCTCGCGGGTGAACACCGGCGGGTAGCGCAGCGGGCTACCCGGCCCGGAAAGCCAGTCGCGCAGCAGGCCTAGCTGCGTGGTCTTACCGGCACCGTCGCCCCCTTCGACGCTGATGAACAGGCCGTGGCGGGAAGAGGCGGTCATGGCGTTATCCAATCTGCTCACCGTGTGCGCCCGGCGTGGGGCGCACACGAAAAACTGCTATTTTCCCGAGCCTATTTAGAGTCGGTGCTTTTCTTAGCGGTGGTCTTTTTAGCGGTAGTGGTCTTTTTCGTGGTGGTGGCCTTCTTGCGCGTGGTGGTGCGCTTCTTGGCCGGTCCCTTGGCACGCTTTTCCGCTAGGCGTTCCACCGCTACCTCGTGGGTCAGCTCCTCCAGAACATCGTCCTTGCGCAGCGTCACGTTGGTGGTGCCGTCGGTAATGTACGGGCCGAAGCGGCCGTCCTTCACCACGATCGGCTTTTCGCTGGTCGGATCCACGCCCAGCTCTTTCAGCGGCGGCTTTGCGGCGGCGCGGCCACGCTGCTTCGGCTGGGCATAGATCGCCTCGGCTTCTTCCAACGTGATCGTCAGCAGCTTCTCTTCCGCATCGAGCGTGCGCGAATCCGTGCCCTTCTTCAGGTACGGGCCGAAGCGGCCGTTCTGCGCCGTGATCTCGGTGCCGTCCGCTGCGGTGCCGACCACGCGGGGCAGCGAAAGCAGCTGCAGCGCCTGCTCCAGGTTCACGGTGGCCAGGTCCATCGACTTAAACAGGGAAGCGGTGCGCGGCTTGGGGCGCTTCGACTTCGGCGTGGCTTCGTCCGGTTCCGGCAGCACCTCGGTGACGTAGGGGCCGTAGCGGCCGTCCTTTGCCACGATGTCGTGCCCGCTCACCGGGTCGGTTCCCAGCACGCGGCCGTCGTCCTTTTGCCGCTCCAGTAGTTCCTGGGCCTTTTCTACGGTTAGTTCGTCGGGCGCGATATCGTCCGGCACGGAGGCGCGCACGGGATCGGCGCTGCCCTCCACCTGACGCTCCACGTAGGCGCCGTAGCGGCCCACGCGCAGGGTGATGCCCTCGCCTACCGGAATCGAGTTCACCGCGCGGGCGTCGATATCGCCCAGGTTTTCCACGATGTGCTTGAGGCCCTGCAGCGAATCGCCGTCACCGAAGTAGAAGCTGCGCAGCCAGGCGGCGCGCTGCATCCTGCCCTCTGCGATCTGGTCTAGATCGGCCTCCATCTGCGCGGTGAAGTCGTAATCCACCAGGTAGGCCAGGTTTTCCACCAGCAGGCGCACGACGGCGAAAGCCAGCCAGCTGGGCACCAGGGCGCTGCCGCGGCGCAGCACGTAGCCGCGGTCCTGAATCACCGAAATGGTGGCGGCGTAGGTGGAGGGGCGGCCGATGCCGCGTTCTTCCAGCGCCCGCACCAGGGACGCCTCGGTGTAGCGCGGCGGCGGCGAGGTCACATGGCCATCGCTGGTGACCTCTCCCAGCGGCAGCTGCTGCCCCTCGGCCAGTTCCGGCAGGCGCTTTTCGGAGTCAGCGTCGTCGCCGTAGCGGGAGACGTCGCGGCCCTCCTCGTAGGCGGCCAGGAAGCCACGGAAAGTAATGACGGTGCCGGACGCGGAGAACGTGGCGGTCTGGCCCGCGGCGGGGACATCGACCTTCACGGAAGCCGTGGAGCCCTTGGCGTCGGCCATTTGGGAGGCGATGGTGCGCTTCCAGATAAGTTCGTAGAGGCGGCGTTCGTCGCCCGTCAGCGGGGTGTCCTGGGGCCGACGGAACGATTCGCCAGCCGGACGGATCGCCTCGTGCGCCTCCTGCGCGCTCTGCGACTTGTTCGCGTAGTAGCGCGGCTTCTCCGGCACGGAATCCGCGCCGTAAAGCTCTGCCGCCTGGGCGCGCGCCGCGCGGATTGCCTCGCCCGACAGCGTCACCGAGTCGGTACGCATATAGGTGATGTAACCGTTTTCGTACAGCGACTGCGCGGTGCGCATCGTCTGGCGTGCCCCGAGGCGCAGCTTGCGCGATGCCTCCTGCTGCAGCGAAGAAGTGGTGAAAGGAGCGGCGGGACGGCGGGTGTAGGGCTTAGTTTCTACGCTCGCCACCTTGCCGGTGGCCCCTGCCAGGGCATCGCGCAGCGCGTTCGCGTCGGCCTCGCTCAGCACGCGGGCACCCTTGGTCTTGAGTTCGCCCGCGTCGTTGAAGTCGCGCCCGGTGGCTACCTTCGCGCCGTCGAGCGCGCTCAGGCGCGCGGTGAAAGGCTGCGTGTCGGGGGAGAACGTAGCGGTCAGATCCCAGTAGTTGGCGGCCACGAACGCCATACGTTCCTGTTCGCGCTCAACCACCAGGCGGGTCGCTACCGACTGCACACGGCCGGCGGAAAGGCCGGCCTTGACCTTGCGCCACAGCACCGGCGAAACCTCGTAGCCGTAGAGTCGGTCCAGGATGCGGCGGGTTTCCTGCGCGTCCACCAGGCGGTCGTCCACCTCGCGGGTTTCCTGCACCGCGCGCTGGATCGCTTCCTTCGTGATCTCGTGGAACACCATGCGGTGCACCGGCAGGCTCTTAGCGGGCTTGAGCGTCTTGAGGAGGTGCCAGGCGATAGCCTCCCCCTCGCGGTCCTCATCTGTTGCGAGGTAGAGGGCGTCGGCCTGCTTCATCAGCTTGCGCAGTTCCGCGACGGTCTTTTTCTTCTCGGCATTAACTACGTAGTAAGGCTCGAAGTCGTTGTCCACATCGACAGCGAACTTGCCGAAAGGCCCCTTCTTCATGTCGGCAGGTAGCTCGGAAGGCTGGGGCAGGTCCCGGATATGGCCGACGGACGCGGCCACTATGTAGTCCTTGCCCAAATACTTCTCGATGGTGCGAGCCTTAGCGGGAGACTCGACGATAACTAGATGCCGACCAGAGGTCACGAGCGGCACTTCCTTTACTAAACGGTGTTCACTCAATGCTTTCACCGTACACGGTTTACGGGGTAACGGTGGGCGCGCCTGTGGGTACGCCATCGGCTGCGGCGCGGAAAAGGGATACCCCAGAAAGGTAAAGCACACTTGTGCCCGCCAGCAAAAGCAGCGTTGCTAGATAGGCGGTGGTGCGCTGCGCGGGGTCCGTGAGCAGCAGCGGAGAGGGGACGAAGATGACCAGGGCGAGGAGCCCCGCCAGGATCGCTAACGCCGCGAAAGCTATCTGTGCGGTCAGGGCAACATCGCTCGCGGTGGTGACGGAAGACGCGGAAATAGCCGATTCGCGCCGCCTAATCCAGCTCGCGGAGGCCAGGAAAAGCAGCGACCAACACGCGGTTACGCCTATCGCACCCAGCACGTCGCTCGGGCGATGCCAGCCGTCGATCATGGTGGCCGTGCCGGTCAAGGTCAGCCAAGCCGCTCCTAGCAGGGACACCCAGGGGCGCAGTTTGGGCGGGGAAACCAGCACGAACACGGTAGCGATGGAGGCAGCGATGGTGGTGTGCCCCGACGGAAAAGAGTTGGGGGTGGCCTCCAGCCCCGCCGCGAGGGTTTCGCGGGAAAGCACCAGCCTTTTCACCACCTGAGTGGAAACGTTCGCGCCCGCCACCAAAGCCAGCATGGAAAGGGCCAGGGGCACCCGTCCGCGCAGCAGCGCCCAGAGCACGGCCACCGCCAGCGCGCCCACTATGAAGGGAATCCCGATCACGTTCAGCACCGGATACACCAGTTCGTGTAGCGGTCCGCGATCGGCGCGCGCGCCGAGCATGGCCAGCTCGTCAAGCCGCTGGCCGCGCGGGGTTTTTACCGCACCCCAAGCCAGCGCGGCGGTGGTTCCCGCCGCCGCCACGCTGCCCAGCACGGCGTAGAGCGCATTCCGGGCGTGGTTCATGAATCGTCACCGTCCGCTGTTTGGGCGAGGCCGAGCACGCCGCAGCGCAGCCAGGCGCGCACGGTGGGCAGCAAGCGCGGGGCGAGCTCCTCTTCCTCCAGCAGCGCCCCCAGCGCAGCCAGAATCTGGCCGACGCTAAGTTCACCGTCGCAGGCCCCCAGCAACGCGGCCTCCTCCGGGCTCAGCGCGAGCGTGCGGTGAAAACCTGCGCCCTGCACCAGTTCGATCACCAGCGGGCTGTCGGGACGGCCCGGCAGCAGGTGGCGGCGCTCCATCACATCCTGCGCGCGCACGCAGTGCGCGGCCAGCAGGGCATCGTCGCTAAGCGATGCTAGGCGCACGGTTTCATCTAGCGTGGTGGTGACGTGCGCGGCCATGCGGGGAGCCAGCGCCCCGGTTAGTTCTTCGCAGGTAACGCCGGTAGCGGCCGTATCGGCAGTAAGCCGCCGCGCGAACAGGTAACCAAAACCGATCCGGGAAACGCCGCGGGAGGAAAAGTCGGCCAGGTACGCGGAAAGCCTTGCGAGCAGCTGCGGGGAAGTATCGGCGATGCCGCCATCGCGCAACCAGCGGCGGGCGTAGGAAAGCGTATCCAGCGCATCGCGCTGCACCACCCAGGAAACCAGCGGCGGCAGGCCGGGAGTGCTCAGCCAGGCCCGGGGGTGCGTATCCCAGGCCGCGTTATCCGGGATCTCCCAGTTGCCGAGCAAAACCAGATTGCCGCCCGCCGTCAAGTGTTTCGGCAGCGCGGTGAGCAGTTCCTGCAGCAGCGAATCCCCCGCGTGGGAAGTCTCCCGATAGGTGTGTTTATCCTCCCCGGGAGGGGAGATCACGAACGGCGGGTTACTCACGATCAACGCGAATTCTTCGCCCGCGAGCGGTTCGGTGAGGGAGCCGAGGCGCGTTTCGATAGCAAGCCCGTTCAGGGCCGCGTTGAAGCGGGCAAAACCGAGGGCGCGCGGGGAAACGTCCGTAGCTACCACGCGCTTCGCGTGGCGCGCCAGGTGCAGCGCCTGAACGCCGCAACCGGTGCCGACGTCGGCCGCGCTAGATACGGGGGTGCGCGGCGTGAGCTGCGCGAGCGTGCGCGACGCCCCGCCCACCCCCATCACGTGATCGGGGCCGAGAGGTTTGCCGGTGGCTACCTCACGCAGATCGGAGGCCAGCCACCAGTCGGCCTCTCCCAGTTCGTCGTGCACCTGGTAGGGGCGCAGCTCCACCAGGGCGCGGCAGCCGCCGTTCTCGGTGCGGGAAAGCAGCCCCAGCTCCTGTGCTCCCGCAGAGGTAAGCGTGGGCAGCAGCGAATCTATTTCCGCGCCGCTCAGTTCCTCTCCCAGGGTGAAAAGGGCCAGCAGCCGCAGGCACGGCGCGGCGGCGTCGGCGCGCGCTGCGAGCAGGGCGGGCGCGGTAAATTCCTGCGCATAGGCGTCGGCCGCGCTTTCCCCGAGCTGCATCCGCAGGGAAAGCTCCGTGTAGCGTGCCGCTGTCAGATCGGCGCGCAGGGCGGCCAGCAGGTCGCAGGAGGTAGCTAGAGGCATACTTAAATTGTGCACACATAACGGTTTGTCAGGCCGGTACGCCACACATAACCTTTCCCATAAATTGCCTCTGAGCCGAGAACGAGGCGCCGGACGGCAGGTAAACGAGCAAAAGGCAGGTTAAGTAACCGCATGCAAGACAGAAACCCACTGCTGCGCATGCTCACCGCCCCGCCCCAGCGGCGCGGCTGCCTGCGACACGTGGAAAACGTTCCGGCACGGTCTGCCCGCTACGCCGACATCCCCGAATGGGTGACCCCCGGCCTGCGTCGGGCGCTGCACGCACGCGGCGTGGAAAGGCTATGGAGCCACCAGGCGCAGGCGGCAGAGCTTGCCCATGCGGGCAGGGACGTTGTGATCGCCACCGGGACGGCATCCGGCAAATCCCTCGGCTACCTGCTGCCGCTGCTCAGCGCCCTACAGGAGGGCGGGCGAGACGTAAGCGGCAGGGCACCCAGCGCGATCTATCTTTCGCCGAGCAAGGCGCTCGCCGCAGACCAGTATGCGGCGATGTCGGAACTCATCGCGGCGGGGGAACTGGGCGGGGTACGCGCCCGCGTTTACGACGGCGACACCCCCAGCGAGGAGCGCCGCTGGGCGCGCAAACACGCAAACCTGCTGCTCACCAATCCTGACATGCTGCACCACGCCCTGCTGCCGGGGCACGAACAGGCAACGCGTTTTTGGCGGGGCCTCAAATACGTGGTGATCGACGAATGCCACAGCTACCGGGGAGTGTTCGGGGCGCATGTTTCCCTGGTGCTGCGCAGGCTGCGGCGGATAGCCGCCCGCTACGGTGCGGAACCGACGTTCATCCTGGCCTCCGCCACCAGCGCCGACCCGGCGCTGAGCGCTTCCCGGCTGATAGGGCGCGCAGTAGCCGCCATCACCGAGGACGGATCGCCGCGCGGAGGGCTTACGTTCGCGCTCTGGGACCCGGTGGACCCGGAAGATGAAACTAAGCGCAGACCCAGCGGTGCGGAAAGCGCCGCGTTGCTGGCCGATCTGGTGGCGGCGGGCGCGCAAACCCTGGCTTTCACCCGTTCCCGCCGTGCCGCCGAAATGGTGGCGCAGACCGCCTCCCGGCTGCTGCGCGAACGGGCCGAAGAAAGCGCTAGTGCGCCGCTGCTGGCGCTCGCCGAGCGCGTATCGGCATACCGTGGCGGTTACCTGCCGAGCGAACGCCGCGAGCTGGAGGCGGCCCTGCGAGCCGGGGAGATTCGCGGCATGGCGTCAACCAATGCGCTGGAGCTGGGGATAGACATTTCTAGCCTGGATGCGGTGATAGTGAACGGCTGGCCGGGCACGCGGGCGTCCCTGTGGCAGCAAGTGGGGCGGGCCGGGCGCGGTGCGCAGGAGGACGCGCTGGCTATCTTCGTGGCCAGGGAGGACCCGCTGGATAGCTACGTGGTATCCCATCCGGAAACCGTTTTCGCGGCCCCGGTAGAGGCCGCGGTGTTCGATCCGGCCAACCCTTACGTGTTAATGCCGCACCTGTGCGCGGCGGCGGCCGAACTGCCGATCAGCCCGGCGGAAGTGGCAGAAGTGGCCGGGGAGAACGGGGCGGAAAGCGCGCGCCTCGGGGTATGGCCGGAAAACACCGCGCAGGTGCTGCGGTTGCTCGGGGAGAAAGGCACGCTCCGCAAAAGGCCCCACGGCTGGTTTTGGACGCACACGCAAAGCGCCCATGCGCTGACTGATCTGCGCGGCAGCGGCGGGCAGCCGGTGCGCATCATCGAAACCGGCACCGGGCAAATGCTCGGCACGGTCGATGCGGGTAGAGCCCACGAACAGGTGCATGACGGTGCGGTTTACCTGCACCGGGGGCGCACGTTCGTGATCGACCACCTGGACGTGAAAAACGCCGTGGCTTTTGCCCACCGCGATAACCCTTTGGTGAGCACCCATCCGCAAAACGTTTCCGAGATCCGCGTGATCGGCGTGGAAGAAACCGTGGAACTGGGCGGGGGAGTGCGCCGCTGCTACGGCAGCGTAGAGGTGCGCGACAGGGTTACCGGTTATCAGGTGAGGGACGTTTACACCCAGGCCGTGCTTGGTCAGAACCCGCTCGACCTGCCCGAACGTACCCTGCGCAGCAAGGCCGTCTGGTGGGTGCTGCCGGAGCGAACCGCCTGCGCCGGGATAGACGCGGAAGCCCTGCCGGGGGCGCTGCACGCCGCCGAACACGCCCTGATTTCCCTGCTGCCGCTGGTAGCCACCTGCGACCGCTGGGACATCGGCGGCGTCTCTACCGCCCTGCACCCGGACACCGGCCACCCCACCATCTTCGTCTACGATGGCGCGGCGGGCGGCGCGGGATTCAGCCAGCGCGGGCACCGCGAAGCCGCGGCCTGGTGGCGGGCCACCACGGAACTGCTCACTCACTGCCCCTGCGCGGCGGGTTGCCCCGCCTGCGTGGTTTCGCCCAAATGCGGCAACGGGAACGAACCGCTCTCCAAGCCGGGGGCGCTTACGCTGCTTTCGGCGGGGCCGACGTTTGCGGACCGCCCCGGCCCGGATGTTCCCGGCTCAGACGCCCCCGGCGCGGCTGGGCCTGCGCGGGCCGACGATTCCGCCTCGGCCCAGCCCAGGGAGTAGCCAACCCGCACGGTTACATCGCCACCCGGATCGGGCGCGCAAGAAACCAGGCGGGCGCGGTTTGCGGCGGCGATACGTTTTGCCGCGCGGCACGGCTCTTGGCCCTCCCGGTAGGCGCTGGCCGCAGAAAGCGCGGCCAGATCGGCGGCGGCGTTCGCGCCGGTCCTGGCCTGCGCCGCCTGCCCCCAGAGTGATAGGGAGGCCAGCAGGGCAGCGCCGAAGCCGGCAAAAGCCAATGTGGTGCCGGTGGAGGTCACGGCGCTCCTCCAGGCGGAGGCGCGGTTTCGCGCAGGGCGGTGGCGCTAGCGTCTAGCCGCAGCCCCGGCCAGCCTTTCAGGGGCGCGTATTCGCGGCTGATATGCACCGTGACCGACTCCCCGCCGCTGATCTTTACCCGGCTGTCCGGCCCGGCCGTCTGCGCGGCTATCTGCTCCGCCCGCGCCGGGCTTTCCCCGCGCGCCAGTTCTCGGGCCGCATCCCGGGCCGCCACTTGCAGACGGCCCTGCGCGGCAAAGGCTCCGGCGGCAAAGGCCAACGCGGCCAGCAAAAGCACCACCACCGGCAACACGAGCGCGGTTTCGGCGGTCACCGTACCCGTATCGCTGTCGGCAGCCCGTTTCAGGTAAACCGCTGTGGCGGGCCGGTAGTCCCGCCCCGCCACAGCGTTAGGTTTGCGCCCGCACACGCCGCTACACCCCTCCCAGGGCGAGCGCGGAGCGGATGATTCCCAACAGCAGTTTCTTCATCTCTCCCGACTGCGCGATCGCCACCAGCAGAGCGGCGAAACTGCATGCGGCAACGGTAGCGATCGCGTATTCGGCGGTGGTCGCGCCGTCGTCCGCCGCTAGGCGCGAACGCAGCCCGCGCAGAGAACAGGGCGCGCTCTCAGGGTGGCGGGGAACCGGGAAACGGCGGTTGCCGCAGCGGGTGGTTTCGTGAAGATACATTTTTATTCTCCGTTTCTTTTTCTTTGTGTTTTGGGTATTTACCGATGCGCCGCTCCCGGCGGCGCACGTTTGTTACCAGCGCACGTCCGTTATTAGGGAGGCCACGCTAGGCACTATTCCCAGGGAGACGAACGCGGGCAGAAGCAGCAAGCCCAGGGGCACCACCAACCGCACTCCCAAGCGGGCCGCTGCGCCCTCTGCCTCGCGGGAGCGCAGAGAGAGCGCGTCACCGGCAGCTGAGCGCAGCAGATCGCCTGCGCTGACTCCCGCTGAGAGGGCCAGTGTGAGGGGAGCGCTGAGTGGTTTGGGCAAATGCTGGCACGCGGTTTTCGGGGGCAGCCCCAGCCGCAGTGAGCGACCGGCTTTGGTCAGGGGGTCTTCCTGGAGCACCCGCCCCACCTTCGTTAGCGCCGTGGGCACCGCCGCGCCAGTATCAAGCACGGCGGCCAACAGTTCGAGCGTCAGTGCCGGATCGTTCCCAGGCTGCGGGCGAGCCGCTGCGGCCAGTAGCCGCGAGGTCCAAAAGGTGCCCGCTAGATAGCAGAAAACCCCGCTTAACAGGCAGATATTGCCCAGGGAAGAAGCGAAAAGAAACGCTAGGGGATTCCCGCCAAGCAGGTAGCCGAGGCCCAAAGCGCCCACCGGTAGCAGGGTCAGCAGCCGGGCCGTGGCGCGCGGTCCGGCAAACGCGGCCTGCCGGGCACGCTCCGCGTCATCCAGGGCGCGCAGCTGCTGCGCAATACGCGCCAATATGCCGCTGCGAGAAATCCCCGCCGTGCTGGCAAGCTCCAGCGCAGCAGCCAGCACCCGCCCCGCGTGGGGATGCTTGCGCAGCGCCACGGAAACTTGCCCGCCGGAGGCAACCTGGCGTGAAACCTGCTCCGCGATCGCGTAATCCGCAGAAAGCAGACGCCACGCCTTTGCCTCGCCCACCCCGGCAGCCAGCAACGATGCCAGGGACTGCGTAAGCCCTGCAGTTTCCAGCAGCCCGCACTGGCGCGGGCGCACGCGCACAGCAGCCTGTGTACGCGCAGGGGAAGCGGAAAAGCTCGGGGCGGCAAGGAGCCACAGGCAGCCGCCAAAACAGACTGCGGCTATCAGCAAATACCAGGCAGAAAAGATCATTTTTCCGTCCTCCCGGAGACCGCCAGCGGGGCACACAGGGAATCACCGTGTTCTCCCAGTAATCCGCGTAATTCGCCCCAGGCGGGACCGGCCCCCGCCGGGGTGAGGGCGCTGCTCACGGTGAGATGCCCGCTAGCATCGCGGCGCATCACAGCCACCTCCGCCAGATACCGCTGCCCGGAGCTATCCCGGCGCATGTGCAGCACCAACCGCAGCGCGGCGGCGGCCTGCGCAGCCAGGGCGGCGCGGTCCAGGCTGCTCAACGCCCCGAGCGCCTCCAACCTGGCTGGCACATCACCGCACGAATTAGCGTGCACCGTAGCCGCGCCGCCGTCGTGCCCCGTATTAAGGGCCTGCAGCAGTTCCCGCACCTCTCTGCCGCGACATTCCCCGACCACGATCCTGTCGGGCCGCATACGCAGCGCCTGGCGGACAAGAACTTCCAGGCCAATCTCCCCGCTGCCCTCCGTATTGGCGTGCCGAGCCTGCAAAGAAACCGTGTGCGGATGATCGGGACGCAGTTCGCGCGCGTCCTCGATCAGTACCAGACGCTCCCGCGCAGGCACCAGGCCTAATAGGGCGGTAAGCAACGTGGTTTTCCCGCTGCCCGTGCCGCCGCTAATCAAAAAAGAAACCCCGCTGGCAACAACCGCTACGCAAACTTCTGCGGCAAGCGGAGAAAGAGTGCCCGCCCGCTCCAGATCACGCACCGTGAACGCGGCCCCAGAAGGTAGACGCAGGGAAATCGTCGCCCCCTCGCTGAGCGGCGGCAGCGTGGCGTGCAACCGCGCTCCCGCAGGCAGTTTGGAACGGGCTGGCAGGTGCGCATCAACGTAAGGCAGCGCATCATCCAGTCGCCTCCCCGCAGAGGTAGCAAGCCGCACCGCCAGATCACGTGCGGCCCCACCGCTAAGCCTGATGTCGGTGCGCCTCAACCCCTCGCCGCTATCAAGCCACACGCTGCCGTCCGGGTTCACGTTTATATCGCTCACCCCCGGCGACAGCAGCGGCTCCAGTTCACCCAAACCAAACACGGCCTCGCGCAGCAAAACCGTTAAACGCATAAGCCCCTGCGCGCCCAACACCATCCCGAGTTCGCGAGACACGCGCCGTACCCTGGGGACGTCTATCTGCCCGGGCGATGCCGCCAAATCAAGCTGCAACGCGGGAAGAACCGACTCCACCGCCGCTCGCTCCGCCGCCGTGTTAAAAACCACCGTGCACGCTCCCCAGTTCCGCCAGTAGCGAGCGACAGGCAGCGTCGGCCCCGGTACGCCTGCGGGAAACGTCCAGGAGCGGCACCAGAGCGCGGCGATTATTGCGAAACTCCGCGCAAACCGGAAAGCCGCAATCCTTAGCCACCTCCGCCGCAGGCAGGCCCAGCCTGCTACGGCGCAACACAATCCCCGCCCGGTAGCCCTCCCGGTGTAGTTCCCGGCAGCGCAGGGCGCTCGCCGCCACCTGGTTTGGGGCATCTCTCGTCACCAGCAAAAGCGGGTATGCGTCGCTCAGGCACGCTGGCGGGCAGGCCAGGTTGCAGTCCGTCACCACCAGATCGCAGACGCTGCGCAGCGCGGAAACGGCGGATTCCCTCACGGCGGCGTCCGGTGGGAGGGGGCCGGTGAGGATTCGTACTCCGTCCACTAGCGGAAGTGCCGCGAGCAGCGCCGCCGGATCTTCCCCGGCCAGTGACCCGATCTCCGGCCAGCGCAGCCCCGGAACGTTCCCGGAGGCCGTGAGGGTATCCAGGTAGCCGCCGCAAGGATCGAGGTCTATCAGTGCCGACGTAACGTTTTTGGCCCCCGCAGCACCTGCCAGGCGCGCGGCGAAAGAGGACGCTCCCGCGCCGCCGTGCCCGGAGGCGATAGCCACCAGCGGGGAACGTTTCGCGGGCGCTGACGCGGCCTCCCGTAGCGCGGTAAGAAAAAGCGCGGAATCTTGGGGCAGGCGCACCACTGCGGCGGCGCCATAGCGTAGAGCCCTGGCCCAGTCACTAGCCGTGGGAGGGGTTTCGGTGGCGTAGATCAGCCGAGCATGGCTTGACGGGGCGGGATGTTGTAGCGAAGCCACCGTTACGGCGGCCTGCGCCGGGTCGGCCACTAGCGTGTAGCCGAGCGCCTGCACATGATCCCTGACCGCCTGGGGGAGGGAGCCATGAGCGGGCAGGCCGTGCAGGTAACAGGTGGGCGTTTCCATGCCGGAAAGCTTGCCCCGGAAATAAATAGCGCAAGCGGGGGCTGTGTAAAACCCTGCCGTGCAGCGGGGCTAATGCTGGCGGTAACGGCGGTTGTGGATTAAGCGCCAGGGAACGCGCCGCGTGGGAGGGGCGCGAGCGTTTTAGGTGTTGCCGTTAGTCGGCCAGCTGCGGCTTTCTAAAGAACGGGTGCGCCAGCACAAACAGGGACATGCCGCCCACCAAAACCGCCGCGATTAGCATGGGCAGCGGTTCCCAAACGCCGTAAAGCAGGGTGCCCGCGGTGGGGGCGATCACCCAGGAAAGGCCGTTGGTGGCGTTTATCAGCCCCGCCATGCCGCCCTGTTCCTCGCGGCTCATCAGCAGGGTGGGGCCGGTGACGTAGGCGGGTATAGACATGCCCAGCCCCAATCCGACAGCGACTATGCCGATCAGGAAGATCCACATCTGGGGCGCGAAGCTCATCAGCGCGAAACCGATGAACGCCACCAGGCCGCCAAGTTTCAGCAGGGAGGCGGGCAGCAGGCCGCAGCGGGGCACAACCACCATCTGCGAAAAAACCATTCCCAGGCCGCTCACGAACATGGCCATGCCCGTTACCAGGCCGGTGGTGGCCTGGTCGTAGCCGAAACGATCCTGGATCAAGAACCCCGGCACGAAGTTCACGAAGCCGAGCGCGGTGAACATGGCCAGGCCCGCCACCAGGAACGGCCACACGCGCTGATCGCGCGGGCTGATCTTTGCGGGCTGCGCGATGAGTTCGTGTTTTTCTTCCCGCTTGAGCAACAGCAGAAGCGTCACCAGACCGGCGCACAGCATTAGCGGGATAGCCAGCAGCGGCGCCATCAGGCCGAAAGCGGAAAGCAGACCGCCCAGCATCGCGCCCGCGATGGAGGCCATGCCGGAAACCGCGCCGATCCCGGCCATACCGCGCAGTCGCGAGGCTTCGTCCGGCGTGATGTCGGCAATGTATGCCTGCACGGTGGGGGCAACCGCCGCCACGGAACTGCCGAAGCCGACGCCGCGCAGCAAAATAAACCCGGCGAAAAGCAGGGAGCCGGTAACTAGGCCCTTTATGCCGAGCCAGGAGACCAGCGCAAAAAGCCCCATCGACAGTGCCGACAGCGCGTAGGCGGTGACCAGCACCGGCTTGCGGCCCCAGGACTGCGATTTGCGACCCCAGAAGTCGCTGGTCACCACGACCATGACGGCGGCCGCGCTGATGGTTACGCCGACCTGCCATTCCGTAAGCCCCACGGCGCGCGAGAGCGGCGCGATGATCGGGTTCAGGGTCACCTTCCCCAGGTTCGCGATAAATACCGCCCCGAGCAGCAGTTTTATCTGCGATGCGGGGGCGGCGAGTGGCTCTGCGGAGGTGCTTTCTGCGGAAGTCATGTCTTGCTACATGCCTGTCTAAAGGTTTGCGGAGAGGCCCGAAAATGGGCCAGTGGGCAGGCTACGCCTGTTTTGGACGCGGAGCCAGCCTGATTTCGGCATCTGCCGCGAGGGTGAGCAGATCTTCATCGTGACTGATCAAAATGACGATGGCCCCGGACTCAGCAAGCTGCCTGATCTGGCTGGAAATGGAAACCAGGTGCCGCCGGTCCACGCCGGAACTCGGTTCGTCGAAAATGACTATGCGCCGGTTGCTGACCCGGACCGTGGCGACCACGAGGCGCTGCTGCTGCCCGCCCGATAGCGAAAGCGGGTGCCTATCGGAAAGGTGCGCTATGTCGAGGTCTGACAGCACCTCGTCGTTTTGTGCGCTGCGCGGGGCGGCAAGTTCGATCTCCGCCGCCACGGAATCCGTGAAGAGCTGCCGTTGCACGTCCTGCATGACGAATGCGCTGGTGCGCTGCCGGGTCCGTCGGCTCACCTGCCTGCCGTCTAGCAGTACCTTGCCGGTGCTTCGCTGCAGCCCTGTGATGACCCTGGCCAGGGTGGTTTTTCCGCAGCCGTTCGGGCCGCGCAGGGCGCACACGATACCCGCCGGGATGAAGGCGTGCTCTACCGCCACTACGCGCTTGCCCTGGAAAGACACCGCTACGTCCCGCAGCTCCAACCCAGCCGGGGAAGAATCTGCCGGCAGTGTTTCGCTGCCTTCCTGCGGCGGCACCACGCTGGCGCCCCGCGCGGGCAGGGAGGGCAAAACGGCGTCGCGCAGCTTGCCGCGCAGCCCCTCGCTGGCCAGCTCTTCATCGCTGATCTGGGCGAACTGGGCGGCGGTATAGATGCGGTCTATGCGGCCATCGCGCATCACCACCACGCGATCCAGCAGTTCGCTCAGGTAGCTGAGGCGATGCTCTGCCACCACGATGGTTGTGCCCAGGCGTTTCAGTTCTCCGAGGGCGGTGGCAAGCCGCTGCACGGCATCGCGGGAAAGGTTGGAACTGGGTTCGTCTAGCAGCAAGATTTCCGGTCCGTGGGCGCGGGCCGACGCGAGCGCAACCTGTTGCTGCTGCCCGCCGGAAAGGCGCTGCAACCGGGTGGTGACGTCCATGTGGGAGCGAAGCTCGGCAACCAGCCGCTGCACTGTTTCGCGGATCTGTTCGCGGGGCAGACCGAAATTTTCCGGGCCGAAAGCGATCTCTTCCGCCGCGTAGTCAGCGAAGAACTGTCGGCGCGGATGCTGCAGCACCGTGCCGGTGAGCAGGCCGACCTCGTCTATTTCGGCCTTTTTCGTTTCCAGCCCGGCCACGTGGATATCTCCGGTGAGCGTGCCACCCTCCTGGAAATGGGGGATGAGGCCGTTCATCATGCGCAGCACGGTGGATTTCCCGCTGCCGCTGGCCCCGCAGAGAACCACGAATTCGCCGGGCTGAATGTGCAGGTTGATCTGTTCAAGGCAGGGGGTTTCCGCGTACGGGTAGGACCAGGTGGCGTTTTCTAGGCGGATCATCATTTCCCTAGCGGCAGGTAGAAGCTGGCCAAAACGAGGATTGCGGCGAGGGCCAAAATCAGTGCGTCCTGCACCGTGAAACGCGGCGGCACCAGCACGGTCGGCTTACGGTGCGAACCCAGCCCGCGCAGGATGGCGGATGCCGAAAGGTCCTCCGCCGCGCGCAGGCTAGAGGCGATCATCGGCACCATGAAACGCTCCATGGCCAGCAGCGGGTGGCGCAGCATTCCGCCGGGACCGGAAATGCCGCGCAGCCGCATCGCGTCCTTTACCGACGCGGATTCCTGCACCACGGTGGGTAGGAAACGCAGCATGACGGTGAACGGTACGTTCACCACGCGCGGCACCCGCATGGCGCGCAGCGCCGCGCTGAAATCGCCGGGGCTGGTCGAGATCATCATGTAAATACCCAGCCCTCCCGCCGCGCCGAAGCGCAGCATGTAGGCGAAGCCGACGGCGAAGATGTTGGTGAGCGCCCCCGGCACGTAGGTGGGAAGCACCCAGCTCAGCACGAAGAACGCGAGCATAGTGAGAGGAAACCCGAGGGTGCCGCGCAGGGTCCTTGTGTGGAGTGCGAGCAACAGGGTGCCCATGAATATCGTGGGCAGCAGGAACCGTTCCCCGCCAGGAGCCACCACAACGGAACTGGCGGCCGCCGTGAGCAGCAGCTTTGTGCGTGGATCCAGGTGAAAACTGCTGCGGGTTACCTCAGGCAAGGCCGGCCTTGCGGAAGTGCTTGTGCGTGTATTTCAGCCCCAGCCTGGCACCGAATAGAGCGGCCAGGATTATGGTCACGCAGAACCCGGAGACCACGGGGACGCTGAGGAGTGCGCGTGCGTCCACAACGTAATTTGCTCTGAGGCCGTCCCACTGGGAACCGGTGAAGAATGCCTCCGGATTAAGGATCGCGGGGGCGAACCAGGAGAAGATGGCCAGGCCGAAAGTGCAGTAGCTGGCGATCGCGAACTTTTCGCTGCGGTAGCGGCCGATTCCCGCAACTATGTCGGCCATGATCGCCCAGAAAATTACGAGCAGAGCGCTTTGCAGGGGCGCGCCTATGAGCAGGTAGAGCAGCGCGTAGCTGACCCCGAACAGGGTGACTAGGCCCGCCTTGTTAACGCGGCTCATGAAGAGCATGAAGGTAATGCCGTTAATGAAAACGATGAATACGGTGATGAGCAACCAAATCACGGGGTTGATGGTGCCGAGCATGCCCAGGGCGATAGATAGGGCGATGAAGATGGCGGCGAAAATGGCAATGTTAATCAGGTCCTTCGCCTTAATGGGCTGAAAGACCGACTGATTCTGTGTAGGCAAGGGGAGTCCTTAACTCGTTTTGGGGAAGGGGGGATAACTACTAGGCCAGGCCTGCGCGGGAGAAGTGCTTGCGCAGCATGGCGTAACCGAGCAGGCCGCCGATCAGACCCGAGACGAAGAGGGTGGGGAGTGAAACCCAGAGCACGAGCGGGGAGAAGAAAGCATCGAATTCCTGCGCGAATTCGCTGCCGCCTTTTCGGGCGGTGAGCACCTTTAGGTAGGCCTGGCGGTCGAGGATGAAAGGCACCATCGGGCCGATGTACCAGAAAGTGAACACCGCGTAGGTGAGCGCGGTGCGCAGCCGTGTATGAGCGCCGGTCGAATAGATAACGTCGGCGCAAACCGAAGAAATCAGCGTGACCAGGAGCGCTACCAGCGGGTGCCCGATCAGGACGAACAGCAGCGCGTAGGAAACGCCGAACAGGGTGATCATGCCGGGCTTGTGCACCTTGGAAAGGAAAAGCACGTAGGGGATACCGCCGAATACCGCCGCAACCGTCAGGGAGATGAACATGGCGAGCGGGCCGAGGAACCCGAAAATCGCGAACACAAACATGGTGACGAAGTAGATCACCACGTAAATAGCGATCGTAACCAGATCTTTTGCGGTGAGCGACTTTTTACGAACGTCTGGCATGGGGAGGCTTCCTAAAAGGCGGCTGTTGTGCAAGCGTTTTGAACACTGTTCTACCTGGGTAATGTAACGCAAGGTAAGGCAACCCTCAATAGGCTGTTCTGTTTCGCTGCCGCTAATCTGGGCCGATACGGGAGAAGATGGAAGCGCGGAGGTGTTAATGATGGCTGTGAGCAGGGATTTAAGTGCGCGCGCGGGGCTGACCCCGGAGGCGGTGATAGATGCTGCGCTGGAGCTTACCCGTGAACGCCACCTGTACGGCTGGTCCATTCGCGATCTGGCGAAGCGGCTCGGGGTGGCGCCGTCCGTCATCTATCACCACGTGGGCGGAAAGGACCTGCTGGCTAGGCGGGTGGTGGGCAGGGTGATCCCCAAGATTGCGATGCCCGATCTTTCCCTTGCGTGGAAAGAATGGTTTCGCGCGCTGCTTATTTCCGGCCGGGACGTGATGCGGGAATACCCCGGTGTTGCCAAGTGGGTGATGCTGCACGGGCCGATGTTTCCCGACTCCCTGCGCACCATCGATGCGGGGGTGGAAAAACTAAAGGACGCGGGGTTCGGTGATAACGCCATCTACGCCTACTCTCTAATCCTGAATAATTGCGTGGCAGCGCTGATGGTGGCCGACGAAAGGCTGCTGCACGAGGACGACGGCCCGCGCGATCACGCCACGATTCGGGACGAATTCCTGCGTAACGCGGAAACAAGCAAGGCGCTCGGCGAAATGACCGAACGCATGGTGGTTCCCCTGGCGGAGGGGAACGAGGCGGCGGAAAGGGTGGGCAACCACTATTACGGCCTGGTTGTGGAAACCACCATCGCCGGGGCGGAGCTGCTGCTTAAACAGGATAAGCAAGACATTTTGTAGGGGGGCTACAGGTAGGTACGATTTTTATTGTGCCTATTGCTTCTCACAGAGCCGTCCTACGTGCCCGCCGCCTAATGGTGGTGGGCCTCGTCGTGACAGTGCTCGGCAACCGCCTGATCGACGGCGGCTTCGAGGCGCTCACCGCCGCCGGAGCCATTACCGTTACCACCCTGGTGGTGGTTTCCAGCCTTTCCACCGTCTCCGTAATGGCGTTTCCTGCCTACGCCCGCTGGCTGAAGAAATTTTCCCCGGATAGCGCGCTAATTACCGTTGATCTGCTGGAGGCGTTGCTTTCCCTGGTGGCGATCCTGGTGACGCTAGCGGCACCCGAGTACGCGACGGCGGCGGTGGTCGCTTACGTGCTGATCGATCTTTTTCTAGCCCCTGTATCTGACATTGCGGAGGAATTTTACGGCGCGAAACTGGCCGACTATGGCGAGGATGAGGCGCTCGCTTTCAATTCGTCCCTCTATGCCCTGCTGGGGCTGCTCGGCCTGGTGGTGGCCAGCCCGCTCGGGGCGGTGCTGTCGGGCCTGTCTACCGTGGTGCTGCTCGCCGCAAATGTGGTGCTGTCCCTGGCAGGTGCCGCTTTTAGGGGGTATGCGCGCAGCCGGGCACCGATGCCCCCTGCGGTGGATGCCGACGATGAAGAGTTCGCCATGACGGGGGAGAGGCTGCCCTGGCGTCAGTTCCTGCACGATCTGCTGGCCTCCGGCCCCGCCTCGCCCCTGCTCTCGCTGGCCCTGGATCTGGTGGGGGAGATGACGGGGCGGCTTTTGTTTCTGTGGGTGGCGGCCCGCGCCGCGATGGAGCCGCACGCCGCCATGGGGTTGGTGCTGGCCGTGTTCGGCGCGGCCGCGACGCTCGGCCCGCTGCTGGGCCGCAGACTGCGCGGCCGCTGGGACACAGGCCCGGTGCTGCGCGTAACCGCGCTGCTTTCCCTGGTGAACGCGCTGGTGCTGCTTGCCCAGGTGCTTTACGGCAGCGCCGGCTTTGCCTCCGGAATCGCGTTCGTTTTCGTGAACGTAATGCTGAACCGTTCCCGCATGGTGGTGCTGGAGACGCACCGGCAGGTGTTCTTTAAGGGAACCCAGTTCTCGCGGATCATGAGCTGGTCCTACAGTTTCGGCGCGGTGGGCACGCTGATCGGCCTACAGATCGGTTACTGGCTGCACACCGTGGATGACCCGACGTATACGCTGGCGCTGGTCGCGTTCGCGTGGCTGGCCATCGCGGCCGTGGTAAACAGTTCCCGCAGGGGAGCGGTGGCGGAGCCTGGCGGGCCGGGAATGGAATCACGCTAAACATGCCGCTATCGCGGCGGTAAGCGAGGTGGGAAATGATCAGCAAGACCAGAGCGGGAGTGGAGCGTTACTCGTATCGGCAGGCCACCATAACCGCTCTGGTTATTTGGGCCGCTCAGTGTCCTTTCCTGCTGATCCAAGGATTCCCCTGGTACGCCTACGCGTCGTCGGGTCTGGTCCTCCTGGGCATGGCATACGCCTGGTCCCTGCTGCTGCGTAAAGACCGCATCGAAGGTAGCGCCCTGCTGCCATTTGCCGTAGCCAGCGCGATCGTTCTCCTAGTCTCGCTGGCCGTGTTCGCCCTCGCGTGAGGTGTCCCCTCGCCGCACGCGCCCGGAGGATGGGCCGCTAGTTGCCTTCCCGGGAGTCCGGGCGGTAATGCCCCCCCCCTGGGCGTCGTGCTTTAGCAGGCCGGATCCACGCAATATTTGCGAACCAGTTCTGCATCGTTTACCAGCGTTTTGAGTGTCGCGTTGAGCCGAGACTATGTGCAGGAATTCAGGCCGTTACATTACAAAGCTTTTTTGCAGGCACCTTCTATTATATTCAGTAGATCATATTTTGTAAATTCATCCAAAGAGTTAGCCGCCTCGTTTTACGACTTGGATAGCTTATGCTTCCCGCTTAAAAGTGTGTGTGGGTCTGTAATTTGCTGTAGTCTGGGAGCAGGCTATCTTTGCATATACCATGCCCATCCTTGAGTATTTCTAAAATCGGGTTTTTATGCACTTGTGGAATTTTGAAAGTTATACAGTAGGCGCCTCTCTGCTCCTTGTCTGGCTTATTCTTCTTTTCTGTTAGACGCCGCTCCCCGCCGTGCAAAAAGCGTATATCAAAATTTGTTAATTCTTTGGACTCTTTGGCCCGTAGATTTACTTTAGGGGTAGGGTTTCCATTGTGTATTTTTGGGCCTAGTTGATACACGGTTCCGGCAACTAGTCGGCCGCTAAGGAAACGCCCTTTCTGGGCAATCATTTTTGGGCAGGTTTCGCGAGGGTTAACCGCTCTGACTATATTGCTGCCCTCCTTTTGGGGTAGGAGTGTACTCGACTCGTCTTCGCCGATCTCATCCCAAGATTTTATGGCCAGAACAAACATTCTGCCGTCTTCAGACTCTTCACCTTTGCAGGCAAAATAGAGTGCCACCAGAGGGTCTGTTGTTATATCCAAGAGGCTTGTTGGAACACCTTCGTGTTGAAGTGTTGCAAGAAGTTCAAAGTCCCCCATGTTGCGTCCAAGCCCATTCCTCCTTGCTTTTTTTATAGTTTCATCTTCCGCTTCCTTTAAAATTCTCCTGGCATTTCTTCCGCGATATTCATGTGCATATTCTGTGCAAAATTCTTTACTAGTTTTTTTGAGGTCTCTAAATAGCGATGATGTAAGGCCCCAGGTGGAGTTTGATTGGCCTCTATACACGTATTTAATGGCTGAGCTAATCCTTGCTTGGGGCGCCTCTTCGGCCCCTTCCTCTCTGCCCCAGTGAAGGGGGAGGAGTGAGGCAAATAAATCTTCCCCGCAAAAAGGATTTACCCCCGCGCTTTCTGGAGGAGTAGCGTCTTTAGAAGAAAACTCCCTGGCCTGGACGGCTTTTTCAACCCATTCATCGGCAGTATTTATAGTGAGTTTACCATTTTTGGGGCGATACTCTACCCACTCCAGAAATTCCTTTAAGGTTAATTCTTTACTCATGGACTACTCCGTCTCGTTGGGTTTGACTTTAGAAAGTTCGGTTTTAAGGAACTGTTGGTTTGTTGGTCCTAATCGTTGGGGTAATCGCTTCTATGTTTCCCCAGAAAATGACTGTAAGCGTATCTTTTTCTGACATTCTAGTTCGGAGTACTGGTTCTGCGGTAGCTATTTTGCAAGTTGATCTTCTGCTGATGCAGAGCTATTTATTTGGGGTTGACTTACGCCTGGGGAGTAGGCCGCTAGCTGCCGTCCCGGGAGGCTAAGCGGTAGCGTGCCCCCTGAGTATCGCGCTCTAGCAGGCCGGTATCCACGCAGTCCCGGCGGGCCAGCGCCACATCGTCCACCAACATTCCTAGCGCGGCGTTGAGCTGCGGCTCCGTACAGGAATCCCAGCCGTTGCGTGCGAACGCCTCGCGGCAGGCCCGCTCGCTCAGCGGTAGCCGGGACTCCGCGGCCACGGGCAGTTCCAGCTTTTCCCGCTCGAATATTGATTCGGGGCCTAGCGCGTCATTCAACGCGCCGCGCAGGGCCAAGAGCGCCTCGGTATCAAGCTCGCCCGTGTTATCCACGAAAGAAAGCTGCCTGACGGGCGTGCTCTCGGTGGAGCTGCCCTGCAAGACCTCCACCAGGGCGGCCCGCAGCCGGGGTGCGCACAGCACGTTGAGCAGCAGGCGTACCTCAGAGAAAGGATTTGCGTTCATTTTTGATATCTCTCCAGGTAAGAGAACCGCAGCGTACCGAGGGTGGCCCTGAAGGCGTCGAGATCGGAGAGGATCTCGGCTCCGTCCTTACCGAAGTCGGGGTGCCCGCTGAACGCGTCCCACGCAGAGTCCAGGACGGCCGAGACCCGCGCCAGCTGCTTGGCCACGAACTCCTCCAGCAGCAGCGTGGATAGCTCCGCGATGTTCTCGTCGTAATAGGGGATGGTCACGTGAAGGTTGCTGATGAGGGCCTCCACCAGTCTGACGTCTTCACCGCCGTCAAAAGAGCGCACCGCACGGACGATGAAGTCTCCGAACAGCCCGAAGTTCTCCCGCTTCCAGTCCCAGAACTCGGCAGGGTCCCAGTCGCCGACCCCGGTGCCGCGCACCCGCTCCCGCAGCTGCCCCTCGGGCAGGTCTAAACCGCCCCTAACCAGGGCCTCCATATCTTGAAACCTCACGGTGCCACCTTACTTGAATACGTCCGCTGCCACCGGGGCGGTAGGAAGAGGAGAAAGCCGCGGCGTGAGCAAAACTTGGGGAAAGGCCGCGCAGGTTCAGTGCGCCGGCTTCGATTGGTGACTTTATTTACCCGCCCTTGGGCCTTCGGGAGCTTCGGTGTCGACCTGCCCGTGTCAAGACGGCCTAGCACCGTCACGGCGAGCAACGCTCGCTTCGAGGGGACCTGACCAAGCAGGTGCACGGACCGTGGCCGAGACAGGACTACCGCCTGCTTTACGCTGTCCGTTGGGGTACCAAACTCGGTGCCCAATGCTGGTCAGCGATCCCTCATCTCCAGTCCCGAAGAACTCTTCAACGTCTCCGTTCATGACGGCCGCGACGACTTCAAGGAGGGGATCCAGGTCGCCTGGGCTATCTTCGCCGACCAAGATAGTCACACCCAACCCCGTGAGCACACGGACTATTTCTGGGCTCACAGTCAGGCGCATAACCCACCCTGGACCAGATGGGATCAGGAGGATGGCGTTCCCCTCATGCAACACCCGGCCCCGGCCCGACAATACGTGGGTCAACCTGTCGGCTATATAGGGGGCGCTAGGAAACATGAACCATTCCTACCATGATCGATAGCAAAAACATCGGCAACCACATGGGCGTTGGTGGCTGGATTCGCCTGGTTTGGCTCTCCTGATGATTTCGGTTTGAACCAAGTCCCATGTTGCTGGCTCGATGATCGGCTCGTGGTTGCCGATGACGTAGTATTGGGGGTTTCTCCTTCGTTGGGTTTGGTTCTTTTTAGATAAGGGTGAAATGTGTAGAAAATCAAGAGCCATTGCCTGTTAGAAAAGAGAACTTCTTTAATATCAGACAATAGCTCTCGAACGATTTTTCCAATAGACCCTAATCGCTTGTGGTCGGACCGGTTGGAAGAAGTCTGCTCTGAAAGAAAGTCCAAGCAATGGTCGAAGTGACCAGCATGGCTGCCAGAAAGACTACTAGAAGCGTCTTGAAACTAATCTCTAGCTCAAGTAAAAAGTGCGCGATTCCCAAATATGCTAGGAAATTTCCAAAAAACACTCCTAGTGTGAACAAAATTGGAAACTTTAGATGAATTGTTTTACTCCGCATATGCCCACTCCTGCCGCCAAAAATCCTGCAATTACCGCTGGAGCACCCAGAACTTTACCCGCTCCTGTAACGAACGCTGGCCCAAGTGCGCGCGCAATCGTCGAAGCAGCAAGTCCCCAGTTCCATATTCGACGCTAACTCATAGGTTGTGTGAACACAACCGAACCTTTTGGCGATTCCGTATACCTTTTGACGCCCATCGGTCGGAGTGAGATACCGAGGCCGAAGTCAGGCGCTTGACAGCCTCGATACGGGGGCGATCGTTGACCCACCACGACTAGCCACGCTTCGCCTAACATTAGGAAAACCCGCTATATCAAGCAGAAAACCTGCTCGAATAACCAGTCGAAACATTGTATCCAAATGGGTGCCTAAGTGGAGCCGCCTGGGGGAATCGAACCCCCGACCTATTCATTACGAGTGAATCGCTCTGCCGACTGAGCTAAGGCGGCCTGTCTAAACAGACAGGTCAACTGTACGCGATGGGGCGCCCGCCACGCAAAACCCTACGGATGTGACATGCGTGGCGGGCCGCCCGCGCAGATTAGCCGTTCTGCTGCTGCCCCTTGCCGTCGCAGCGTACGTCCCCGTCGGGCGCCTGGCCGGTCAGGAAGAAGCGGTCCACAACCTTTTCCACGCAGCCGCCGGAACGCCCGTACGCGGTGTGGCCGTCACCCTCGAACGTGATCAGGCGGGAGTTTTCCAGCTGCTTATGCATCGCCACGGCCCAGGCGTAAGGGGTGGCGGGATCGTGCGTAGTGCCGATCACCAGGATCGGGCCGGTGCCCTTCGCGTGAATCGGTGCTGGCTCACGCACCGGGGCAACCGGCCAGTCCAGGCAGCTGAGCGAACCGTAAACGAAGTAACGTCCCAGGTACGGGTGTTCCTTAACCATCTTCTTCGACTGCGCGTCCATGTCCTCCTTACGCGCCATCACCGGATGGTCCAGGCAGTTAATCGCCCCTATCGCTTCCTTGGAGTTGTCCTTGAAAGAACCGTCCGGGTTACGGCTATTGCCCAGATCGGCCAGGTAGAACATGAGGGCCGGATCGCCCTTGAACGCCCCCTGCAGCGCCTGCGTCAGGAACGGCCACGAAGAATCCGAATAGAGGGGGAGGATGACCGCAGTCAATGCCAGCGGCAGGGTTAGCTTACGGCCGTCCTTGCTAGTCAACGGGGCGGTTTCGCTGCGCTCCAAGAAATCGGAAATCTGCTTCATGCCGTCTTCCACGCTGCCAGTCAGCGGGCAATGCTCGCTTGCCTGGCAGCTCTTCACGTAGCGGCGCAGCGCCTCCTCGAAGCCGCTAAGCTGGCCCTCGGTTAGCTGCGCGGAAGAAATGTTCGGATCGAGCGCGCCATCAAGCACCATGCGGCCAGCCCGCTGCGGGTACAGCTCCGCATAAGAAGCCCCCAGATAGGTGCCGTAGCTGTAGCCCAGGTAGTCCAGCTTCTCCGAGCCGACGGCGGCGCGCAAAACATCCAGATCGCGCGCGGCAGACCAGGTATCCAGGTAGCCGAGGATCTTGCCGGAACGCTGCTGGCACTTTTTCGCGTAGTCCTTGGCCTTTTCCCGAGTCTCCGCAAATTCGGTTTCGTCCAGCGTTCCCTTCTCGTCCGAAACAGGTTCCACCTCTTCGTCGGAAAGCAGCTTGTCCAGCTCCGCATCATCCACGCAATCAACCGGGGAAGAAGCAGAAACGCCGCGCGGATCAAAGCCAACAATGTCGAAAGCGTCGCGGATGTCGGCCGAAAAACCGGTGTTTGCCGCCTGCGCAGCGAACTCCACGCCGGAACCGCCCGGCCCTCCCGGGTTAACCAGGATGCTGCCCTTGCGTTCACCGCGCGCGGGCACCTTCAACACAGCCAGTTCGATGGTGTCCTGATCCGGGGCGTCCCAGCGCAGCGGCACCTTCACCTTCGCGCACAGAAACTCGGATTCGCCCTCGCACTTCTTCCAGTCCGGCTGCTGCTTATAGAAAGCGCTGTACGCGGCCAGCGTGGCAGGATCGCCCTCCACCTGCAGGGCGGCGCTCTTACCGACCTTCACCGTTTCGCGTTCATCCCCGGACTGCCCCGAACCGGCGTTCGGAGCTGCGGAAGCGGGCGCGTCGGGCTTGTAGCCGCCGTCCTTCTTCGCCTGCAGACCGGGCGGCACGCAACCGGAAAGCAGCAGGGCGAGCGCCGCAGAGGCCACCCCCAAGCGGGTCAGCAAACGTAGGCGGGGGGTGTTGGCTGCGGGCATATCTACCGTCCTCTAGCTGGCCGAAAAGCGTTTCTTTAAGTCTAGGGGGAACGCCTGAGCGCTAACCTCCGACTTTCGTCGTGTAAACCACACGCATAACCTGTACCTGTGTCTACGCCCAAAACCGCCCCCGCCCCCGGTAAACGCCGCCGCGTGCACCTGATCGATGCGCTGATAGCGGTGCTCGGCTGCGGGGAAATGCTGACCCTCCTGTTCATCTCCCAAAAAATGATGCCGGGAGACGTCTACGTGGCGCTCAGCATGTTCACCCCGCACGGGATCCTGCACCTGATGCCCGACGTCGCAACGAGTGCGAAAATCGCGGCGCTGCTCGGCTGCCTGCTGGCGCTGGCGCTGGTAGGTAAGGGCCGACACCGCCGCTGGCTGCTGCCCATCGTGCTGCTCGCCAACCTGCTGCCGAACTCCCTGGTCGTCACCAGCGTGGCCGTTTTCAGCGGCGTGGTGAACGCGAAACGCCGCCCCGGCATAGTCGGCATTACCCTGCTCGGGGCCTGCGTCACCGTGGCAAACGCGCTCACCGTGCCCGGACAATACGACGTGGTGGTGGTTCGCGTAGCGTTCGCCCTGCTGGTGTGCGGGCTGGCGGGATCGGCGGGCATGAACATGCGTTCGCGGCAGATGCTGCTGGAACAGTGGCGCGAACGCGCGGTGAATGCGGAAGAAAACCGGGCCACCCACGAAGCGCAGGCGCGCCGCGCGGAACGCACCCGGATCGCCCGCGAAATGCACGACGTCGTGGCACACAAAATCTCGCTCGTCGCGCTCCAGGCGGGCGCGCTCGAAGTAAACGCCGGCATCCCCCGCCACAAGGTAGAAGAATCGGCCGCCCTAATCCGCGCCACCGCTACGTCGGCCCTGCAAGAACTGCGCATGGTGCTGGGCGTGCTGCGGCAAAGCGGGGACGAAAAACCGCTTTCGCCCCAACCCACCTGGCGCGACATTGAACGTCTCATCCAGGAATCGCGCGAGGCCGGAATCCAGGTGGAACTCTACGATTTCGTGGATGGGGAAGTGCCCGATCTGCTCTCGCGCACCGTCTACCGGGTAGTGCAGGAGGCCCTCACAAACATTCACAAGCACGCCCCGCGCGCGGCAGCCCGCGTGGCGCTCGTGGGGGAGCCGGGCCGCGACCTCACGGTGGAGGTCAGTAACCCGCTGCCCATCGGGTACGAAACGCAGCTGCCCGGCGCTAGCATGGGGCTCGCCGGGCTGCAGGCCCGCGTAGCCCACGCCGGAGGTCAACTACACTCCGGTGTAAAGGACAATCAACGCTTCGAAGTTAAGGCGGTTATTCCGTGGCCGATGCAGCCGCAGTAGCAGAAACCGGTATGGACCGCCCGCTCAGGGTGGTGCTGATAGACGACGACTCCCTGGTGCGCGCCGGGCTAGCCATGATCCTGGATGCCGACCCCGAAATCGAGATCGTGGGGGAGGCGGGTGACGGCAGCGAGGCCGTGCAGACCGTGCAGGCGCACAGGCCCGACGTGGTGTTGATGGACGTGCGCATGCCCCGCATGAACGGCATCGCCGCCACCCAGCAGCTCGGAGAACTGCCGAACCCGCCCGCCGTCATCATGCTGACCACGTTCGACATGGACGAATACGTGTTTTCCGCGCTCCAGGCCGGGGCCGTCGGATTCCTGCTGAAAGACACCCCGCCGCGCGACCTGATCGCCGCCGTCAAGGTGGTGGCGCGCGGCGACGCGATGCTTTCCCCCGCCGTCACCCGGCGCATGCTTAGCCACTTCACCGACGCCACCCCAGCGTCCGGGAACGACGCCCACCACGATCTGATCTGCCAGCTCACGGACAGGGAACGGGAAGTGCTCGGCTGCGTCGCGGCGGGGCTTTCCAACGCCCAGATCGGCGGCAAACTCTTCATGAGCGAAGCTACCGTGAAAGCGCACGTGTCCAAGATTTTTGCGAAACTGGACTGCACGAACCGTGTACAGATCGCGATTATCGCTCACGAAGCTGGCCTGACCGCAGACGAATAACCCGGCTTGCCCAAGGGATGGGGCGGGACTCAGGGGGCGGGAACCCGAAACTGGGTTAGGAAACCGGATGTAAGGCGGTGTAAGCCACGTCCTCCCGCTCCAGCAGCGCCGTCTTGATCGCGCTGCCGTAGCGGAAACCGCCCAGCGCGCCGCCCGTGGCTGTGACCCGGTGGCAGGGAATGAACAGCGGCAGAGCGTTACGGGCGCAGGCGTTCGCCGCCGCCCGGTACGCGCGCGGGTTACCCGCGAGCGCGGCCAACTGCGCGTAACTGAGCGTATCGCCGGGGGCGATGTCGGCCAGGCGCTGCCAGGCGCGCCCGGTGAAATCGCCGCCTGCCTGCTTTAGCGGTACCTCCCGCAGGGCGGGGGTGAGGGGATCGGCGTAATAACTGGCGACTGCCTCGGCCGCCTGCCGGAGAGCCTCAGCGGTGGCGGAAACCTCTTCCTCGCAGGCGGTAAGCAGGCTCGCGTGAATACGGGGCAGCAGCTGCGTCGGCCCCTCACTCCAGCCGCAGGAAACCAGCGCGCCGTGCGCAGCCAGCAGCGCGAAAGGGCCGTCCGGTGTAGCGACTTCGGTGAAAAGGAAACCATCCGGCAGGTGAACGGGGGAGAAGCGCGGCATGAAACAACTCTAACGTGCGAACTGCATCACTTGCGGGCTTTCGTTTTGGCGAGTGGCACCCGATATGGGTACTATTGACGTGTTGCCCCCATCGTCTAGCGGCCTAGGACGCCGGCCTTTCACGCCGGTAGCACGGGTTCGAATCCCGTTGGGGGTACTAGAAAAGCCACGGTCCACGCCGTGGCTTTTCTTTTGCCCTTTTGCTGTTTGGCGCCCGCAGCGAGGCGGTCGCTACGGTGATGTGCGGTCGCTGCATGGTGCTGGAGTTCCCCTGCCCGGTGTTGGTCTAATGCGCTGCGCGCGCCCCGGCGACGACAGCCAGCGGACTGGGCGTCGGCTCACTTCGCTCGGCGCGCCCTGCATCGGTCAGGCTTGACCCATCGGCCCTATTCATTACGTTTGGGTGCACTTTTGGCTGTTTCCCGGCCTCGCTGACGTTCAGGTGCACTAACTGCTGCTAAAACCCGGTTTAACCATCACTTAGTGCACCTGAACGTAACCCCCAGCCAAAAGTGCACCCAAACGTCCGCGAGGAAGGGGAAAAAGAAGTGGGAGCCACGGGGGAGGTAGGAAATGAGGAAAGAGCGGCGCGGGAGAGAAGAAAGCGGGGGCGAGAGAGGCGACTGGGGAGTGAGGAAAGGAGAGCGGGAGAAGCGTGATGCGGGAGGGGAGGAGAAGGAAAGCTATGGGGGAGTCAGGACGAGGGGAGGGGGAAAGTAGGGGAGTCCGCGAGAAGTGGGCGGAGCGGGGGGGGGAACGAGAGAGGCTGCTGGGAGAGGGGGGCGCGGGAGCAGCGGGGCAAAACAAGACGGCGCCGGGAGCCAAACTCTCTACCGACGCCGTCAAGGCATTCACGGGAGCACCAGAGCGCGAACGGCCCGCAAGAAACTCCCGGAAGAATAATCGCGGCCTCCCCGGCTGTGTGGGGACCGGGGAGGCAGCGAAGTTTTTAATTAGCCAGCGCCTCCCGGAACCAACCGGTGATGCTGGTCGGGTGCGTGATGCCGGTGCCGACCACGACGGCGAAAGCGCCCGTATCGGCGGCGGCGCGTGCCTGCACCGGGGTGTGAATCCGCCCCTCGGCAACCACGGCCCGCCCCGGCAGCTTCTCCACCAGGGTGGTCAGCAGCTCAAGATCGGGGCCGACCGTCTTTTCGCGTGCCCCCGTGTAACCGGCCAGGGTCGTGCCGATGATGTCGGCACCGGCCTCGGCAGCGGCCAGGGCGGAATCCACGCTGTCGCAGTCGGCCATAATCGCCGCGTCGGAAATCTCCCGCACGCGGCGCACCGTCTCCGCGAAAGTCAGGCCGTCCGGGCGTTCGCGCAGCGTGCCGTCCAGCGCCAGAATGTCGGCCCCGGCCTCCAGCACGGCCTTGCAGTGTTCGAAGGTGGGGGTGATGAACACGCCCTCCTTGCCATCCTTCCAGATACCGATAACCGGCACCTTCACGGCGGCCTTCACCTGGCGGATATCCTCCAGCCCCTGCGCACGGACGGCGGAAGCACCGCCGATCTCCACGGCAGCCGCGACCTGCGCCATCGTGCGGGGATCGCGCATTGGTTCGCCGGGGTACGCCTGGCAGGAAACAATCAGGGTGTCCTTTAGCGGGGCCACCAGCGGGTGAATAGCAGTCATTAGATATCCTTCCCAGCCCAGGCGGCGGCACCCAGCAGGGCGGCCTCCACCCCGGCGGTAGCGTCAAGCACGGGGGTGTTCATCACTACGTCCATGGCGTCGTATTCGATCCCGTCCAGGACCGCCGTGCGCCACAGGTTGCCGATCTGCGCTACCCCGCCGGTGAGGGTAACCACCGCCGGGTCGATTACGTTCAGCAGACCGCCGATCACGCGGCCGGTCGCGAAACCTGCCAGGCGCAGTACCTCGGCGGCGAGGCGTTCCCCGTCGCGGGCACGGGCCGCCACCTCCTTGGTATCCACGGCCTGCCCGCCACGGCGGGTGTAGAGCGCGTGAATACCGGGGCCGGAAGCCAGGCCCTCCAGGTGGCCGGTGCGGCCGCAGGAACAGAGCACACCCTCCGCCTCGGGCACGGCAATGTGGCCGACGTGCCCGGCGGCATGGGAGAACCCCGTGAAGGGGTGCCCGTCGATCACGATGGCGCCGCCGATGCCGGTGCCGACCGCAACCATAAGCATGGAGGGATGGCCATTACCGGCACCGTACAGGGCCTCGCCCAGGCCGTGTGCGTGCACGTCGTTGAGGGCGCGTGCGGGGAGTGAAAACTCTCCCGTGAAAGCGGCGGCCAGTTCGGTTCCCGGCCAGCCCGGCAGGGCGTCGGTGGCATGGGTGACCAGGCCCCGCTGCGGGTCGATCACACCGGCGGAGGCGATGCCGACACCGGCTACGGTGTCCGTGTCTCCGCCCCATTCCGTGAGCGCCCGCCGAGTCAGCGCCAGGGAGGCGGCCAGCACGGAGTTGGCCCCCTCCCTGGCGGGGGTGGGCTGGCTGGCGCTGTGCAGTACGCGTGCGTCCCGACCCTGCAGCTCAACCACCGCAGCGGTGGTCTTGGTGCCGCCCAGGTCTAAAGCCAGAAAACGTTGCATGGGACGAGCCTTAGACGAGCCCGGCTTCTTCGACCAGGGCACGGATGCGCGCCACCGAATCGCCCTCGATCGGGCTCATCGGGGTAGACATCGTGTTGGTCGAGAACACGCCCATTTCGCGCAGCGCGGTCTTGAAGGCACCCACGCCAGCGGCGGGGCCGACCTTGCCGACCGGCTGGAAGACAATCTCGAACAGGCGGGCCAGGCGATCCTGCTCCGACTGCACGGTTGCCCAGTCGCCCGCCATGGCTGCCTTGTGCATACGCACGTAGCCCGCGGGATCGACGTTACCGAGGCCGGGAACGCAGCCGTCGGCACCGGCCAGGTAAGCGCCGTCCACGACAACCTCGTGACCGGTCAGCAGCGACATCGGGGAACCGTTAGCGCGGTTCATCGCGGCCAGGCGGCGGAACGAAACGTCGTCACCGGAAGAATCCTTCACACCGGCCAGCACGCCCTCGGCGCCGAGCTGCGCGAGCAGGGCCGGGGCGATCTTGACGTGCACGCAAACCGGAATGTCGTAGGCGTACAGCGGCAGTTCGGTGGCGGCGGCCACGGTACGGAAGTGACGCTCGATCTCTTCCGGGCCGGTGATCGCGTAGAACGGGGCGGTGGCAACCACGCCGTCCACGCCGACGCGCTCGGCGTCACGCACGTGGGAGATGACGCGGTCGGTCTGGGTATCGATAACGCCCGCGATGACGGGAACCTGGCCGGCGACCAGGCCGGTGACCGTCTCCAGCACTTCGCGGCGGCGCTCATCGGTGAAGAACGCGACCTCGCTGGAGGAACCGAGGGCGAAGATGCCGTCCACACCGGCGTTAACCAGGTGCGCTACCAGCTTTTCGAGCGAGGGGCGGTCAACCTGGCCGTCAGCGGTGAGGGGGGTGAGGAGCGGCGGCACAACGCCGCGCAACGGGGTAGCCATGACAAACCTTTCGTTACGGCAAAGAAATGAGTTTTAGAGAAGAGACGGAGTAGCGGAGAGAAGAGTGCGTGTGTACTCGTCCTTCGGGTTGGCGAAGATTTCCTCAGCGCTGCCGGTTTCCACAACGCGACCGCTGTTCATCACCGCGATACGGTCCGATACGTAACGCACCGTGTTGATGTCGTGAGAGATGAACACCAGGCCAAGGCCCAGGGTCGCTTTGAGGTCTGTGAGCAGGTTCAGCACCTGCGCGCGCACCGAAACGTCCAGCGCGCTGGTCGGCTCGTCGGCCACGATGATGTCCGGATCGAGCACCAGGGAGCGGGCGATAGCCACGCGCTGACGCTGACCGCCGGAAATCTGGCGGGGCAGAACATCCAGTGCCGACTGGGGCAGGCCCACCATGTGCAGCAGGTCGCGCACCTTTTCGAGCCGTTCCTTCGGGGAGCCGATACCGTGCACCCGGAGCGGGTCGATCAGCTGATCGCGCACCACCATGCGGGGGTTCAGTGCGGTAGCCGGATCCTGGAACACTACCGACACGGAGCGTCCCAGCACCTTACGGGCCGCACGGGAGGAGCCGAGCGGCTCGCCCTTGAAGAACACCTTGCCCTCGGTCGGCTTCTGCAGCCCGACCATGACACGGGCCAGGGTGGACTTGCCACAGCCGGACTCGCCCACGATGCCGACTACCTCGCCGCGCGAAACGGTGAAGTTAACGCCGTTCACCGCGCGGATCGTATCGGGCTTCAGCAGCTTCCCGGTGCGCAGCCGGTGCACGACGTGAATGTCGCGCAGGTCGAGAACCGGAACGTCAGTCTGGTTAGTCATCACTTCGCTCCTTCGGATGCGCTGAGGGGCGCGGGCACGGAATCCGTGGTGGTCGCGACCACATGGTTAGTGCCGACGATCGGGCGTAGCACCGGCTTCACGTCGGCGCCGACTCCCTGGTTGACCGAACGCGGGGCGAAACGGTCACCCTTCACGAACTCACGCGGGGAGGGGACGGTGCCCTGCACCTGGTGGAGTCGGGAGGCTCCCGATTCGATGGAAAGAACCGAACCGAGCAGGCCGCGAGTGTATTCGTGGCGCGGATCGGTCAGCAGTTCCTTCGTGTCTGCCTGCTCCACCACCTGGCCCGCGTACATCACGGTGATGCGGTGCGCGAGCTGCGCCACCAGGGCGAGGTCGTGGCTGACGAACACCATCGCGAAGCCGAGCTCCTCGCGCAGCTTGTTCAGGAGGTCAACCACCTGCTTCTGCACGGTGACGTCAAGCGCGGTGGTCGGCTCGTCCGCGATCACCAGGCGCGGGTTGCGGGTGAGCGCCATGGCGATCAGCACGCGCTGACGCTGACCGCCCGAAAGCTCGTGCGGGTACGAGTTCAGCATGCGCTTCGGGTCCAGACCCACCAGCTCCATCAGTTCCTCCGCGCTGCGGGTACCGCCGCGGTTGATGAGCTGCTGCAGCTGGGTACGGATCAGCATGGACGGGTTCAGGGAGCTGAGTGCGTCCTGGTAAACCATCGCCATGTCGTGACCGCGCAGGGCGTTGCGTTCCTTCGGTCCCATCTCCAGCAGGTTCTTGCCGTCGAAGAGGATTTCGCCGGTGATGCGTGCCGTCTTGGGCAGCAGGCCCATCACTGCCATCGAGGTGATCGACTTGCCACAGCCGGACTCGCCAACCAGGCCCATCGTTTCGCCCTCGCGGACGGTGAAGGAAACGTTATCGACGATGTTCACGTCGCCGTGCGCGGCGGGGAACGCGATGCTCAGGTTCTTCACCTCGAGCAGCGGCTTAGCTTCCTTGTTCTCCAGCACCAGGCGGTCGTTGCGGGCCGACTCGTTAACGTGTAGCCGGTTCAGCGACTCGTTGAGCAGGCGCTGCGCGGTGGCCTGGTCGGTCTGGCCGAGGATGGCGCTCTTAGCGGCGCGATCCTTCTGCTCGGCCAGGGCCTTCTCGTCGGCCTCAACATCAACGCCGCGGCGGATAGCCGGGCTGGCAAGGGCGTCGGTCAGACCCTCGGAGAGGACGTTCAGCGAAAGCACCGTCAGCAGGATCATCAGGCCGGGGAAGAAGGTCGGCCACCAGTCACCGGCGAGCAGCAGCTGCTTGCCCTCGGCAAGGATGTTGCCCCAGGACGGGTTCGGCGGCTTCACACCGGCGTTGATGAAGGACAGCGAGGCTTCGAACACGATCGCGTCGGCCACCAGCACGGTAGCGAACACCATGATCGGGGCCATGCAGTTGCGGGCCACGTGCTTGATCAGAATCCAGGTGGTGGAGGCACCCATCACGCGGGAGGCCGATACGTAATCCTCACCGAACTGGGCGAGCACGTTAGCGCGGATCACGCGGGAAAGCTGCGGCACGTACAGGAAGCCGATCGCGAAGATGATGACCGGCAGGGAGGTGCCGAACACCGCTACGAACACGGCGGCCAGGGCGATGCCGGGGAACGACATGATGATGTCGAGCACGCGCATCAACACCTCGGAGGCCCACTTGTGTGCGGTGGCGGCGAAGGAGCCGAGGACCGCTGCGACGAGCAGGGCCGCGCCGGTGGCGCAGAGGCCGATCAGCAGCGAGGAACGAGCGCCGTAGAGGACGCGCGAGAAGACGTCGCGGCCGGTGGCGTCGGTGCCGAACCAGAAAGTGCCGTCGGGGGCCACGTCGGGGCGCGGAATGGTGCCCTCGGGAAGGGTGCCGACAACGTTCGGGTCGGTCGAAAGACCGGTGGCGAGCGGATCGAAACGGGCGATCAGCGGGGCGAAGATGGCCAGCAGGGCAACGAGCGCCAGGAAGCCGAGCGCGATCTTGGAAGCCAGCGGCAGGTTACGCAGGCCGGAAAGCGGTGCCCCCTGCACAGAGCCGAGGCGCGAAGAGAGTTTGCGTCGCATATCAGATGCTCCTGATCCGCGGGTTGACGAGGACGTACAGCATGTCCACCACGATGTTCACCACGATGAAGGCAATCGCGACCGTGAGGGTCACGCCCTGCACCAGGAAGACGTCGTTACGGGTCACGCCGTCCAGGATGAGCTGGCCCATCGCCTGGATGTTGAAGATGATTTCGATGATGACCGCGCCACCCATCAGGTAGCCGACGCGCAGACCGAGCACAGTGATCGGCGTGATGAGCGCGTTACGCAGCACGTTGCGGGCAACCACGATCGGGTAGGGGATACCGGAGCCGATGGCGGTACGCACGTAGTCCTTATCCAGCTCCTCAACCATGGCGGTACGCACCACACGGGTGAGGGAGCCTGCAACGGGAACGGCGAGGGCGAACGCGGGCAGGAAAATGTTGTTGGTGTAGACCGGCGGGTTTTCGAGGAAGGGAACCCAGTTCACGATCAGTGCCGGGAACATCTGCCAACCGCCGGGGACGGTGCCCAGCCACTGGATCAGCAGGATCGCCAGCCAGAAGGAGGGGGTTGCCAGCGCCGCGATGGAAACGATGCGGATAGCCTGGTCAACCCAGGTGTCACGGTAGAGGGCGGCCAGCACACCGAACACGAGCGCGAGCACCACGGCGATGATGAGGCCGATGAAGGTGAGCTGCAGCGTAATCGGGAATGCCTTGGCCACTACCTCCGTCACGGGGGTGTTACCGCTTGTTGTGCCCAGGTCTCCCTGCACCATTCCCACGAGGAAGTGGCCGTAGCGGACGAGCAGCGGATCGTTGAGGCCGTGAGCATCTCGGTAGGCGTTTAGGGCTTCCTGGGATGCTGATTCACCCAGCGCGAGGCGCGCGGGATCGGCGGGAGAGAACGACATGACGACGAAAACGAGCAGCGTGACCCCAAGGATCATGATGGGGAGAGCAACTAGTCGCCTGCCAATAAGCCGAAGCAGATTAGACACGAGGGCGTCTCCTTCTACAGGAGGTTGCGGTTAAACGGACAAAAAGCGCGTTAGGGGGAGGGGTGGCGGCGGCACCGGGAATGCCCGGTGCCGCCTACCTCAAATTTGTTACTTGGTGGAGCCGACGCTGAGGAAGCTCAGGCCGGTCAGCGAGATCGGCTTGAAGTCAACCAGGGTCTTGCTATCCCAAGCGGTCGGGGTCTTGCGGTGGAACAGCGGGTACAGCGGGATGTTGTCCGACAGCAGGTTGAACATCTTGTCCCACGATTCCTTCTGCTTGGCCTTGTCGGTGGCCTGCAGACCCTCGGCGAGGAGCTTCTGTGCCTCGGTGTAGGACTCGGTGCCCTTCCAGTGCATGCGGGAATCGGTCCAGGTGTCACCGGCGTACCACCAGCTCATCAGCAGGTCGGGGTCGTTGCCGAATACCGACGGGTCGCCGGGGGCGATCACTACGTCGTAGGCTTCCGGCTTGCCGTCGATGGTGTTGTAGACGTCGGAGGACTTCTTCTGCTCGAACTCGACCTCCATGCCAACAGCCTTCAGCGACTCCTGGATGATCGGGGTGCACTTCTTTACCCAGTCGTGGTCGGTGCAGAGCATGCGGAACTTCTTCAGGCCGGTCTCGGCGAACAGCTTCTTCGCCTTCTCCGCGTCCAGCGAGTAGACGGTGGAGGCCTTCTTGTAGTCCGGGTGCGAGGTCTGCAGGAAGCTGGTGGCAGCCTCTGCCTGGCCGAGCAGACCGGTGTTGATCACCTTGTCCATGTCGATTGCGTACATGAACGCCTGGCGGTTGCGGACGTCACCGAACGGGTTGTCCTTGCTGTTGTTGAACATCGCGAACAGCAGACCGAAGCCCTGCACCGATTCGACGGTGCTGGTGGCCTTGAGCTGGTCGATCGACAGGTAGGGAACCGAGTCGATGGCCTGCACGGTGTTGGACTGCATGGCGTTGGTACGGGTCGAGGCGTCGGGGATGATCTGCCACTCCATGCTCTTCACCAGGGCGGGCTTGGAGCCGTTGTAGAGATCGTTGCGCTCGAAAACGACCTTCTTCGAGGAAGCGCCGTTGTCGCTCATCTTGAAGGGGCCGGTGCCGACGGGGTTAGCGTCGAACGCCTTGGCGTCCTTCTCGACGAGGGCCTTCGGAACAACCTTGACTACCGCGAGGCGGTCAGCGAAGACGCCGGTCGGGTACTTCAGGGTGAAGGTGACGGTCTTGTCATCCTTCTTTGCCACCTTCTCGATGAAGGGGATGAAGGCGACGTAGAGCGACTTGTTCTCCGGGTTCATAACGCGCTCGAAGGAGAACACGACGTCATCGGCGGTCACCGGGGTGCCGTCGGAGAACTTCGCGTCGTCGCGCAGGGCGACATCAACGCTGGTGCTGTCGGCCTTCGGGAGTTCCTTAGCCAGCGCAGCGTAGGTTTCGCGCGAAACCGGATCGATCTCGGTCAGGCCTTCCATCGTGTGCCAGTTGGCGGCGATGGTCAGCGCCGAGGTGGTGGTCATCGGGTCGTAGCCGTTGGTGCCAAGCTCGTAAGAGATAGCAGCAGAGATCTTGCCGTCCTTGTTGGCGCTGCCGGCTGCCGGTGCGGCACCCTTCGAGTCGGTCTTAGGCGCATCGCCCGACTTCGGGGCGCAAGCGGCGAGGGTTGCGGCGAGGCCGGCGGCAACGCCGAACTTCGCAGACAGCCCGAAAAATTCACGGCGTGAACGGGATTCGTTGAGGGGGGACACCATCGGTGAGCTCCTTTGCGTCGTGCCGTGCCTGGGGAGGCCCGGCGATGATGGCGTGACGGGGTGTCACGGCCTTCCAAAACTATCTACAGACGTCAGATGTCTGATGTGTTTACAATGACTCTACGACCGCGCAAACGGGCGGTCAAGTCGAAATTAAAAGTCGGTACAGACACGCTGGTTAAAGACGATCGAGCGATAGTTAATGATCTGTATCAAGGGGGAGCAGAGCATGGCTGGAATGCGGGCACGCGCCGGTGAAAGCACCGTTGACGCGATCAAATCCTTCATCCTGGAAGAGGGATTGCGCCCCGGAGACCCGCTCCCGAGCGAATCGGAAATCTGTAGCGACCTGGGTGTTTCGCGTTCCTCCGTGCGCGAGGCCATGCGCACGCTGTCCTCGCTAGACATCGTGCAGGTAAAACACGGCCGCGGCACCACCGTGGGCGGGCTTTCCCTGTCCCCGTTCATTGCCGGCCTGGCTTTTCGCACGCTGCTGAACGAGGACGGCCGCTTTAGCCAACTGGCGGAAGTCGTGCAGCTGCGTGAGGGAGTCGATCGGGCAATCGGAGAAAGCCTGATCGCCCGCTGCCGCGGTCAGCGCGACCCCGAACTGTCCCGGCTGGTGTCCGAAATGCGCGAACAGTCCGCCGCCGGAGAAAGCTTTATGCAGATAGACAGGGCGTTCCACGCGCGGCTGCTGGAGTTCGTCGGAAACAGCCTGCTGGCACAGATAGTCACCGCACTCTGGGAAGTACACACCGTGGTCGTGCCGCAGCTCGGAATCCAGGCTCCGCACGACATCGACGAAACCGTCTGCGCCCACGGGCACATGTTGGATGCGATAGAGGCCGGTGACCTCAACGCATACCTGGATGCGGTGGGAGCGCACTACCTGCCCCTGCGCCGCGCCATCGAACGCGCCGCTGCGGGCGCTAACTAGCCCGCGCACAGCTTGGGGCACAGAACCGAAAGCGCAGCTACGCCAAGCTAAAAATAGGTACCCAGACTAGGGAACGGATCGGGAAGGAAGGGGCATGGTTAGACATGCGGTTGTAGCTCGCGAGGGAGAGCGCGGATACGCGCGCTACCGCATCCCCGCGCTCACCCTAACCGCTGCCGGAGAACTGCTCGCCGTCTACGATGCGCGCGCGGGAGTAGATGACCTGCCCGGCCCAATCGACCTGGTTTCCCGCACCTCGGACGACGGCGGTAAAACCTGGGGGCCGCAGCTTCCCGTACGCGCGGGCAACGAACGCGAAGGCTACGGAGACGCCTGCCTGCTCACACTGGAAAACGGTGACGTTTTGCTGCTGCACGCGGCCTCAGAACGGGCGGGATTCTTTGAGTCACGGCCCCTGTCGGAAAGCCCGGAGATAGATGCCGACCCGCAGATTCTGCAGCTAGATCTGCTGCGCAGCACCGACGGCGGAAAGACCTGGCAGCCCGCACAGCGCCTCACCTCCGCTTTCTATGCCTCCCTGCGCGAAGCGGCCCCGGAACTCGCGGCGCGGGTGAGCGGAGTTTTCCCCAGCTCCGGCACCGGCCTCTGCGCGGGAGACGGCAGCGCGCATTTCACCCTGGTCATGCTCGCGGGGAAAGAAATCTACACCTGCATACTGAGCAGCGCCGACGGCGGAAAAACCTGGCGCGTAGGGCAGGTATTTGGCCCCGGCACCAACGAATCGGCACTGGCCGAGGCGAGCGACGGCAGCTTCGTCTACCACTCCCGCGCTGTGGGATGCCGTAAAACTTCCCGCAACGACGGCAATGGTTACGCGAAGCTGCAAGACCAGCCGCTGCTGAGCGATCCGGGATGCAACGGTTCCGTGCTGCGCTGGGGGAACCTGCTGGCTGCCACCCACCTGGCAGATCCCGCCCTCAGGCGTTGCTTGGCCGTGGACGTTTCTCCCGACATGGGAGAGAGCTGGCGCAGGTGCGCCGTAATCACAGAAGCCGAAGCCGCGTATTCCACCGCAGTGGTGCTGCCCGACGGTGCGCTCGGAGTGCTGTGGGAGGCGGGCGGCTGCCGCGCGCTGGTATTCACCCGCGTGGAGGCGCAAGCCTGCGGCTTAGGGAGCGTCCTGCCCGACGAAACCCCGGCGGCTTCTTTGCGGCACATCGTGCCCGCGCCCCTCCCGCAGGGAGAAAAGGACCTTGTTTTGGGCGGGGAAAACGCGTGGGGCGAGGGCGTCTACAAGATCGTTTCCCCAGGCCCGCAGCTGCTCAGGCATCGCGATTCGCTGAAAGGGGCCGTGCGGCAAGAAATAGCGGCGGGAGACATCCTGGTATTCGACATCAGGCTGCCGGGCGGGGAGGTTCTGTTCAATCGTGAATACCGGGTGGAAGAGGCCGACATTGCCGGAGATACCGTGTCGGCGCTTCCTCCCGGCCTAACCGAGCCGGTTACCGTTCCTCGCATCTGGCAGGCCCCTGCCGACTAAAAAGCGCCAGTTAAAAGTAAGAGTGGGTGGTTCCCGGCAAGGGAACCACCCACTCTCTTTGCTTAGCGCTAAGGCCGAGCTTTCGGCTTTAGCCCCCGCTTAATTCAGGCCTTCAGCGCGGCGTGCGCCTCGCGGATACGCTGCGCGACGCCCTCGTCAATGTTCGCCCAGTACTGGAACGCGCGCTCTGCGACGTCCTCGCGGGAAACGCCCGCGATGTGCCCGGCAACGGTCTGCACGAAGCGATCGCGCTGCTCATCGCTGAAGATGTTCATCAGCAGATCGCGGGCCTGGGTGAAGTCGTCGTCCTCAGCGGAACGGATGGTCTGGGCGCGGCGCACCAGATCGCCCGAAACGTGGAACGAATCCTCGGACGCGCCGGGGTTATCGGAGAACGGGCGGCCCTCCGAGTTCGGGGCGTAAGGAGCCGCGTCACCGTTGTGGTCGTAAGCCATCGGACCGTCCGCCGCGTAGGTGTTCATCTTCGCGTTGTGCGGGCGGTTAACCGGCAGCTGCAGGTAGTTCGCGCCGATGCGGTGGCGGTGCGTGTCGGCGTAAGAGAACACGCGGCCCAGCAGCATCTTGTCGGGGGACAGGCCGGTGCCGGGCACCAGGGCGCTCGGATCGAACGCGGCCTGCTCGATCTGCGCGAAGTGGTTTACCGGGTTCTTGTCCAGCGTGAAGGTGCCCACCTTGATGCGCGGGTAGTCCTTCTGCGAAACGGTCTTGGTGACATCGAAGATGTTGTAGCGGTAGGTGAAGCCCTCCTCGAAGGGGATTACCTGCACGTACATGTCCCACTTCGGGAAGTCGCCGCGCTCGATGGCCTCGAATAGGTCGCGGCGGTGCGCGTCGGCGTCGGTGCCAGCCAGACGGTCGGCTTCCTCGTTGGTGAGTGTCTCAACGCCCTGCTGGGAAATGAAGTGGTACTTGACCCAGAACTTTTCGCCCTCGGCGTTGATCCACATGTAGGTGTGGGAGCCGTAACCGTTCTGGTGGCGGTAGGTGGCGGGGATGCCGCGATCGCCCATCAGGTAGGTGACCTGGTGCGCGCTCTCCGGGTTCAGGCTCCAGAAGTCCCACTGCATCGAGTTATCGCGCAGGCCGGAAGCGCCGCGGCGCTTCTGCGAGCGGATGAAGTGCGGGAACTTCATGGCGTCGCGAATGAAGAAGATCGGGGTGTTGTTACCGACGATGTCGAGGTTGCCCTCGGTCGTGTAGAACTTGAGGGCGAAGCCGCGCGGGTCGCGCCAGGTGTCGGGGGAGCCGAGCTCGCCCGCCACGGTGGAGAAGCGCGCCAGCATCTCGGTGCGCGCGCCGGGCTGGAATACGGCGGCCTTGGTGTAGGCCGACACGTCCTCGGTCACCTCCAGGTAACCGAAAGCGCCGGAACCCTTCGCGTGCACTACGCGCTCCGGAACACGCTCGCGGTCGAAGTGCGCCATCTGCTCGACGAAGTGCACGTCGTGCAGCATGATCGGGCCGTCGGCACCCGCGGTGAGGGAGTTACGATCGCTCTGCGCGGGAGCTCCGGTGATGGTGGTGGAGCCGGAGGCGTCCACGCCTGCCACGTGGTTAACGGTGGTGTCGGGGCTTTCGCCGGGGGTGGTGGGGTGAGTGGTCACGTTGCGTCCCTTTCCTAGGTGTTTAACAACCGTCAGAAGGATGAACTCGACCACCGGCAGGGGGAACTGGCCCCTGTCGGTTATGCGGTGAGGTGGTTTCTTTAGGCCTTTTCGCGGCACTCGGGGCAGACGCCCCGATAGATGACGTCGGCTATCTCTAGCTCGAAGCCATGCGATTCGCAGGGCGTCAGGCACGGACTGTGCCCGATTGCGCAAGGAACGTCCAGGAACCTGGAGCACGACGTGCACACCATGTGATGGTGGTTGTCGTTCTTTTGCAGTTCGTAGAGGACGCTTCTTCCGTCCAGCTGTACCGCACGGAGGATACCTGCCCCCGTGAGCGTATGAAGAACGTCGTAAATGGCCTGTTTAGAAACGCTGCCACCCATTTCGCGTACCGCCGCGTGGATCGCGTCGGCACTGCTGTGCGGAGCGCTGGTCAGCACCTGCAGGGTTGCGGTGCGGGCAAACGTTACGCGCAGACCCGCTGCGCGAAGCGGCGCGGCGGGGTTGAAGTGGGCGTTCATGCTTTCTGACACAATGTCACCTTACGGGCTTTTTTGGACTAAATCAAATAAGAGAATACTTCCAACCTCGGCTTAGGCTTACCTAAACGCGCAGGTCGGGATGCTTTTTACGGGTTTTATGTGAGGTGGAACAACCTTTGTTACCTCCCACCCGACAAATCAAGACGGGCAAGATCAGCCGCCCCGATAAAGCCTGCGTCATTTCCCAGGCGGGCCAGCAGCAGCGGCGGAGCGGGCCGGAACCCACGGCCGGTGAGCTGACGATGGAACGCCTCGCGGGCGGGGGAGAGCAGCATCTCCCCGGCCGCGCTCACGCCGCCACCAACCACCAAAACGGCCGGGTCGAGCGCCGCGGCCACGTTGGCCAAACCTATGCCGAGCCAGCCGCCCATCTCGTGCAGCAGCTCGATGCTCGCCGAATCGCCCTCGGCTGCGCATTCGCTGACGGTCTGCCCGGTGATCAGGCTCGGCTCCCCGCCTGCCGCGGCAAGCAGGGAGGATGCTACGGGGGAATTGCTTTCGGCCAGTTCGCGCGCGGAGCGAATCAAGGCGCTACCGCCCGCGTACTGTTCCCAGCAACCCCGGTTGCCGCAGGCGCAAAGCTGTCCCTTGGGAACCAGCATCATGTGGCCGAACTCCCCGGCCATGCCGTAACGCCCCCGCTGCAGACGGCCCTCGCTCACCACGGCTCCGCCAATGCCGGTGCCCAGGGTAACCATGACCACGCTGCTGACGCCGTGCGCGGCGCCGAAACGGGACTCGGCCCAGGCGGCGGCGTTGGCGTCGTTCTCTACCACCACGTGCAGACCCAGGCGAGACTGCACGCGATCACGCAAAGGCTCGTGCCGCCAGGCGAGGTGGGGAGAGAAAACCACCTTCGCTCGGTCGCGATCAACGAATCCCGCCGCGCCAATGCCGACGCTGCGGATGCGGTAGTCCCGGCGCAGGCGCGAAACTACCTCGACTATGGCTTCCTCGGTAGCCTCCGGGGAACGGGTCGGCGTGGGCACGCTGAGGCGCTGCAAAACGGTGCCGTCGGGCGCGACAACCCCCGCCTTAACGTGAGTGCCGCCGATGTCCACTCCGACGGAAAGAACCTTTTGCGGGCGGGGCGAAAACGGGGCAACGCTACCGCGCAGGCGGCGCAGCGGTCGCACACCGGTGCCGGTGCTGGGGCGGAAAAAGCCTGCCACGCTCAGACCGTAAGTACGTCGCAGGGGGCCGCGAGCAACAGGGATTGGGAAGTGGCTCCCATGAGATGCCTGGCCACCGACTTCTCGCGGCGCAGGCCAATCACCAGCAGGCGAACTTTCTCGCTTGCCGCGAGGTCCACCAGGGCGCTAGTGACGTCCTCTGCCTCCACCGTACGAATCTCGCAGCGAATACCGGCGCTGCGCGCCTTTTCCTTCACGTAAGCGAAGTCGTTATCGCCCGCTCTGCGCGGATCGTCCTGGGAGCTTCCCTGGCGCAGCACGTTGACGGCCAGGATAGGTTCGGCCGTGCGGGCCGCCTCCTGCAATGCAGCGTCAAGCGCCCGATGCCCGATCGGCGTCGGGATGAACCCCACCAGGACAGTCACGGTCTTTCCCTCGTTTCGTGCGTTGTTTCGTGCGTTTTCGGCAAAAGCTTTACGGTCGATCCTACTTTGTCTGAGGGGCAGGTGTATTGAGACGATCCACGTATTCTTGGCCGCTTAGCTCCGCTATCCTCCGCATCAGGACCTCCGTGAGTTCCCGGCGGCGCACGGACTTCGGCTTGCCGGGGGCAATGTCGGCGGGATGAATCGGCTCCCCGAAACGAATCGTGAAGGGGTGGCGCAGGGGGCGCTTGCTGCCGGAGGGCCAAAAGTGCTGCGTGCCGCGCAGCCCCACGGGAATGATGGGGGCATCGGCCTCAAATGCCAACCAGGCCGCCCCGCCCCGCCCCTTATAGAGACGACCGTCGCGGGAACGGGTGCCCTCCGGGTAGATGCCGAAAGCCTCGCCGCGTTGCAGGTACTTCAGCGCGACCTCAAGCGAGCCCTGCGCGGAGTGCAGGGTGCCCCTATCTACAGGGATCGCGCCGGCGGCGGTGAAAAACAGCCGCTGCAACAGGTTGCTAAGCCCCCCGTTATGCCAGTAGGTGGACTTGACCAGAAAATGGATGCGGCGCGGGGTCAGGATCGGCAAAACCGCACTATCCGCATTCGCCAGGTGATTCGCAGCAATGATCACGGCACCCTCGCGCGGAATGTTTTCCAGGCCGCTCACGCGCGGACGCCAAAAACCGTAAAGCACCGGATTTAGCAGGCGACGCACGGAGTCGTAGAACAGGCGGCTGGCTAATTCGCGCATCCTCTGCGGTTCCTTCGCTGCTGGGAATGAGTGTCGGTCAAGCCAACGATAGTGCACGTCGGCACCCTTACACCTGGTTCGGGGCGCGGCGCGCTACGATTTCCCCAACACACTTTCTCTCTGGAGGTTCTTCATGTCTGCCCCCCTGAAGGTAGCGGTCATCGGTCTGGGTGCCATGGCGCAGTCGGTGCACATCCCAACCATCCGCAGGCGCTGGGACCTGTTCGAACTGTCCGCCCTGGTGGACATCTCGCAGCGGCGATGCAACGACGTGCGCGCGCTGACCGGCGTTCCCGAAGAACACGCGTACGAAAGCGTGGCCGACCTGATGCGGGCGGTATCCGCGCGGGAAGTGGAGGTGGACGCTGCCGTAATCGCTACCGACGGGCTGCGCGCCGACGATGTGCTGGCACTGCTCAAGCGCGCCATCCCGGTGCTGGTGGAACCGCCGCTGGCCTACAGCGAGCAGGAACTAAAGAAGATCGCCGGATTCGAAAAAATGCTTGGCAGGCCGCTGGTGATGACCGCCTACGCACAGCTTTACGATGCGGGCCTGGACAAGCTCAGCGACGCCGTTGCCAGCAGCGATGCGCGCCTGATCGAATACGAAACCATCATGCCCTCCACGGGGCCGCTATTTAAACCGCACTGCGTTACCGCGTCGGCCTACGACGTAGACGTAGACCTGCGCAACGCGCGCCGCGAGGCGTTCGAGGCCGAACTAAGCAGCGCAGCCGGGTCCGCCTCCACCCAGCGTGATCGCGACCTATACGTGAAAGGCCTGCTCACCGGATTCACCCAGCAGGTGCTGACGCTGGAAACCGCCTACGGCAAACTGGAAAAGATTGACTATCTGCGCCAATGGCCCGAAGGCGTCATGCCGGGATCGCTGGAACTGCTGGGACGGCTCGAAAACGGTGCCCAGGTGCGCCTGACCTGGCACTACCTGCCGTTCTTCCCCGAATACCGGGAAACCATCCGCGTTATCTCCTCGCGCAAGCTCGCAGAACTTTCCCTCTATGCGCCCTCCCTGGGTGATATGAGCGCGAAGCTCACCGTGCGGGAAAAGGACGGGGCCAGCGCCGTCACCCAAACCGGCTACGAAGATACGCGCGGCTGCGCAGACGCCATGTGGGATGCCTTCCACCGCATGGCCGTAAACCTGGAGCGTCCCCTGGCCGGGGCGGTAGCAGCCGAACGCGAGCTCGCTTTGGCGCGGGATCTGCTCGAACGCTACGCGAGCAGCGAAGGGCGGGAACTTGAACCGGCCCCCGTGGTGGAAACGGAAGAGGCGGTAACGGAAGAAACGACTGTGGAAGATGGCGCGGTGAAGGGTGAGCCTGACGAAGCCGCACCGGAAAACGATCTAGAAACCTCCGCAGAAAACGTTGAAAGCGCTGCCCCGGCAGACCCCGCTGAGGAAGAGCTGGACGCCGCGGTCAGGCAGGAAATGCTTGCGGACGATACCGAGGTGGCCGATGCTGAGGCGGACGGAGACGAACCCGCCCCCAAACAGGACTGAAACCGCGCTCTAGCGCAAGACTGAAACAAGTCACAAAATTTTTTTCGCCCGCCCCGCAGCCGACTATGCACAGGCTGCGGGGCGGGTTTTTCCGTTCCTCCACAGAGTTTTTCCCGGTGATGGGCGCAGTGTCCCCAGAGTCCACAGGAGAATCCACACTCTATGCACATAACATCTGTGTAATTCCGTACATCTAGTGGTGGTGCACAGCCGTGGCCACAAGGTGTAGTGTTATCGACGTTGGTTCACCACAAGGGCCACAAAGAAAAATCCCCCTGATCCTCACCGTGGAAAGGCACTACCGCCATGGAAATCACCGTGTACTCCAAGCCGATGTGCGTACAGTGCGATGCCACCAAGCGTGCGCTGAACAAGGCCGGCCTCGACTACACCGTCGTTGATCTGACCGAGGACGCCGAGGCGCTCGCCAAGGTGAAGGCCCTCGGCTACATGGCCGCCCCGGTCGTGATCACCGCAAACGATCATTGGTCGGGCTTCCGCCCCGACAAGATCAAGGCCCTCACTCGCAGCGTCGAGCGCATGGCAGCGGCGGTCTGAGCAGTTTTCACGGCGCGCTAAGGAGCTAACGGCTGATGGGCAGCATCGTCTATTTTTCGTCGGTTTCCGGTAACACCCACCGCTTCGTGGAGAAGCTGGGCCTGCCCGCGCAGCGCATCCCCCTCTATCCCAAGCAGGAGATGCTGCGGATGGAGGAGGAATACGTCCTCATAGTCCCCACCTACGGGGGCGGCAGCGAACGCGGTGCCGTCCCCAAACAGGTAATCAAGTTCCTCAACGATGAGCACAACCGTTCTCTTCTTCGGGGCGTAATCTCGGCCGGGAACACCAACTTTGGCGAGGCCTACTGCAAGGCGGGGGACATCATCTCCGCTAAGTGTCGGGTCCCGCACCTATACAAGTTCGAACTGCTCGGCACCCCTGGTGACGTGCAGAAGGTCCACGATGGATTGGAAGAATTTTGGCGAAACTGACCGAAATGCCGGGGCATGATCACCAGCGCAAACTGGATTACCACGCCCTGAACGCAATGCTTAACCTCTACGGTGAGGACGGCAAGATCCAGTTCGATAAGGATCGCCTGGCGGCGCGGGAATACTTCCTGCAGCACGTCAACCAGAACACCGTTTTCTTCCACACCCTGGAAGAAAAACTCGATTACCTGATCGAAAACAAGTACTACGAAGAGCACGTCTTCGCGAAGTACAAGTTCGAATTCATCAAGAGCCTCTTCCAGCGTGCCTACGCGAAGAAGTTCCGTTTCCCCACCTTCCTGGGGGCGTTCAAGTACTACACCTCGTACACGCTGAAGACGTTCGACGGTAAGCGTTACCTGGAGCGTTTCGAAGATCGCGTCTGCGCCGTGGCTCTCACCCTGGCCGACGGCGACACCGCCCTGGCCGAACGCCTCGTAGACGAAATCGTGGACGGCCGATTCCAGCCCGCCACCCCCACCTTCCTGAATGCGGGTAAGGCACAGCGCGGCGAACTGGTTTCCTGCTTCCTGTTGCGCGTGGAAGACAACATGGAATCCATCGGGCGCGGCATCAATTCCGCCCTGCAGCTTTCCAAGCGCGGCGGCGGCGTGGCGCTGCTGCTGAGTAACCTGCGCGAATACGGTGCCCCGATCAAGCAGATCGAGAACCAGTCCAGCGGTGTTATTCCCGTTATGAAGCTGCTCGAAGATAGCTTCAGCTACGCGAACCAGTTGGGTGCGCGCCAGGGCGCGGGCGCGGTTTACCTGCACGCCCACCACCCGGACATCCTGCGCTTCCTGGATACCAAGCGCGAGAACGCGGACGAGAAGATCCGTATTAAGACGCTTTCGCTGGGCGTGGTCATTCCCGACATTACGTTCGAACTGGCGAAGAACAACGAACCGATGTACCTGTTCTCCCCGTACGACGTGGAGCGCGTTTACGGCAAGCCTTTCGCGGACATCAACGTCAGCGAGCGCTACCGCGAAATGGTGGACGATCCGCGCATCTCCAAGAAGAAGATTCGCGCGCGCGACTTCTTCCAGGTGCTGGCCGAGATCCAGTTCGAGTCGGGCTACCCCTACATCATGTTCGAGGACACCGTGAACCGGGCGAACCCGATCCCCGGCAAGGTGACGCACTCGAACCTGTGCTCGGAGATCCTGCAGATCGCCACCGCGAGCGAAATGAACGTGGATCTTTCCTACAAGGAGCTGGGCCGCGATATCTCCTGCAACCTGGGATCGCTAAACATCGCCAAGGCGATGGATTCCCCGGACTTCGCAAACACCATCGAGACGGCCATTCGCGCCCTCACCAGCGTGTCGGATCGCTCCGACATCGAGAGCGTGCCGACCATCGCGAACGGTAACCGCAAGTCGCACGCCATCGGCCTGGGGCAGATGAACCTGCACGGCTACCTGGCGCGTGAAGGCATCTTCTACGGCAGCGAAGAAGCCCTGGACTTCACCAACATGTACTTCTATTCGGTGGTGTACCAGTGCATCAAGGCGTCTTGCGCGATTGCGCGTGAGCGCGGAGAAACTTTCGCTGACTTTAAGGAATCCGACTACGGCACCGGCGTCTACTTCGATAAGTACATCGACGGGGAATGGCTGCCGCAGACGGACCGCGTGAAGGAACTGTTCGCGAATTCCTCCGTGCACATCCCGACCCAGGACGATTGGCGCGCGCTCAAGGCCGACGTCATGCAGTACGGCATGTACAACGCCTATCTGCAGGCGGTGCCGCCCACCGGTTCGATCTCTTACATCAACAACTCGACCTCCTCGATTCACCCGATCGTTTCCAAGATCGAGATTCGTAAAGAGGGCAAGATCGGGCGCGTCTACTACCCGGCACCGTTCATGACGAACGACAACCTGGAGTACTACCAGGACGCGTACGAGATCGGCTACGAGAAGATCATCGACACCTACGCGGTAGCTACCCAGCACGTGGATCAGGGCCTTTCACTGACCCTGTTCTTCCCCGATACGGCCACTACGCGCGATGTGAACCGGGCGCAGATCTACGCCTGGCGCAAGGGCATCAAGACGCTCTATTACATCCGCCTGCGCCAGATGGCTATCTCCGGCACGGAGGTAGAGGGCTGCGTTAGCTGCATGCTGTAAACGGGCTAAAGAAAAGCGGGGTCGAGCATTTGCTCGGCCCCGCTTTTTGCCTTGCGGACGTATAAACGGACAGCTTTGCCGGGACAATCGTCCCGGCCGTATCGACACAAAAACACAATATGTGGAAAGTTCGGCGTGTCGTAACCACTAGATATAGTGTTTTATGGGTTTTTGGGGCTAGCGTCGATGGCATGGTAGAACAAACACACACCCCCGCCCCCCGCCCGCGCCGCACCGTGGACCCCGTGCGCACCGTCAGCGAGTACCTGGACCGCTCCGACTGGCGTGTGAACGCGAACGCAAACCAGGATTACAGCGTCGGCGGCCTCGTGCTAAACAGCGCCGGCAAGATGGTTGCCAACTACTGGCTGGACGAAGTTTTCAGCGCAGAGGCCGGGCGCGCCCATCGCGAGGGGGACATTCACATTCACGACCTCGACATGCTCACCGGCTACTGCGCTGGCTGGTCCCTGCGCCGTCTGCTCGAAGAAGGTTTCAACGGCGTGCGCGGCGCGATCGCGTCGGCTCCGCCGAAGCACTTCTCATCCGCGTGTGGCCAGATCGTGAACTTCCTTGGCACCCTGCAAAACGAATGGGCCGGGGCGCAGGCGTTCAGCTCTTTCGACACCTACATGGCGCCGTTCGTGCGGCTAGATAACCTGAGCTTCGAGCAGGTGCGCCAGAACATGCAGGAGCTCATCTTCAATCTGAACGTGCCCTCCCGCTGGGGCTCCCAGTGCCCCTTCACTAACCTGACCTTCGATTGGACCTGCCCCGCAGACCTGGCCGACCAATACCCCCTGATCGGCGAGGAACTGTGCGACTTCACCTACGGTGAGCTGCAGGCGGAGATGGACATGATCAACCGCGCCTACATCTCCGTGATGACTGAAGGGGACGCCGAGGGGCGCGTGTTCACATTCCCGATCCCCACCTACAACATCACCAAGGATTTCGACTGGGAAGGCCCCAACGTTGAAGCGCTGTTCGAGATGACGGCGAAATACGGGCTGCCCTACTTCCAAAACTTCATCAATTCCGAGCTCGATCCCGGCATGATCCGTTCCATGTGCTGCCGCCTGCAGCTGGACCTGCGCGAGCTGCTCAAGCGTGGCAACGGCCTGTTCGGATCGGCGGAACTAACCGGCTCCATTGGCGTAGTCACCGTAAACATGGCGCGACTCGGCTACCTGTATGCCGGGGACGAGGCTGCGCTGCTGCGGGAACTGGACCGGCTGCTCGAACTCGGTAAAGAGATCCTCGAAGCGCGCCGCGTCACGGTGCAAAAACTGATCGACCAGGGGCTATACCCGTACACCAAGCGCTACATGGGCACCCTGAACAACCATTTCTCCACCCTCGGCGTGAACGGCATGAACGAGATGGTGCGTAACTTTAGCCGCGACGCCCTCGACATCACCGACCCGGCAGGCCACGAAATGTGTGCCCGCCTGCTCGATCACATCCGGGATCGCATGGTGGAATTCCAGGAGGAAACGGGGAACCTATACAACCTGGAGGCGACCCCGGCGGAGGGCGCCACCTACCGGTTCGCCAAGGAGGACCGGGCCCGCTTCGCGGATATTCTGCAGGCCGGGACCGACACTAACCCGTACTACACGAACTCCTCTCAGCTCCCCGCCGGAGCCACCGAGGACCCGTTCGAGGCGCTCGAAGAACAGGCGGACCTGCAAAGCAAATACACCGGTGGCACCGTGCTGCACCTGTACATGCCGGAGCGTGTCAGCACCCCCGCCGCCTGCCGGGAACTGGTGCGCCGCGCGCTCACCAACTTCCACCTGCCCTACATCACCGTCACCCCCACTTTCTCCATCTGCCCCTCCCACGGCTACCTGGCCGGGGAACACAAGAGCTGCGAAAAATGCCTGGCGGCGGGAGCCAGCGAAACCGAGGCGGAATGTGAGGTCTGGACGCGCGTAATGGGTTACTTCCGCCCCGTTAAATCGTTCAACATCGGCAAAAAGGGCGAATACGCCGAGCGCCGCTTCTTCACCGAGGCCGCGGCCAGCCCCCACCTGGTCTGATGTCGCCGCAAGCCGTGGCACCGCCCGCCCCCGCGCAAACGCCGGGGGCGGGCATTCCCCGTCCCCCTGCGACGGCAAACGAGCTGCGCATAGCGGGAATGGTGCCCTATTCCAGCGTGGACTGGCCCGGAAAGTTAGCGCTGAGCGTCTTTTGCCAGGGCTGCCCCTGGAAGTGCCTCTACTGCCACAACCACGACATCATCGACCCGCGCAAACCCGGCAGCGTGCCCTGGGAAAAGGTACGCTCCCTGCTTTCCCGCCGCACCGGACTGCTTGACGCGATCGTGTTCAGCGGGGGAGAGGCGTGCCTGCAGCGGGCCCTCGTGCCCGCCGCGCGAGAGGCCAAGGAAATGGGTTTCCTGGTCGGCCTGCACACCTGCGGGGCGTACCCGAAACGGCTCGCTGAATTACTGTCTGCGCGGCTGGTGGACTGGGTGGGGTTCGATCTGAAAGCATCCCCGGCCGGATATCCGGAGCTGGTGGGAAGGGCGCATGCGTGGCGGCCGGTGGCGGCCTCGCTCGGCGCCCTGGTCGCCTCCGAGGTCGCGTACGAGGTGCGCATGACCGTCACCCCCGGCCTGGTGGCGCAGGTGCCGCAGGTGCTCTCGGTGGCCGCGCAGGCGGGCGTCGCGGAAGTGGTGCTGCAGCAGGCGCGTGCCGACGGCGCGCCTACGGCGCTGAGGGAGGCCCTGCGCGATTCGCCCGGCTGGGACGGCGTGTTTTCCCGCGCGGTAGCGTCGACCAGGAACGATTTTCCCGCCCTCGTGATACGCGAGCGCCCCGCGCAGTAAAGAGACATGCGCGGCTCGCGCAATAGACTGGACGGGTGGCCTACGATGCCCGGGATAAGTGACTGGGCGGGCCCCGAGAGCGAAGGACCGGGAGCATATGGCGGATCTACGCATAGGAGTAATCGGCTACGGCGCACGCGGCGGTCTTGCCAAGCACGCCCACAAACCGGGGGAGGGCAGCGCCGTGGTGGCGGTCTGCGACCCGACCGAGCGGGGGCTGGCCGACGCGCGCGAAGCATTCGGCGATAGTGCCGCCTACGTGGGGGAACTAGACGAACTGCTCGCGCTGGAACTCGACGCGGTGATGATCCTCGCGCCCGACTACGCCCACGCAGGTATCGCCCGCCGCACCCTCGCCGCGGGACTGCCCACGTTCTGCGAGAAGCCGCTGGCCATCAGCCTGGAGGATGCCGACGATCTGCTCGATCTGGCTAAGCGGCACCGGGCCAGGCTTTACGTCGGCCACAACATGCGCCATATGCCGGTGGTGCGGCAGATGAAACGCCTGATCGATGAGGGGCGGATCGGCAGGGTACGCGCTATCTGGTGCCGCCACTTCGTCGGTGCCGGCGGAGACTTCTACTTTAAGGATTGGCACGCCGAACGCGAGCGCGTAAACACCCTGCTGCTGCAAAAGGGGGCGCACGATATAGACGTGATTCACTGGCTCGCGGGCGGTTACACCCGCCGCGTGTCAGGCGTTGGCAAACTGGCCGTTTACGGAGACATCACCGATCGCCGCGACAACAGCGATCGCCGCATGTGGGACTGGTATAGCGCCGACAACTGGCCGCCCACCGCGCAAAAGGAACTAAACCCGGTGGTGGATGTCGAAGATATCTCCATGCTGCAAATGGAGCTGGATAACGGCGTGCTCGCCTCCTACCAGCAGTGCCACTTCACCCCCGACTACTGGCGCAACTACACGATCATCGGTGACGCCGGGCGGATAGAAAACATGGGCGATAACGGCGGTGACTTCATCTACCTGTGGGACAGCCGCCGGGGTGGAGCGGGCAAGCCGGACGCGGTGGAAGTGATCGCTCGTGAGAGCGGCGGTCACGGCGGGGCCGACCCGAGCCTGATAGCGGAGTTCCTGCGGTTTGCGCGCGCGGGTGGGCGCACCGAGGTATCGGCGGTTGCCGCGCGGGAAGCGGTGGCCACCGGCTGCGTCGGCGCGGATTCACTGCGCGCGGGCGGCGGGATGCTGCCGGTGCCCCCGCTAGCCGCTGAGGTGCGGGAATACTTCGATGCGGGACAGTGCTAGGGCCGGAATAATTCGCGCCGAAAATTCCGGCGAAAAACGTTGCCTGGCGTCCCTACCCGACTTAGTATGTACAGACATATACAGTGATGTTTGAGGAGGGGTGCCATGTTTGGCATGGATCTCTGGGAAGCTGCCGTACTGGGTATTACTTTCGCGCCCGTCGTGCTGGTAGTCGCGCTGCTGGCGGCCTTTCTCTGGAAGTTTCCCGCCAAGCTGCTGCGCAAGCTCAGAAGCAGCCGCAGCGCTGACGCCCAGATAGAAAAGCTGCGCCGCGAACGGCACGCGGCCGCTGACCGGGGCTAAAGCCAGCCGTTTTTCTCCGCCGTATAGGCGGCCTCGGTGCGATTGCGTGCCATCGTCTTAGCGATGGCCGACGAAGCATAGTTGCGCACGGTGCCCTCGCTCAGGTGCAGTTCGGCAGCAATCTCCGAAACGTCCGCCCCGCTGCGCGAGGCCCGTAAAACATCCGCCTCACGCGTGGTGAGCGGGCTCGGTCCGAGCAGCACGGTTTCTTCCGCGAGGCTGGGGTCGATAACCCTCCCTCCGCCGTGCACCCGCCGGATTGCTTCCGCCAGCTTTTCGGGCGGGGTGTCCTTCACCAAAAACCCCGATGCGCCCTCCGCAAGGGCGCGCGAAACATAGCCGGGCCTGCCGAAAGTCGTCACCATCAAGACCCGGCAAGCGGGGTAGTTTTGCCGCACCTGGGAAAGCGCCCAGAAGCCATCTCCGCTCGGCATGTCTATATCCACCAGGGCCACGTCTGCCCGCGCCGTCTGGGCTGCGGGCAGCACCTCGCGTCCGGTGCCGACGTCGGCCACCACCGCGAGGTCGTCCTCTAACCCGAGCAGGGTCACTAGCGCGCCGCGCACCAGGTGCTGATCGTCGGCGATCAGCACCCTGATCGGCGTGGCCGGTGTGCCTGTGGGAAACAGCCCGTTATCACTCACTTAAACCTCACTTCCGCCAGGGTGCCGGGGGACGCCGAATCGCCGAGGAAAGCCGGTTCCAGGGTGAGCGTTCCCCCGTGTGCGAGAAGCCTTTCCCGCATCCCCGTAAGCCCGTTTCCGTAGGGTGCCCCGGCGCAGCCTACGCCGTTGTCGCGCACCCGCAGCAGGTCCGGGGCCAGGTTCACCTCTACCCGGTTGGCCTGGGAATGGCGCACCACGTTGGTGGTCAGTTCCCGCAGCGCCCAGGAGAAAACCTCGTTCCTTTCCGGGGGGAGGGAATCTACGGCGCTGTCCGGTAGCGGCAGGTTGTGGGAGATCCCGGCGGCCGTGAAAGCGGTCTCGCTGGCCAGCAGCTGGGAGGCCAGGTTCGGGGCACGCAGCCGGGTCACGGTCTCGCGTACGTCGGCCAGGCTGCGCCGGGAAATCTGCAGCACCTCTGCCAGCTCCCGCTTGGCGTCCTCCGGGCGGGTGTCTATCAGTCTGAGCGCCACCTCCGCCTTCAGGGTCAGGGTGGTGAGGGAATGGCCCAGGATGTCGTGCACCTCCCGGCTGATCTCGGTGCGTTCCATCTCCCGCGCCAGGCTGGTTTCACGCATGCCCTGCTCCATGCCGAGACGTCCCAGCAGCGCGCTGACGGCCCCGCCAATGTTACCGAACAGCATCCATATTCCTGCAGGCGTAGGAAGGAAGAGCCACACGGCGAGTGTGGTTAGCGCGATCAGGAAGGCACTAAAGAGGATGCCCTGCCGCAGCCTGGTGGTGAACAGCACGAGCGCGCAGACGAAGGGCAAGAAAAACAGCGAGAACTCTCCGATTGCTGGGAACGTTGAGACTGCGGAAAGTATCAGCAGCGGCAGGATGAAGCGGATCGGATAGAGCTGGGTGCGCAGTGGAGTGCTCGGCAGGTAGGCGCTGAACACCGGCTCCGACGTGTCACGTTCTGAGGCGTAGAGGATGCTGTGCACATATAGCGCGGCAAAAACCGCGAAACCGGTGAACGCCAGCACGCGGTAGCCGAGCGGGGCGGGGGAGCGGAAGATCGCCACCAGGGGGAAAAGCAGGAACACCGTCCAGAAGACGGCGAAGAACTTGTCCCAAAGAGACTGGTTCCTGCGCCTCTGTGTGAGCATGGTGCCCGCCTCCTCAACCGCGCTACGCGGGGTCGAGGAGGCGGAATTGATCGCCGTTTGAGCGTCTTTCACGCTTTCCTCCCGCGCAGGCGCAGCGCCAGCAGGGCGGCCCCGGCGAAGATTAGAATCCATGCCACCAGGTTAGCTACCTGCTGGCCGATCCCCTGAGTGAGCAGCCCGTCGGTCGTAGCGAAAGTGCCGCCGACCAGCGGCCACTGGACCAGGCGGTTGATGCCATACAGCGGGGTGAACTGGCTGAACTGGAGGAGCTTCCCGCCCAGCGGCATAAACATGTTGCCGAGGAACGCGAACAGGCTGATCGCGGAAGCCGCGATACCCGCCGCTGAATTAGCTGGCACCACCATTCCGACGAAAATGCCGAACAGCGCGCACGGCAGGGCAGCCAGGCAGCAAAGAACGGCGCAGGCCAGCCACAGTTGCAGGGAAGGCATCCGGGACTCGGTGGCGGCCCCCACGGCGAACAGCACCGCCACGGGCAGCATAGACATCAGCAGGGTGGAAAGCAGCTTCGCTGTCAGGTACGTCTTCATACCTCCCGAGGAAAGCGCGACCTGCCTGCCCCAGCCGGTGCTCAGCTCCACCGCCATCTGTGCGGCGAACGCGGCCCCGGCGGCGGCCGCGCTATAGGTGGCCATCGAAACCAGGATTACTGCCGAAACGTTCACGCCATCCTTGATGTTCTGCGAAGCGAAGGACGAGGTTACGCCGAAGATGGTGAACATCATCAGCGGCATTACCACGGTAAAGAACATCGCGCTCGGATCCCGCAGCGTGCTCAGCAGCTCCGTGCGGGTGTATGTGCCCAGGCCCCTCATTTGTTTTCCCCTTCCACAAGTTCCGTGTAGATGTCGTCGATACTGCGGGCGCTCACCCGCAGCCCTCTCGCCCGGGTTTCGGTGAGCAGGCGGCGCAGCAGCACGTCGGAAGTCTGTTGCCCAGAGCGGGCGTCCCGGGACGATTCGGTGACCAGCAGCCGGAAAGATTCGCCGTGCGTCTCGATCCGGGTGCCTGCAGGGCAGAACCGGCTGAGCGATCTTTCGTCAGCGCCACCGGGAAGATGTCCGGAAATAACCACCTGGCTGGCAAACATCTCCTGCAGCGGCCTATCCGAAATCACGTTTCCCTTCGCCAGCACCACCACCCGATCCGCCGCGTCCGCGGCCTCCTGCAGGTAGTGGGTGGCGAATAGCACCGTCATGCCACCGTTAGTGGCCTCCTCGCGCAGCGTCCGCCAAAAATCGCGGCGGGCGCTAACGTCCATGGCGTTCGTCGGCTCGTCCAGCACCAGCAGGCTGGCCCTGCCGAGCAGCGCCAGTGCGAGCCGCACACGCTGGCGCTCGCCGCCGGAAAGCGATGCCTGCTTGCGCTTCATGAGCGAGCCCAGGTTGGCTTTCTCCACCACCTCGGAAAGCGGGGCGGGGTTAGCGGTCATGGCCGACATGGCGCGCAGAATCTCTGCCACGCGCAGGTCCTGGGGCATGCCGCCGTTTTGCAGCATCGCCCCGACCAGGCCCTTAGCGATGGCCTTGCTAGGTGCCATGCCGAGCATGCTGGCCTCGCCGCTGGTTGGTTTGCGCAGCCCCAGCAAGGCGTCCATGGTGGTCGACTTACCGCTGCCGTTCGGGCCGAGCAGTGCGGTCACGCTGCCCCGTTTGCCCGCCAGGCTGATGTCATTCACCGCCGTGAAGTCGCCGAAACGCTGCGTGACGTTCCTCAGTTCCCATGCGTATGTGTTCATGGCCTTAATTCTTCGCGCGGGCTGAAAACGCGGGTAGGGAGGGGCGTAATGGTTTAGACATGACATTTGTCAGAGCGCCCAAATGGGGACTGAGCGCACTAGACTAGGGGGCGACCCAAACCCTCGGACTGAACGCGAGAGAAATATCGTGACTACGCCAGCCAATGACCACCTGAAGCATTCCGTGCAGGCGATCAACTGGAACCGCATCCCGGACCCGAAGGACCTGGAGGTGTGGGATCGCCTCACGGGCAACTTCTGGCTGCCCGAAAAGGTGCCGGTATCGAACGACATTCCCTCCTGGGGGCGCCTGAGCGAACTGGAAAAGACCCTCACTATGCGCGTCTTTACCGGTCTTACCCTGCTCGACACCGTGCAGGGCACCGTCGGCGCGGTATCGCTTATTCCCGACGCGATCACCCCGCACGAGGAGGCGGTTTACACCAATATCGCCTTCATGGAGAGCGTGCACGCGAAGTCCTACAGCTCCATCTTCTCCACCCTCTGCTCCACCAAGGAGATCGACGAAGCGTTCCGCTGGTCGGAGCACAACGAGGCCCTGCAGAAGAAGGCGCAGATCGTGATGTCCTACTACGAGGGCAACGATCCCGAAAAGCGCAAGGTGGCCTCCACCCTGCTCGAATCGTTCCTGTTCTACTCGGGCTTCTACCTGCCGATGTACTGGTCCAGCCACGGCGAGCTGACCAACACGGCCGACGTTATCCGCCTCATCATCCGCGACGAGGCCGTGCACGGCTACTACATCGGCTACAAGTACCAGCAGGCCGTGGAAAAGGCGTCGGCAGAGCGCCAGGCGGAGCTGAAGGAATACACCTTCGATCTGCTCAGCGAGCTGTACGACAACGAAGAGCAGTACACCGAGGACCTCTACGACCCGGTCGGCTGGACCGAGGACGTCAAGATGTTCCTGCGCTACAACGCAAACAAGGCGCTCATGAACCTGGGCTACGAGGCGCTGTTCCCGCAGGAAGCCTGTGAGGTTAACCCGGCTATCCTGGCTTCGCTGTCCCCGAACGCCGACGAAAACCACGACTTCTTCTCCGGCTCCGGCTCCTCCTACGTGATGGGCAAGGCCGTGGAAACCGAGGACGAGGACTGGGAGTTCTAAATGTCTACCGTGCGCGTCGGCATGATCGGTGCCGGCTACATTTCCGCAGAACACGCCCGCGCCTGGCGTGAGCTTGGCGTAGAACTGACCATTCACGCCGTGGCGGGAGCCAAGGAACTGGCTCACGACCACGGGGCTGAGGTGGCCGATACCCTGGACGAGCTGCTTGACCGCAGCGACCTGGTGGATGTCATCACCCCCACCGCAACCCACGCGGAACTGGTCACCACCGCTCTCGAAGCGGGTAAGGACGTGGTCTGCGAAAAGCCGCTCACCGCCGATCTTGCCTCCGCGCACGCACTGCGCGATACGGCACTGCGCACCGGACGCCAGCTTTTCCCCGGCCAGGTAGTGCGCTACGACCCCGCCTACCACGCGGTACACAAGGCGATTGGCCTGCGCCGACTCGGTGACCTCGCGGTGCTGCGCTACGAGCGCAGCGGGCTTGCCCCCAAGAGTGCCTGGTATGCCGACGAAAGCACCTCCGGCGGCATCGTCATGGACCTGATGATTCACGACATCGACCAGGCGATCTGGAACGCCGGTCCCGTCACGTCGGTCCACGCCACCCGGCGCGGGCTGGGCAGCGACGAGCACAGCCAGATCCAGGCGGCGCACGTCGTGCTGACCCACGAATCCGGCACCGTCAGCCACGTACGCGGTTTGTGGGGAGCCGAGGGCACCACGATCCGCAGCGGGTTCAGCCTGTACGGCACCGGCGGCGTAATCGAACACGATTCGCGCGATCACTCCGGTGTGCGGCTGGACTTCGCGGCGCTCGAAAACACCCGCCGCAGTGGCGGTTACGTGCCTTCCGATCGCCTCACCGAATCGCCGTTCCTGACCCAGCTGCGCGACGTGCACCTGGCCGTCACGCAGGGGCGTGAGGTGCGTACCAGCCTTGACGAGGGCATCTACAGCGTCGAGGTTTGCCTGGCCGCCATCGAGTCGCTGCGCAGCGGTAACGCCGTGCGCCTTGCCGACATGCTGACCGAGGAGGAAGCATGAAAATCGCGCTTATGTCGCTAGCCCATCCCAGGGCGATCGATCACGCGGAACGCCTGCTGGGCCGCCCCGACGTGGAACTCTTGCTGGCGGATCCGCTGGAAGAGGGCGATCCGGTAGGGGAGATGCGCGGCTACGAACTGGCCGAACATTTCGAGGTTGAGCTAGTTGGCTCCTACGACGAAATGTTTGCCTGGGGCCCCGATGCCGTAATCGTTTGTGAAAAGCCGAGCCGCCGCGCGGCAGCCGTGAAAATGGCGGCCGAACACGGCGTGCACGTGCTGGTCGAACAGCCCCTCGCGCTCACCGTCAGCGAAGCGCTCGAGGCCGTGCAGGCCTGCGCCGACGCAGGGGTAAAACTACAGGTAGTGGCCCCGCTCAGGTTCTCACGCGCGGTAGAAGCGGCCCGCAAGGCCATCGCTTCCGGCGCGGTGGGCGAAGTGCTGGGAATTACCGCCACGCACACCTCGAAGCTGCCGCTCACCGAACGCGCCTGGTTCGGCGAAGCCGCGGAGGGCGGCTGCATCGGCGAGCACCTGGCCCCGGTAATCGATGTCGCGTCCCTGCTGACTGACCGTGACCTGGCTACGGTTGGTGCCGACGTTTACGTCACCACCAACCGGATCGTGCACGGTGCCTCCGATGGCCTGGAGGTGCCTACGGGTGCGCTGGTTGATGTGGTGCCGCATGACGGCCCGATTACGGCCGTTGACTGCAGCTGGACCATTCCGGACACCGCCCCCACGGACCGCGAACTAACCGTGCAGGTGATGGGCAGCGAGGGCACGATTGACGTGGAACCCTACGCGCAGCACCTGGCAGGTTTCGAGCGGGCCAGCGCCAAGAGCTTCTGGATTCCGTTCGGCACCGACTTCCTAGCGGCCGCGCTGGACGAGTTCCTGGGCCTCGTGGACGGCACCGTTAGCGAAGGCCGCGCGGATGCGGAGATCGCCCTGCAGGGGGCACGTATCGTGGAGACCGCTCTCTACAGCGCCACCACGCCCGGCATTGAGCAGGTTTTGGCCGACGATACGCCGCGTGTAGAAAGCGAAGAAAATTCCGTTCCGGTCGGCGAAACTGAGGCCGAAACCGATGCCGAGGTAGACGCTGAGGCCGAAGAGGAAGCGCTTTCTTTGGCCGAGCAGGAGGAGCGGGAAGAAGAACTCGCGGCAGAATCCGAGGAGGAAACCGCGGCCGCTGATTCCGCTGAGGTAGCGGCGCAAGCCGATCCCGAGGCGGCGGAAGAAGCCACCGAAGAGGACGGCGACGCGCGCGAAGAGTAATCCTCACGCCCAGAAAGCAACATCGGACGCAGCTCACCCCCGAGGGGTGGGCTGCGTCTCTGTATTAGGCGTACCCCCTGGTAGGGGCCGATTTTGCGGGTAGAGTCGCAGAGGTTCGGCCGTGGAGTCGAACCACATGGACTTTCGCGCCGCCGGGCGGCGCACGTGATTTAAAGGGGTTTATAAATGGGTTTCATCGGTTGGATCATCCTCGGTATTCTCGCTGGCGCAATCGCTAAGGCGATCATGCCGGGCAAGCAGGGTGGCGGCATCTTCGCGACCATGATTCTGGGCATCGTCGGCGCGGTAGTGGGTGGCTTCATCGGCAGCCGCCTGTTCAACGTTGATCTGGGCACCTTCTGGAGTCTCTCCACCTGGGCGCTGGCCATCGGCGGTTCGCTGATCGTTCTCGCTGTGTGGGGCTACTTCACCGGCAAGAAGAACTGACTTTAGAAGTCGCGCTCCGCTGAGGCGGAAGCAAAGCCAGGGGGCATCGGGAAACCGGTGCCCCCTTTCGCTAGCGTGGGCGTCCAGCTAGGCGTGAGCATTCCTCACCAAGGGAACTGCGGCGTAGCACTCGTTGGGGCTGACGCCTACCTTGCGATATAGTTAGAACGCTGCTTCGGTAGCGTGGGCCTCTAGCTCAGTTGGCAGAGCATCGGACTTTTAATCCGCGGGTCGTGGGTTCGATCCCCACGGGGCCCACCGTTTGACCGGGATAACTAACTGTTTTACCGGTGATGCAAATAGCCGGGTGCACCCATTGGTGCACCCGGCTATTTGTTTTCTGTAGCGAAAAGCGGGGCCTCGGTTGCTGGCGAAGCCCCGCTCTCACCCTAGGCGCTTACGCTAGCTCGCTTGCGCCAGAGGACTACCCAGGCGGCTATCCCGACACCGATTATGAGCACCCTTTCCACCGACTGCATCGTGACGATCAGTTCGGGCGAGACGGGGGCGTACAGGGTGGAAAGCAATATGAAGTCCCACAGCGCGTGTATCAGGATGAGCGGCTGCAAATTGCGCGTCAGCAGCGCGATCGGGCCCATGGCCAGACCAAACAGCAGGGTGTGGCCAAGTTGCACCGTGACACCGGCTACGGGCAGGCCACCCAGCACATTAACCGCGTGCAGAAGGCTGAACAGGACGGCGGAAACAAGCGCTGCGAGCAGTGGGTTTGCCCCGTTGCGCAGCATGCCCTGCAGGATTACCCCGCGGAACATGGTTTCTTCCGCGTAGCCTACGAGCGCAGTCAGCATGGCAACTACGGCCACGGAAAACAGTGCTTCGCTGTCCATGTAGAGGGCCAGCGCCACCCCGGCGATACCGAAAGCCTCCATCAGCAGCCAGGGGCTGATCCAGGCGTAGGCGATCGCTGCGGAACTGTCTTTCGCGCGCAGGCGTACCCCGCTCTTCTTCGCCGCGAACGCGGTGTACCCGGCGATTAGCACCATCCAGGGCAGGAAGGCGAACACGAAGTAGGGGGTGGCGTAGGGAATATTGAACGCGTGGAAGGTAACGGCAATGCCGACCCCCATGAGGGCTATGTAGCCGATAACCCAGGGGAGCCAGGACTGGCGTGGCAGAGACTGCGCAGAGTTCGTCAAAACTTTTCCTTAGGAGATTTGATGGAGCCTACAGAGAAACGCATATTAGCAGGTCAGTAGCGGGAAATATGAAATCTTCCTGTGAGTACCTGCCGCGCGTGTAAGAAGAATTCCCTGTTCAGCCGCAAGCGGATAGTGGGCCTCCCCCTAGCGCTCCCCGCGCGGTCGGGTATTAATCTTTTTCTATGACCCATTACGACATGCTTATCATCGGCACAGGCTCGGGAAACTCCCTCCTGGGCCCCGAATTCTCCGACAAAAAGATCGCCCTCGTAGAGAAGTCGGTCTTTGGCGGCACCTGCCTTAACGTGGGTTGCATCCCCACCAAGATGTTTGTCTACACGGCGGACCTGGCTGCCACCCCCGCTGAGTCGGCACGCTTCGGCGTGGACGAAACGCTGGATGGCGTGCGCTGGGCCGATATTCGCGATCGTGTTTTCGGCCGCATCGATCCGATTGCCGCCTCCGGCGAGGAATACCGGACAACCCACCCGGACAACGACAACGTAACGGTTTACCGCGGCACCGCGCGCTTCACGGCAGAAAAAACCGTTTCCGTTGCGCTCAACGACGGCGGCACCGCCACCGTGACGGCGGATACCGTGGTTATCGCCGCTGGGGCGCGCCCGCAGATTCCTAACATTGCCGGTCTGGCCGACGCTAACCCGCTGACTTCGGACAACGTGATGCGCATGGAATCCCTCCCCGCCAGCATGGCGATCCTCGGTTCCGGCTTCATCGCCGCCGAAATGGCACACATCTTCGCCTCGCTAGGGGTGGAAGTCACCCTGCTGGCTCGCTCCGGGGCGCTGCTGCGCGCGGAGGATGCCGACGTCAGTGAAGCCTTCACGAAGCTGGCGCGCGAACGCTTCAACGTGCGCAGCAACTTCTCCACCACCTCCGTGGTGCGCGATGACGAGGGCGTGAAGATCACGGGGGATACCGTGAACGGCAGCGAAACCATCCGGGTGGAGGAAATCCTGGTCGCTACCGGCCGCACGCCGAACGGTGACCTGCTGGATGTTTCCGCCGCGGGTATCGACATGACGGACGACGGCCGCGTTGCGGTTGATGAATACCAGCGCGTGCTGGGAGGGGGAGTGCCTCTCGCGGGCGTTTGGGCGCTCGGTGACGTGTCCTCCCGCTACCAGCTCAAGCACGTGGCGAACCACGAGGCGCGAACGGTAAAGCACAATCTTTTGGCGAAAGACGAAAACGCGCTGCGGGCAAGCGACCACCGCTATGTTCCCCACGCCGTGTTTAGCCACCCGCAGATCGGTGCTGTCGGGATGAGCGAAAAGCAGGCGCGAGAAAGTGGCCGCGAAATCCTGGTGGTCAATCAGCCCTACGCCTCTATCGCCTACGGCTGGGCGATGGAGGATCAAAGCGGCTTCGCGAAACTCATCGCTGACGCCGAAACCACGGAGCTGCTCGGCGCGCACATCATGGGCCCGCACGCACCCACCCTGATCCAGACTCTGATCCAGGCGATGAGCACCGGGCAGAGCGCCCGCGATATCGCCGCCACGCAGTACTGGATCCACCCGGCTATGCCGGAACTGCTGGAAAATGCGCTGCTTAACCTCGTAGCGCAGGCCGATGAACGCGCCGGGGCCTGATCTAGCGCGTCAATAAAACATTAAAGTGGCGGCCCCCTGAAAAAGGGGACCGCCACTTTAGTTTTGTGCCGCTACTGGTTGTAGGCGCTGCTTACCGGGTATTCCTCGGAAAAACCGGGCAGGCACGACTTGAGCGCCTCTTCCTGGCTAAACGGCTGCTGCTTTTCCGTAGCCGAACCGTCGCCGCCAGTGTTCTGCGCACTGTCTGCGCCCGGCTTAGCCGGTGCGGCAGGCTTTTCGCTCGGCTGCTCGGCCTTCGGCGTAGCAGGGGCTGCCGGGGCAGCGGGCTTCTCGCTCGGGCCGCCGGTAACGCTAGTCACCTTGGTGGCCTCCATCGATTCCTTAATGGACTGCTGCACCCAGGCGCGAATCTTCTTCTCGTCCGGTTGGTGCGCGGTGTTAAACACGCGCTCGTCCATCGGGAAACTGAGGAAACCGCCCTCCTTAACCCGCAGCGCGAGCTGCGCAAAAGCCGGCACCTGATCCTGCGCAATATCGGTTTCGATGTTGCGTTCGGTCGCGGTAACCAGGGCCGGGAAAGAAGTGGCCAGGATAAGCGGGTTGGCTTCCTTGCTGAGGGTGCGAATCATGCGCTGCTGACGGCAGATGCGGTTGAAGTCGTCCGCGCCCTCGCGCGAGCGCGCGTACCAGAGTGCATGGTAACCATCCAGGTGCTGCCAGCCCTTTTCGATCCAGCCGGTGATCGGGTGGCGGTGCCGGGCTCCCGGATCCTTCCCGCCGCCGATCGGAATGCGCCGTTCAACCTCGATGTTCACGCCGCCGATTGCGTTCACGACGTCCTCAAAGCCCTTGAGGTTCACCATCGCGTAGTAGTCGATCTTGAGTCCCGTCAGGTTCTCCACGGCCTGTTCGGTAGCGGTCAGACCGGGGTTCGGATCGCCGGGGAAGAGCTGCTTTTCGTCCTCAGCCCAGCTCCAAACCGCGTTGATCATATTTTCCGGGTTCTTGAAGTAACCGAAACCCTCGGGCCAACGCTTGGCGGCGGCGGTTCCCGTCGGGAACTTAGGTCGCTGCACGTTGCGGGGAATGGAGAAGAGCGCGGTGCGCCCGGTCTTGGTGTCGATAGAAGCCACCATGATCGTATCCGGGCGTGTGCCGCTGCGGTCGGCACCGGCATCCTGGCCGAGCAGCAGCACGTTAATACGCGGTTTCTTCCAAATAGCACCCGAAGCGTCAGTTGCCTGCCCCCCGTTCTTTCCGCCGAAAACGGTGTCGGAACCGAGCAGGTGCTGCCCCACCCAAAGGTAGCGCGCACCGGTTGCGAACGGCACAAACGCGATGGTTGCGATAAGCGCGGTAACTACCAGTAGGGCCGTGCGTTCCTTACCGAAAAGGCGCTGCGAAATCCTCTGCTCGCGGCTCGTCAAAGCCAGCTGCCAGAGCCAAATCAGGCCGCCTATCAGCAGCAGGCCGAGGAACAGGATGAGCAGTGTGCGGCTGGTGCCGATGGCGAGCAGGGTACTTAGCGAATTGCTCACGACGATGGCGCTCAACAGCAGGGTGAGCGCCAACAGGATGCTGATAACCGTCAGCGCCAGGCCGACGGTCCGGCGGCGGGTACGCAGCAGGCCCAGACCGGGCAGCACGCCAGAAGCCAGCACCCCCAAAACGGCGCGGCGGAGCCTGCCGTCCTTACGCGGAGCGGTGTCTTCGTCGGCTCCCTCCACGGCTGCGCTAACCGGCGCGGCCGCGGGAGACACCGGGGCTGCCTCTGCCGCCGCACTCGGCCGCGGGAGGTTTTCCTCCGGGGCGGGAGCGGCGGAAAGGGGAGACGAATTACGGCGTGCGTGTCGGCCCCGACGGCCGTTTGCGGGAGTGCGGTTTTCCCCCTCAGTAAGGGGCTGCCCGGCAAGGGGGAAAGGCTCCGCAGGCCACGTGCGGGCGGCGGGGTCTACTTCCTGCGCGGGGGCCTGCTGCTGGGCCGGGGCGTCGTAACGCGAATCCTGGCGGACATGCCTGCCGCGCGGGCGAACCCGCGGCGCGCCCTGACGGGCCTCGCCACCGGCACGGCGGCGCCTGCCCCTGGGGGAAGAAGTATCGGGAGAATCCGTCATGCTGGCCATCATAGGCCGGTTTGCCCAGGTCGCACGATAACTACTGCGTAGGCCGTCACACTCGGTAGGCTATGGGTATGGAATTTAGCCATCAGCCTCAGCATGATCTCACTTACGACGACGTATTCTTTCTACCCTCGCGCTCCAGCGTGCCCTCCCGCTTTAACGTAGACCTTTCTTCCGACGACGGTACGGGCACCACGATTCCGCTGATCGCGGCCAACATGACCGCGGTTTCCGGTCGCCGTATGGCTGAGGTGATGGCGCGTCGCGGTGGCGTAGCTATCCTGCCGCAGGATCTCAGCAACGAACGCCTCACCTCCGTCATCCGCTCCCTTAAAGAACGCGACGTGCTGGTAGATAAGGCGCTCACCGTGCGCTCCCACACCACCGTCGGCCAGGTGCGCAGCCTGCTCCCGAAGCGCCCCCACGGAGTCGCGGTAGTGGTCGACGAAAATAACCGTCCGCTCGGCGTGGTCGCGGAAGAAGATTTAGAAGCGCGCGATGCCTTCACGCAGGTAGGTGACCTGGCCACGCAGAAGGCCCCCACCCTGCGCCGCAGCGACGTTTCCGCGGGCGATCCCTCCCTCTACGTAAACCTGCAGTCCACCCATCACGGCCTGGCCCTCATCACCAACGACGACGACACCCTGGTTGGCGTGCTCACCGCCAAGGGCGTGGTGCGCAGCTCGATCTACCGCCCGGCGCTCGATAAAAACGGCGGCTTCCGCATCGGCATCGCGCTCGGCATTAACGGTGACGTTGCGGGCAAGGCGGAAGAATTCATCGCCGCCGGTGCCGACATCCTCGTGTTGGATACCGCGCACGGCCACCAGGAAAAGATGATCGAGGCTCTCAAGAAGGTGCGCGCCGTGGTCGGCCCGCGCAGCGAAGACCCGAACGATGTGAACAGCGTGCGCATCGCGGCAGGCAACATCGTCACCGCCGACGGCGTACGTGACCTGGTGGCAGCGGGTGCAGACATCCTCAAGGTGGGTGTTGGCCCGGGCGCCATGTGCACCACCCGTATGCAGACCGGCGTCGGCCGCCCCCAGTTCTCCGCCGTCCTCGACTGCTCCGCCGCCGCCCGCGAACTCGGCGCGCGCGTTTGGGCCGACGGCGGCGTGCGCCATCCGCGCGACGTCGCCCTGGCGCTCGCCGCCGGTGCTTCCAACGTGATGATCGGTTCCTGGTTCGCAGGCACCTACGAATCGCCGGGTGAAATGCGCCGTGACGAGCGCGGCCGCCTCTACAAGGAAAGTTTCGGCATGGCCTCCAAGCGCGCGGTCAAGCACCGCACCGCCAGCGAGGACGCTTTCGCGCAGGCTCGCAAAGCCCTGTTCGAGGAAGGCATTTCCACCTCCCGCATGTACCTGCGACCGGGCGCGGGCAGTGTCGAGGACCTGATCGATTCGATCACCGCCGGCGTGCGTTCCTCCTGCACCTACGCGGGGGCCGCGAACCTGGCAGAGTTCCGCGAGCGTGCCCGCATCGGGCTGCAGAGCGCCTCCGGCTACGCCGAGGGACGCCCGCTCGATAGTTCCTGGTCCTGATCTAGAGGGGTAAGGTTTTAGATATGACTACTCTGGTGATTGGCGGGGCCGGATACATCGGCTCCCACGTGGTACGCCTGCTGCAGGAACGTGGCGATAAGGTAATCGTTGTAGACGACCTTTCGACCGGATTCGCCTCCCGTATCGGGGACGCCGAACTGCTCGAGCTCGACGTCACCCGGCCCGATGCCGCTGAAAAGATGGCTTTCGCGATGCGTAAGTCCGGCGCGGATTCGGTGATCCATTTCGCCGCCCACAAACAGGTGGGCGAGAGCGTTGCGGAACCGATGATGTACTGGCACGACAACATCGCGGGCCTGGCAAACGTGATCAGCGCCGCCCGCACGGCGGAGGTGAAGAAGGTCGTGTTCTCGTCCTCCGCCGCCGTCTACGGCATGCCGGACGTTGAACTGGTCGAAGAAACCCTCGATCCGAAACCGATCAACCCCTACGGCGCCACCAAGTACGTCGGAGAATGGATGCTGGCCGACGCGGAACGCGCCTACGGCATGCGCACCGCTGGGCTGCGCTACTTCAACGTGGCGGGCGCGGGCTGGCCGGAACTGGCCGACACCATGGTGATGAACCTGGTGCCGATCATCTTGGACGCGCTCGAAAAGGGCAAAGCCCCGATCGTGTTCGGTGACGACTACCCGACCCCGGACGGCACCTGCATCCGCGACTACGTGCACGTGCTCGATCTGGCGCACGCGCACCTGGCGGCGCTCGACTACCTGGATCGCGATGAACGTGCGCACCGCGTATTCAACGTGGGCACCGGCAAGGGCTCCAGCGTGCTCGAGGTGATCGAAGCTATCGCGCGCGTTAAGGGCATCGAAATCAAGCCGGAGATCGGACCGCGCCGCGCGGGCGATCCGGCCCGCTTGATCTGCGCCACCAGCCGCATCGAGGAAGAGATGGGCTGGAAGAGCGACAAGACGCTGGACGACATCGTGCGTTCCGCCGTCGAAGCCCGCTGATTTAGGGCAGAAACTACGAAGGTCGGGCCGTCGCGCGAAAGCGCGGCGGCCCGACCTTTACGTTTGCGCGCAAGTACGCCGGGAGATGTGGCTATGCGCGGGCGAACACGATGGCCGTGGCTATCGCGGCGACCCCCTCACCGCGCCCCGTCAAACCGAGCGAATCGGTGGTGGTGCCGGAAAGGGAAACCGGTGCGCCGCAGGCTGCGCTCAGGGCAGCTTCGCCCTCGCTGCGGCGCTTTGCCAGCTTGGGCCGGTTGCCGATCACCTGAATAGCAACGTTGCCGATCTCAAACCCCGCTTCCCGCACCAGCCGGGCCGCCTCCGCCAGCAGGGTCGCGCCGGAAGCGCCCGCCAGCTCCGGGCGATCCACCCCGAAGTGACTGCCCAGATCACCAATCCCGGCGGCGGTAAACAAAGCATCGCAGGCGGCGTGCGCGGCCACGTCGGCATCCGAATGCCCCGCTAGCCCCTGCTGTCCGGGCCAGTGCAGACCGGCCAGCCACATTTCGCGCGGCGCGTTCGCGGGAGAGAAAGCGTGAACGTCGGTGCCGATGCCGACGCGGGGGAGGGGGAGTGTTGCAACCATGCCGCCATTCTTTCATCCGACGCCGACCGCGTTCGCGGGCGCGCTAGGATTGCGAGCGTGAACGCTCGCTTACTGCCCCTGCGCCGACCCCGACCAACCGTTGCGGATACGGCTGCCATCGTGTTGGCCGGAGGCAGCGGCACGCGGGTGGGGGCCGGGGTAAACAAGGCGTTTTTACAGCTCAAAGGGCGCACTATCGCGGCCTGGAGCCTGGCCACCATGGCGCGGATTGAACGGCTCGGACCGCTCGTGTTCGTGGTGCGCCCGGAGGATCGCCAACAGGCGGAAGCAATGGTGCGCGACGAACTGCCCGGTATCAAGGTAGAGGTAATTCACGGCGGAAGCACGCGCCAGGAGTCGGAACTGTGCGCGCTGCGCCACCTGGCGGAGCGCATAGACGCGGGGCAGGTGCGCACGGTGCTGATTCACGACGCCGCGCGGCCGCTGGTCAGTCAGGGACTGGTGAACGCGGTCATGCACGCAGCGGCAGAAACCGGGGGAGCGGTACCGGGGATGCCCGCCAGCGATCTTCTGCTCAACGTTAACGGCAAGCTGGCACCCGCCGGAGCCGACGGGCAGCTGCTGCGCGTGCAGACCCCGCAGGGCTTTCGCGCCGCGCCGCTGCTGGACGCCTACGAGGCGGCGGCACGGGACGGCTTCAACGGCACCGACACCGCCTCCTGCGCCGAGGAGTACAGCGACCTTGAGGTGACCTGGGTGCGAGGGGAGGATAGCAATTTCAAGATCACCTACGCCCAGGATCTGCTGCTCGCTCAGAACGTCGTGAACGCGTTAGGACTAGACAGATGAACGCCCCGCTGCGCCAGAGTCACCTGCGTTGCATCAACTGCAGCCTGCCCTCGGAACACGTCGTCGTGTATGTCGGGCGAATTGTTAGCGAGGTGCAGTGCACGAACTGCGGTGCCCGGACCCGGCTGGATGTGCGCGAGGAATACCTGCCCGATCTGGGGGAGCGCATAAAAAGCAAACCGAAAAGGGTCTGGCGGCGGCTCCTGGCCTCACCGCTAGCCCTGATGCGTTCCCTGCCCGGCCACCTGCTTACGAAACCGCTACGTATGCTGCGGGAAATGTGGCTGGTCTGGCGTCGCTAACGCGCGGCGTGCACGGTGTGGCCGAGCGAAATTTCCGCCTGCCACAGGCTCAGCCGGTCTAACACCGGGAAATAGGCGAATGCCCCCGGCAGGGTGGCGATCTCGGCTCCGGAGGAGGCCAGGGCATGTATTTCGTCCCAGTTTTCTCCGTGCGCGTCCCGTACCAGGTTTTGCAGAACGCCGGGAGCGAAAAGGCGCGGTCCCTGCACCACGCCGAGGCGGGAGCGATCGACGTTACGCAGCCCGGTCGCGGCCACCTCTTTCACCGAATCGGTGACGTCCACCGTCGGCGCGATGGCAGAGCATACATCCAGGGTCGGCGCGAGTTCGCTGACGCTGCGTAGCGCCGCAGCGTCGCAGAGCGCGCGTTCGGCATCCACCAGCAGCACGGCTTCGTCTTTTCCGCTCAACCGCGCGGCCTCGCGCACCGCGTTAAGGCGCAGATCTTCCCGGTCTTTTGGCTGCCAGGTGTGGATCAGCGCGTCGGCGGGCAGGTGGGCGGCCAGTTCGGGCCGGGCCTGCGCGGGCGCAAGCACCGTCACCGAGGGGCCGTAAAGATTCCGTGCCGCGCGGTAAACCCGCGTCAGCGGGCTGGCGTCGGCCAGCGTGCTGAGGGCAGGGAAAAGGGGGAGGTGTTCGTCGGCGCTCACCTTGGTGAGGACGACGAACACCCTAAGCGGGGAGGTCACGGAAAGTTATTCCGTTTCTTCTTCCTTGGCCGGGACATCGTGGCAGGCCAGCACGTCGTTGAGGATTTCCTCAGCGCGCGTTTCCTCTACCTTTTCTGCCAGCGCGAGTTCGGAAACAAGAATCTGACGGGCCTTGGACAGCATGCGCTTTTCCCCGGCGGAAAGGCCGCGATCGTGATCGCGACGCCATAGATCGCGCACTACCTCGGCAACCTTAATCACGTCACCCGAGGCCAGCTTCTCCACGTTCGCCTTGTAACGGCGCGACCAGTTCGCGGGTTCCTCGGCATCGGTTTCGCGAAGGACGTCGAAAACCTTCTCCAGGCCGTCCTGGTCGACCACGTCGCGTACGCCCACCATGTCAACGTTGGCCGCGGGAACCTCGATCGTGAGATCGCCCTGCGCCACCTTTAGTTTCAGGTAGATCTTTTCTTCGCCCTTAATCACGCGCGTCTTAACTTCTTCGATGCGTGCCGCGCCGTGGTGGGGGTAGACGACGGTTTCGCCGACTTTGAAAGTCATATGCTTGGTTTCCTTTCGTCCCCATTAGTTTACCACTCTACCTATGTGTTATAATTTCGGATTTTTTCGCCTTTTGTTGCCTGTGTGCGTATTTTTACGGCAAGGCGTCAGAACAAACGAAATTCCGGTACTCTGGAAGGTAGTTCCCGCACGGGCGTAAGACGAAAGCCCAAAACACGTCAGGAGAAAGCCAAATGCTCACGGTCCGTTCCGCCACGCGCCGCTTCGCCGCGGTCGCGCTGATTGCTACGGCAACCCTCGGTTTCTCCGGCTGCACCTACCTAAACGCCGTGCAGACCAGCGAGTTCTACCAGGCAGCTGACGGCACCAACGCCAACGTTGGCAACGCAGAACTGCGCAACCTGGTGCTGATTAGCGCGGGCAAGGGCAAGCCCGCCACGCTAGTGGGAGCGCTGGCCGGCCTCGGTAACGAACCGGTTTCCGTCACCCTTACCGGCTCCTACGAGGGCAGCAGTGTATTCACCGCCAGCCTGACCGTGCAGCCGAACGAACTCGCAGAAATCGGCTACGGTAGCGGTGCGCGCGTCTTCGTGGACAACACGCCGGTCATCCCCGGTGGCGTCATGACCATCACGGCCACCGTCGGCTCCGAATCCAAGGAGTTCACGCTCCCCGTAATGTCCAACAAGCTCGATCAGTACAAGAACATCGAACTGCCGGGCACGGATAACAACTAAGAAGCCGATAACTAAAAACTTTTATAGGGGCTGGGGCCGAGCGAATATCGCTCGGCCCCAGCCCCTATATAGGAAAGAAATTAGTGCGCCCGCTTCGGATGCGACATGCGATAGCCCAGGCCACGCACCGTCTGGAGCAGGGTCGGATTCTTCGGATCGGCCTCTATCTTGGAGCGCAGACGCTTGATATGGACATCCAGGGTCTTGGAATCGCCCACGTAGTGCACGCCCCAGACCCGATCCAGAATCTGCCCGCGCGTTAGCACCCGGTCTGGGTTGCGCAGAAAAATCTCCAGCAGCTCAAACTCTTTCAGCGGCAGCGTGACCTCAGTGCCGTCCACGGTCAGACTGTGGCGATCCACGTCCATGCGCAGCCCACCGACGGTGAGCACGCTGTCGTCCTCGGCATTTTGCTCGCCTCCGCGCCGACGCAGCACCGCCTTGATGCGGGCCACTAACTCGCGCGAGGAATACGGTTTGGTGACGTAATCATCGGCCCCCAGCTCCAGGCCCAGCACCTTATCGAATTCGTCGTCCTTAGCGGTCAGCATGATCACCGGGGTGTCCGACACCTTACGGATCTCCCGGCAGACGTCGATGCCGCTCATCACCGGCAGCATCAGGTCAAGCAAAACCAGGTCGGGGCAGTCCTGCTGAAAACGCTTTAGCCCTTCGCCGCCGTCGGCCGCGATACTGACCTGCCAGCCTTCCTTTTCCAGAACATAAGAAAGCGGATCGGAAAACGAAGATTCGTCCTCCACAATCAAAATCCTGGTCATTTCGCTAAACCTTTCCCTGACTGGGAGGCCAGTGTTGATTTCCGATTATCGGGAGAATAGGCGGGCAGGCGCAGCGTGAAGGTGCTGCCCTTGCCGGGCGCACTTTGGGCCACTACCTCGCCGCCGTGATCGGTGGCGATGTGCTTTACGATAGCCAGGCCCAGGCCGGTGCCGCCGGTGGCACGCGAACGGGCCGGATCGACCCGGAAGAAGCGCTCGAAGACGCGCTCCAGGTTTTCCGGAGAAATGCCGATGCCCTGGTCGCTCACGCTCACCTCGACCATGCCGCCGCGGGCGCGGGCCTTCACCGTCACTTTCGTCTCGGGGGAGGAGTAGGCGATGGCGTTCGCGATCAGGTTAGAGATAGCGGTGGTGAGCAGCTGCGCCGAGCCGAAAGCGATCAGGCCGGGCCGGGTGGAAACGGAGACCTCGATTCCGCGGGCCGACGCCACGGTGAGATGGGAGGCGAGCGCATCGCCCACCACGCGGTCAAGCCTCACCGCGCTCGCGTCGGGAATAGCCGCGCCGCCCTGCAACCGGGAAAGTTCGATGATCTCGCTGACCAGGCGGGTAAGGCGCGTAGATTCGCGGCGCATGCGCCCGGCGAAACGACGCACCGCGTCCGGATCGTCGGCCGCGTCCTCGACCGTTTCCGCGAGCAGGGAGATCGCTCCCACGGGGGTTTTTAGCTCGTGGGAAACGTTCGCCACGAAATCGCGCCGGGTGGCTTCCAGCTTTATTTCCCTGGTGCGGTCCTCCGCGAGTAGCAACACCCTGTCGGAACCGAGCATGCCGATGCGCACGTCCAGGATCGCATCGCCATCCACCTGGTGCGCGCGGCGTAGCGTCATGCGTTCCTCGCGCAGGCCGCCATCCTGCCCGACCCGCGAGGCGAGAGCGATCAGTTCGCGGGTGGCCAGGCGGGGATAGTCGCCGCCCACCCCATGCACCAGGCCCAGCGAATAGGCGAGCGGCGCGGCATGGAGTACGTCCCCGGCGCTATCCAGCACCACATAGGCGGAACGCACAATCGAAAGCACCTCCGCTACCGGTTCCGGCACCAGCGGGCTGAGCGGGGGATTGGAGGGGAGGCGGCGCCGTTCGCTCCACATGAATGCGGTCATCGCAACCGTCCCGATGACGAGACCGACGAGTCCCGCCAGCAGGAGGGCCAGCATCATTTGGGTGCGCACGAAAATAGCCTACGCGGTAAAAGCTGCCGCAAAAGACAAGTTTCTAAGTGTTTACTCGGGCGAGCCGTGGCGTTAACCGACGGATGTGAGCATGTGGGGGTAGCACCGATCAAACCCCTGAAGGAGAATCCCATGCGCAACGCTTTCAACTCCGATCTTTCGCAGATGCGTGCCAACCTGGTGACAATGTGCCGCACCGTAGCGGAATCGGTTAGGGAAGCGTCGGAAGCGCTTTTCGCGCAGGACCTGGAAAAGGCCGAACGCGTCATCCTGGCCGATCAGGAAATAGACGAAATGCAGATAGCGATCGACGAGCTGGCCGTGGAACTGCTGGCCCGCCAGCACCCGGTGGCCACCGATCTGCGCTCCGTGGTGTCGGCCCTGCGCATGAGCGCCAGCCTGGAACGCATGGGTGACCTTGCCGAACACATCGCGCTGACCACGCGTAGGCGCTATCCCGAACAGGTGATCGCTCCCTGCGCGCAGGATACGGTGCGGCAGATGGCGGCGCTCGCCCTGCGCGCGGTGGAAGACGCCGCGCAGGTGATCGAGACCCGTGACCTCAAGCTCGCTGCCCTCGTAACCACCAGGGACGAAGAACTAGACGCCCTGCGCCAGGACGTATTCAAGCTGCTTTACGCGGAGGAAAACGCGCTCAGCGTGCAGGACGCGGTGGACCTAACGCTGATCGCACGCTTTTATGAAAGGCTCGGCGACCACGCGGTATCGCTGGTGCGCCGCATCGGCTTCCTGGTCACGGGCAGCACACTGGATCCGCACAGCCCCGCCACCGAGGTAGAGGTCATCTAGGCGAAAACGGTTAAATACGCACAAAGCGGGGCCGCCACACCGAAAGGTGGCGGCCCCGCCGCTGTGCGCGTAAGGAATCAGCCCCGGTTAGCGCTGGGGCGGCGATTCAGGGCGCGGGTGGCACCCTTCTGCGCGTAGTACTGCAGGGACTGCAACACAATGCCGGAGGCGACGGTCCACAGCAGGATCTTCCACAGCGGGAAATCCTCCGGTTCCGTGCCCTCCTTGCGGGCCGCCTTCGCGGCCCCCTTACGGGTGCTATCGGTGGGCGTATCTTCCTTGAAGATGGCACGCCAGCCGGAAGACAGCATCTTGTTGCCAAGCGCCGCGGCCCCCATCGAGGCAGCTACGGTCGCCAGTCGAATAACAGGATTCATGCTTTTCTCCTTACAGCCGCACGCCGCTTTAGGTGCCGGCGTACTGTGAATAGTACGTACCCATTGTGTCCTCTTTGAGGGCTTTTCGCAGAATATCCATGCGTGCCTCGTCGGTGCCGACCACGCTCGCGCCGCCTTTGCCCACCATCGGCTCACCGTGCGGAACGCTCAGGTAGAAGATGCTCGAATTGCGTAGGTCGCGCAGGCTGAAGATGGTCGATACCAGGGCGGAGGTGGTCAGCCCATCATCCACCGTCAGGTAGGGGCTAAGTTCCGACACCAGGTTGTTGATTGCCACCGGGTTGGAGAGCGTTTCCGGCTTCAGCGTCTTAGCGAGGATCGCCTTCAACAGTTCGCGCTGGTTGCGGTTGCGCTGAAAATCGCCGTCCGCGTACTGGTAGCGCTGGCGTACGAATACCAGGGCCTTGGCGCCATCCATGTGGTCTACGCCCTTGGTGAAGGTGTAACCCGCCGCCTCAATAGTTTTAGACACGTTTACGTCAACTCCGCCTATCGCATCAACCATCCCGGTGATGCCGTGGAAGTCGATCAATGCCACGTGGTCGATGCGCACCCCGACATACTGCTCCACGGTCTTAACCGTCAGCGGCACGCCCCCGTAGGCCAGGGCCGCGTTAATACGGTCGGTGCCCTTACCGGGAATATCCACGTAGAGGTCACGGGGGAACGACATCACATAGGCAGACTTCTTATCGGCGCTCACGTGCACCAGCATCATCACGTCGGAACGCTGCCCGAAGACGCCGGAAAGGCGGGCCTCTTCCTCGTCGCGCTTATCGGAACCGAGAAGCAGGTAGTTTTCACCCTTACCGAGGTTTACCGGACGCTGCTTTTCTTCCTCCACGCTGGCGATCTTCACGCGGGTGACGCCGCTATCGAAATTGCGCCACAGGTTCACCAGATAGAGGCCGGCCACGCCGCCGATGAGCAGGAAAACGAGGGCGAAAGCGAGCAGCAGCACGCTGCGCTTCTTACGTTTCTTGGGCGGCGGGGGCGAAACCTGTTTGGTTTCGAAAATATCTAGCGGATTATCGCTCATACGTCACTCACTGTCTTACGTAGATAGGTCATATCCCAGACCAGGCGGCCAGCCTCGCGTCCCTTGCGTTCAAACGAGGTCAATACGCGGCCGGAAAAACGCGGCGCCCAGCCGGTGAGGGGCATTTCCTCGCTGACGGGATCCGCGGCTGTGCCCGCGGGGCGGGGCCCCTCGGGGTGGGCGTTTTGGAAGTCGGCATGGTTGTCCAAGACGCTGCGCATGTGCTCCGCGTAGGCCGCCCAGTCGGTGGACAAACGCAGGGTGCCGCCGGGGATAAGCAGCCGGGAAAGTTCGCTCGCGAACTCGGGCTGCACGATGCGGCGCTTATGGTGGCGGGTCTTATGCCACGGGTCGGGCATGAAGATCCACACCTCGCTGAGGCTACCGGCGGGCAGCAGCACGGGCAGCGAATGCTGGGCGTCCAGCTCTACCAGCCGCACGTTCGGCGGCAGGCCCAGCCGTTCCAGCCGGTCCAGGGTCTGCGCGATACCGGGACGGTAAACCTCGAAAGCCAGGAAGTCGCGCTCCGGGTGCTGCGCCGCAGCGTTCGCCACGTTTTCGCCGAGCCCGGAACCGATCTCCACCGTCAGGGGTGCTTCGCGCCCGAAGATTTCCGCCGGGTTTAGGCGCGCATCGGGGTGGGCGGCCGTCTCCCGCACCCCGGAAGGGACTTGCAGCACGTAGCGTTCGCTAAGCCGATCCCAGGCGTCCTGCCGGGAGCGGGTGAGGCGCGAGCCGCGCCGCACAAAAGAAACTACCGCGCGGCGGCGTGTGCTGGATTCTTGGTTAGGCAAGCTGCACCACTCCGTTACTCACGCTCAGTTTCACCGGCGGTAGGGGAGCCTTCGCGGGGCCTCCCGTGGCCTTGCCGGTGGCGGTTTCAAAGGTCGAATGATGGCAGGGGCAGGTCAGGTTATCGCCGCTGGCCGCGACCACGCACCCCTGGTGGGTGCAGTAGGCCGACAGCCCGTGCACCTCGTCACCGCTGCCGCGCACCACAACCACGCGCTCCTTGCCGAAAGCGACCACGCGCGCGCTGTTTTCCGCGATTTCCGCGAGGGGCACGCCGCCGTCTTTTCCGGCCGCGACCTCGTCAGAAAAACCGCCGTCGGCCGGGCCGCAGCCCGCGAGGGTGGCGGCGCATGCCCCCGTCAGGCCGAGCGCCTTCAAAACTGTGCGTCGGCGCGCGGCTGCGCCGCAGCACGGCGAAGAGTTGTTATCACGCATGAGCACAGAATATGGCCACCCAGGCGGGCTGCGCCTGACAGTTAGCCTCTGTGTGAGCGGTTAGTCGCAGCCGGGCGCGATTTAGACGTCTTCCGCCTTGGTGGTCACCGGGTCCCAGGAAAGGATCCCCTTGGCGCGCCAGCCGCGCGCCGTCACGGCGTCCTGCGCTTCGCGGCGGTACTGCGGGGTGAGGCGGTCCACGTACAGCTTGCCGTCCAGGTGATCAACCTCGTGCTGCAGACAACGGGCCAGCGTACCGCCCTCGTCCTCCACCACTACCTCGTTCCCGTCCAGGTCGGTGCCGGTAACGCGGGCCCAGGTGGCGCGGGCGGTCGGGAAACCCTCGCCGGGAACCGACAGGCAGCCCTCCCACATGTCCTCTTCCAGGGCCACCGTCGGGCCCTTTTCCAGCACCGGGTTAATGACGTGCCCCTCTTGCAGGCGGCCCTTGCCGTCGGTGCAGGAATAAACGAACAGGCGCCAGCGGGAACCGACCTGGGTAGCGGCCAGCCCGGCGCCGTCGGCCGCCCGGTTGGTTTCGATCATGTCCGCCACCAGCTGCCGGATTTCGGGGGTCACCTCCCGCACCTTCTTGGTGCGCTGGTGCAGTGCCTTGTGGCCGATCATGGTGATTTCGCGGGTAGGCAATGGACTACCTTTCCAAAAGTATTGACGCTAACCGGCCTATTTTCCCACGGCGGCAAGCAAGATTTCACGACTGTAGCGCACCAGAATATCGGTGTGACCGGCATCCTCCACCCGCACCAGCTGCCCCTGCGGCAGCACCTCGGCCAGGGAAAGTGAGGCCGACGGATCGACCGCGGTATCGAGCATGCCCTGAAAAACATGCACGCGGGGAAAGCCTATCCGGGAGATAACCTCGGTCCAGTCGTCGGATTCGATGAGGTCTAGTTCGCGCAGGTACGCGGCCGGGCCCTGCCGAAAAGCCGCGATGTTGCCGCGCATGAGGGCGCGCACCCCGTCGCGGCTCGCGCCGTGGCCCAGCGCGGCTGCGGCGGAAAGCAGACCGCGCAGGCCGGGTATGCGCAGGGCGTGACCGGCGGTGCTGTGTAGTTGCCTGCGCCAGCCCCGCGGAGCCAGGCGCAGCGGCACCCGGATGTGTTCGGCGGGCGCGACCAGCGACGCCCCCAGCAGGGGAGCCTCTGGCCACGAAAGCAGCTCCAGCGCATAGGGCGCGCCCCCAGACCAGGCGGAAACCCCAAAGCGCGTTACCCCCAGGCAGGAAAGCAGGGAAAACAGCGCATCGACCACCTGCGCGGGGGTGGCCGGAGGGCCGTCTCCCGGCAGCGAACGGCCATAGCCGGGCCGGGATACACCGATCACCCGCACCCCGAGCGCGGCTGCCTGGCTGGCGAAGAAGCCAACCCCGTCGGCCGCGCCGGGAGTGCCGTGAAAGTGCAGTATCGTCTCACCGCGGGCCGCCCCGACCATCTCCCATTCCAGGCAGCCGCCAGCGGGGAGCGCGTGCACGCCGCCGCAGAGGCGGCCGGGAAAATGCGAGGGCAGCACCGGGGGATTAGCCCTCGCTGCTTTCGCCGGGGGCCGGGAAACTGAGCGGGCCGTCCACGTCGGGGACCGTGCTCGTCACCAGCGAACCGTCGGCGCGATGATCGCCGAGGGAAGGCACCCGGTGCGGGATCTCGTGCAGCAGCGGGCCCTGGTCGGCGAGCGCGACCCGCACCTCAGGCCCGGCGATCAGCACTTCTTGACCGCGCACGCTGACCCGCACGGGGGCGCCCTCTTCGAGTGAAAAGACGATCTCTTCGCGGCGCAGGGTCACCCGGAAGCGGCTACCGTGCACGGTGAGCGGGAAGCGCAGCTCGGGCCAGGCGGCGGGCAGGCGGGGATCGAACGAGACTTCGCCGTCGTTTTCCCGCATGCCGCCGAAGCCGTGCACTAGGCAGTTCCAAACGCCGCCGGCGGAGGCGATGTGCACACCGTCCGAGGTGTTGTTATGCAGGTTGGCTAGGTCCACGAACAGGCCCGCGCGGAAGTATTCGAGCGCGAGCTGCTGGTGGCCGACCTCCGCCGCGATGATGGACTGCACCACGGCGGAAAGGGTCGAATCGCCGGTCGTGATCGGGTCGTAGTATTCGAAGTCGGCCCGCTTTTCCTCGGCGGTGAACTCGCCGCTGCGCAGGAACAGCGCCAGCACCACGTCGGCCTGCTTCAGCACCTGGAAACGGTAGATGACCAGCGGGTGGAAGTTAAGCAGCAGCGGCAGTTTTTCTGCCGGGGTCTGCGTCAGGTCCCAGATTTCCCGCTCCAGGAAGTGTTCGTCCTGCGGGTGAATGCCGAAGGTTTCGTCGAACGGGATCACCATGCCGTCAGCGCAGCGCGCCCACTCCGCGATCTCGCGTTCGTCGAGTTCCAGGGCGGCTACGGCACGGGCGTAGGCCTGCGGGTCTTCTTCGCGCATGCGCGTGAACAGATCGGCCGCCCGGCGCAGGTTGTGGCGCGCCATGACGTTGGTGAACAGGTTGTTGTTTACCACCGTCGTGTATTCGTCGGGGCCGGTCACGCCGTGAATGTGGAATGCTGCGCCGCCGTTTTGCCGCCAGAAACCGAGGTCGGCCCACAGGCGCGCGGTTTCCGCGAGCACGATCGCGCCGTCGCGGAACATGAATTCCCTATCGCCGGTGACGTCGGCGTACTTGGTGAACGCGTAGGCCACGTCGGCGTCAATGTGGTACTGGGCGGTGCCCGCCGCGTAGTAGGCGGACGCTTCTTCACCGTTGATGGTGCGCCAGGGGAATAGCGCGCCGCGCTGGGTCAGATCGCGCGCCCTTTCGCGGGCGTGCTCGAGCAGGTTTACGCGGAAACGCAGCGCGTTGCGCGCCCAGCCGGGATTGGTGAAGGTCAAGAACGGCACCACATACACTTCGGTGTCCCAGAAGTAGTGGCCCTCGTAGCCGGAACCGGTCAGCCCCTTCGCGGCCACGCCCTGCTGGTCGGCGCGGGCCGACGCCTGCGCGAGCTGGAACAGGCACCAGCGGATGGCCTGCTGGTCAGCCGCCTGCGCCTCACCGGGTAGCTCGATGTCGCTGCGCAGCCAGAAATCGTCCAGGTATTCGCGCTGCGTCTGTTCGTAGTGGGCGAAGCCCTCTTCGCGCACCCGGTCCAGGGTGCGGCGGCAGCGGTCGAAGAGCTCCCGCACGGGCACGGAGCGGGAACTGTGGTAGGCCACCGCCTTTTGCAGCGTGATGGTCTCGCCCTGCTTGCCGCGAATGCGGTACACCTGGCGGCCCTGGTCCTCCGTGGTGTCGGTGATCGTCTCGAATTCGCAGTCGGTGGTGAGCACGTGGTCGGCACCGACAGCGAGCGACATGTGGCTGCGGGCGGTGCGCCAGCCGAGCAGCATCCGGCGGGGGGAGTGCCAGTGGGCGCGGGGCAGGAGCACCCGTTCGGTGAACTTGCCGCTCTTGCGCGGATCGAAGCCGGTCTGCGGGGAGTTCGCGTCCGCGAAATCGTCCTTGCTGTCTTGGCGGTTAAGAATCTGGGAGCTGATCACCACGGGGGCGTCGGCGTCCAGCAGCGTCACCTCGAAGGTGAAAAGCGCCAGGTGGCGCACAGTGAAGGAAACCATGCGGGTGCTGACCACGCGCACCCGGTTGCCGCTCGGGGTGTGCCAGATCAGTTCCCGCCGCAAGATGCCGTCCCGGAAAGAAAGCACCCGGGAATATTCGTCGATGTCCGCGAGGGAAAGCAGCAGCGGTTCGTCGTCCACGTACAGCTTGATGATCTTCGCGTCGGGAACGTTCACGATCGTCTGCCCGGTGCGGGCGAAACCGAACGCTTCCTCGGCGTGCTTGATGTCCCAGGTTTCGTGGAAGCCGTTGATGAAGGTGCCGTGGTCTACCGCGTCGCGGCCCTCCTCCGGGGTGGCGCGCATACCCAGGTAGCCGTTGGCGAGGGCGAACACCGTTTCGCGTACCCCCAGGTCGGCGGACTGCGGGGGTCGCGCTTCGCGTAGCGCCCACGGGTCCAGGGGCAGGTCCTCGCGGCTTACGGGATCACCGGTAACAAACCTCATCGCGCGTCCTCCTCTGTGCCCTCAGCGTTCGCAGCGGGAACCAGCTCGCCCAGGTCACTCACCACCAGGTCGGCCCCCGCCTCGCGCAGAGTCTCGCCACCCACGCCACGATCCACCCCGATAACCAGGGCAAAAGGCCCGGCAGCGCCCGCGCGCACGCCGGAAACTGCGTCCTCAACCACCACCGCGCGGGCGGGGTCGGCCCCCAGCAGCTCGGCGGCGTAAACGAAAGTATCCGGGGCGGGCTTGCCCGGCAGGCCGCGCTCGGCTGCCACCCGCCCGTCCACGATCACCGTGAAGCGATCACGCAGACCCGCGGCCGACAGCACCTCCGGCGCGTTCTTGGAAGAGGAAACCACCGCCACCGGCGTTTCCCGGCCCAGGCTGTCCAGGAAAGCCACGGAACCCGCGTAGGGGGTCACCCCCTCCGCCTCCAGCAACCGATGTACCAGATCGTTTTTACGATTCCCCAGGCCGCAAACGCTCAGCGTTTCGGGCGAATCCTCCGGTTCCCCGTCGGGCAGGGAAAGCCCGCGCGAAGCCAGCAGGGAACGCACGCCGTCGTAGCGTGGCTTGCCGTCGATGTAAGCGAAGTAGTCCTCATCCGTGTAAGGCTCGCTCACACCCGCCTCGCGCAGATAGTCGCTAAACATGCTGCGCCAGGCACGCATGTGGACCTCGGCGGTGGGCGTAAGCACTCCGTCCAGGTCAAACAGCACGGCGGAGAACTCGCTCGGATCGAAAACGGTCATTGCTGCGTTATCTGAGGTGCGCATTCCCCCAGTCTAGGGAAGTAGCGCCACCAGCGACAGCGCCCGTGACACCGGGCGTGTTACACGTGACTAGGGCGGTTACTGGCCGCGAATACCCGCCCGGCCCACCACGTCCTGCACCTGCCCGCCGACGTGACGCACCCGCACCACGGGCAGGCCGGAGGCGGTAAACGACTCAAGCACGGTGAGCTGCGTACGGTAAGCATCCAGCGCCTGCAGCATCTGCGGTGCGGTCTCCGGCAGCTCGCGCCAAGCGAAAGAGCGCTGCGCCCCGGCCGGAAGCGCGGGCAGCACACGCGGCGCATCGGCGTCGGCAACATAGTTTTCTTCCGAGGCGAACTCGAAACAGGCCACCCCCGTCTGGGCGCAGGCCGCACGGGAAACCTCGTGCATGCGCACATGATCCGGGTGCCCGTAGGTGCCCGCCATGTCGTAAGAAAGCACCGCGCCGGGAGAAACCCTATCGATAAGATCGGCCAGCGCCGCCTCCGCCAGGCAACGCTCCCTGGCCGTGAGGGCATCCTCGGTGACATCCAGCGCGGGCCCGGCCACGCCGTCGCTAATCCAGCGCATACCGGAATCCCGGAAGATCATGTCGTCCCCGCCCAGCATGTACTGCTGACTGATCCCCAGCGCCTTAACCGAGGCGGCCAGTTCGTCGGCCCGCACCTGTTCCAGGGGGCGCTCATCGCCGGGAGCGATAGCCCCCGGTACAACCTCGCCGCGCTCACCCCTGGTGGCGGTCACCAACGAAACCTCTATCCCGAGCGAAACCAGGTAGGCAATGAGGGGAGCGGTCGCCAGCGCCTCATCATCGGGGTGTGCGTGCACCACCATCACGCTGCGCCTGCTGGTCAGGTAAGCCCACGGATCGCCCGGCAGGGCGGTCTTGGCAAGCGAAGCGTAAACGTCGCTCAACCGGGCGGCGGACTGCTCCCAGGTGTGGCGGCAGGCCGCCTCGCGCGCGGCAACGCACGCCTGCGCATAACGCTCCGGGTCCCCCAACAGGGTGCAGATCTCATGCGCCCACACGTCAGGATCGCGCGTGGTCAGCAGCGCACCGGAAGAATCAATCGCCTCCGCCAGGCCGCCCGCGCAGCGCCAGCCCGCCACGGGAACGCCCGAGGCCTGCGATTCCAGGGCCACCAAACCGAAAGTCTCCGACCAGCTGGGGGCCAAGAACATCGCCGCGCCGCGCATAAGTTCCGCGAGCTGCTCTCGCGAACAGGCATTTTGCCAGCTCACCGCGTCGGTAAGGCCAAGCTCCGCCGCACGCTCACGTAGCTGGGCCGGGAACTCGGCAAAATCATCGGAAGCCTCTCCCGCCAGCACCAGACGCATCTTAGGGAACGATTCCCGCACCCGCGCCAGCACCTCCAGCGCCAGATCCGGACCCTTCAACGGCTGCAGGCGGGCAGCGAACATCAGATACGGCTGCGCAGGCCGCGCCTCGCCCTTAGCCAGCGGCCTAAACAGCTCCACGTCCACCCCCGGACGCACCACCCGGATGCGGCTCGGACACACGCCGTAACGTTCGTGAATGGTGCGCCGCTCCGCCTCCGAAACCGCCACCACCAGATCCGATTCGCGTGCCGACAGGCGCTCGCCGGCGATGCGGCCCGGAGACTCCGCAGGCTCCCCGCCGCTCAGCGAGGTTTCCTCGGCCGGGGCAGCCACCGAATGGAACGACTGCACATGCGGCACACCCAGCCGCTTCGCCACGGGCAGCGCCGCCACGCCGCTAAACCAGTGATGAGAATGAATCAAAGACGGCAGCGCATCCGCGCCGGGGCCGTCGTAAAACTCCTGCAGGGCGCGCCCGAACGGTTCGATGGCCTGCTCCATCTCGCTCTTGGGCAGCGGCGCCGCAGGCCCGCCGGGAAGGCGGATCAGGCGCACATTAGCGCTCACCTGCTCAACCTCGGGGGAGTGTGCATCGCTGCGGCGCGTAAACATATCCACCGCTACCCCCAGCTCTCCCAGGGACTGTGCGGTGTGCTTGAGCACCACGTTCATACCGCCAGCGTCCGCCCGGCCCGGTTCGGCCAGCGGAGAGGTATGCAGGGAAATCATGGCGATGCGTTCAGGCGAAGACATGACCTCATGGTACTTTTCCCGAATGGCGCAGAATCAGGAATACCCGCGAAGGAACCTCCGTGAAGCGGGTTAGTGCGCTCTGCGCAGGGGTTTTCGCCGTCCTCACCCTGCTGCAGGTGAGAGGCTTCACATCCGGCTGGGACTCGCTGGCGGCCGACTGGTTCGCGCAGCAACGCACCCCGGCAGGCAACTCCCTGCTGCTGGCCATCACCGTGGTGGGGGAGACAGCCACCCTCACCTGGCTCACCGTAGCGGCCTGCGCCGCACTGTTCGCCGCCGGAATGCTCGATGCGGAACTAACTCGCGGCGCAAAGGACGCGGGCATCTTCGCGGGAGCCATGATCGCCGTGTCGGCCCTCATGTTCTCGCTAAAAGCAATATTTGCGCGCCCCCGCCCGCCGCGCGCACTGGCGCTGCTAGAACCGCCACAAACTTTTTCCTACCCTTCCGGGCACGCCACCATGACCACCTTCTGGTGCTGCCTGGTAATCCTGTTCCTGTTCCTGCGCGCCTCGCGCCGCACGGCCCTGCTCGGAAGCGTCCTGTTGCTACCGCTCGCCTGCGCGGTAGCGCTTTCCCGCCCTTACCTGGGGGTGCACTGGCTAAGCGACATCCTCGCGGGGATAGCGCTCGCGCTCGCCGCGGGCCTCTTGACGGCAGATCTAATATGTAAACGTGACGCGCGACGATACGAGCAAAAACGCTCCGCAAACCACTCCGTCTAGCTTCCTACCAGGGCTTTTGCCTGAAAATGGCGGGCGCTCCGCCCGCTCCGCAGTGCGCGGCGGCATCTGGGGAAACTACGTAGACCAGATCCATATTTTCCTACCCGTGGTGGCTATCGCTCCGGCGCTTAGCACCCTGATCGGGGACGGCGATAAACCGGGGCAGATCGATCCCTCCTTCACGGCCTGGGTTATCGCAGCTACCCTGCTCGGCAGGCCCGTCGGTTCCCTCATCTTCGGTCGGATAGCCGACGTCACCTCGCGCACCGCCACCACCCAGATAGCTATCGCGGGCACCGCCCTGTGCACCCTCGGCATGGCGCTCCTACCGCCCGGCCCCGCAGCGGCCGTGCTGCTCCTGCTGCTGAGATTCCTTGCCGGGGTATTCCTGGCGGGCGAATACAGCGCCGCGATACCGCTCGCGATGGAATGGTCCCGCCCCAATCGGCGCGGGCTTTTCTCGGGCCTGATCATGGCCATGGCACCCTGGGCGCAGGCCAGCATCGCCGGAGCCACCCTGCTGGGGCTCTGGTGGCTCGGCCCGCAGCAGTACGCCGCCTGGGGGTGGCGGGTGATCTTCGCGGCCGGTGCCGCAGGTTCCCTGGCCATGCTTTTCTACTACCGCAGGCACGTCAGCGATCAGCCCGTGGCAAAACCCGCCGGACCGCGCCCCGGCATGCGCGAACTTTTCTTTGGTCGCCTCCGCCGCCCCTTCTGGCTAACCTTCGCCCTCATGAGCGGGCTGTGGCTGATGACGCAGATGGTCGCGATCCTCATCGTCTCCCGCCTGCGCAGCGACGGCGGCTGGGATGGAGAAACGGTATCCCTCATCATGCTGGTGGCCTCCATCGGGCAGGCGCTGGCCATGTCGGTCACCGGGCACCTTTCCACCCTCACCGGCAGGCGCGGTTTCTTCCTCGGCTGGGCCGTGCTGGCGCTGCTGGGAGGGCCGCTCATGTGGCTGCTCGCGCTACAGGCAAGCACGCCGCTGCAGGCGGCGCTGGCCGTGCTCGGGCTGCAGGTACTGACGGTGCCCGCCTACGGGCCGGTGGGGGCGTACCTGAACGAGCGCTTCCCGCGCGCCGTCCGCGCCACCGGATACGGCGCGGCCTACAGCACCTCCATCGTGCTCCCCGCCCTGTATGTGATCTACCTGCCCTGGATCGAGGCCGCGGTGGGCCGCACCGCCGCCCCCATGCTGGTGATCGGCGCGGGGGCGCTGCTGATGGGGGTTGCTGCCGCGTTCGGGCCCCGGCTGGGCAGGGACGAAATTGACCGGCCGCTGGACGCGGTGGCCGACGCGAGCTGGCGCGGAGAATCGGTGTGAGCGAAACGGGAGAGGCCCCGCGCCTGCTCGCCGAATGCGCGCGAGCGCTAAGCGCACTTAGGCAGGCGGCCCCGCTAACCCACTGCCCGTCGGCCTCGCCCACCATGCCGCTGGTAGCGAACGTGCTCTTGGCCTGCGGCGCGCGCCCCATGATGACGCACAGCGAAGCCGAAGCTCCGGCGCTCACCCCGCACGCCGCCGCGCTGCTGGTAAACCTGGGCGTGCTGGCGGCGGACGGGCCGCAAACCCTGCGGGCGTGCATCGCCGCCGCCCGCGAAAAGGGCCTGCCGTGGGTGCTAGACCCGGCCGCTATCGGCGCTGCCCCGGTACGCACCCCGCTGGCCTTTTCGCTGCTGCAAAACGGCCCCGCGCTGGTGCGCGCGAACGCCTCCGAAACCATCACCCTGGCGGGAGGCGCGGGCGGGGGCAGCGGACCGGATACCACCCGTGAGGTGGCCGACGCGGCAGCGGCCGCGCGCCGTCTGGCAAAACTTACCGGGGCGGTGGTGGCCGTTTCTGGCAAACAGGATTTAATAACCGACGGCTCCCGCACCGCTCGCGTGGCGCACGGCAGCGAACTGCTGCCGCTCGTCACCGGCACCGGCTGCTCCCTAGGCGCGCTCACCGCCGCCCTGGCGGCGGTTGCGGAACCGTTCACGGCGGCGCTCACGGCCACCCTCTGGTTCACCCGCGCCGCCGAGCGAGCGCAGGCGCTAGCCGCAGGGCCGGGCACCTTCGTGCCGCACCTGCTGGACGCCCTGCACGCGCTAGATGCCGACGGCCTTTGCCGTAACGCCCGGCTAGAAATCACCAGGGAGGAAGCGTGAAAGAAACCGTACGCGCAAGGAAAAATAGCGCTGAGCTGTGGGTGAGCCACTGCTACCTGGTTACCTCAGGCGACGGTCCGGACACCGTCGCAGCGGCCCGCAGCGCGGCGCAGGCGGGCGCGGACGTGGTGCAGGTGCGCGCCAAACAGTTGGAGGCCCGCGCGCTCTATGCGCTCACCGAACAGATCGCGCGCGCCGTGGCGGAGGCATCGCCCCGCACCCGCGTTGTGGTGGACGACCGGGTGGACGTGGCGGCCGCGGCCATGCGCGCCGGGCTGCACGTGCACGGTGTGCACGTCGGACAGGACGATCTGCCACCCCGCGCCGCCCGCGAGCTGCTCGGCCCAGAGGCTTTGATCGGACTCACCACCGGCACCCTGGAACTGGTGCGCGCAGCCGAGGCAGATGCCGACGTGCTCGACTATCTGGGGGCTGGCCCCTACCGGCCCACGCCCACAAAGAACTCCGGCAGACCCCCGCTCGGAGTGGCCGGATACCCGCCGCTGGTCGCCGCCAGCAGCCTGCCGCTAGTCGCCATCGGTGACGTCCGGTTGGAAGACGTGAGCGAACTCAGCGCCACCGGCATAGCGGCGGTAGCGATGGTACGGGAGGTGATGTCGGCCCCGGACCCCGGCGCGGTAGTCACCGGCGTGCAAAGCGCCTGGCGTGCGTGACAGACTTACCGGTATGAGTGAATTTGCTGGCATGAGCACCGACGCCCCCGTTCTGGTCACCGGAGCCACCGGGTACGTGGCGAGCTGGATCGTAAACGACCTGCTCCGGGATGGCTACACCGTGCACGCCGCCGTGCGCGACCCGGAAAACACCGCCAAGGTGGCGCACCTGCAAAAACTCGCTGAGCAGCATCCCGGCACGCTGCGACTGTTCCAGGCCGACCTGCTGGCCCCCGGCAGCTACCGGGAAGCAATGGCGGGGTGCGAGGTGGTCATGCACACCGCGTCCCCGTTCACCAGCAAAATTACCGACCCGCAAAAGGACCTGGTGGACCCGGCGCTGGAGGGCACCCGCAACGTGCTCGCGTCGGTAAACGAAACCCCGAGCGTACGCCGCGTGGTGCTCACCAGCTCCATCGCCGCCATGTTCACGGAAGCCGCAGAACTGCCGGACGGCGTGCTCACCCCGGACCGCTGGAACGGCAGCGCTACGCTGGACTACCAGCCCTACTACCTTTCCAAGCGGCTCGCGGAACAGGAAGCCTGGCGGATCGCGGGAGAGCAGGAGAGGTGGGATCTGGTCACGATTCACCCCTCGCTGGTGATCGGACCTTCCCTTTCCGCGCACCCGACTTCGGAGAGCTTCGGCATCGTGAAAGAGCTGGGCAGCGGAAAGCTGCGCTTTGGTGCGCCCCAGCTCGCTCTCAGCCTGGTGGACGTGCGCGACGTCGCCGCCGCGCACCTGGCCGCCGCGCAGAATCCGCAGGCGCACGGGCGCTACATCGTTTCCGGCAGCGATAGCGACCTGCTCGGGATGGGGCTGGCTTTGCAAGCGAAATACGGGGACGATTATCCGCTGCCGCGCGGTCCGCTGCCCGCCTGGCTGTTTAACCTGGTGGCGCCCCTGGCCGGGGTAGATCGCCGCTTCGCGCGCGGTAACGTCGGCAAGCGCCTCGTCTGCGATACCTCGCGCAGCCGCGAAGAGCTGGGCCTGACCTACCGCAGCACCGCGCGCGCCCTGGAAGAAATGTTCCCGCAGGCGCTGAACTTTAACTAGGCCGCCGCCGCGAGCCAGACGTGCCAGCGGCCGCTGGCCGTTTGCGGGTCGAAGCTGGGGCGGTAGCGGCTACGCGCCGCCGGGCCGTGCGGATTAAGCAGGCCGACGCCGTCGCCGGAGGCCTTTTCTACCGCGTAAACGTGCGCGGGCACGAGCGCGCTGCCGGGCAGCGTAAAGATCGGGTTAGTCATTACCGTGATCGCGGCGCCCGCCCGCAGCGCGGCGGCGAAATCGTCGCTGCCCGGCAGGCGGGGAGTCTTTCTGTCCCTGACCCGTTTCCCCGTCAGCAAGCTCAGCCCGCCCGCCGGAGTGTCGGCCCAGATGGCCGACGGCCTGCCCCGAAACGCCTTGAGTAGCGCGGCCTCGGCGATGCTTACCCCGCCGGGAGCGGCGGGAGTCAGCGAGCCATCGCCGTTTTGATAGCGGGTGAGCGCGCCGCTGAGCGGCAGCTCATCGGCGCTAACGCGGATGGTGTGGGGGAGCAGCCTGTGGCGCGGGCCGGGGAGCGGCAGGTGCAGGCGCACCTCCCAGGCTGGGAGGTTGCCCCGCCCCGGTGCCTCGCGGAAGAGGGCCGCCGCGTCGCGTGGGCGGGAGCGGCTGAGCGCCAAAAATGCGGCCAGGAACCAGCAGTTACCGGTCGGCCCTTGCTCTACGTGTTGCGCGGCCAGGGCGGCGGGGGAGAGGTCTATCCCCGCCGGGTCCCAATTTGGGTGGGCGGCGAGGAACGGCCCGTTAAGGGTGGCGAGGGTGACCGGTCGGCGCACGGGATCGGCCAGCCGCTCCACGCCGTTTACCAGGCGCGAAAGCGGTGGATGGGTAGCCGGATACATGCTCGGTAGCCGCCTTTCTGGGTACTTACTAGTCGAAGAATACAGCCCCCGGATTGTGGCGCTGCACACAGATGCTCTGGATGGGAATAAAGCCCCCTAGGCATTAGTTGAGTCTAGTGAACTCAAGTTTAGTGAGGTTCACGTTGACAGGTCGGCGGCTCCTCGGTGTACTTGAGTCGAGCCCGCTCAGGGCGGACGGCCAGAGGGGCCGCCACGAACCGGAGCGGAGCCGTAAAGACTTCCCGTGGCCGCACGGCCCCGGATGAGGATCGTCAGATCCGGAAAGGACGAATAGATATGTCTCGAGTAGTAGGTATTGACCTCGGAACCACCAACTCCTGCGTTGCGGTACTGGAGGGCGGCGAACCCACCGTTATCGCTAACGCGGAAGGCCTGCGCACCACCCCGTCGGTGGTCGCATTCTCTAAGTCTGGCGAGGTGCTTGCCGGTGAAGTAGCAAAGCGCCAGGCGGTCACCAACGTTGACCGCACCATCTCGTCCGTAAAGCGTCACATGGGCACCGACTGGACCATGACCGTGGACGACAAGAAGTACACCCCGCAGGAGATCTCCGCCCGCATCCTCGGCAAGCTCAAGCGCGACGCCGAGGCATACCTGGGCGAGACCGTGACCGACGCGGTTATCACCGTCCCGGCCTACTTCAACGACTCCGAGCGTCAGGCCACCAAGGACGCCGGTCAGATCGCAGGCCTGAACGTGCTGCGCATCATCAACGAGCCGACCGCTGCGGCCCTCGCCTACGGCCTTGAAAAGGGTAAGGAAGACGAGCGCATCCTGGTATTCGACCTGGGTGGCGGCACCTTCGACGTCTCCCTGCTCGAGGTCTCCAAGGACGAGGACGGCTTCGCCACCATCCAGGTGCAGGCCACCGCTGGTGACAACCGACTGGGCGGTGACGACTGGGATCAGCGCATCGTCGACTGGCTGGTTGAGCAGATCAAGGCCGAGTCCGGCGTGGACGTCACCGGCGTCAAGATGACCATGCAGCGCCTGCGCGAAGAGGCGGAGAAGGCCAAGAAGGAACTCTCCTCCGCTTCCAGCACCAACATCTCGCTGCCGTTCATCGCGCAGAACGAGGAAGGCCCCGTGAGCCTCGAGTTCACCCTCAGCCGTCCCAAGTTCGAGTCCATGACCTCCGACCTGATCGAGCGCACCAAGGCGCCGTTCCACCAGGTCATCAAGGATGCGGGCGTCAAGGTGAGCGACATCGACCACGTTGTGCTGGTCGGCGGCTCCACCCGTATGCCGGCCGTTACCGAGGTAGTTAAGCAGCTCACCGGTGGCAAGGAGCCCAACAAGGGCGTAAACCCGGACGAGGTAGTGGCAGTCGGCGCCGCCCTGCAGGCCGCCGTCATCAAGGGCGACCGCAAGGACGTGCTGCTGATGGACGTCACCCCGCTTTCCCTCGGCATCGAAACCAAGGGCGGCGTGATGACCAAGCTGATCGAACGCAACTCCGCGATTCCGACCAAGACCTCCGAGGTGTTCTCGACCGCTGACGACAATCAGCCGTCGGTCGCCATCCAGGTCTTCCAGGGCGAGCGCCAGTTCACCCGCGACAACAAGCTGCTCGGCACCTTCGAGCTGACCGGCATCGCCCCGGCCCCGCGCGGTATCCCGCAGATCGAGGTCACCTTCGACATCGACTCGAACGGCATCGTGCACGTCACCGCTAAGGACCGCGGCACCGGCAACGAGCAGTCCATCCAGATCACCGGCGGCTCCGCCCTCTCCGAAGAGGACATCGAGCGCATGATCAAGGACGCCGAGGCCCACGCCGCAGAGGACGAGGAGCGCCGCAAGAACGCCGACGCCCGCAACACCCTCGAACAGCTGGCCTACCAGGGCGAGAAGCTGCTCAAGGACAACGGCGACAAGGTGCCGGACGCTGACAAGGCAACCGCCGAGGACGCGATCAAGGAGGCTAAGGAGGTTCTTGCGAACGCCGAGGCCAGCACCGAGGAACTGGAGGCCGCTCGCGACAAGCTGAACGAGCAGCTGCAGAAGGTGGGCACCGCGATCTACTCGCAGCAGGCCGCCGAGGGCCAGGAAGCCCCCGCAGCCGACGACGATGACGTGGTGGACGCCGAGATCGTGGACGACGAGGAAACCAAGTGACCTCGCCCGCCAACGAAAACGCCCACGAGGGGGAGGAGAAGCCCGGCTTCTCCTTCACCGACAAGCGCAAGGTGGACCCGGAAAGCGGCAGCGTTCGCGAATCCGGGTCCGCCCCGGCGGGGCAGGGCGAAGCGGCTGCCGCGGAGCCTACCGACTCGTTTGAGCGCGAAGCCGAGGAAATGATCGCCGCCGAACGCGCCAAGCAGGAGGCCGCCTCCGACGCTCCCGCCGAGGAACAGGAGGCCGACGAAGTCGCGCAGCTGCGCGCCAAGTTGGCCGAACTGGAGGAGGAGCGCCGCCGCGATCAGGCCGAGTACGTGAACTCGCGTCGCCGCATCGAGGCAGCCGCCCAGCTGCGCACCGAGCAGGCCGTCGGCAGCGTGCTGACCTCCCTGGTGTCCGTGCTGGACGACATCGACCGCGGGCGTGCCCACGGCGAGCTGGCTGAGGGTAGCGCGTTCTACCCGGTGGCCAACAAGCTCGTGGACACCCTGGCCAAGCACGGCCTGACCCGCTTCGGGGAGGTCGGGGACGAATTCGATCCCACCCTGCACGAGGCGCTCATGCACGAAAGCGACGAGGACGCGGAAACCACCACCGTGGCCAGCGTCCTGCAAGCCGGATACATGCTGAAGGAGCGCGTACTGCGCCCGGCCCGTGTGGCCACGAAAGGCCCGCAGTAGCCGCGAATCGTTCATGACGATCCGCTAAACACCTGTTTCGCCCCGCCGTGCACAAGCCCGGCGGGGCGAACACAAAAATAGACTTTTACAGAAATACCAAAAGCGAGGAGAACCGCTATGTCGAGCCAAGACTGGCTAAACAAAGACTTCTACGCGGTCCTCGGAGTAGCCAAGGACGCGAGCGCCGACGAAATCAAGAAGGCGTACCGCAAGAAAGCCAAGGAGCTACACCCGGACCGTCACCCCGACGATCCGCAGGCGGAAGAACGTTTCAAGGCCATCGGTGAGGCCTACGCCGTGCTGAAAGACGCCGAACAGCGCCAGCAGTACGACGCGATCCGCGCCATGGGCGCGGGCGGCGCGCGTTTCGCCTCCGGTCCCGGCGGCGGAGGCGCCGGCTTCGAAGACATCTTCGGTGCCATGTTCAACGGCCAGGGCGCCGGTGGCATGCGCTTCGAGCAGTCCGGAGGCGGCTTCTCCAACATTTTCGACATGTTCGGGGGCGGCGGAGGCTTCCCCGGCGGGGCCAGCGGACCGTTCCCCGGTGCCCGCCCCGAACCGGGCGAGGACATCACCACCTCCACCAGCCTGTCCTTCGCGGAGGCCGTGAACGGGCGCGAACTGCGTATCACCGTCGGCTCCCGCACCGTCAAGGCGCGCATTCCGGCGGGCGTGCAGGACGGCCAGAAGATTCGTCTGCGCGGCAAGGGCAAGCCCGGTAGCGGCGGTGCTCCCGCGGGCGATCTCATCATCAAGGTGAAGGTGGCCAAGCACCCCGTCTGGTCGCTCGAAGCGGGCAACCTCTGCCTGAACGTGCCGATCACTTTCCCCGAGGCGGCGCTAGGCGCGACCGTGCGCATCCCGCTGCTGGACGGCTCCCACGTGAGCGTCAAGGTTCCCGCGGGCAGCCAGTCGGGCAAGGTCATGCGGCTCAAGGGCAAGGGCCTAAAGACGGCCAAGGGGCAGGGCGATCTTCTGCTGACGCTCCAGGTGGCCGTGCCCGAAGAACTGGACGAGGCCGCGCGAGAGGCGCTTGCGGCATACGCCGAGGCGACCGCCGGACAGGACCCGCGCGCGGGCCTGGACGAAGCGGCAGCGCTCTAATCACAGGCCCGGCGTGCCCCCGAAACAGCGGGCGCGCCGGGCTGTAACGCATCGATGTAAGGAGAAAACAGGTGAGCATAGACGAACACGCACCCCTGTTCGTGATCTCCGTGGCCGCCGAACTGGCCGGTATGCATCCGCAAACCCTGCGCACCTATGACCGGCTTGGCATAGTTTCGCCCTCGCGTACCTCGGGGCGCGGCAGGCGTTACTCTGCGCGCAACATTGCCCAGCTGCGCCAGGTGCAGCAGCTATCGCAGGAAGAGGGCATAAACCTGGCCGGGATTAAACGCATCCTGGAACTGGAAAGCCAGGTGGCGCAGCTAAATACGCAGCTGGCTGCCGCGCAGGCGCACATCGCGGAAACGGCGGGCAGGGCCGTGCCGACCCGCCGCGTATTCGCTACCAGCCAGGAGGGCGAGATCACCGCGCTGCGGCAGGGGCAGCGTCCCCGCCGCTCGGTGAACGGCTCCGGGGCGCTGGTGGTGTGGCGTCCCCGCTAGGTAAGCGCCACACCCCGCTACCCGTGTGAGAACGTAACGCGCGGGTAACATAGGGGCTATGTCTGTTACAGCCCCCCAGCAGTTGCGCGAGCGCTTCACCCCCGTAGTAGTCGGCGGAGATATCGGCGCCTACTCCCTGGCCCGCGCGTTCCACGAGGCATACGGGATAAAAACCGTCGTCGTCTCCAAACTGCAGGGCTGGCACGTCAGCGACTCCGCGATCATCGAAAACGTTTCCTGCCCCGATCCGTTCAGTGCCGACGCGCTGCTGCCGGTGCTGCGGGAACTGGAAAATACCCGCCCCGGCAAGTTCCTGCTGCTCGGTTCCGCCGACGCCACGGTGAAGGCGATCATCGGCGCGCGGCAGGGACTCTCGGAACGCTGGCTAGCGCCCTACGTTGATATGGAAACGTTCCGGGCGGGCACCGAAAAGCAGAACTTCACCCGGCTTTGCCAGGATCTCGGGGTGGACCACCCCGCCACCGTAGTGGTCGATCTGGGTAGCGACGAGCCGCTGCCGGAGTCGGTGCCGTTCGCCTTCCCCGTGATCGCGAAACCGGCCGAGGTTTCTGAATGGAAGCGCGCGGACTTCCCCGGCAAACAGAAGGTGCACACCGTAGCCTCGCTGCCCGAGTTGCGTCAGCTGCTGACCACCATTCGCGGGGCAGGTTACCGCGAGAGCATTATCGTGCAGGACATGATTCCCGGCGATGACCAGAACATGCGTATCCTGACCTGCTACTGCGACGAAAAATCGCGGGTACGTTTCGCCTCCTACGGTCGCACCCTGCTGGAGGAGCACAGCCCCGGCGCGATCGGTAACCCGGCCGCGATCGTCACCGACGTCAACCCGGAGGTGGTGGCGCAGGCGCAGAAGCTGGTGAGCGCGCTCGGCTGGACCGGGTATGCGAACTTCGACCTGAAGTACGACCCGCGCGATGGCAAGACCAAGTTCTTCGAGCTGAACCCGCGCCTGGGTCGCTCCAACTATTACGTCACCGCAGGCGGCAATAACCCCGTCACCTACTACGTGCGAGAGCTGATTGAGGGCACGCTGGAAGATAGCGACTCGCTGCTGCAGGAGCAGGAGGTGGCGCTCTACACCGTGGTGCCGGTGGCGCTGGTAAAGTACTACACGACCCTGCCGGACGCGAAGCGCCAGCTGGCGGCGGCCCGCAAGAACGTGAAGAACCCGCTCATCTACCGGGGCGTCGAGAAAAGCCCGAAGCGCTGGGCGTACATCGCGCTGGCAATGGCGAACTACGTTAAGAAGTTCCGCCGCTACTACCGCCCCCAGCCCGACGCTGGCGAGCACGGTAACGCCTGAGATGGACGGTAAGGTTTTCCCCGGCGAGGGTTTCGTCGGAGTGCTCGGCGGGGTTGGCCCCGCCGCCACCGCGCTGTTCATGGACCTGCTGGTGCGGGCCACCGACAGCGACACTGACCAGGGCCATATCAACGCGCTCGTCACCCAGCACGCGGGCGTGCCGGACCGCACCGCGCACATCCTCAACCCGGCAGGCAGCGCCGACCCGGGCCCGGTGCTGGCCGCCGACGCCCGCTTCCTGGAGCAGGCCGGGGCCGAATTCCTGGTGCTGCCCTGCAACACGGCCCACCACTACAGTGAGGCGATCGAGTCCGGCGTCGGCATCGAGCTGGTCAGCATCGTCGCCGCGACCGCCGAGGCCGCCCGCGAGGCGGCGGGGCCGGGCGGTAAGGTCGCGATCTTCGCGACCGAGGGCAACATCAACGCCGGTGTTTACCAGGACGCGCTCGACTCCCTGGGGGTCGGCCACCTGGTGCCGGACGCGGCCACGCAGGCGGCCGTGAACGAGCTGATCTACGACCAGGTGAAGGCGGGCAGGCCGGTAGATAACGAACTGTTCCTGTCGGCCCTGCGCACCGTTTCCGGGCAGGGTGCCGACGCCGTGATCCTGGGCTGCACCGAGCTGTCGGTGATCTACGACCGGGAGGGTTACCGGGCCGAAAACCTGGCCCGCGCCGCGCGCGGCCTGCCGTTCCTGGTCGACTCCCTCAGTGCGCTGGTGCGCGCCACCGTCGCCCGCGCCGGGAAGCCCCTGCGCCCCGGTTTTTAGAAATGCGGCTTTATGCATAAAATTCTGGGACTGTAATAACAGTCCCAGAATTTTTGTTATAGGTAGCTTTGGTCTGGAGCGTACCTAAATTTCCCTTTATTGTCCATTTTGACAGTAAGGTTCTGACTCCAGCCAATACCTTTTACAGGGGTTCTGTATACTTTCATTTCTGCCATCGCTGGCCGAGATGAACTGGTTGACCTACCTCTTACAATCCTCGGAGAGTCGCAATTAGTTAGCAGATTGCAGCTACCCCCGTAAACGCTTTCAATTTGCGCCCTTCCTCGATAGTAACTCGCGTCAAACCTAAACTCAGCGCTTCCACTTAGGTAGTACGCCCATAGTCTGCAATTTGTGTACTCGGTTCGTCCGTGACACTTCTTTGGTCGACACGTATCTATGCCTGCGGCAATCCCCCTACTTACATTTTTCCGGGGTTGTTAACTGTCTCTGGGTTAATTGTTCGAATTCTTGCGACCTCTCTTCTTTGAGAATGCGCGGTATGCGAGATAGGCAACGCCTATTATTACCATTATCAGGAACGCGGCTGTGAAGACTTCTGTTAGCGTAGGTGTGAAGAATGAAAACTCATTCATGCAACCTCCTAAGGATAAATGTGTCTAACAACTCACAGTTTAGGAGACGTGTGCCACGTTTGCAATGTGGGTTAGGTGCTTTCCGCCGGGCCTTTTCGCGCGCCTCCTAGAAGCCGGTCTCGGTCGGCTTCGGGTAGTGCTTCAGGAACTTGCGCACGTGGTTTGCGGCCTTCGCCAGGCCGTGGAACTGCATCCACGCGCCTTCCTTGCGGTACAGCCACGGGTTCACGGTGCGCTTGCGCGCCACCCGCTTAACCCACTTGCGCTTCTGGGGGTCCAGCACGTAGCGCATCAGCAGGGGCTTCGGCACGATCGTGTACAGCACCTCGTCGATGCCTACCACCGGCTCGCGGCGGCGACCGTAGATCGCATCGTCGGCCACGAACTCGGCGACGTTCGCGCCCGCCCCGGTCACGTAGTAGCTGTTACGGCCGATGCGCGGGTTCACCTCGAAGAAGTGCTGCTTGCCCGTGCGCGGGTCCTCTTTGACATCAAAGTTCGCGAAGCCGACGTAGTCGGTCGCGTCCAGGATGCGGCGCGCCTGCTCCAGCGTGTCCGGGAACGTCGTGGAGATCATCGCGGCCGGGCGGCCCAGCGCGTCCGGGGTGTGCTCCTCCAGCAGCACGGCGGCGCTGGCCAGCAGCGTCACCTCGCCGTGCGAATCACGGTAGGCGGTCACGGAACGCATCGTGGTGTCGTCGCCCGGGATCAGCTCCTGCACCACGAAACGGTCGCGGAAGCCAGCGCCGTGCAGGCGGGAGGCCAGGTCAGCCAGCTCGTCGGCGGAGGAGATGAAGTAGACCTTCTTCTTCCCAGCCATGCGGATGTTCACGTGCGGGGTGCTCACCGCGGGCTTCGCCACCACCGGATAGGGCAGGTCCAGGCCGTCCACGGCGGGCAGGGAGCCGTCGCGGAAGTCCAGGATCTCCGTGCGGGGCGTGTCGATCTCCAGCTCCCGGCACAGCCGCGCAAACTCGGCCTTGTCCGACAGCTCCTGCACCGACTCCAGGGTGGGGATGCGGATCTCGTAGTGCTGATCGAGCACCTCGCGGTTGCGGGCGATGAACTCGATATCGCCGTCCGTGTTGCACAGCAGCAGCGCCTTGCGTCCGGCCGGGCGTTGCCCGGCGACCTCCGTCAGGGCCGACAGCCAGGCGGCGTCGTCGGCACCAGCCGGGACGTCCTTCACGGTGCAGGTGATGGAGCGGGCGAACGGTTCCGGGGCGGCGATGGCCACCACGGTGCTAACGATGCCGTAGCGCTCGTGGAAGGCCCGGGTGAGGGCGTAAATGCCCAGCCCGGAACCGATAAACACAACGTCGAAGGGGGCGTCGGTGCCTGTCACTGTAAAACTCCTGCGGGTAGGTGCTGGCGGCGAAAGCTGCGGCTGGTTTTAGCGCTTAACGAAGAACTCGTCGTGCCACACCAGGAAGCAGTAGATCGACCAGATCCGCTTCATGTAGCCGTCCACGCCGCTGCGGTGAATCTCAAGCATGTTCAGGATGTGCTCGCGGTTGAAGAACTCGGCGGCCGTATCACTCGCGAACAGATCGCGCACCGTGCTGAAGTACGGCTCCTGGCGCAGCCAGTCGTTCAGCGGCACCGGGAAGCCCAGTTTCTTCTTGTTCGCGGTACGCTCCGGAATCTCCGCCAGCGCGGTGCGGCGCAGCGCGATCTTGGTGTTTTCCTTGGTGACGCGGAAACGCGAGGGGATCTTGCGGGCCACATCGAACACGCGCAGGTCCAGGAACGGCACGCGCAGCTCCAGGGAATGCGCCATCGACATCTTGTCGGCCTTCTGCAGAATGTCGTAAAGCATCCAGGTGTGGATATCGACGTGCTGCATCTGCGTCACATCGTCCATGTCCGCCACCTCGTCAAACAGGGGTCGCACGCGCTCGGCGCTGCTGGGGGCCGCGATCGGCTTAGCCAGCACCTGCTCGCGTTCGGTGGGGGAGAACACGTAGTTGTTGCGGAAGAACCGCTCCGGCAGCGGCTGCGCGTTACGCAGCAGGAAGCGCTTGCCACGGAAATCGGGCAGCTTCTTCGCGACCGCCGCCACGGCCTTGCGGATAGGCGCCGGAACCTTCTGATAGGGGGCGTAATCGATCGGTTCGCGGTACTGGTTGTAACCGCCGAACAGTTCGTCGGCGCCCTCGCCGGAAACCACTACCTTGACCTGCTTCGCGGCCTCCTCGGTGAGGAAGAACAGGGGCAGGGCCGACGGGTTCGGCAACGGCTCGTCCATCAGGTACTGGATGCGCGGCACGGCGTTGAACGTTTCGTCCGCGCCGATCTCGCGCTCGTGGAACTCGGCACCGATCTTCTGCGCAAAATCGCGGGCGTAGGAAAGCTCGCTGTACTTCTGTTCGGCATAGCCGACGGAAAACGCCTTGATCTTGTTGCCGGTCTTCGTCATCTCCTTGGTGATGTAGGAGCTGTCGATGCCGGAAGATAGGAAGCAGCCCACCTCGACGTCGGCCACCTGGTGGGCCTCTACCGAGTCCTCCACCACGTTCTGGATCTCGCGGGTCCAGTGCGCGAGGTCCTTCGTTTCGTCCGGGCTGAAACGCAGCGAATGGTAGCGGCTGACTCGCATTTCGCTGCCGTTGAAGGTGAAGCATTCGCCGCCCAGCAGCTTCTTGACGCCCTTGAACAGGGTTTCGTTGCTCGGAATGTACTCGAACGAAAGGTAGTCGGGCAGGACGTCGGTGTTTACTTCCTTCACGAAGTTCGGCTGCGGCAGGAACGCCTTCACCTCGGAACCGAAGATCAGTTTGTCGCCGTTGTGCTGGTAGTAGAACGGCTTAATGCCGAACGGATCGCGGGCACCGAACAGGGTGCGGGTTTCGGTGTTCCAAATGACGAAAGCGAACATGCCGCGCAGACGCTGCAGCACGCCCTCGCCCCAGGTTTCGTAACCGCGCAGAATAACTTCGGTATCGGAACCGGTACGGAACTCGTGGCCCGCCGCGATTAGTTCTTCGCGCAGTTCACGGTAGTTATAGATTTCGCCGTTAAAGCAGATCACCCGGGTGCCGTCGTCGCTCACAATCGGCTGGTGGCCGTGGCTGAGGTCGATGATGGAAAGGCGGCGGAAACCGAGCGCCACGTCATCATCGATGAAATAACCGTCCGAGTCCGGGCCGCGGTGGATGATCTCCGTGGCCATGGCCTCGATAACGGGGCGTTTATCGCCGATGGAGGGGTCAACAAAACCTGCGAAACCGCACATGCGTATACGGGTCCTTTCTACGCGCAAAGCCACGGCAAAAGCCGGGTAATCGTCACCAAACCTACCAGAAAGGCCCCCGCCAAAACGGCGGGGGCCGTCCCTTAACCTGCCGGTGTGAGCCAGGCGGCGCAGTTAGCGGGCAACATGCCTGCCGCGTGCTCATCCGGGTAGGAGACGAGCAGTTCGCGCATCCCGCCGAGCCCCAGGGTCGCTAGGTCAAGCGGCTGCTCGGAAAGGTTCAACACCACGGCCGTTTCCCCGAGGCGGAACGCCAGTGCCTCGTCCCCGCTTTCAATCCAGGTCAGCTCCTGTTCGCCCAGCTTGAGCTCGCGGCGCAGCCGGATCGCGGCGCGATACATTTCGAAAGTCGAACCGGGGACATCAACCTGCTTGTCGGCAGCACGTTCACCGTAGCTGGCGGGCTGCGGTAGCCAGGACTTACCGGTTTCGCTGAACCCGTAGGCCGGGGCGTCATGCTGCCAGGCCATGGGGACGCGGCAGCCGTCACGGCCGGGTACGCCACCGCGCTTGTGCGCGGGGTCTTCGCGCAGTTCGTCGGGAATGTCGGCCACCTCTTCCAGGCCCAGTTCCTCACCCTGGTAAAGGTAGGCGGAGCCGGGCAGCGAAAGCATGGTCAGGCTGACTGCGCGGGCGCGGCGCAAACCCAGCTCGCGGTCGGGGGCCGGTTCGTCGCGCGAAAGGCCCTCGCCAAACTTGTAATCGGGGGCGTAACCGTAACGGGTCGCGTGGCGGATCACGTCGTGGTTGGAAAGCACCCAGGTGTTGGATCCCTCTACCTCGCGCGAAAGCGCCATCGGCTTTTCGATCGCATCATGCAGCAGGGTCTTGTCCCAGCGGGCCAGCAGGAACGAGAAGTTGAATGCCTGGTGCAGCTCGTCCGGGCGGATGTAGAGCGGCATCCGGTGGCGGGGGGCGCAGCATTCCGCGACCAGCACCCGATCGCCGGGGTATTCGTTGATGATCTTGCGCCAGTCACGGTAAATCTCGTGCACGCCGTCCTGGTCGAAATAGGGCGGCAGCTTGTCGGAATCTAGGGCAACCAGACCCTTCGTGTTTACCTCGGTATCGGGCAGGCCCTCTTCCTTAACCATGCCGTGCGCGACGTCGATACGCATACCGGCCACGCCACGATCCAGCCAGAAACGCAGAATGCCGCGGAACATTTCGCGCACCTTCGGATTTTCCCAGTTCCAGTCGGGCTGGCTGGTATCGAACAGGTGCAGATACCACTGCCCGTCGCTGCCGTCGGCCTCCTTCACCCTGGTCCAGGCGTCACCGTGGAAGATTGACTGCCAGTTGTTCGGCGGCAGTTCCCCGTTTTCTCCCTTGCCCTCGCGGAACATGTACATTTCCCGTTCGGGGGAGCCGGGGGCGGCCGCGAGCGCCTTTTGGAACAGCGGGTGAGCCGAAGAGCTGTGGTTCGGTACCAGGTCGATGATGACCCGGATGTTGCGTTCCTTGGCGCGGGCCAGCATTTCGTCGAAGTCGGCCAGCGTGCCGAAGCGGGGATCGACGTCGCAGTAGTCGGCCACGTCGTAGCCACCGTCGTTTTGCGGGGAGGTGAAGAACGGGGACAGCCAGATCGCGTCCACCCCGAGCTTTTCCAAGTGGTCCAGGCGAGAAGTGATTCCCTTTAGATCTCCCATGCCGTCACCGTTCGCGTCAGCGAACGAGCGGGGGTAGACCTGATAGACAACGGCGTCACGCCACCAGGGGGCAGTCATTACAGCAAACACCTTTCGGTATCGATTGAGTTTTGCTTGCGGTCAATAAAACGGCGGCGCCCCCGAACCGGCCGGGGGCGCCGCTGTAGCAAATGCGGCGTCCTCAGCCCTTCACGGCACCGGCGGTGGAACCACCGACGATGTAACGCTGCAGGTACTGGAAGAGTGCAATCACGGGAACCATGGTCATCACGGCACCCGCGGCGAATACGCCCAGGTTGTTGGACTTATCGCCGGAAAGCAGGCCGTACAGGCCGATCGCCAGGGTTTTCAGGTTGTCATCCTTCAGCAGCAGGGAGCCGAGCAGGAACTCGCTGATCACGCCCACGAAAGAAAGCAGCAGCGTGGTGGCGATGATCGGCTTCATGGCCGGCAGCAGGATGATGTAGAAGGTCTGCCAGTGGGTGCAGCCGTCCAGGGTGGCGGCTTCGTCCAGCTCCTTCGGCACGGTGTCGAAGAAGCCCTTGATGAGCCACACCTGGCCGAGCGAACCGCCCAGCAGTACCAGCACGTAGCCGGTGAGGGTGTTCAGGCCGACGGCGGGCACCGCCTCGCCGATCTGGGAAATCATGATGTAGATGGCGATCATGGACAGGATCGCGGGGAACATCATGATCAGCAGCAGGGCGAGCATGCCGCCGCGGCGGCCCTTGAAGCGGAAACGGCTGAACGCGTAGGCAGCCAGCAGCGAGGTAAACACCTGGATCACGGCGACCACGGTGCAGACGATGACGGTGTTCAGATACCAGCGCAGGAACGGGCCGCGCTTGCCCGACAGCAGTTCCGTGTAGTTATCGAACGAAATCTGCTTCGGGATCAGCGAGGTCGTGGAGACGCTGCCGAGCGGGTTCAGCGAGGCGGAAATGACGTAGAGAATCGGGAACGCCGCGAAAATCAGCGCCAGGATGCCGACGATGTGCCGCCAGCCGACCTCCTTGAACCAGTGAGCGGTGAAAGGCTTCAGTTCCTTCGTGGTCACGGGACCGGTGGAAGTTTGATTCGACATGGGTCCGGTCCTTCCTAGTTAACGTCTTCGAGGGTCTTGGTCAAACGGAACTGCATGGCGGCCAGCACGCCCGTCAGGACGAACAGGGCCACGGAAACAGCGGCCGCGAAGCCGAAGTCCTGACCGGAACCACCGAACGCGATGCGGTAGATCATCGAGATCAGAATGTCGGTGCCGCCGCGCACGTATTCTCCGGGCGGGAACGGGCCGCCGTCGGTGAGCAGCTTGATCGCGTTGAAGTTGTTGAAGTTGAACGCGAAGGAAGCCACCAGCAGGGGAGCCACCGAAACCAGCAGCAGCGGGGTGATTACCTTAACCGTGGTCTGGAACCGCGAGGCACCGTCAATGCGGGCGGCCTCACGCACGTCGTTCGGGATCGACTGAAGCGCGCCGGTGCAGACGATGAACATGTAGGGGAAGCCCATCCACAGGTTCGTCAGCAGCACGGCCACCTTCGCCCAGGTCGGATCGCCCAGCCAGTTGATGTTTAGGTGGGTTACCTGGTTGATCAGGCCGAAGTCGCGGTTGTAGAAGCTGGACCAGACCAGCAGGGCGATGAAGCCCGGCACCGCGTAGGGCAGCAGCAGGAAGGAACGGTAGAGGCGACGCCCCTTGATGCGTTCGTCGTTCAGCACCAGCGCCAGGAACAGGCCCAGCACGAAGGTCAGGAACACCGAGCCGAAGGCGAACACCAGGGTCCAGGCGAAGGCCTTCAGGAACTGGCCGCCGATAGCGGAGTTCGTGAACAGACGCTTGTAGTTATCGAAGCCGACGTTCTGCAGCCAGGACTGGGCGAAAGCGCGGGAACCGTCGGCCTTCACGAAGTATTCCTGGCCGTCGATCTTGCCGACCGTGTATACCTCGCCGTTAGTGAGGTTCTTGATGCTGTCGGTGTCCTTGTCGTAAACCAGCGACTTAGTACCGGCGAAAGCCTGGTTGGTGCCGAGCGGGCGGATCGCGGTGTTCTCGTTTACCTCGACCGACGCATCGTTTTGCAGGGTCTGGTAGATGCTGTTTACCTCGCGCGGGGTAAGGATCTTTTCGCCCTTATCGACCTCGACGATGCGGTTGTTTTCCACCTTCACGGTGCTGGCCGTGATCGGCTCCAGCTTTTCTCCCACCTCGCCGCGGAAGAGCTGCTCGGTCTTCGGATCCACCAGGTAGAACACGAAAGGTCCCGCCTCGGTGCTGCCCTTGGTGGCCACCGTCAGGTTGTAGCGCGGGGAATCCGCCGCCTGCTGCACCGAGTTGCCGGTGATGGCGGTGATCGCCTGCTCCTTGGTGCCGCGCGAACCGTCACCGAAGTTGGTGAACGAGTAGGTGACGGTCAGCAGGATCGGCGAGATCAGGAAGATCACCAGCAGGGCGGTGCCGGGGAAAAGGTACTTGCCGGGAATGAAACGCTTCGTGGAGTAAAGCACGAAGATAGCAACCGTGGTGGCGATGACGATTGCCACCCAGGTCCACAGCTTGAGAGCGAAGAGGACGGGAAGGATGTAGAGCGCGCTCGCGAGTACCGTGCCTAGGAGGATGACCTTGACGAGGATGCCGGTGAGCGTAGTCGAGCGTTCGCGCTGCGCGGATTGCTGCTGGGCTGACATGGCGGCGTTGCCTTTCACGGAAGAACGGATGGTGGTGGGGGCGTGCCGCTTGCGACACGCCCCCACCCGTTAGATCACTTGATCTTGGAGGAGATTTCCTTGCCTGCGGACTCCATGGTGGACTTCGGGTCCGCGCCGCCAACGATGTTGGATTCGGCCTGTCCCAGCGGGCCCCAGATCTCCGCCATGGCGGGGATCGCGGGCATCGGGGAGGCGTTCTCGGCCAGCTTCGCGAACTGGACGATCTCCGGGTGGTTAGCGGCCAACTTCTGCTGCAGCTCCAGGTTCACCGGGGGCAGCTCGTTCACCGGGAACATGGCCTCTGCGATCTCCGGGGAGGAGGCGACGTCGTTCACGAACTGGCTGGCGAAGCCTGCGTTCTTGCCCTTGCTGGCAACGTAGAAAGCGTTGACGCCAGCGAACGGCACGGCCTTCTGCATGCCCGCGAAGCCGGGGATTTCCACTACCGCGTAGTTGATGCCGGCCTTCTTGACGTCGGCCAGGGCCCAGGGGCCGGAGACGAGGTAAGCGGACTTGCCGTCAGCGAACAGCGCGATCGAGTTGTCGCCGGTGATGGAGGTCTTGAGGACACCCTCCTTGCCAAGCTGCGACATCTTCTCGCCAGCGTTGATGGAGCCTTCCTTGCCCACGCCGACGTCCTTGGGGTCGAGCACGCCGTTCTTCTCGCCGAACAGGTAGCCACCAGCGGAGGTGTAGAGGGGCTCCATGTGGTAGGCGTCGCCCTTTTCGCCGACGGGCAGGGAGAGGACGTTCTCTGCGACCTTGCCGCCCTTGCCCTTCTTTGCGGCCTCGATCATCTCTTCGATGCTCTTGGGGGCCTCGTTCTCGGTCAGGTCCTTGTTCACGTAGAGAGCCAGGGTCTCAACGGCGTAGGGAACACCGTAGGTCTGGTTTTCGTAGGTGACGGCGGAAATGCCGATGGGAGCGTTCTTGGTGGCTGCGTCGGCCGGGAGCTGCACGGGCGAAATCGCGCCGTTGCGCACCAGGTTGCCGATCCAGTCGTGGGCAGCAACCAGAATGTCCGGGCCGTTACCGGCCTGGTTAGCGGTGATGAAGTTCGGCTGCAGGTCTACCGCAACGGTCTGCACGGCAACCTTGACACCGTTCTTCTCGCCCCACTTAGCGGCGGGTTCCTTCAGGGAAGCTGCCTTCTTCTCGTCGGCCCAAATGACGAGGTCCGCGTTAGCGTCACGGACGGGGCTTGCCTCTTTATCGTCCTGCTTGCCTTCCGCAGGCTTGGCATCGCCCTTGGTCTCTGCCTTCTTCTCTTCACCGCAGGCGGCGAGAGTGAGGGCGGCACCGGAAGCGGCGGCCATGGACAGGAAGGTCTTACGACGGATCAGCACCGTAGTTCTCCTTTGTCGAGGGAATGCAGGGGCGCCGTTGCAGCCCCGCTGTTTTTGACTGTAAGACAGGAATGGTCCCTTGCGCAAGAATGCGCAAAGTTTTATCGAAGTCTGCAAGTTTTGCTGGTAGATTTCGTTTTATTAAGACCGGTTGTGGGTTCGAAGAGGAGGTCCCAAGATGAAGGTCCGGTTGGCCGACATTGCGCGCGAAGCGGCGGTCAGTGAAGCCACCGTGTCCCGTGTGCTTAATGGCAAACCGGGCGTTACGGAGGAAACGCGCAGGCTCGTAGTAAGCGTTGCGGCGCGCCTCGGCAGGGACACCTCGTCCGTTTATGCCCACGGCGAGGACATCGTGGGCATTCTGGCCCCCGATCTTACGAATCCGATATTCCCGCAGATGATTAGCGCCATCGATGACGAACTGGCGGCGCGGGGGATGAGCAGCATGATCGTGGCGCGCGCCTTTAGCGTGGAGCGCGAACGGGATGCGTTGGAAAGCCTGGTGGCCGCGGGTGCCTGCGGGCTGATCGTGCTTTCGGGGCATCACGCAAACGCGCTTTCCCCCGTGGATCACTACCGCCTGCTGCTGGAGCGCGGCGTGCGCCTGGCGTACATCAACGGACGCCGTGAAAACCTTTCGGGAACCTTTATTTCCGTGGATGAAACCTATGCTGTTTCCGCCGCCGTAGAGCACCTTGCCGCGCTCGGGCATCGCAGCGTCGGCCTGGCGGTGGGGGACGAACACACCTACCCGGTGCGGGAAAAAACCCGTGCGTTTAACGAACTCATAGAGCGCGGGAATACCGTTGCCAAGCAGATTGCTTTCACGGACTTCAGCCACGAGGGCGGCTTCCAGGCGGCCCTGGAGCTGGTGCGGCGCGGCTGCACCGGCATCCTCTGCGGCAGCGACGTGATGGCCCTCGGGGTCATCGAGGGGGCGGCCAGCATGGGGCTGAGCGTGCCGAACGACATTTCCGTGGTCGGCTTCGACGACATCGCGTTCGGCCGCTACACCTCACCCGCGCTGACCACCATCAGGCAGCCCGTGCCGGTGATTGCGCGCGCGGCGGTGAACGCGGTAATCGCTACCGACAGCGAGGACCGGCGCGCACCGCGCGCCGACATTCTGGTGAGGCCCGAACTCGTAGTGCGCGGCTCCACCGCCCCGCCCGCCTGTTAAGCGCGCGGAGCGGGGAAACCGCGCTCCGTAAGTGGCTAACTAGGCTCGGGTGCGACCATCACGTAGTCGCCGTCGGGCACAATCCGGGTGCGCACGCCGTAGGTTTCGTGCAGCACGTCCGGCACCAGAACCTCGTGCGGAGTGCCCTGTGCGATCAACCTGCCGCCCGAAAGCACGGCAATGCGGTCGCAAAAACGCGCCGCCAGGTTTAGGTCGTGCAGGGCCACCACGGCCAGCTTCTTATCGTCCGCATGGCAGATCTGGCGCACCCGCGAAAGCACCGATACCTGGTGGTGCAGGTCCAGCGCGCTCGTCGGCTCGTCGAGCAGCATCAGGTTAGGGTCCCGCACCAGGGTTTGGGCGAGCGCCACCATCTGCCGCTGCCCACCCGAAAGGTGCCCCAGCAAGCGGTCGGCCAGATGCCCCACGCCGAGGTCGCGCAGCACGTGCCAGGCCCGCTCCACGTCGGCCCTGCCGGTGTGCCAGGACATGCCCCGCCGCGACGCCGCAAGCACGGATTCGAGCGCCGTCAGGGAGGCGTCTCCCGGCAAGCCCTGCGGCATGTAACCGAGCTGTTCCAGCAGCGCCTTGCCGTGCGCCCCGCGATAACTGACCCGGCCATTGTGCTTGCGCAGCTGCGCCAGGCAGGTAACCAGGGTGGATTTGCCCGAGCCGTTCGGCCCGAGCAATCCCACCAACTGGCCTCCCGCGAACTCCAGCGATAGCTCATCAAGCACGAGGCGTCGGCCGTAACTGAAGGAAAGCGAATCAACCTTGAGTGTCATGCCGCCCCCTTCAGAGCGCTCCGGTGACGCTGCAACAGGATGCTGAGGAACACGGGTACACCAACCAGCGCGGTCACGATTCCCACGGGCAGCGCCACGCCGGGAACCAGCAGCTGGCTGGCAACGTGCGCCCCGCTCAGCAGCGCCGCGCCCGTCAGCAGGGAGGCGGGGATCAAGAAACGCTGATCCTCGCCCACCAGGGAACGGGCGATGTGCGGGCCGACCAGGCCGATGAAACCGATGATGCCGACGAACGCGACCGACAGCGCGGCGAGAACCGAGACGCCGATCAGCGTCCAAGAACGCACGGCGGAAATGTTCACGCCCATCGCGGCGGCGCGAGAATCCCCGAGGGTGATCGCGGTCAGCCGCCAACCGTTAATCCAAAACAGGGGAGTGGCCACCAGCAGCGCCAGCCCCACCGTGTACACGGCGGGCCAGGTGCCGCGCATGGTTGAGCCCATGGACCAGAAAACGATCTGCTGCAGGCTTTCCGTGGTGGCGCGATACTGCATGAGCGCGAGCAGCGCCTGGCAGGTAAATACCAACGCTATGCCGAGCAGCACGACGGTTTCCTTGGTGACGCTGCGCATGCGCGCCACCGCTGCGATGGTGCCGGAGGCTGCCAGTGCCGCGACCGTGGCCGCCACCGGCAGCGTGAAATGCGGAATCACGGGTAGCGCGATGCCGGTCACGATCATGACGGAGGCACCCAGCGCGGCGGCCGCGGAAATGCCGAGGGTGAAAGGTTCCGCCAGAGGGTTATTCAGGATTGTTTGCATCTGCATTCCCGCCAGGGAAAGCGCAGCGCCAACCAGCACCGCGATCAGGGCGGGCGGCAGGCGCAGATCGTTGACAACCGTGGCTAGCTGGGAATCTTCGCCCGGGTTAAACAGGGCGTGCAGAACCTCTGAGAAAGTGAATGGAATCGGCCCGACGGTAAGCGAGTAAACGAAAACTACCGCGACCACCGCGGCCAGGGCGAGCAGGATGCCCACCCTGACCGTGGTGCGGCGCCGATAGGCCAGGTATGCCCCGTGGGCGTCACTGGCCTGCGGCTTAGCGGTAGCGGAAGGCTCCGCCGCGGGCATTAGCGGATGCCGGTGACGAAGACGCCAGAGGCCTTCCAGGGGAGGTACTTATCGTTGAAGTCCTCCCAGTTCTTGCTCGGATCAACATCCTTGAAAACTTCCGGGTGCTGCCACTTGGCGAACGCCTGGAAGGCTACGAAGTTGAACGGCGCATCGTAGAACTGGTGGTAAACGCCGAACACGTTGCGCTCGGTGAATGCCTTCAGCTTGTCGAAACCGGGCTGCTTCTGGAGGTCTTCCAGGCTCTTCTTTGCCGATTCGGGGCTTGCCGCGTAACCCAGGTGCACGTAGCTGGTCTGGGCCTTTTCGTTGATCTTGAGCGAGCCCCATTCGCCGCCGGTGGCGATGATGTTGGTCGGGTTGGAGGCGATGATCTGCTCCGGGGTGAGCACGCCGTTATCGCCCTCAAGCAGCGGATCGGCAATGTTGTCGCCGCCGGTCTCGGTGACTACCAGACCCAGGTTTGCCTTGGAGAAGGTAGCGCAGGCGGGGGCCAGGCCCGGAGCGCGCCAGAGGAAGGTGGTCGGCTTCTTTTCAACCTTCTTCGCGGCCTCCAGAATCGGATCCACGGCCTGCTTGTAGTAGGCGGCGAATTCCTTGGCCTGATCGCGGCGGTTGCAAACGGCGGCGATCAGATCCACGCTCTTGAGGGTGTTCTTCACCGGATCCTGACGGAAATCGGTTACGACGTAGGGCAGCTTGGCCGCGTCCATCTTTTCGACCAAACCGTTCTTTTCACCCGCGCGGTAGGCGTCAAGGGTGAACAGGATTGCGTCCGGCTTGAAGCTGAGCAGGGATTCGACGGTCAGATCGCCCTTGTGCACGGAACCGATGGTGGGGATGTCCTTCACCTCGGGATGTACCTCAAGCAGCTTGGAGTAGATGTCGCCGGCGGCGCGCTGCAGATCCTGGCCCCAGGCCACGATGTTTTCGGTCGGATTTTCCTTGTTCAGGAACAGCAGAGAGTAAACGTGACGGGATTCGCCGAGCACGATGCGGGTCGGCTGCTTGGCGAACTTGACCTCGCGGCCGGCGATGTCGGTGAGGGTGAAACCTTCGCCGGAACCGGCGTTTTCTGCGGACTGCTTGGCGGAGGTATCAGCCTGCTTCTCGGATTTCTTATCGTTACCGCAGGCGGCAAGACCAAGTGCGAGGGCGGGGGCGGAGAAAAGTAGCGTACGGCGGCGCATCTTTGAATTTCCTTGCTTGAAAAATAGTTGGGTTTCCGCCGCCCCAGGCCGGTAGGTGATGACTAGGCGGTCGTAGGGTCCGGGGCCGTGCCGGGGACCGTGGGGCGACAAAGGTAGGGTATTGCGATTAGGGGAGCCTTGCCTTTGTCTGTTTAATATTTCACTCCGCGCCCGGCGGCTACCCGGTAGTCTTGTGCCGTGAACCACGAGATTTCCCAGGATAGTTACGCACAGGCGCTGAAGCGCAGCCAGAAGATCGAGCAGGCCCTTTCCGAAAACCCGGGCCAGTTCCGTGTTCTCACGGGGGATAGGCCCACCGGCTCGCTACACATCGGGCACTACTTCGGCACCCTAAAAAACCGCGTGAGGTTGCAAAACCTCGGGGTTGATACCTGGGTGATCGTGGCCGACTACCAGGTGATTACCGACCGTGAGGTGCTCGGTGACGTGCGCGGTAACGTGCTGCAGCTGCTTACCGACTACCTGGCCGCGGGCCTGGATCCGGAAAAGACCACCATCTTCACGCACTCCGCCGTGCCCGCCCTGAACCAGCTCATGCTGCCGTTCCTCTCGCTGGTGAGCGCCCCCGAACTGGAGCGCAACCCCACGGTGAAGGCGGAAATGCAGGCGGCGGGCAAGACCGCGCTGGGCGGGCTGCTGCTCACCTATCCGGTGCATCAGGCGGCCGACATTCTGTTCTGCCACGGCAACCTGGTTCCCGTCGGCAAGGATCAGCTCCCGCACATCGAGCAGACCCGCCTGATCGCGCGCCGCTTCAACGAGCGCTACGCGGGCGGCGAAAAGTACTTCCCGGAGCCCGACGCGCTGCTCGCCCGCACCCCGGTGATCCTGGGGCTGGACGGCGACAAGATGAGCAAGTCCCGCAACAACACCGTCATGCTGCGCATGACCGAGGCGGAAACGGCCAAGCAGATCAAGCGGGCCAAGACCGATTCGGATCGCAACATCACCTACGATCCCGAGAACCGCCCCGAGGTGGCCAACCTGCTCACCATCGCCGCCGAGTGCCTGGATCGCACCCCCGAAAGCATCGCGGAGGAGATCGGCGACAAGGGCGCGGGCACCCTCAAGCTGCTGTGTGCCGACGCGCTGAACGCGCACCTGGCGCCGATCCGCGCCCGCCGCGCGGAACTGGAAAGCAACCCCGATTACCTGCTGCAGGTGCTGCGGGCAGGCAACGAGCGCGCCAACGAAGAGGCGAACCGTACCCTCGCGGCCGTGCGCGAACACATGGGAATGGTCTACTAAACGCAGGTTTTAGCTTTGGGGCGGCCCCGGCTTTTGCCGGGGCCGCCCTTTCATTGCCCACCTTTAGCTGGCTGCGAAATTAGCCACAGGAGGGGAGGCGCTGGCTGGAATGGGGCGGCGAAACCACTTAGTCTAAAGAAGAACTTAGCAAGCCCAAAAGTAAACCTTTGGCAGGGTTGGCTGGTAGGCACTTTAAAGAATGGAGACACGTCATGGTCATTTACAACAACGTCAGTGAACTGGTCGGCCGTACCCCGCTGGTGCGCCTGAACCACCTGCCCGCAGACGTGGTCGCAAACGTCGTAGCCAAACTTGAGTTCTACAACCCCGCCAACTCCGTTAAAGACCGCATTGCGGTGGCCATGATCGATGCCGCCGAGAAGTCGGGGCAGCTCAAGCCCGGTGGCGCGATCGTGGAAGGCACGAGCGGCAACACCGGTATCGCGCTGGCCATGGTCGGCACCTCGCGCGGCTACAAGGTCACCCTGACCATGCCCGAATCTATGTCCAAGGAACGGCGGGCGCTGCTGCGCGCGTTCGGCGCGGAACTGGTGCTCACCGAGGCCGCCAAGGGCATGCGCGGCGCGGTGGAAAAGGCGAACGAGATCGCCGAAACCACCGGCGCGGTCAAGATGAGCCAGTTCGCAAACCAGGCTAACCAGGCCATCCATCGGGTCACCACCGCGCAGGAGATCTGGAACGACACCGAAGGTCAGGTGGACGTGCTGGTGGCGGGCATCGGCACCGGCGGCACCATCACCGGCGTGGGCAACGCGCTCAAGGAACGCAAGCCGCAGCTGCACGTGGTAGCCGTGGAACCGGCCGAATCCCCGATCCTCAGCGGCGGCGAGCCCGGCCCGCACAAGATTCAGGGCATCGGCGCGAACTTCGTTCCCGAGGTGCTGGATACCGAGATTTATGACGAGGTAATCCCCGTCGCGGGAGCCGACGCCATGGAGCGCGCCCGCATCACCGCGCGCACCGAGGGGCTGCTGGTGGGCATTTCCTCCGGGGCGGCCCTGGAGGCCGCAATCGCCGTCGGCCGCCGCCCCGAGATGAAAGACAAGACCATCGTGGTTATTATTCCTTCGTTCGGGGAACGCTACCTATCCACCGAGCTTTACGCCGAATACATGGACTGACCTATTGCTTAAAATCCTGCGCCACCTGCGCGAAGATGTTGCGAACGCGCGCCGCCACGATCCGGCGGCGCGCTCGTTCGCGGAGATCGTGCTGACCTATCCGGGGCTGCACGCGATCTGGATGCACAGGCTCAATCACCGCCTCTGGCAGGCACGTTTTCCGGGTAAGTTTTTGGCGCGCTGTCTTTCGCAGCTCACCCGTGCGCTGACCGGGATTGAGATACACCCCGGGGCGCGGATTGGCCGCAGGTTCTTCATTGATCACGGCATGGGTGTCGTGATCGGTGAAACCGCCGAGGTTGGTGACGACGTCATGCTCTATCACGGCGTTACCCTGGGCGGGCGCAGCCTGAAGCACGTGAAGCGGCACCCCACCGTCGGGGACGGCGTGGTGATCGGGGCGGGCGCGCGCGTACTCGGCCCCATCAACGTCGGTTGCCACGCAAAGATCGGGGCCAACGCCGTCGTAGTGAAGGATGTCCCCGCCGGTGCCACCGCCATCGGTATTCCCGCCGCTAATCGCTTACCCGCAGATCGGGTGGCGGAATGTACGGATCCTGCCCTCTGGATATAGGCTTTTTGGGTGCCTGTAACAGCCCGCGCAATCTGGCTGCTGCCAGACCTGATAGCGCTTCCCGCAGACCTTCCCGCCCCCGCGAGCCTGGAGGCTCCCGAAGCAAGCTACCCGCTGACCCCGCTGGGCGACCTGCCCGCTGAAGTCGCCGCCCGCCACCCGCACCTGGCCGCTTACAGGGCCTATGCCGTGTCGGCCCCCGCGGCGGAACTGGTGCGCACCGGACCCCTGCGCGTAGGTGACGAGGCGCTGCAGATCGGGCCGCTGCTGGACGCGCTCTATCCCGCCGCGCCGACCCACAGCTACGGGCCCGTGCGCGAAGCGGGCGGTATGCGCGTGCGCCTTTGGGCGCCGACGGCCCGCGCGGTCAGCCTGCTGACGCTGCCGGAGGCGGAGCTTGGCAGCGCCAAGCCGCGCGTGCAGGAGATGCGCCGCGAGGCAGACGGCAGCTATCTTTCGCAGCCGCTGCTTACCGGGGACGCCTACCGATTCCGCATCGTGCGGCAGTCGTACGTGAGCGGCGAGGTAGAAACGGTTGAGGTGAGCGATCCTTACAGCGTCGGCCTCAGCGCGGACTCGCGCTGGTCGGTGGCGCTCGACCTCGCGGACCCCGATTTAGCGCCCGCCGGATGGCGCAGCCACCGGGCGCCAAAGCTGCGCGATACGTCGGCCATGACCGCCTACGAACTGCACATCCGCGACTTTTCGCGCGACGACGAAAGCGTGCCCGCAGACCTGCGCGGCAGCTACCTGGCCTTTGCGGAAACTGACAGTAACGGCATGCGCCACCTGCGGGAACTGGCAGAAGCGGGCATGAACACCGTGCACCTGCTGCCCGGCTACGACATCGCGAGCATTCCGCCCGCGCCCCTGCACGTAAGTCAGAAGGCGCTGGCCGCGCACGCACCCGATTCCCGTGCGCAACAGGACGCCATCGCGCGGGTGCGCGATAGCGACGCCTTCAACTGGGGATACGACCCGCGCCACTGGGCCGTGCCTTGCGGTGCCTACTGTGCGGGGGATGAACCGCCCGCCGCCGCCCGGCGCGTGCGCGAAACCAGGGAAATGGTGGCGGCCCTGCATGGAGCGGGCCTGCGCGTGGTGTGCGACGTCGTTTTCAACCATACTTTCGCGGCGGGAAACCACCCGGATTCGGTGCTGGATCGGGTGCTGCCCGGCTACTACCACCGGCTCGACGCAGACGGAAACATAGAGCAATCCACCTGCATGAACAACACCGCCACGGAACGCGCGATGGCCGCGCACCTGGTGCGCTATATCTGCCGCCTCTGGGCCGACGCCTACCGGGTGGACGGCTTCCGGTTCGACCTAATGGGCCACATGCCCGCCGCGCTGCTAGAGCAGATCGTGGCCGATCTGGGGCCGGAAAAGACCGTTTACGGCGAGGGCTGGAATTTCGGGGAGGTGGCCGATGGCCGCCAGTTCGTGCAGGCCAGCCAGTTCGGCCTGGCCGGGAGCGGCATCGCGACCTTCTCCGACCGCCTGCGCGATGGCGTGCGCGGAGGAGGCCCGAGCGACGCCGACCCGACTATCCAGGGCTACGGTAGCGGCGCTTTTTCGCATCCCGCGCGCGGCACGGGAGAAAAAGACGCTGCTCTCCTGCGGGCCTGGATCGCGGCGGGCCTGGCCGGAAACCTGGCCGAGGTACGGGTGCCGTACGGCGGCAAAGACGTGCCCGCCCGCGAAATCGACTACAACGGCCAGCCCTGCGGCTACGCCCGCCATATCTGCGACACCGTGAACTACGTGGACGCGCACGATAACGAAACCCTCTGGGACGCGCTCACCTTGAAACTGCCCGCCGGGGCGGAAATGGCCGACAGGATCCGCCTGAACACCCTCTGTCTGGCGCTTGCCACCTGGGGGCAGGCCGCATCGCTCTGGCACGCCGGGGCGGAGCTTTTGCGCTCCAAATCGCTTGACCGCAACTCCTACGATTCGGGGGACTGGTTCAACCGTTACGACGTGACCGGGGCGGATAACGGTTTCGGGCACGGCCTGCCGCCCGCCTGGGACAACGAGGAACGCTGGCACTACATGGCGCCGCTGCTAGCGCGGGAAGAACTGCGGCCCACCCCGGAACAGGTGCGTCATGCCCGTGACTGTGCGCTCGATGTGCTGCGCACGCTGCGGGAGGTGCCGCAGCTCAGGCTCGGCAGCGCAGAAAAGGTACTGGCCAGGGTCAGCTTCCTGCAAACCCCGCCGGAGCTGCTGGTGATGCGGATAGCGGCAGATAGCGCGCGCGGCGAGGCCGATGCCTACCTGACCTGCAACGTTTCCGCTCGGGAGACGCCCCTGCAACTCCCCGCGTCGGCCATGCTTTGCAGCTCCCTGCGCGGCGGCGCGGACCCGCGCTACCGGGAACTGCGCCCCGCGCAACCGGTTTCCGGAGTGCGTGAATGGCGGCTGCCCCCGCTGAGCGCGCTCGTTTTCGTCGGCTAAGCGCTCACCATTCTTCGTGGCTGCGCGAGTCCCAGGCGTGCTCCTCGCCCAGGGCCAGCGCCGCGAGATCGCTGCGGTCGGCGTCGCTCAGGCTAAAGCTCCACAGATCCAGGTTCTGTTTGCGGCGCTCGGCGGAGGACGACTTCGGGATAACCACGATGTTTTGCTCGATCGACCAGCGCAGCGCCACCTGGGACGGGGTGACGCCGTGCCTGCGGGCCACCTTTTCCAGGGGAATCTGCCCCGGCAGGCCCTCGCGCCCACCGAGCGGCCCCCAGGCCTGCGTCACGATGCCGTGCTCGCGGTGGAACGCCACCGCCTCGCTGCGTGGTAGCACGGGGGAGAGCTGGATCTGGTTTAGCTGCGGCCATTCCCCGCTCTCGGCGTGCAGCAGCGCGAGCTGCTCGGGCCGGAAATTTGAGGTGCCGACGCTACGCACCAGGCCTTCCTCACGCAGGCGCAGCATTTCCAGCCAGGTTTCCACGAACAGCCCGCGAGACGGGTTCGGCCAGTGAATGAGCAGAATGTCCACGTAATCGAGCGCGAGCCTGCGCAGCGATTCCTGCACGCCCCGCGTGGTGGCGCCGCGCCCCTGGTCCCCGCCCGCCACCTTGGTGGTGACAAGCACCTGTTCCCTGGGCAGGCCGCTTCGGCGTATGCCCTCGCCCACCGCGGCCTCGTTGCCGTACTGCGCGGCGGTATCGAGCAGGCGATACCCTTCGCTCAGGGCCGCCGCTACCTCCCGCGCGCCCGCATCGCCGCGCAGGCCGTAGGTGCCGAGGCCGACCAGCGGTAGGGAGGTGCCGTCGCGTAAAAGAACTGTTTGCTGTGTCATCTGTTCAGCGTTCCTAGACTTTTGGGGATTACTCCGGGACTTTGTCGGGGCTATTCCGGGGACTGCGCGGAAGCCGTGCGCGGAGCCGAGGGCTGCAGCGGGCGCTCCATTAAGAACTGCTGCTTGCCGAACTCTTCCAGGCCCTTACGCACCTCGAAACCCAGGCGCTTCAGCAGGTGCACGCTGCGCTTATTGTGAGACTGGGTGATGGCGATGATGAGTTCGTCCTCGAGCTCGCGCGCCGCCCAGGCCAGCATGTGCTGGCACGCCTCCGCCGCGTAACCGCGCCCCTCATTTTCGGGCAGCAGCGCGTAGCTCAGTTCCAGTTCGCCCCGGTCATAGCTGAGGGTGAGGGAGCCGAGCATTTCGTCGCTCTGCTTATCGCAGATGATCCACTGTCCCCAGGTCAGCCCGAGCGGAGAAAGCTTTAGCGCCTGCAGCGAGGCATGCTCCAACGCACCCCCCATGTAGAGGCGGGTGTGCGGGTCGGTATGGAGCCGAATATTGGTTTCCCGGTCGCGTTCCGTAGGAGGTCTAATCCTGAGGCGATCGGTTTCCACCACAACGGGCCATTCACTAGTTCCCTCGCGTGCCACAACCGGTAGCCTAGCGCGCCCGATTCCCTGTGTCTTTACCGGGTTTGTCAGGTTTTCCTCGGGTTTTGCCTCGCCGCGGGAGCGATAAAAGCGGAGTTGTCATTCACACACCCAAACCCGCGCTAGAGTAGGAGCCAGTTCACACCCGGCCCCGATGGTGGGGCAGCTAGCCGGAACGGAGACGCCATGGTGGACGCCGCTGCAGGGCCCGCTAAAGAAACCCCGCTCGCGCAGTTACACGCGCAGCTCGGAGCAAGCTTCACAGATTTCGCGGGCTGGCAGATGCCCGTGCGTTACACCTCCGATCTGGAGGAACACCGCGCCGTCAGGGAACGTGCCGGAATCTTCGACCTCAGCCACATGGGAGAGATTCGCGTGCGCGGTAGCGAGGCCGGGCAGGCCCTCGATTACGCGCTCGCCGGGGCCATCTCGAAAATGCCGAACGGGCGCGCCAAATACACGCTGCTGCTCACCCCGGAGGGCGGGGTAATCGACGATCTGATCGTTTACCGCCTGGCCGAGGACGACTATCTGGTGGTGGCCAACGCCTCCAACGCCGATACCGACTTCGCCACCCTGCGCGAACGCGCCGCAGGCTTCGCCGTTACGGTGAGCGACGAATCCGCGCAGACCGCGCTTATCGCCGTGCAGGGACCGGACAGCGAAGACATTGTGACCCGCGCGCTCGCGGCTGCGGGCAGCGATCTCACGGCGGCAGATATCTCGGCCCTCGGCTACTACCGTTTCCTGGCCGGAACCTATGCGGATGCGCCGCTGCTGCTCGCGCGCACCGGCTACACGGGGGAGGACGGCTTCGAGCTTTACGTGCCCGTCGCCCTCGCAGAAAACCTGTGGCAGCTGCTCACGGAACACGGCGGCGAAACCCTCGTCCCCTGCGGCCTGGCCTGCCGTGACACGCTGCGCCTGGAAGCGGGCATGCCCCTTTACGGGCACGAACTGAGCACGCAAACCCTACCGGCGCAGGCCGGGCTGGGCCGGGTGGTCAACTACAAGACCAAGGGTGATTTCGTCGGCCGCGCCGCGCTGGAAAGCGCCGATACTGCCGGGCTGCCGGTGCTGGTCGGCCTGCGGGCGGACGGTCGCCGCGCCGGTCGCGCCGGGTATGCGGTACAAACCCCGCAGGGCGAAACCATCGGAGAGGTAACGTCGGGCGCGCTTTCCCCGACCCTCGGCTACCCCATCGCCATGGCCTACGTGACTGCGCAGCACGCGCAGGAGGGCACCGAACTGGCAATCGACGTGCGCGGGAAGGCGCTGGCGGCCACCGTTGTGGCGCTGCCCTTCTACTCTCGCGCTTAAGACAGCAAGCAGCGCAGACAGCAAACAGCACAAACGTTATTCAAGGAGCAAAAAATGCACGAACTGGTTGCGGACTACCGTTATTCCACCGATCACGAATGGGCCGTCACCGACGGCGAAGTGACCACCGTCGGCGTCACCGCTTTTGCCGCGCAGCAGCTCGGGGACGTCGTTTACGTCGAACTCCCCGCCGTCGGCGATACCGTCACGGCGGGTGAGGTAATGGGCGAGGTCGAATCGACCAAGAGCGTTTCTGACCTGCTCAGCCCCGTCAGCGGTGAGGTAATCGAGGTAAACCAGGAAGTCGTGGACAGCCCCGAAATGGTGAACGAGGATCCGTTCGGTGCCGCCTGGCTCGTGAAGGTGGCCTGCGGCGAACTGCCCGCGGAACTGCTTAGCGTTGATGATTACCGCGCGCTGATCGGTGAGTGAAATATGGCTAGCCGCGAAGAAAAGTTCCTAAGCCGCCACGTCGGCCCGCGCCCCGCCGAGCAGGAACAGATGCTGGCCGCCCTCGGCCTGCGCAGCCTGGATGAACTGCTGGAAAAGGCCGTTCCGGGAAGTATCCTGCTCGATGCCGACGCGCCCTCGCTCCTGCCGCAGCCGGTGGGGGAGGACGCCGCGCTCGCAGAGCTACGCGCGCTCGCCGGGAAAAACCGGCTGCGCCGCCCCCTGCTCGGGCAGGGCTATTACGGGACCCGCACGCCGCACGTGATCGTGCGTAACGTGATCGAAAATCCCGCCTGGTACACGGCCTACACTCCCTACCAGCCCGAAATTTCGCAGGGCAGGCTGGAGGCGCTGCTGAACTTCCAGACGATGGTTTCCGATCTGACGGCCCTTCCCGTGGCGAACTCGTCCCTGCTGGACGAGGCCACGGCGGCGGCCGAGGCGATGCTGTTGGCGCGGCGCGCGGCGCGCGGTAACAAGTCGGCCCGTTTCCTGCTCGATAGCGATGTTTTCTCCGCCACCGAGGCCGTCATGCGGGCGCGCGCCGAGGCGGTCGGGATCGAACTGGTAAGCGCCGACCTCAGCGACCCCGAGACCCTGAGCCGCGAACTGGACGCTGGCGCGTTCAGCGTGCTGGTGCAGTACCCGGCGGCGTCGGGCCGCATCTGGGACCCGGCACCGGTCATCGCCGCAGCCCACGAGGCGGGGGCGCAGGCAGTGGTTGCCGCCGATCTGCTGGCGCTCACCCTGCTGCGGGCTCCCGGCGAACTGGGTGCCGACATCGCGGTTGGCTCTACCCAGCGTTTCGGGGTGCCGCTCGGCTACGGCGGCCCTCACGCCGGATACATGTCGGTACGCTCCGGCCTGGAACGCCAGATCCCCGGCCGCCTGGTCGGCGTCTCCCGCGACGCGGAGGGGCGTGACGCCCTGCGCCTGGCGCTGCAAACCAGGGAGCAGCACATTCGCCGCGACAAGGCGACCAGCAACATTTGCACCGCGCAGGTGCTGCTCGCCGTGGTGGCTTCGATGTACGCGGTTTACCACGGCCCCGAGGGCCTGCGCGGCATCGCGCGCGGCGTTGCGGAACGCACCGTGCTGCTGGCCGAACTGCTGCGCCTGGGCGGTTGCGAGCCGCTGCACGCAAACTTCTTCGACACCCTGCGCGTGAGCGTGCCGGGCCGCGCAGACGAACTGGTGGCAGTTGCCGCCGACGCGGGCTATCTGCTGCTGCGCGTGAGCGACGACGAGGTGGGCATCTCCCTGGACGAGACCGTCACGGAGGCCGAGGTGCGCGAGCTCGCGGAACTCATCGTCTCCCTGGGAGAGGTAGACGCCCTGAGCGATACCGAACAGGCCCCGGAAACCTACCTGGCCTGGGCGGACGAACTTAGCCGCGAAAGCGATTTCCTCACCCACCCGGTGTTCAACAGCTACCGCAGCGAAACCGCGATGATGCGCTACCTGCGCCGCCTCAGCGACATGGACTTCGCGCTGGATCGCGGCATGATTCCGCTCGGTTCCTGCACCATGAAGCTGAACGCCGCGGTGGAAATGAACGCCCTCACCTGGCCGGAATTCTCCGGCCTGCACCCGCTCGCGCCCGCCGAGGACGCCGCCGGATACAGAGAGCTGACCCGTCAGCTCGAATCCTGGCTGGCCGACGTCACCGGCTACGACACCGTCTCCCTGCAGCCGAACGCCGGCAGCCAGGGAGAATACGCGGGCCTGCTGGCGATCCGCGCCTACCACCGCGAACGCGGCGATAAACAGCGTGACGTCTGCCTGGTGCCCGCCAGCGCCCACGGCACCAACGCGGCCTCCGCCGTGTTGGCCGGGCTGCGGGTGGTGGTCGTCGCCTCTGACGCACAGGGCAACATCGACGTGGACGATCTGCGCGCCAAGCTGGAAAAGCACGGCAGCGAACTGGCCGCGATCATGATTACCTACCCCTCCACCCACGGGGTTTACGAGGAACGGGTGCGCGAGGTCTGCGAGCTGGTGCACGCTGCGGGCGGCCAGGTTTACGTGGACGGCGCGAACCTGAACGCGCTGCTAGAGGTGGCGCGCCCCGGCGAGTTCGGCGGCGACGTCTCCCACCTGAACCTGCACAAGACCTTCTGCATCCCGCACGGCGGTGGCGGCCCCGGCGTCGGCCCGGTGGCGGCGAAGGCGCACCTGGCCCCCTACCTGCCCGGGCATCCGGCGGCGACAGACGCCACCCACCCGCTCGCGGGCGGCGGGGAAGTAGTGCACGGCGGGGCGCCGGTGGCACAGGCCGCCTACGGTTCCGCGTCGGTGCTACCCATCCCGTGGATGTACGTGCGCATGATGGGGGCCGACGGGCTGCGTTATGCCACCGCGTCGGCCGTGCTGGCGGCGAACTACGTGGCGCACCGGCTCTCGGAGCGTTTCGAGATCCTCTACCGGGGCGCGAACTCGCTGGTGGCGCACGAATGCATCGTGGACCTGCGCGAATGGAGGAAACGCACCCATATCAGCGTGGATGATGTGGCCAAGCGCCTGATCGACTACGGCTTCCACGCTCCCACCATGTCGTTCCCCGTCGCGGGCACCCTGATGGTGGAGCCGACCGAATCGGAGGACCTCGCGGAGCTGGATCGTTTCTGCGACGCCATGCTGGCTATTGCCGACGAAGCTGAAAAGGTCGCGGCGGGCGAATGGCCGGTGGACGATAACCCGCTGGTTAATGCCCCGCACACCGCGCGCTGCGCGGTTGCGGGAGAGTGGTCGCACCCTTACACCAGGGAAGAGGCCGTTTACCCAGCGGGAGAGGGCGCGGTGCGCGGCAAGTACTGGCCGCCGGTGCGGCGCGTCGATAACGCCTACGGCGATAGGAACCTGGCCTGCTCCTGCCCGTCCCCGGAGGTATTCGCGGAAAGTGAGTAGCGGAGAGCTGGCTCACGCAAACAGATAGTGGGCGTGAGCCAGCTCACCGGTTTAGCGAACAAAACCCCAGTTCGAGAACGATTATTGATTAGGATTGCGGGTAGACAGAGGGCGACCATCAGGCCGCTGCCGCATACGATCACAGGAGTGAGACGATGACTTCGCCTACCCCCAACTTCACCCGCCGCACCTTCGCGCTTGGCGCACTCGGCCTGGGTGCCGCCGGACTGCTGAGCGCCTGCTCCGGCAAGGAAGAAAAGAAGCCCGCAGCAAGCGGTAAGCCCGCCATGGATAAGCAGGAAGAAAAGCAGGGCGCGGCGAACGCGAAACTGCCCGGCGTTTTTGCTTCCACCATCGTTTGGGGATCTGTCGCGCAGGCCGTCGGTGGCGAATACGCCAAGGTGACCTCCGCTATCGAACGCCCCGACCAGGACCCGCACGACTACGAGCCGTCTGCCCGCCAACTGGCGGACGCCAAGGAAGCCAGCATCGTGCTGCTCAACGGCGGCGGCTACGACGACTGGGTACTGAAGATGGCCTCCGATTCCGCCGTGCGGATCGACGCCGTGACCGTCTCCGGCCTCAAGAAACCGGGCGAAGAAGAGTTCAACGAACACGTTTTCTACGACGTCGACACCGTGGAAAAGGTGGCCCGCGACATCGCTAAGGCGCTTTCCGACCAGGCCCCCGACCACAAGGCCGAATACGAGCAGAACGCCGAAGCGTTCGTCGGCTCCCTGACATCGGTGCGCGCAAACATGAAGAAGTTTGCCGACGAACACAAGGGCCTGACCGCGCTCGCCACCGAGCCTGTGGTCGGCTACCTGCTCGAAGACCTCGGTATCGAGGACGTCACCCCGGAAGAATTCGTGGAACAGTCCGAGACCGAAGCCGGTGTTTCCGCTGCGGTAGCGCAGCAGGCCGTCACCCTGATCAACGACGGCAAGGTAAAGATCCTGGTTCTCAACGCGCAGACGGAAGACAGGACCTCCGACACCCTGCTCAAGGCCGCCACCGAAAAGAAAGTGCCCGTGGCGAAGGTTTACGAGACCTTCCCCGAGGGGGTAACCACCTACCAGGCATTCCTGGAGGGCGCGGTTAAGCAGATCACGGACGCGGCTGCCGCCTAGTGAACACCGCCCTGGCGTCTTTCGCCGACGCACGCTGCGGTTACGGCTCCCGTGACCTGTGGCAAAACCTCAACCTGTCCCTGCAACGCGGGGAGTTCGTGGCCGTCCTCGGCCCCAACGGGGCCGGTAAAACCACGATTCTGCGCGCCCTCCTCGGGGAGGTAGCGCTCAAGTCGGGCAGCGTCACGATTACGCCGGGCACCCGGATCGGTTACGTTCCCCAGGCCCGTCAGGAAGCCCCGCCCGCGCCGCTGCGCGGCCGCGACCTGGTGGGCCTGGGGGTAGACGGCGCACGCTACGGGCTGACCCTCAGCCCCGCGCGCCGCCGGGAAAAGCGCGAAAAGGTTTACGCCGCCCTCGCGGAGGTTGGCGCCCTCGGCTACGCCGACGCCCCCATCACCATGCTTTCGGGCGGGGAAATGCAGCGACTCAGAATGGCGCAGGCGCTCGCCGGAGATCCCGATCTGCTGCTGTGCGACGAACCGCTCGCCAGCCTCGACGTCGGCCATCAGAGCGTGCTCAGCCGGGTGGTCGGTAAGCGCGCGAGGAACGGCACCGGCGTACTTTTCGTTTCCCACGAACTAACCCCCGTGCTGCCCTACGTGGACCGCGTGGTGTACGTGGCGCGCGGCGCCGCCCGCATCGGCACGGTAGATGAGGTCATGCGCTCCGACGTGCTCAGCGATCTGTACGGTCAGAAGGTTGAGGTCATTCGGCACGCGGGCGCGCTGCTGGTGCTGACCGATGACGGCCTGCGTCACGACGAACACGATTCGCACGCCCACCCGTTCGAGGACCCCTGCGAAATCCCGGGCGCGCCAGCGCCGGATGCGGGGCTAAGCCGCGACAGCGACAAGGAGCGGCAGTGACCCTGTTAGAGATACTGCACCAGATCATCAACTTCAACGACGTTTCGCGGCTGCTGCCCGTCGTCAGCTCCAGCCTGCTCGCGGGAGCGCTGCTCGGCGTCGCGGCGGGCATGATCGGCCCGATGGTGCTGGCGCGCGACCTCAGCTTCGCCGTGCATGGCATTAGCGAACTCTCGTTCGCCGGGGCCGGTATCGCGTTGTTCCTCGGCTGGTCCGTTTCGGCCGGAAGTATCCTCGGCTCCGTGGCGGCCGCCGTGCTGCTGTCGGCCATGGGGGTGCGCGCCAGGCAAAGAAACTCCGTCATAGGCATCTTTTTGCCCTTCGGCCTCGGCGTCGGCATGCTGTTTTTGGCTCTCTATCGCGGGCGTACCTCAAACAAGTTCAGCCTGCTCACCGGGCAGATCGTCTCCGTGGATACGCAGGACGTGGGCGTGCTGGCCGCGATCACCGTGGGCGTCATCGTGATGACCCTGATCCTCGGTAAACCCATGTGGTACGCGGCGGTTGATCCCGTCTCCGCCCGCGTGCACGGGGTGCCGACGCGCGCCCTCAGCCTGCTCTTCATGGTCGTGCTGGGCCTGGTCTCGGCGATGGCCGTGCAGCTGGTGGGTGCCCTGCTGGTGATGAGCCTGCTGATCACCCCCGCAGCTGCCGCCGCGCGGGTGAGCGCCCGGCCCATCATGCAGATCGGTCTGTCGGTGCTTTTTGCGGTGGTTTCCGCCGTGGGAGGCATCGTTCTTTCCCTCGGCCCCGGCATGCCGATCAGCCCCTACGTGACCAGCGTTTCGTTCCTGATCTACCTGATCTGCTGGGGCATCGGTGGCCTGCGCGTGAAGCGCGGCTGGGGGCGGCGCGAGGTAGCGGCGGCTCCCGCCTAAAGGGTTCCTGCTGGGTGCTTGTCGCCTATCCGGCGGATCAGCCGATGGCGGTGCCGAACAGCAGCCCCAGGCAATAGGTGGCCCCGGCAGCCGCTATGCCGATCGCGAGCTGGCGCAGCGCCCGTGCGAGCGGGGGAGCGCCCGAAAGCAGGCCCACCACCGCGCCGGTCAGCATGAGCGCGCCACCCACCAGGGCAAGCGCGAACACCAGCGCCGCCGTGCCGCTCATACCGAACAGGAACGGCACCACCGGCAGGAACGCGCCGGAGGCGAAGAACAGGAACGAACTGAGTGCGGCGGTGGCTCCGGAGCCGACCTCCTCCGTGGCCTGCGCGGCCAGCACCGCGTCCTCATGCAAAATGGCGCGGCCCGCCATCACCAGGTCGGCCTTCGCCTGCGCCTCTGATTCAGACATGCCGCGCGCCCGGTAGACCAGGGTCAGTTCGTTTTCGTTCAGGTCCAGATCGTCGACGGCGCGGGAGGCGCGCGGGTCGGTTGCGGATGCCTCCAGCAGTTCCCGCTGGGACGCCACCGAGACGTACTCCCCGGCCGCCATCGAGAAGGCTCCCGCGAGCAGCCCGGCCAGGCCCGACGCCAGCAGATAGCCGCTGGCCACGCCGGTTCCCGCCATGCCCATCACGAGCGAAAGGTTTGATACCAGGCCGTCGTTCATGCCGAACACAGCGGCGCGGAAGTTTCCGGAAAGGCGCGAACGCCCCTTCGCGGCCAGGCCGCGCACCACTTCGCCGTGGATCTTTTCGTCTGCCGCCATCTGCCGGGTGGCGCTTTCGTCGGCCTCATAGGGGGAGCGATCCTCGGCGCGCTGCAGCAGCACCAGCACGAACAGGGGACCGAACAGGCGCAGCAGCAGGCGGTAGCGGCGCAGCTTCCCGGCAACGGAAGGTTCCGGGCTGGCGTGCTCGCCCAGCAGCCGCCGCCAGTGGTTTTCGTGGCGGCTCTCCGCGTCCGCTATCGCCAGCAGGATTGCCTGGTCTTCGCCGCTCAGGCGGGCCGCGAACTCGCGATAGATGCTGGCCTCCGCGATTTCGTCGGCCAGGTAGCCGCGCCAGCGGGAGATCTGCGCCCGGGTGGGTGCGGGGACGGGTGTGGGAGAGTCGTTCACGCTGATATTGTTCCCGACCGGGCGCGCGGCGGCTAGATGAGATAGCTGACCCGGTGAACGACGTCTCCCGCGGAAGCCGACTCGCTCATGCGCCGGGTGATTCACCGTGGTTACGTCTGGGTGCACAAACCGCCTGTTATCCCCACCCCTTCACGTTTAGGTGCACTAAACGCTGCGAAAAGGGGGTTTAAGCCACACAAAGTGCCCCCAGATGTAAGGCGCAACCAAAAGTGCACCCAAACGTAAAGAGCAGTGAGAGGCTCCGGGGAGTGGGGAGCAGGGAGCAGGGGCGTGCCGGGGTGGCAGGGAGTGGGTAGTGCCAGGTGGCAGGGAAGGGGAAGGGCCAGGTGGCAGGGGTAGGGAGGGGGAAGGGCCAGATGGTAGGGCCAGGTGGCCCGTCAGCTGAGCCTCCCCTACCTAGATTTATCTGACACGGTGTAATAAAAATATTTGCATGAAGAAGATCTACTACGCAGTTGTCACCTACACCGTCCTCGGCGTCCTCTCCGGGCTCGCCTACCGCGAGTTCACCAAGAGTATGGACTTCACCGGCCAAACCCAGCTCTCCACCCTGCACACCCACTTCCTCGCGCTCGGCATGCTGTTTTTCCTGATCGTGCTGCTGCTCGACGGCGTGTTCTCCCTGCATAACGCCAAGGGTTTCAACGCCTTCTTCTGGCTCTACAACGCGGGCCTGGCCGTCACCACCGGTGCGATGGCGGTGCGCGGCAGCCTGCAGGTGCTCGGCAATAACGACCCGCTGCCCGCCCTCTCCGGCATCGCCGGTCTGGGCCACATCGGCCTCACGGTCGGCCTTGTCCTGCTGCTCGTAGTTTTGGGGCGAGCCATTGACCTCAACCAGGCTGCTGCCAAGCGGGTTGCGCAGGGCTGATCCGGCTGCGTGCGGGCGCTCACTGTGCCGCTGATACGCCATGGCCGACGCTCGCGTATCCGCGGCGGCTGGGACGCGCGTCTCACGCCACCCGTTCGTTACACCCCGCCCCTGCGTTTGCCATAGGATGAGGGGGTTAAACGTTAAACACTCCACGGAGGAACCCATGTCTCACACCGCTCACGACGCCGAGGTCGCCGCATACGAGCAGGGCGAGCCGGTAGTTACCGACGAGGGCAACAGCCTCGGTTCCAGCCTGGCGCTGTTCATCCCGACCTTCGGCCTGTTCCTGGCCGGGCTCTACATGATGGGCCTGTTCCCGAACCCGTACTGGTTCATGGGTGGGCTGACCGCATCGCTGGTTTCCCTCTACATCGCCTTCGATGTAATCCCGCACTACCTCACCAAGTAGCGCGCACGCCGCCGGCGGCGAAACGAAACAGGCGCAAAGCAAGCGGCCCGCCCCTCACGCGAGGGGCGGGCCGTTTGCTTTAGCTTTTAAGCCGACGCTCAGGCGCGGTTCTTATCCATCTCCACAATGGCATCGAGCGCCATCACCATCATGTCGTCGAAGGTTTCCTGGCGCTCCTGGGCGCTGGTCTCCTCGCCGGTGATCAGGTGGTCGGAAACGGTGCAGACGGCAAGCGCCTTCTTACCGAACTGGGCGGCCAGGGTGTAGAGGGCCGACGCCTCCATCTCCACGCCGAGCACGCCGTACTTCGCCAGCTCCTTGGCGATTTCCGGACGCGGGCTGTAGAACTGGTCGGAGCTGTAGAGGCCACCGACCACGGCGGGCAGGTTCTGTGCCTGGGCCGCCTTGTAGGCGTTGTGCAGCAGCTCGAAGTCGGCCGAGGGCGCGAAGGTGACATCGCCGAAGCGGGCGCGGTTCATCGCGGAATCGGTGGAAGCGGTCATACCGATGATGACGTCGCGTACCTTAACGGTTTCGCTGAGCGCGCCGCAGGTGCCGACTCGCACGATCGCCTCAACGTCGTAGCTATCGAAAAGCTCGTAGGCGTAGATCGCCATCGAGGGCTGGCCCATGCCGGAACCCTGGGCAGAGATACGCACGCCCTTGTAAGTGCCGGTGTAGCCGAGCATGCCGCGCACGTCGTTGTACTGAACGGCATCTTCCAGGAAGGTTTCCGCGATCCAGCGGGCGCGGTAGGGATCGCCGGGCATGAGAACGTAGGGCGCGATAGCGCCTTCGGGTGCACCAATGTGTGTAGACATGTATGCAAGCCTAAACGCTAAGGTGCCCGCTTGTCGCACCCGCGAGCGGGATGCGAAGGGTTTGCGGCCGGGGTGCACCGGCTATAGGCTTTAGTTACCTAAAACACATTGGCGTGCATGGGTGTTATCAGGAGTCGGCAATAGCGGAGGCTCCGTAACTTGAAGGAGGAAGAAATGGGCGCTCTCAAACCCTGGCACTTTGCGGTTCTCTTAATCTTTGTAGGGTCCTTGGCTTTCCTCTTCCTAGCGGGCCTGGCCCTGTTTCTGTTCTCCAAGTTCCTGGTGAATCGGCACGACGAACGCGCCCGTGAACAGATGCAGTCAGAGATGCGTAGTGAAGCTACTAAGCAGGTGGCCGAAGCCCTGCGTGCGCGGCAAAAGCAGTGACGGATCGCCGATAACTAAATTGCCCGATAACTAAATTGCCCGATAACTAAACCGGGGGCCGCGCCCAATAGGCGCGGCCCCTCTAGTTTTCGTGGGATAGTTGCCGGGGAATTACCTAGCGGTCCCCGCCCAGCAGCTTCACGATGTCCTTACGCAGCAGCTTGCCCAGCACGTTCTTGGGCAGCGCCGGAACCTCCACGAACTTCACCGGCACCTTGTAGACCGCCAGGCGCTCCTTCAGGTAACGGCGTAGTGCGGCGGGCTGCAGCTCCGCCCCCTCCTTCATAACCACGGCGGCCACGATCTGATCGTTACCCGACTTCGTGGGCAGACCCACGATCCCGGATTCCACGACGTCATCGTGCAGGTTAAGCACGTGCTCCACCTCGGTCGGGGAAACGTTAAAACCGCCGGTAATGATGATGTCCTTCTTACGATCCACGATCGTGCAGAAGCCGTCCTTATCCAGCGTGACAACGTCCCCGGTGCGCAGCCAGCCGTCGGCGCTCAGCACGGCCGACGTTTCGTCGGGCTTATTCCAGTAGCCGTGGAACACCTGCGGGCCGTGCACCATCAGCTCGCCCGGTTCGCCAACCGGCACTTCCTTGGTGGAATCTTCGACGTCTACCACCTTGACCAGGGTAGAGGGGACCGGGATGCCGATGGTGCCGACGCGGCGCTGCTCGGTGAGCGGGTTGCAGAAAGTGATGGGGGAGGATTCGGTCATGCCGTAGCCCTCCACCAGGCGGCCCGAGGTGACGGACTCCCACAGTTCAACCACGCTATTGGGCAGGGTCATCGCGCCCGAGATCGCGAAGCGCACGGTGGATAGATCCACCTTTTCGCGCTTTGCCATGATCGCGATGCGTTCGTAGATCGGCGGGGCCGCGCAAATCATCGTCGGCGGGCTCTTCTTGAGCGCCTCGAATACCAGGCTGACCTCGAACTTCGGGAACAGCACCACCATCATGCCGCTATGGAAAGCGTAGGTCAGGAACAGGGTCATGCCGAAAGCGTGGAATACCGGCAGGATCGCGTAGGAAACTTCCTTGCCGTCTTGCACGTCGGGCATGATCGCCCGGCCCTGCAGGGCGTTAGCGTAAAGGTTGCGGTGGCTCAGCATCGCGCCCTTCGGCTCGCCGGTGGTGCCGGAGGTGTACTGGATGACCGCGATATCTTCCGGGGCGGGCATCGGGTGATCCTCGGACAGGCGCGGCCCGCGCATGAACGACTCCCAGGTGGTGGTGCCGTGCACGGAAGTGGTCAGGTTATCTCTCGCGGCGCGAGCCTTCTTCACCGGCAGAGCCAGCTTGAACTGGGTGGTCAGCGGCATCGCCTTGGTGATGTCCACGCTGATAATGGCCTTGGGGGCAATATCGGCGGGCATCTGCTGAATCTTCTCAACACACTTGGTCCAGACGATAGCCACCACGGCCTCGTGATCGGAGAAGATCGTGCGCAGTTCGCGCGCGGTGTAGAGCGGGTTGTGCTGCACTACCACCGCGCCGATGCGCTGAATGGCGTGGAATGCGATTGCCGCCTGCGGGCAGTTCGGGAGCACCATCGCGACCCGCTGCCCCGGCTTCACTCCCAGTTCCAGCAGCGCCTGCGCAGCGCGGGAGATCGCGTCCCCGAACTCGCGGTAACTGAACCTGCGGCCGAAGAACTCGAGGGCGGGGCGGTCGGCAAATTTCTCTACCGCACGCGCGATCATCTGCGGAACGGACTCCGGCGGCAGGGCAATCTGTTCAGGAACTCCCTCCTGATAATGCTCGATCCACGGCAGAACGTTAGAACTTCCCTGCTGAGTCACCTTACGGCCCCTTCTCTTAAGCCCCTCTTGACGCCTCAAGTGTAAGGCCTGTTAAGGAAATAGGTTACTTACGCGAATTTCTTTGCCGAAGCGATGCAGCAGCTCAGCGTCGTGCGTGACCAGCAAAATCGCTTTGCCGCGGCGTCGCTCCGCGGCGATCACGCCCGCCAGGTCGCGCTGGGTCGGCAGATCGCAGCGCGCTGTCGGCTCGTCCAGCAAAAGCACGTCGGCATCCCGCACCAGGGCGCAAGCCAGCAGCAGGCGGGCTAGCTCCGCAGAGGTCAGCTCCCGCGGATGCTTGGCATGAGCTTCGGAAAGACCGCAGCGCGAAAGTGCCCGGCGCGCGCTTTCCTCGCTGACCTCCCCACCGTCGCAGCGGCGGGCCGACATCACCTCGGCCAGCACGCTGGTGCGCGAAAGCTGTGCCTGTTGCTCCTGCAACACGACGGCCCGGCCCGCAGTGAAAACCTCTCCGGTAGCGAGCGCGCCGGGGCCGAGTGCGCCGTGATCCAAACCGGCGAGCTGGCGCAGCAGGGAGGTTTTGCCGACCCCGCTCCTGCCGTTCACCACCAGCAACTCTCCCCGGCGCAAAGACAGGTTCAGTTCGCTGTAGAGCGGCTGGCTGCGCCCCGGCACGAAGCGGGTCAGCCCTTCCGCTCGCAGCACGACCTCGCCCGCCTGGGAAGTAACGGCGGCGAGGGTTTCAGCGGAGCCGCTTTCCCCGGTAACAGCGCTTGCCACGGGGAGCGGGGAGGGCTCGGCCCAGGGGAGGGCCGCCCCGGCGGGGAGCTCCTCCAGGCATCCCTCACGCAGCAAAAAGCGCTTGCAGCGCGGGGCCAGGTCAGCGGGAACTTCCCGTTCGCGATCGTCGCACAGCAAAACGGCGCAGCCCGCGTCGGCCGCCAAAGCCACCGCCTGCCAAACGCCCCGCACGCTCTGCGCGTCCAGCCCGGAGAACGGCTGATCCAAGGCGGCTACGGTGGGGCGCGGCGCGAGGCAAGACAGCACCGCCAGCCGTTCCCGTTCGCCCCCGGAAATAATCAGCGGATCCTGCGGCAGAGCCTGCGTAAGGCCCAGCAGAGCGGCCAGCCGGGCAGCGAAAGCGGTATCCACCCCGGCGGCCAGGGTTACCTCTTCGGCCACGGTGCGGGTAAGGCCGCCCGCGTCTGTCGGCGCAAGAGCGGCGCGGAAAGGCAGCGCGGCGCTGCGCGGTGCGGGCGATACCTCTGCTTCGTCGCCGAGCAACATTCCCGAGGCCAACCGGCACAGGCTGCTGCGGCCGCTCCCGGAAAGTCCGTATATCAAAGCGACTTCGCCGGATCGCAGGCAAAGGCTTAACTTTCGCAGCGCCGGAGACTCCGCACCCCGATAGCTGAGAGACGAATCCGCGACGCTGAGAGCCCCGGCAGTTTCATCGTGCTGGGGAGGCGCAGGCAGCGGGAGCAGCGCGTGCGAATGCAAAACATCTAGCACTCGGTCGCTGTCGGCCACCGTGCCCTGTAGGAGGGGTAGCGCATACCCGGCCAGCGCGCGGGGTGACAATGCGCGCGGGGACAGCCCGCGCAGGGTGCGCACCTCGCGGATGGTGGCCACGCGCCTGCGCATTCCCGGCAGCGCCGCCAGGCAGAGCGCGCAAACAATGGCGAGCAGGCGCGGCAGCGGCCGCGCCGGGCGGGGCTGGCGCAACAGATCGCCGGGGTGCAGGCCGAGCGCGAAAAGCAGGCCGCAGGCGCTCGCCACGGCCACGCGGGCGCTAATCGCGGCGGCTACGCGCAGCCCCTCGCCGCTCACGCGCAGCGGGCCCGCCTGCCAGTAGATGGTGCGCGCCTCGGGATAGGTGAGCCCCTGCACCGCGCACACGACGAGCGCTATCGGCAGCCACAGCAAAAGCAGCGTGCGCGCATAGCCGGGCACCCCGAAACGGCGCGCCGCCAGCAGTGCGGCGGGAACGGTTACCGCCGCCACCGCCACGGGCAGCCACCAGGGGCCGGGCAGCAGCGAGGCCAACACCGCCAGGGCGCAAAGCAACGCCAGCGGTTTTAGCGGCAAAACCGGCTGCGGCGGGGACGGCCAGGCGGGTGTTTCGGACATCTGGGCAGGGTCTAGGCGTTGTCAGGGTGTGGGGGCCTGCGGGAAGCGGGCGCGGGCGCGCGGCCCCATCGCATAAACGGCGGCGAGCGCCAGCGCGAAAGCGAGCGCCTTATCGGCAACGTCGGAAAGCAGGGACTGGGCGGTGGTGGCCGACAGCATGCTCAGCCCGGTAGCCTGCAAGATTCCCACCAGGCCCCCGGTGCCGACGCCCAGGCCGCCGCCGAACAGGAACGCCGCGACTGGCGCGGAGATCATGGCCGCGAGCACGCCGGTCGCGGCTCCGGCAGCGATGAACAGCGCGCGGCGCTGCGTCGGCCCCAGAGAGGGGCGCAGCAGCCTGCCCGCGTAACCGGCGCACAGGCCCACCAGGGCGGCCCCGGCGGAGAAGGGGATGGCGCTCGGGTTGAAGGCGCCCCAGATCAGGTTCGTGACTATCCCGGTGCCGGCCCCGGCGAGCGGCCCCGCGAGCAGGGCGATGAAAACCGTGCCCAGGCTATCCAGGTAGAGGGGCAGCCCGCTCACGCCTACCACCTGGCCCATCAGCATGTTCACCACCACCGCGAGCGGCATCAGCGCCAGCGTGCGCGGGGAGAGGTGCGGGATGGCTCCCGCCAGAATGAGGGCGGCTCCCGCGATGTATCCGGCGCTCACCAGCAGCGTGCTGCCGCCGAGGGAAACCTGCAGATTGGCCGGCTGCGTGAACAGGGCCGCCAGATAGGTGGCGGTGATGACGGCGATTCCCGCGGCGGGGGCGTAGCGGCTCAGACGGTGGTCAGCGGTATCCATCAGGGAGCGGTTTCCTCTCGGGAAGCGGTGGGCGGTACGTAACCGCAGGGGTGGGCCGACGCCGCCTGGCCGCCGGAACAGCCCGCGCTTAGGCCCTTTGCCCAGACGGAAAGAGTGGCGTTTAGGTGGGCGAAGAACTCTTCCGGATCGGCCTCGGTGAGTACGTCTACGTTGGGTGCCTTGCCCCAGCGGCCGAGGGGATCGGCCACCACCTGGCCGCGCGTTAGGGTGCCGACCAGTTCCACGGCCACGGGCAGGTGCGTGCGTTTGGCGAAGCGGCCGGTAAGGGCGTGCGCCACCACGAAGGGATCGTGCAGGTGTGCCAGGTAGCCGAGGCCGTCCTGTTCATGGAACGCGAAGTAGTATTCGAGGGCGTTACCGAGCTGCTTAATGAAGCGGCTGCCCCCGCTGGCGTGGGTGATTTCCTCTAAGTGGTGCGGGTGCATCTCCACCTGTTCGGTGGCGTCCAGCGGGGCCAGGCAGGGGATTAGCGAGTTTTCGCGGCAGGCATCCAGCACGATCTGGAGCGCTTCCGGGTCCACCGCCACGTTCCATTCGGTGGTGGGCAGGGTGTTACCGCGATGGAAGAGGCTGCCGCCCATGATGGTGAGCGATGCCAGCCGGGAGGGGAGAGTCGGATCGCGACGGATGGCGCGCGCCAGGCTGGTGGTGGGGCCGATGACTATGCCGATCAGCTGGCCGGGGTAGCGCAAGGACTGTTCGATCCAGTGCTCGGCCGCGTCCTGCGGGGAGTCGGGCAGGGAGATCTGCGGCAGTTCCGCGTTACCGACGCCTGCCGGTCCGTGCGTGTCCTCGCACGTCATGAGGGTTCCCGCGATGGGGTGGGGGGAACCGAGAGAGACGGGGATGTTGTCCTGCTGGCCGAGCGTCAGCCAGCCGAGTACGTTACGCATCACCTGCTTCGTCGGCACGTTTCCGCCGGTGCAGGCCACCCCGACCAGGGTTTCCTCGCGGCCGGGGTCGGCCGTGACGGCCATCAGGTAGGCGAGCGCCACGGAATCATCGATTCCGGTATCACAGTCAAGAAACACGGGGAGCACGCCACGAGTGTAGTGGGCGCGGCCCCTAACATGGGGGCATGACTATGCGGATCGTGACTGTGTGCACTGGCAATATCTGCCGTTCCCCGATGGCCGAATACATGCTGCGCGAGGCTGCCCTGCGAGAGGGCCTGGCGGTGGAGGTCGATTCGGCGGCGATTACCGGCTGGGAGGTGGGTAATCCGATGGATCGCCGCGCCCAGGCGGTGCTGCGCGAAAACGGCATAGACCCGAGCGGGCACAGTGCCCGCAAACTCGGGCGGGCAGAAATCGCGGACTACGACCTGCTTTTGGCGATGGACACCGATCATTACGAGGCGATGCGGCGCATGGCCGGAAGCGACGAAGAACGCGCGAAGGTGCGCCTGATGCGGGAGTTCGATCCCGCCGCGAGGGAGGGCGAACTGGGGATCGAGGATCCCTACTACGGAAGCGACGAGGGTTTTGCGGAAACCTACCGCCTATTAGCGGACGCGATCCCCGGAGTGCTGGCTTACGTGCGGGAAAACGGCTAGCCGAGGCAGATAGAAACTAGCCGGGATAACCAGAAAACGGGACAGCCAGAAAACTGGGCAAATAGCAAAGCGGTGGGGCGCGGAGGTTTCCTCCGCGCCCCACCGGTCTCTGCGTGTGGCAGCTAAACGCGCGTTATCTATGTGCGCGTTATCTAGATGTGCGTGAGTTACTGCTTTTCGCTATTCGGCGCGTTATCCGGCGTGTTGTCCTGCGCAGGGGCGGCCGTAGCGCCCTCGCTCTGCTGCTTTAGCAGGCTCGCCACCTCGCGGCGCAGGATCTTGCCGATCAGCGACTGCGGGAACTCGTCCAGCTGGTGGAAGCTGCGCG
>JAHUUK010000006.1 GCA_019218375.1 Dermabacteraceae bacterium TAE3-ERU5
ACCTCGATTTCGCTGGCCGATCAGCCCGCCAAGAACGCCCTCGCGGCGTTCCTGGAGGGTGAAGACGGCATCGTTATCGGCCCCTACCTGCGCGCCCGCACCCCCTACCGGCCCAGCGCCGAATACCGGGCGCAGAGCGCCTACGGCGGCGGCATCCCACCCGCCCGCCCGCTTTCCTGGCTGCCCGCCGGTTTCACGCCCTATGTGCACCAGGAAAACGCGTTCCGCCGCCTCACCAGCAACCCGACCTGGCCGGGCGGGCAGCGCGACGGCGCGGGGATGCGCATCCCCGCCCCCACCCTGGTCACCACCGGCACCGGCTCCGGCAAAACCGAATCGTTCCTCTACCCGGTGCTGGACCACGTGGCCCGCGCCCGCCGAATGGGCATCAGCGGCACCAAGGCGCTGCTGCTCTACCCGATGAACGCGCTCGCCTCCGACCAGGCGGGCCGCCTGGCCGGGCTGATAACCCAGCAGCCGCAACTGTCGGGCATCACCGCCGCGCTCTACACCGGGGAGGCGGGCACCACCGCCCGCAAGGCCGTGGATAGGGACGGCCTGATAACGGACCGCGAAACGATCCGGCGTAACCCGCCGGACATCATCCTGACCAACTACAAAATGCTCGACCAAATGCTGCTACGCGCCCCCGACCACAGCATTTGGCGCGCCAGCGCCACCAGCCTGCGCTACCTGGTGCTGGACGAGTTCCACACCTACGACGGCGCGCAGGGCACCGACGTGGCGATGCTGATCCGCCGCCTGCGCCGGGTGCTGGAACACCACGCCCCCAGCCGCGAAAGCGTGCACCTGGTGCCCGTGGCGACCTCCGCCACCCTCGGCGGCAGCGGCCAGCAGGGCACCGACACCATGCGCGAGTTCGCGCAGACCGTGTTCGGCTGCGACTTCCCGCCCGAATCCGTGGTGGGCGAGGACCGCCTGAGCGTGGCCGAGGTGTGCGCCGCAGCCGGGCAGCGGCTAACCGGGGCGTGCGGCGAAATCGCCCTGCAGGAACGCACCCCCTCCCGCACGGATGGCGAAAAGCTGGCGGCGCAAAAAGACCCCGCCGCGCTCACCGACGCGCTGCTGGAAACCCTCTGGATCGGCGGCCGGGATTGGCTGGAAGGGCAGCACGAAACCCCCGGCTATGGCGCTGAGCAGAAGAAAACCGACCTGATCCTGATTCATCCCAGGATCAAACAACTGCTCACCCTCTGCACCTCACCCGCGCCGCTCGCGCGGGTGGCGCAGCAGCTATTTAAGGAAACCGGCTGGGAGGCCGAGGAACGCGAAAACGCCGTCAGCCAAATGCTGGCCGCACTGGGCCACCTGCGCAAAAACAGCGCGCGCGGCACCTTCCCCTCCTTCGAAACCCACCTTTGGCTGCGCGAACTAACCCGCCTGGATAGGGCCGTGCGCACCGACGTCGAATACCGCTGGAGCGACGACAACCGGGTGCTGGACGACGAACCCGCCCTGCCCGCGATCTACTGCCGCTTCTGCGGCCGTTCCGGCTGGGCCTGCGCCCGCAAAACCTCTAGCGACGAGGTAGAAACAGACCCGCACACGATCCGCCAGGCCAGTATCCGCGACCGCTCCCGCATCATCGCGATGATCGCCGCAAACACCGCCGAAACCGAGGCCGCCGCGCCCCAGACCGACATCGCGCTGGGCACCCTGCACTACTACGATCCGATCACCCGCAGCCTTTCCAGCCAGCCGCCGGAAGAAGAAACCGGCTACACCGTGAACGTGATCGCCTACGGCAAACGCCACGAGAAACTGCTCGGCTCCCAGGAACGCGCCGAAGAAGCAGGCCGCGATCAGACCTGCCCCGCCTGCGGCGCGAAGGACGCGATCCGCTACATCGGCGCGGGCAACTCCACCCTGCTCTCCGTGGCGCTGTCGGCACTGTTCGGTGACGCGGATCTGGACACGGAAGAAAAGAAGGCCCTCGTCTTCACCGACTCGGTGCAGGACGCCGCGCACCGCGCCGGGTTCGTGCAAAGCCGCAGCCACACCCTGACCATGCGCAACATGATCTGCCGCGCCCTCACGGAAGAGCCGCAGAACATCGACGCCGTAGCCACGCGGCTCATCGCACAGGCCGAAACCGCCGCAGACGGCCAGGCCCGGGAGTACTACCGGCTGCTGCCGCCCGCCCTAACCGAGGTGGAAGTATTCCAGCCCCTGATCGCCACCGACGGTGCCGCGCCCGCCGCGAACAAACGTAAACGCGAACGCGCCCTGGAACTGCTGCACAGGCGGCTCAGCTTCGACATTACCCGCGAGGCCGGCATGCAGTCCGGCATCGGCCGCACCCTCTACAACACCCACGCGGTCCTGCTGGAGGTGCGCGCGGAAGAGGCCGAACTCCGCGCCGTGCTGGCAGCCATCGACTCCCAGCTAAGTGATTCTTCCGCGCAGGACGGGCGGGGCAGGCAGGAAGCGCTTAGCGGCCTCAGCGAAGCCGAAATAAGCGATAGCGAACGCCTGCTGTGGATACGCGGCGTGCTGGAACGCATCCGCGCCCAGGGCGGCATCCACCACGCATGGTTGAAAAAGTTCCGCGAAAACGGCGGCAGGATGTACGACATCTGGGGCGGCAGGCCGGATCGCGAAATCATGCCCGCGCTGAGCCGGGGCCGCTCCGTGCCGGAGTTCCCCGCCATCGGTAAACTCCACGGAAAATCCCTGCTGATAGACGCGCAAAACCCCGGCTCCTGGTACGTGGACTACACCCGCCGCGCGCTCAAAACCGGCAGGGCGGACGCCGCCCACCTGGTGGGGCTGCTGCTGAAAGAACTCGCCGCCAAAAACATCCTGGAAGCGTGCGAATACAGCACGAACACCCAGTTCAAGGGTAAAAACTACGCCATCCCGCAGGGCCGCCTGACCCTGCGCGCCCTCCCCGCCGCCGACCTCGGCAGCGGGGGCGCGCCAAGTGCCCACGTGTTGCTGTGCGATACGTGCCATAGCCTGCGCACCAGCGGCAGCGCCCTGGTTGGCGCGAAATGCCTCACCCAAAACTGCCCCGGCAACCTACGCGCCCACTTCGCGGCGGAAAACTTCTACCGCAGGCTCTACGGCGCATCCGACATGCACCGCCTGGTGGCCCGCGAACACTCCTCCCTGCTGGACGCCACGGACCGCCTGGCGTACGAGGAAGGCTTCAAGAAAGGCAGCGAAACCCCCGGCAGCCCCAACGTGCTGGTGGCCACCCCCACCCTCGAAATGGGCATCGACATCGGGGACCTATCGCACGTCATCCTCGGTTCCTTCCCACCCAGCGTGGCCAGCTACCTACAGCGCGTAGGCCGCGCGGGCAGGCTCACCGGCAATGCCCTGAACCTGGTGCTCGCGCCCTCCACCCGCACCACCCTGGGGATTCTGAAAAACCCCGAAACGGTGCTGGACGGCGAAGTGCGCGCCCCCGCCACCTACCTGCGCGCCGACGAACTGCTAAAACGCCAATACATCGCCTACCTGCTGGATCAGATCGCCGCGCGCGGCGATGTAGCGCGTCAGCTACACCGCGAACCCCGCACCGCCCAAGACGTGCTGGCCGATACCGGCCAGCAAACCCTGCTCGGGCTACTGAAAACCGAAGCGGAACGCGAAGACGCCTGCGAAGACTTCATAGCCAGCTTCGGCACGCACCTGTCGGCAGAAAGCGCCACCAACCTGCGCACCTGGGCGAAGAACCGGGGCGTGGCAGAAAAAATCTCCCGCGCTGCACAGGCGTGGAAAGAGGAAAGCGAAGCGCTAAGCCGCAGGCTGAAAGACATCCAGGAACAGATCCAGCGGCTGGAAAACAACCAATTTACGCCGCTCAGAGAAGAAAAAGAGCAGCTAAAAGACGATCTGCACCTGCTGGGCGAGGAAGAAAAAATCCTCCAAAAGCGCCAGCGCGAACACGAGGAAGGCGAAAAACGCAGCCTCATCTCCAGCAAGGTACGCACCCGCCAGGAACGCAGCGAGATAGACAACCAGCACTGGATCGGTTCCCTGGAACGCTACGGCCTGCTGCCCAACTTCACGCTGGTGGACGACACCGCCGAAGTGGTGGTCACCCTCAACTGGCGCGACCACGAACAGGAATGGTGCCAGCTAGAGGAACGCTACGAACGCGGCGTGGCCAGCGCCATCACCGAACTAGCGCCCGGCGCACACTTCTACGCCCACGGCACCCACGTGCAGATCGATTCGATAGACCTCGGCAGCCAATCGTCCCGCCTCAAGAAAATCGCGATCTGCGCCAAATGCGGATACGTGAACGTGGCAACCAGCCGCGACGCCACCATGCCGCCCTGCGGCGGCTGCGGCGATAGGGGAGTGAAAGACCCGGGCCAGCAGCTTGAAACCGTGGAAATGCGGCAGGTGTACGCGAACGCGCAACGCTACGATTCACGCATCAACGATGCCACCGACAACCGCGAACGGGTACATTTCACCACCGCCCACACCGTGCACCTAGAGGCGGATAAAGCGGCCCGCATCTGGGAAAGCCAGGGAAACCAGCTCGCCGTAATGCTGCACCGCAACCACCCGCTCAGCGAATTCAACCTGGGCAGGGATGGCGAACCCACCAGCCGCAAGGTCACCCTGAACGGCGAAGAACGCCCCGTACCGGGATTCAAGATCTGCCCCAAATGCGGCCACCTGGACGCGCACAACAACAAAAACATGCGCCGCGAACACCAGGTTTTCTGCCCCCACCGCAACTCGGCACAGGTAGAAAAACTGGACGTGGTAATCAGCCGCACCATCGAAACCGACACCCTGCTGATCTCGCTTCCCAGCGGCGTCAGCGCCCGCAGCCAAAAAGAAGCCATGCCCAGCCTGCGGGCCGCGCTGGAACTAGGGCTGCGCGAACACTTCGGCGGCGCTCCCGGCCACATCAGGTTCGTCAGCAACCACGACCCGATCAAACCCGACGCGAAAGCCCTGCTGCTCTACGACGCGGTGCCCGGCGGCACCGGCTACCTGGTAGACCTAGCCGAACCGGAAACGCTGCGGCACGTCATGACGTCGGCCCTAGAAACCCTAGAAAACTGCCCCTGCCAGGGAGAACAGCTGCAATCCTGCCACCGCTGCCTACAGGCATACGGCGCGGGCAGCGATGCCAAACTGCTGAACCGACAGATGGCCGCAACCCTGCTCCAAGAAATCCTGGGCGAAGGCGAATGGGAACTGAGCGAACAGGTAAGCCGCAACACCAGCGGTAGCGCCCTGGAAATCCAGTTCCGCGAACTCATGCGGAATATCTTCACCCGGCAGGCTGCGGGGAAGGTGCGCAGCGAAACCGGACAACGCGGCGAAACCATCAGCGCCAACATCGGCGGTGTGCACTTCACCCTCGAAGAACAGATCGACCTCCACGGCACCCGGCCCGACTTCCTGCTGCGCTGGCAGGGCAGCACGGTCCGCGAAAACCTGGCCGGGATCGCGATCTACACCGACGGTTACCAGTACCACGCCACCGTAACCAACGACCGGGCTGCGGACGACGCCGAAAAACGCGCCGTGCTGCGCGAAAACGGCTACCTGGTGCTGGCCATCACCCACGGAGACATAGCCGCCTGGCAAAAAACCGCTGCCGAAAACAATGCTCTGCTGAACGGGCAGCGGGTATCGCCCGACTGGCGTGGGGACAACTCCGGGCTGGGCGCGACGCTGGGCGCGATCGGGGGAAGCATCCCCGTGCTCACCAACGGCGCGTTCACCAGGGAAGAAGCCGAAGCCCTGCTCACAGGCAGCGCCATCAACCTGCTCGTGGCGATCCTGGGTTGGGTAAGCTCCGGCCGCGACAGCCAGGGGCCGGGCAGAGAACTACAGCCCATGCTGAAGATCCTGGCAAACACCTGCTTCCTGCTGCTGTGCGCGAACGCCAAGAGACAGACGAGCCCAGGGGCCGATACCGAGCAGAGCAACACTGCCCTGGTGCAGAGCGGGCCGTTCACCGCACGCTACATCAACAGGACGGCAGACGCCCCGGGAGCGGGTATCGGCAGCGGCACGGGAGAATACGCCGCCTACCTGAGCCTGGACGGTAACGGCGCCTACCATTCCGACTTCCGCAGCTACTGGGGCGAATGGCTGCACCTAGCTAACCTGCTACAGGGGCTGGGGGTGGAAAACTTTAACGCCAGCGCCACCCGCGCGGAAGCCGGTGCCGGTGTTGGGGGCGGTGTGCAGGCCGGGGCGGGTGTGCGGGCCGGAACCCACGCTGCGGAGGAAGCCGCGCCGTCGGAAGAATCCACCGGCCCGGAACCAGCCGAGGGCACCACAGAACCAGCTGCCGCGGGCGGCACCAGGCTGGACCTCCCCGCAGACTGGGCCAACCTCCAAACCATCGCGCAAGAGCTGGAATGCCTAGCGGAACTGTCGGCCATCTATAGTGCAGGGCTACCCAAGCCCGTCATGGACGAAGAAGTGGCCGGCTACCCGGTCGATTTCACCTGGCCCGAACACCACCTGGCGCTACTGGTGGAGGAAGACCAGGAAGTGGCCGACGCCCTAAACGGCGAAGGATGGCAGGTTTACACGGCAACCGGCCCCGCTGTGTACGCTGAAATCGCACGTCACACAGGCAGCGAGGAACGGCGATGAACCAGGCAAACCAGGTCACGATAGCCCTGCAAAAGGGCTACGAAGTCCCGCTCGCGGCCAGGGACGCCACCATCGCCCACACCACCAGACTGCGCGCGGGCAAAGTAACCCTCGAGTCCGTACCCGGCGCGCTAGACGAGAGGGTGCGTGCCACCCGGATCGACGACACGTACAGCGCGATCATGGTGGAACTCGTGCCCGACAGGTTCTACTATCTGCACCGCGTGTGCGAAACCGCCAGTGCGGCGAAAATCGCCGCTGCCCTGCAAATCGACACCAACCCCGTCACCGGGCAGATCGAGGTGCGCGAAGGGGAGCCGCGCGCGCTCGCCGAAGCTACCGCCGCGCCGGAAGAAAACGCGGGCCAGCCGCTGATTACCGCCAGCGTGGCGGAACTGACCGGACAGCTCGGCATTGACGAACCGCTCGCGCGCGCGGCCGTGACCGTGCGCAGCCTGCCCGAACTCGTGTCCGCCGCGCAGGGCGCGCCAGCTTGGCAGCTGGAAGCGCTCACCACCCTGGCGGGCGGGCGCAGCCTCGCGGAAACCATCGAAACCTATCGGATCGAACCCGAGGGCGACGAACACTTGGTGCGCGGAATGTGCAGCGAAAAGTCTGCCAGCCGCTACTTCCTGAGCAACAAAAACGAAGAACTGGCCCGCGCCATCGACGAAGGAGACTTCGCCAGCTGGCGCATCTTCCTGCACCCCGACCAGCGAAAATACGTAAAACAGGATACGAACGGCCCCTACCGCCTGACCGGCGGCGCGGGCACCGGCAAAAGCATCATCCTGGTACACCGCGCGGTACGGCTGGCGCGGGTAAACCCGCAGGCGCGGATCGTACTCACCACATTCACCCGCAACCTGGCGGATTCGCTCACGCAGCAGGTACGCCAGCTCGACCCGCAGGTAAAAATCGCCGAAAGGCTGGGCGAGGCGGGCATCTACGTGTGCGGCGCCGACCAACTGGCGAACGAAGCCCTCACCGGAAACGAGCACGCGCCGCGCGCGGTGCAGGAAGTGCTGGGCCGCCACGTGTCGGCACTCACCAGGGTAGGGATCACCAAAGACAGCTACGCCTGGCCCGGCGCGATCAAAAGCAGCGGCTACGGCCTGCCCGAGAACCTGGCCAGCCGCTTCTTCTTCGAATCCGAATATTCGCGCGTGATCCTGCCGCAAAACATCCTGCAACAGCGGGAATACCTGCGGGCTAGGCGGATCGGGCGCGGCACCAAACTGGGGCGAATAACGCGCGCCGCCGTCTGGCGCGTGATCGAAACCTACCGGTTGGCCGCCGCCAATGAAGAAACCTACAGCTTCTCCGAAGTGCCGTTCCTGGCCGCCCGCGCCCTAAAAATAGGTGCCGAACAGGACGCCGGGCGGCGGCAGGCCGACCACGTGCTGATAGACGAAGCCCAAGACCTACAGCCGGGCCACTGGCAGATGATGCGGGAACTGGTAGCGCCGGGGCCGAACGACATCTTCATCGCGCAAGACGATCACCAGCGTATTTACGGCGAACGGATAGTGCTGAAACACTACGGGATCGAAGTGCGCGGACGGTCGCGCCGCCTCACGCTGAACTACCGCACCACCGCCGAAAACCTGGAATACGCGATGCGGATTCTGGACGGCGGCGACTACGCCGCACCGCTGGAGGACGGCGAGGCGGGGAGCGAAGGTGCCGGGGCCGAGGCTCCTGCTGCGGGGGCTGACGGGCCGGGCGCTGCGGGTGAACCGGGTGCCGGTGGAAGCGTCGGCACGGGGCGGCCGGGCGAAGAACGCTACCGGTCGGTGCGCAGCGGGACCGCCCCGTTCACGTTCCACAGCGACTCCTCACAGGAGCGAATCAGTTGCGCGGCAAAAACGATCCGTGGCTGGGTAAACGACATCAAACAGAGCGCTAACGGAGGCTTAGGCAGGGGCAACGTTGGCCTGGAAAACATCGGTATCCTCGCGCCGAACGTGCGGGTGCGAGACAGGATCGCGTCGGCACTGAGCGAGTGCGGAGTGGCCATCCAGGTGGTTGACCGCAACCCGGTGCGTGCCGGTGTGCCGGTGGTGATGTCGATGCACCGCTCCAAGGGAATCGAGTTTTCCCGGGTGCTGCTGTTCGAGGTTGGCGAGATCTCGATGCCGCGCGGCGTCGATTACGACGACGAAGCGCGGCGCGAGGCGGAACTACGGGAGCGTTCGCTGCTTTATGTGGCGGCGTCCCGCGCGCGCGACGAGCTCGCGGTGATCTGGGGCAAGAAGAGCAAGTACCTCTAGCTGAGGGAGGCGGGGACCGGGGCCGGGGCGCGCGGAGGTGCCTCGGAGCTGCCTCGTCTCCTCTGCCTCTTACCTGCTTCTTCTGCCCTTTTCCGTGTCTTCTGCGCGGCTACCGGTAACGTTTGGGTGCACTTCCCGCTGGTAATGCCACCTCCTTTACGTTTGGGTGCACTAACTGCTGTGAAAACGCGGTTTAACCCGCAGGAAGTGCACCTGAACGTAAGGGGCAACCAAAAGTGCACCCAGATGTAACCCGGCACCGGCTTTCCACGCTCCGGCCCGGGCTGCTCCTGCGAAACCACCTGCCTTTGCGTGCGAACCTTGCGCCCCCATCGCGCGCTCTGACCTACGCCGCGAAATCCGGCCCGGAGGGGACGCATCTCCAAGCTTTCTTCAGGTTTGGTTCCTCCTCTAAACCCTCTCCTGGCGGTGCGGGTCATCATGAAATACGGAGGAAACATCACCGGATACCTACACGTTTAGGGAGAAGGTGGGGCTGAGCCCCCAAATTTTTCTTTGGCAGTCCTCGTATTGCACTCCAGGGTGTTGTGCCTTTCGTTCGGTGGCTTATCGGGCCGTTCACGCATGCTTCCTATCGGCTGCAGGCCTTGCATGGTGGCCGCACTCCTGTTCGGGTTCGTTTGTGTGTACTGCGGGAGCTTCATTAACGCAGCTCATCCGAGGGATCGTTTTGCTATGGCAGGTATTGGTGAAGATCTGGGGGAGGGGATGAGGCTGGGCGCCAACCTTCCTTGATCGGCTTCAACCGGTAACGTCTGAGCGCACTCTCTGCTGGTAACTTCCGCCCCTAACGCTTGGGTGCACTTCCCGCTGGTAATGCCACCTCCTTTACGTTTGGGTGCACTAACTGCTGTGAAAACGCGGTTTAACCCGCAGGAAGTGCACCTGAACGTAAGGGGCAACCAAAAGTGCACCCAGATGTAACCCGGCACCGTGGGTTTAAGCGAAAAGTGCACCTAGATGTGAAGGGGATGTGAGGAGGTGGGGCCGGACGCCACGCGCGCCCGGCCCCGGTGGCTCCGGCCGGGTGCCCGCTAAACCCCTCGCCTTTACGCAACCGGCTTGCTATGTTCCGGCCCCGGTGGCTCCGGCCGGGTGCCCGCTAAACCATTCGGCCTTGCGCGGTCCAGCGCCTCAGCCTCCCAGCGCACCCCATCTAGCAGCCCACCTCACGCCCCGGCGGCACCACTCCGCCACCTCGCCAAGTGGCAAAGCTCGCCCAAGAATTAACTTGCGCGGAACCCCCAACAGCCTTTTAATAAAAGAAAGCTACTTAACTAACGGGCAAATCGTTCTGTCGGCCAGAAAAGTTCGCTTCGGCGAAACTTTGTTACCCGGCAAAAAGCGCCCGTTATCAAAATTTAATGTGAACGCTCGCATTCCCGGTTTCGGCACCCTCCGCGGCGTGATTGTGCAGTTCATGGCGTTATACACATGTGTCATGCGCCTATAGCACCGCTCCGGCAAAGGCCCTAGAGTAAGTATTCCTTATCACGCACAGCCGTTTTTCATTTCTAGGTCCCACCCTTTATAGGGGATGCTTAATCTCATTCGCGATGTTGCCGGGCCTTTATGTTAGTGGGATGTCGCGTTTTTTATGCATTTCGTTCAGGAGGAACCCATGACAGGAACCGAGGTCGAGCTGCTTGCGCCGCTCACAGGCATCATGTTGCCGATAGAGTCCGTGCCGGACCCAGTGTTCGCCAAGAAGATGGTGGGAGACGGTTTCTCGATCGACCCGCTGGTGGGCGAACTGCGCGCCCCGGCCGACGGTGAAGTGGTGGACCTGCAGGCATCCCAGCACGCCGTAACGCTGCGCACCGAGAACGGTCTCGAAGTGCTCATGCACATCGGCCTGGAAACTGTTGCCATGGAGGGCAATGGCTTTTTCGCGTCCGTGCGCGTGGGGGATCGCGTTAAGGCTGGCGATCTGCTGATTAGCTTTGATCTGGACACCGTTGCCCAGGGCGCACGCAGCGTGCTCACCCAGACCGTGGTTGCGAACATGGACACCGTGGCCAGCATTCGCATCGCCACCGGCAACGTCACCGCGGGCAAGGATGTCGCGGCATACGTAACCCTTTCTTCTTCTGCCACTTCCGCCGCCGCTGCTGCCGTGCCCGCCGCAGCCGCAGCCGCTGCCGGTGGTGCTCACGCTGCCGCTTCCGCAGCTCCTGCCGATGCCCCCGAGGGCATCAAGGTTGCCGAAGCCGGCCCTGTAGTGGTTCCGAACCCGACCGGCCTGCACGCCCGCCCGGCCGCAACGCTGGTCTCCACCGCCAAGGAATTCGCTTCTGACGTGCGCATTAAGCGCGGCAGCGATTCCGCCAACGCGAAGAGCATCGTCTCGATCATGTCGCTTGGCGTGGCTAATGGCGAGGAACTCACCGTCGAAGCCACCGGCCCGGACGCGGAAGAAGCCGCGCAGGTTGTGGCCGACGCTATCCGTGGCGGCCTCGGCGAGGACTGCGGCAACGCCGCAGCCCCGGTAGCCGCTGCCGCAGCGGGAACCGCCGCTGCCGGTGCAGCTGCCACCGCCGCTGCCCAGGAACCCACCACCGAAACCGGTGGACTCAACGTGGACGCTCCCGCAGGTCTGGCCGCAGCGGCCAGCACCGAGTCCGTCCGCCCGCGCTCCGGAGACGAAAACCTCCTGGTCGGCGTGTCAGCCTCGCCCGGTCTGGCCGTCGGCACCGTTTTCCAGGTGCGCCGTGAAGAGGTGGCTATCGAAGAGCACGCGGCCGACGCCGCTGCTGAGCGTTCCAAGCTGAACGCAGCCATCGACGCAGCTCTCTACGATCTGCGTATTTTGGAAAAGAAGGTCGAGGCCGAATCGGGTGCGGAACGCGCCGCGATTTTCGGTGCGCACCAGGAAATCCTGGGCGACCCCGACCTGCTCGACCGCGCTACCGTGCAGATCGCGGAAGGTAAGAGTGCCGCCTACGCTTGGCGTGCCTCCTACATCGCGCTCGCCAACCAGCTTGAAGGCCTCGACAACGAGGTTCTTGCTGGGCGTGCCGTTGACGTTCGTGACGTCGGCCAGCGCGTACTGGACGGCCTGACCGGCACGAAGCGTGAAGCAGCCGAAATGCCCGAAGGCACGGTGCTGATTGCCGACGATCTCACCCCGTCGGACACTGCACAGCTTGACCGCAGCAAGGTGGTTGGTTTCGCTACCGTGCACGGCGGCGCGTCCTCGCACGTTGCGATCATCGCGCGTTCGCTCGACCTGCCCGCCGTGGCCGGTATCGAAGAGCGCGCCACCGAGATTGCCGACGGTAGCCGCGTAGTGCTCGACGGCACCGCCGGTACCCTGCGCAAGAACGTCAGCGAAGAACAGATCGCCGAGATTCAGCAGCGCCAGGCGCGCATGGCGGCGGCTAAGGCCGAAGCCGAAGCGCACAAGGACGAACCCGCCGTCACCAAGGACGGTCACCGTATCCAGGTCGTGGCTAACATCGGCAACGCCCAGGACGCGCGCGACTCCCAGGGTAAGGGCGGCGAGGGCGTCGGCCTGCTGCGCAGTGAGTTCGTGTTCATGGAACGCCGCAGCGCCCCCAGCGAAACCGAGCAGGCCGAGGTTTACTCGGAGTGCGCTCGCGCCCTGGCCCCCGGCCAGCCGCTGATCGTGCGTACCCTCGACGTCGGTGGCGACAAGCCGCTCGCCTACCTGCCCATCCCGCATGAAGAAAACCCGTTCCTGGGCGTGCGCGGCGTGCGCGTCGGCCTGGAAAAGCCGGAAATCCTGCGCACCCAGATCCGCGCGATCCTTTCCGCGGCCGACGCGGGCGCGAAGATGCACATCATGTTCCCGATGATCGCCACGATCGCCGACTGGCGTCAGGCCAAGGCGATCTTCGACGAGGAACGTGCCAAGCACCCGACCACCGCCGAGATCAGCGTCGGCATCATGATGGAGGTCCCCTCCGTTGCGGTCATGGCTACCCAGTTCGCTAACGAGGAAGGGTGCGACTTCTTCAGCGTCGGCACCAACGACCTCACCAGCTACACCCTCGCGATGGACCGGGGACACCCGAAGCTTGCCAGCCAGGTTGATCCCCTCAACCCGGCGGTGCTGAGCCTCATTCACAACGCCGCCGGTGCGCTGCACCGCAAGGGCAAGTGGCTGGGTGTCTGCGGCGGCGTCGCATCCGATCCGCAGGCCGTGCCGATCCTGATCGGCCTTGGAGTGGACGAGCTGAGCTGCTCGATCCCCGCCATTCCCGAGGTGAAGGCGAGCGTGCGCGCATACTCGCTCGACGCCTGCAAGGAACTGGCCGCCCGCGCCCTGACCTGTGCAACCGCGGAAGAAGTACGTGCCCTGGTGCCCGTCGATAACGCGTGAGACTGCAGAAATAAAAGGAGAAAATAAGTGAGTAATGCAGCCGACATCGTGAAGGCGGTGGGCGGGGCCGGAAACATCCAGGGCCTCACGCACTGTGCAACACGGCTAAGGTTCCAGCTGGTTGACGCATCTAAGGTAGATGCCACCACTGTAGATAAGATCCCCGGCGTGATGGGTTCGGTGCCGCAGAGCGGTGAGCGTTTCCAGGTCATCATCGGCGGTGCCGTGCAGACGGTATTCAACGAGATCAACGCCCTGCCCGAGATGAACGAGTCCAAGCAGCTCAGCGACGCCGAGCTTAAGGCTCAGGCCCGCTCCGGCGGCGTGCGCGGCAAGTCGGCCTTCATCGACAACGCATTCGAGTTCCTTTCCGACTCGTTCCGTCCGATCCTGGGCTCCCTGCTGGGCGCGTCCCTGTTCATCACCTTCATGTCGCTGATGGCGACCCTGGGCGTGATCGGCAACTGGGCCAGCCCCGACACCGAGCTTTCCGCCAGCTGGCAGTTCATGAACCTGCTCTGGCAGTCCGTGTTCGTGTTCCTGCCGCTGATGGTTGCCTACAACGCTTCCAAGAAGGTCGGTGCCGACCCGTGGGTTGGTTTCGCGATCATGGCGCTGCTGATGCTGCCTGGCTTCTCCGGCTTGGGCGCACACAAGGACGCCTACGAGATGAACCTGTTCGGCTTCACCGTGAAGATGATCGACATCTTCGGTGTGCCGCTTACCCTGCAGAACTACAGCTCGCAGGTATTCCCGCCCCTGATCATGGCCCTCGTGCTGGGCGCCCTCTACAAGGGCCTCAAGAAGATCATCCCCGCTAACCTGCAGCTGATCTTCGTGCCGTTCCTCGCCATGCTGGTCATGCTGCCGCTGACCGCGTTCCTGATCGGCCCCATCGGTGTTTACGCTGGTGCTGGCCTGGCCGGTTTGCTGCAGTCGATCAACGAATTCAACGCCGTCATCTTCGCCATCGCGATCCCGCTGGCCTACCCCTTCATGGTGCCGCTGGGCCTGCACTGGCCGCTGAACGCGATCATGCTCGCGAACATCAGCACTTACGGCTACGACTTCATCCAGGGCCCCATGGGCGCATGGAACTTCGCCTGCTTCGGCGCTACCGCCGGTGTGCTTTACCTGGCATGGCGTGACCGAGACACCACGATGCGTCAGACCGCTTCCGGCGCGCTGGCAGCCGGCCTGCTCGGTGGTATCTCCGAACCGTCCCTGTACGGCATCCACCTGCGCTACAAGCGCGTTTACCCGCGTATGCTCGCAGGCTGCTTCATCGGCGGTCTGATCATGGGCCTCGGCGGTGGCGTCACCATCAACGGCTTCGTGTTCACCTCGCTGATCACGATCCCGGCGTTCAACAACGTGCCGCTGTACGCCTCGGGTATCGCCGCCGCGTTCTTCACCGCGATGCTGCTGATCATCTTCACCGACTACCGCACCCCGGAACAGCGTGAAGAGATCCGCGCCCGCGTTGCCGCTGAGGAAGCCGCCGCTAACGGTGCAGAGGCTCCCGCCGCTGCCGCCGCTCCGGTTGCCGCTAAGGCTGAGGCTCCCGTGGCCGCTGCTGCTCCGGCCGCTGCCGCTGCTCCGGCTGCTGTCGCTACCGCTACCGCCGTGGCTGAGGTTCCCGCCGACGCCGCCAGCAACTGGGTTGCCGGTCTGGGCGGCGCCGACAACATTGCTTCGGTTGACGCCGTGGCCGAAACCCGCGTGCGGGTTCAGGTTAAGGACGCCACGCTGGTTGATTCCGACGCTCTCGCCGCTAGCGGCGTGCAGGGTGTTGCCTCCCTCGGTGGCGGCATCTGGCACCTGGTCGTCGGCCTGAACGCCGATGCGCACGCTGCCGAGCTGAAGGCCGCCGCTGGTCTGTGACCTGCCGGAATGGCATTCAGCGTCCGTTCCCGGCTTGGCTGGGGCGGGTAGTAAATAACTAAATATTCCCGCTGGCCCGCCGAAAGGTGAGGCATGGGGAGTCCCGGAGGGGGCGTGGCCGAAAGGCTACGCCCCCTCTTGGTTTTGGGGTGGAGGGGGATGCGGGGGTTGATGGTGTGGGCCTTGGCGCTCTGGCCTGCTCCGGGTTTTTCGTGCCGACGTTACGCCTGGGTGCACTAACCGCAGGTAACTTCCTTGGCCCTAACGTTTGGGTGCGCTTTGTGCAGGTAACTCCGTCTCCCTTAATGTTTGGGCGAATTAAGCGCCTGTCCCCCACCCCCTCCTTAACGTTTGGGTGCACTTTTTGCTGCCCCTTACGTTCAGGTGCACTTTGTGGGGGTTAAACCGCATTTTCGTAGCGTTTAGTGCACCCAAACGTTAGGGGGTGGGGATTACCGGCATGAAGTGCACCTAAACGTCACCGCCGAAAGGCGAGGGGAGAGGGGGAAGCCTCGTCGGGGATGAAGGAGCGAAGCGCGTACGCGGAAGTCCCGGCGATGAAGGAGCGAGGGTCGTACTTAGAAGTTCCGGTGATGACGGGAGGAGGACCGTACGCGGGATCCCCGGTGACGAATGGCCAGTGCGCGGAAGCCCCAGTGATGAATGGGTCGTACGTGGAAGCCATGGGGATTGCGCCGGGCATGCTGGAGGCTTTGCTGCTTAGCCCGGCGTTCACGCCTTCCGTGTGTACCGCCGGTTTAGCCGGCGTTCGGGTGTTCTATGCCCCTGCCGGGCTAACTCGCGTTCGCGTGTCCTTTGCGCTTTTGGTGGTTTAACTGGCAGTCTGCCCCGTGCCCCGTGCCCCGTGCCCCGTGCCCCGTGCCCCGTGCCCCGTGCCCCGCGATTGCCCACCTAATCCGGCATGGGTGTATTTCGCTCCCGCGCGGCTTTCGCCTACGTGTTGGCGTACGCCCGCAACCGTTCCAGGTCGGTAATCACGATGGCACCGCGCCGCTGCCTAATCACGCCCTGACCAGCCAGCTCGGCAACCACCTTGCTCACCGATTCGCGGGTCACGCCCACCAGGCCCGCAAGCTGTTCGTGCGTCAGGCGAATAATGTAGTCCCCGCCCAGAGTGGTTTTGGCGGACGGGTCGGCCATGCGCGCCAACAGTGCGGCAACCCGGGCGGGTAGGGAGCGTAGGGCAACGTCGGCCAGGCGAGTTTCCAGGTCGGCCACCCTTTCCCCGAGCAGGTGCGAGATGCGCACGGCGATGCGGGGATCGGAAAGCAGAAAACGCTCCACATCAGCGGAACTGAGGGTGCAAACCTCGGAATGTTCCAGCGCCTCCGCGTGGTTGCCGTACATGCGCTGACCGACCAGGGCCATTTCACCGAACACCGCGCCCGGTTGCAGGATCGAGATGGTGAGGGCTTTGCCGTCCTCGCTGACGCGGAACACGCGCACCCGGCCGCTGCTGAGGATAAACAGTGATTCGACCGGGTCGGACTGGTTGAACAGCAGTTCGCCGCGCGCAAATTCGCGGCGGGGCGCGATCGCGGCGAACTCCATCATTTCTTCCGGAGTCAGATCGCGAAACAGATCAACCTGGTTGAGGCAGGGAAACCCGACGGGGTTGGGGCGCAAAGCATTCACCCCCACATAATGCCTCATTATGTGGGGGTAAGGGGAAAGCGTGAGGTTGGGTCGTCGGCCCGACCGGCGGGGAAGTGCCTTGCCGGGCCGACGGGGCTTGCGCTTTAGCGGCGAGCCAGCACCGCGCGAGTAACGAATGCGGCGACCACCGCGAAGATGATGTGGCCCATCAGGGACATCATGCTGGCCTGGCCGATCATGAACAGCGGCATTCCCATCATCGCGGGCATCACTACGAGCGGGCCCACGATCCAGGTGATGAAACCGTAAACGATGCCGGAAACGGCGGTCATGTTGACGCAGCCGAGGAAACGCCAGGCGGCGAACGCGAAGATCAGGCCGAAGATCAGCGAAATCATCATGTGCATCAGGAAGCCAACGATGGCCGAAGATGATCCGATCATGCTGGCGAGCATCGGGAACATGCCCATCATGCCCATCATGACGCCGAAGACGAGGCCGCCAGCGGCACCGCCAGCCAGGCCTGCGGTGGCGAGCTTAGCGGGGGTCGGGGTGAGGTTAGTGGTGCAGGTGTCGTTGCTGTTCATAAAGTACTTCTTCCTCTAGGGGTGGTTATGTAGTGGGTTCAACCTACGCAGGGCGGCGGGGGTAGTTCTGTAAACGCGCATACATAACGGGAAAAAGTTTTGGGGCCGCAGCGGGGGGGGCAGGGGTGGGAGGGAGCCGGGTGATGTGTTGCGGTAGTGGGGGTGCGCTGGCCGGATGGGGCCGCAGCGGGACGGGGCTAATGGGCGTGAGGGGCAGGGCCGACGTTACGTTTGGGTGCACTTTTGGTTGGCCCTTACATTTGGGTGCACTTTTGGTGGGTTAAACCCCGTTTTCGTAGCAGTTAGTGCACCCAGACGTTAGGGGGTGGGGATTACCAGCATTAAGTGCACCCAGACGTTACCGGGCGGGGGATACCGGGGGTTCGGGGCAGGGCCGACATAGCCGGGGCGCAGCGGGGGGAGGCGAGGGGCTGGGGGCAATGGGCATGAGGGCCAGGGCCGACGTCGCCGGTGCCTCACGCTGCGATGCCCACCCCGCCAGCGCGATATCGCTCGCAACAAACGTCCTGGCAGCGGCTTTTTCCGGTTTCCGGGTTAATCTGGTATCCATTCTTTCGCTGCGCCGTTCGCGTCAGCCGCCCGCATCAGCCCGCTTCGTCGAGAGGTCCCCACAAATGGGTTCACTGTCCATGAGTTTTGAGGTCGTATCGCTGTCGGTACTCCTCCTGATCCTGCTTGCGGATCTCGCGCTCGTCGTGAAGCGCCCGCACCAGCCTTCGATGAAGGAATGCACCGCCTGGATCACTTTCTACGTGGGTCTGGCCCTCGCCTTCGCGCTGGTCCTGGTCTACGTGAGCGGCTGGAACGTGGCCGGTAAGTTCGTGACCGGCTGGCTCACGGAGTACGCCCTCAGCGTCGATAACCTGTTCGTGTTCATCGTGATCATGGCGAAGTTCTCGGTGCCGCGTAAATACCAGCAGGAAGTGCTGATGGTGGGCATCATCATCGCGTTGATCGCCCGCGCCCTGTTCATCGTGGTGGGTGCTGTCGCCATCAACAGCCTGTCCTGGCTGTTCTACATCTTCGGCATCTTCCTGTTCTACACCGCCTACCAGCAGATTAAGGGCGAGGACGACGCTGACGAGCAGGCAGATTCGTTCATCATGACCTGGCTGAAGAAGCACATCCGGGTCACGAAGGACTACGACGGCAACAAGCTGCGCACCACCGTCGGCGGCAAGAAGATGTGGACTCCTATGCTGCTGGTGTTCCTCACCATCGGCCTGACCGACGTCATGTTCGCGCTCGATTCGATCCCCGCGATCTTCGGCATCACGCAGGACCCGTTCATCGTGTTCACCGCGAACCTGTTCGCCCTGATGGGTCTGCGCCAGCTTTACTTCCTGCTGGGCGGCCTAATGAACCGCCTGGTGTACCTGCACTACGGCCTGGCTGCGATCCTGGCCTACATCGGCGTCAAGCTGATCATGCACGCGCTGCACGAAAACACCCTGCCGTTCATCAACGGCGGCCAGAAGATGCTGTGGATTCCGGAGATCCCCACCCTGGCCTCGCTCGGCGTGATCATCGGCTGCATTGTGGTGGCCACGGTCGCCTCGTTCCTGTGGGGGCCGAAAGAGGCCGCCGAGGGTGCCGACAGTGCGGGTGCCGACAGCCCGGAGCTGAAGCACTAAACCCTGCGCGGCGCGCTTTTCGCCGCCGAGTTTCCACAAGCGCGTTTTAACAAGAGTGGGGCGCCCTAGCCTGGGTGCCCCACTCTTGTTGTGCGCCGACGTTTCCGCCCGCCGGTTTCTGCCGCCGCCGCGCTATTCCCCGCTCACGATCCACGGCTCGCGCGGCATCGCGGCCGGGTCAAACACGCCCAGCAGCTCCGGTAGCGAACGCACGCCGGGGTAGCCGAGCGAGGTAGCGATCAACCCGATCACGTCGGCCCGGCTTTCCCCGCGCGCCAGCCTTTCCCGCAGCGTCACCGCGCCGTCGCGCTTCGCCAGCCGCTTTCCTTCGCCGTTCAGGGCGAGCGGCACGTGCACGTATTCGGGGGCCGCGATTCCCAGCAGGGAGCCAATCCAGGCTTGGCGTGGCGCGGAACTGAGCAGGTCGTCGCCGCGCGTCACCTGCCCCACCCCCTGGAACGCGTCATCGACCACCACGGCCAGGTTGTATGCCACCACGCCGTCACCGCGCGTCAGCACCGTATCGTCCACCTGCCCCGTGTAGCGGCCCGCGAAACGGTCATAAACGGTGTGCGCAGGGTCGTCGGCCCACAGCCGCAGTGCCGGGGTGCGACGCAGCTCAGCCATGCGGGCCCGGCCCGCCTCGCGCTGGGCCGCCCCCAGCTCGCGGCAGGTGCCGGGGTAGGCACCGGGAGGCGCGTGTGGCGCGCTCGGGGCCGCCAGGATCTCGGCCCGCGTGCAGTAGCACTCGTAGCAAAGCCCGCGCCCGGTCAGATCGGCCAGCACCTCCCGGTAGGCGTCGGCCCGGCTCGACTGATAAAGCACCGGCCCGTCCCAGTCCACGCCCAGGGCCGACAGATCCTCTAGCTGCCTTTCGGCCGCTCCCGGCTTCACCCGGTCCAGATCCTCGACCCGCATCACGAAGCGTCGGCCCTCGCGCCGCGCGAAAAGCCAGGCCAGCACGGCGGTGCGCAGGTTCCCCAGGTGTAGGTCCCCGCTGGGGGAGGGCGCGTAGCGGCCCGCGCCGCAGAAACGCTGCGCGATCACATGGGGCGCGCCGAAGCCCGGCTCCTGCTCGTCTGTTTCGTGAAAGCCCAAGCTGGCCGACAGCGCGCGCATGGGGGCGTTTCCCGCGTCGGTCACGATCACGGCGCGCTTCCCCGGAAAAGCCTCATCCACCTGGGCAAGCAGCGCTCGCAGGGCCTCGCGGGCGTAGCCCCTGCGCCAGTGCGCGGGGGAGATGCGCACGTACAGGTTTAGTACGTCTTCGCCGTTCAGGGGCAGGGTTTTCAGTCCCGCCACGCCGATCGGGACGGGAGCGTCGGCGCCGGGCAGGCTGACGAGCGCGTACCCGCAGCCACCCGCCAGGCGGCGCTCCTCCCATTGCTCCATCACGTGTGCCATCTGCGCGGGGGAGGTCAGCGGTGGGGTCGTGTCGTGCGCGAACGCCGCCGGGTCACTGTGCAGGCGCGTTAGGAACTCCAGATCGCTCGCCGCAACGGTGGTGAGCAGCAGCCTTTCGGTGCGCAGCGGTGCGCCGGGCCGGGGCAGCGGCGGTTGCTGGTTGTCGGCACTTGCGCGGGCGGGGCGGGGCGGGGATGTAGGCATTAACGGGCCACCGTGAATAGATAAGCGGGCGATATGTGTGTAGACAAGGCGACGGCGGCACCCGTCGCGGGTACCGCCGTCGCGTATCACCTACCTAGCTGGGATGTCCCGGCCAGGCAGGATAGGCAGAAAGAATCAGTTCTTCTTTTCGCCCTTGTGGGTGTTCTTCTTGCCCGCTTCGGCGTCTTCGGACTCTGCCGGATCGTCGCCCTCGGTGAGGGATTCGACCAGGTCGGCGGCCTCGGCTGCCGCTACCTCGGTGGCCGACTTATCGTCAGCTGCCGGGTAGTGGGCGCGCGCGAAATCGGCGGGCGGTGCCCACGGATCCTCAACGGGCTGGCTCTTCTTCCAGGCCAGGTAGCCAGCGCCGGCACCGGCGGCCCCGAGCAGGAGCAGGAACAGGAACTTACCGAACCCGCCCTTCTTCTTAGCGGGGGTGACGACGGCTGCCTGGATGTCCTTGGCGCCCTTGTCCCATTCCTTGCGGGCGGCGTCAACGGCGGCAGCTACAGCCGCATTAACGGTGGCCTCGGTTGCGCCGTAGGTCTTCTTTGCGCGCGGCAGGTAGTCGGTCTCGAAGTCCTCACGCAGCTTCTGCGCCTGCGGCTTCGCCTTCGCGGCGATGTCCTGCACCCGATCCTGAACCTTGCCGCTCTGCTTCTGGAGGGCGTCCTTCACGGTCGGGCTGTACTGCTCGTACAGGTCGGTGGCGCGCTCCTTAACTTCCTTAGCGCCTTCCTCGACTAGCGGGCGAACGTTCGCCAGCGCCTTATCGAGGGTGCTCTCAACCTGCTCGGCAGCCTTCTTCGCCTGCTTCTTCTTGTCCTGCAGTGCCTTGGTCTTTTTACGCGTGAACACCATGGTGTTCCCCTTCCGAAAAGTGGATCCGTACTCACGGGTAAGGCGAGTACGCGTGCGGTATTACACTCCACCAGCCTACCGCGAACAGGGGGATTCACGTACAGGTGTGCAGGTAACACTCGGAAACATGTTCTCTTTTGGCTTACTTTTCGGCCGTGCTTACGCACCGCTTTTAAGTGCCGACGTAACGGCTGGCAGGTGCCCGCGTGCGGGGAAGAGGAAATGTCGGCCCTGCTTGCACACAGCCCGCTAAATCACCCGGTTACTCACAGGGACCTGCCCTAAAAATGTTTCCGTGTGTAACACTTGAAGCATGTTTGCAACCCTTCACACTTCCGCAGGCGATATCCGCATGGAGCTTTTCCCGGATCACGCCCCCAAGACCGTAGCTAACTTCGTTGGCCTTGCCGCAGGCGAAAAGGAATTCACCGATCCGGCAACGGGCGAAAAGACCTCCCGCCCGTTCTACGACGGCCTGGTTTTCCACCGTGTTATCGACGGCTTCATGATTCAGGGCGGCTGCCCGCTGGGCACCGGCACCGGCGGCCCCGGCTACACCTTCGATGACGAAATCTCGGAAAAGGACTTCAACGCTCCCTACGTGCTGGCCATGGCCAACGCGGGCAAGCGCATGAACGCCCTGACCGGTCGCCCCGCAGGCACCAACGGCTCCCAGTTCTTCATCACGGTTGCCCCCACCCCGCACCTGATGGGCAAGCACACCGTGTTCGGTGAGGTTGCCGACGAAGAATCGAAGCGCGTTGTCGACGCGATCGCTTCCGCCAACACCGACATGCGTGACCGTCCGCTGGAGGACGTCACCATCAACTCGGTCACCATCGAGAAGTAAGCGTCAGCGAAAAGACGTTAGGAGATCGGCCCGCGAAGGCGTGGCCGTGAACCAAGCCGGAAGGCCCCGCCACAGTGCGGGGCCTTCCGTTATTTATTGCGGCCAGATTTATTGCGGCCAGGTGGTTGGGGCACGGGGCGGAGGGGGGAAATAACCGATTCGAGGGGTGGCGAGGTTGTGGAAGGAATAAGCGGAATAAATAGCGGCAGAGGGTGAGGAAGCAGGATTCTGGCCGCCGCCGGTTTTCGTGTCCGCCCTAGATCGTGTAGACATAAGGAATGAGCCAGCCCCCTTCGCTTCCTGACTTCGGCAACGGACAGCAGCCGGAAGGTAGCCCGTTTGCACCCGGCCCCTATCCCGGCACACCGTCGTCGCCCGGCCCGGTTTCCCCTGGTCAGGGCGGGACTGGTGGGCAGTCTGGTGCGTACGGCCAGGGAGGCACTTACGGTTACGGTGAGGCGGCTCGGCCCCGCCCCAGCTACGGGGCACCCGGTACGCCGGGCATGCCGGGCAGCGGCCCGCAGTTCGGCGCTAGCCCCGAGGCGCAGATGCAGCCGGTGGGGAACGGTGGGGGTGCCCAGACCTGTCGGCGTCACCCTGATCGGGTGAGTTTCGTGCGCTGCCAGCGCTGTCAGCAGCCGGTCTGCATTGATTGCCACCGGCCTGCCGCCGTCGGCGTACAGTGCCCCGACTGTGTTTCTGCCGCGCCGCAGACTCTGCCGCGCACCATCTTCGGCTCCCTGCTCACCCCCGGAAAGCCCCTGGTCACAATCGTGCTGCTCGGGATCATGGGGGCGGTTTTTCTGCTGCAAAGCGTTGGCTTCGGGAATTTCCTGCTGCAATACGGCGCGTTTTCGCCCGCGTTTGCACTGGAGGAGCCTTGGACCTTCCTCACCGCCGCGTTCTTGCACGGCGGCATCGCCCACATCCTGTTTAACGGTTACGCCCTCTGGATTCTGGGCAACAGTCTGGAACCGGTGATGGGCCGCTGGCGTTTCCTGGCGCTGTTTTTGGCATCGGTTGTGGTCGGTAACGCCACGTTCATGCTGCTGAGCGACCCGATCGAGGGCACCTCTTGGCTACGTTCCGCGGTGGGTGCCAGCGGCGGCGTATTTGGCCTGTTCGGGGCCATGTTCGTGGTCGCCTATCGCACCCGCCAGGACGTGCAATCGATCATGCTGCTGCTGGGTATCAACCTGGCGATCCCCCTGTTCATTCCCGGCATCGCCTGGGAGGCGCACCTGGGCGGACTGGCCGCCGGGGCGCTTATCACCTGGCTGCTGATAAAGACGCGGGTGGTGGCGAAGCCGGGCAGCGATAGGCGGGCTGCTGTCGTAAAGACCAACGTGCTGCACGCGCTGCTGCTGGTGGCGATTCCCGCTGCGGTGTTCCTGATTGCGCTGGGGCGTTCCGTGGCTCTGGGGATTTTCTAGCCAGCGGTTCGGGCTGGGCCGCCGGTTAGAGCGAGCGTCTGGGCCGCCGTGCCCGGTCGGCACCTGCTGCGTCTAGCTAGGGCGCACGTAATTAGGAGCGCGCGGCGTACCCTGGGGGTATGGCCCTAGACGTTCTGCTTTCCGGTTTCGCCCCCTTTGGTGGCGATGCCACGAACCCCTCCTGGAGCGCCGCCCAGCACGCGGCGAAACTGCTGGTTGAGGAGGGTATTCGAGCCGAAGCCAAAGAGCTACCCGTGGAGTTCGGCGTTGCCGCGCAGGAACTGTTGCGGCTGGTGGAAGCGGAAAAACCCAGGGTGGTGATCGCCGCCGGGCTGGCCGCCGGGCGCAAAGCCGTTACACCGGAGAGAATCGGCATCAACCTGCGTGATGCTCGCATCCCCGATAACGCGGGTGCGCAGCCGCTGGATGAAAAGATTGTGGCCGACGGCCCGGACGCCCACTTTTCTACCCTGCCCTGTAAGGCAATCGTGGCCGCCCTGGGGCGTGCCGACATTCCCGCGAGCGTTTCCTATCACGCAGGCACCTATGTGTGTAATGACCTGCTCTATCTGCTGGTGCACGGCGTCGGTGAAGATTGCCGCGCCGGGTTTGTGCACGTTCCCGCCGAGGCCGATCTGGACCCGTTGGTGAGCGGGCAGGCGCTGGCGATTGCGGCGCGAGAGGCGCTCGCCGTGGGGGATGGGGTTGTTGATGCGCGGCTGCGGGGCGGCAGCGAGGCTTAAGCCGTAACTTTCCGGCCGTCGCGTGTTTCCGGCCGTCGCGTGTTTCCGGCCGTCGCGTGACGATGCCCGGATAAGCGGTGTCCGGGTAGCGGCGGCGCTATGCGGGTTGCTACGCGGCCGGGTGTGTCGTCCACAGGGTTCTGGAAATAGCGCTAATCCACAATCCCCGAAGTTTCCACAAGATTTGCACTGTCTGCACATACTTGCCTGGTTTATTCACAAGGTTATCCACAAGTGGGGACAAGTTACACGAGTGTAGTTTTGCTGGTGACAGCGAGATCGCAGCCCGAACACCTGTACGACCAGGGGAAACCCCTGTTCCTGGGGTTTCTTGGAGTGGTTCAAAATCGCTTGTGGGTAAAGGGTCGCAATGTGGGAAATCTGTGGGGATATTCGGTTCCCGATGTGTGTTAAAGGGGCGGTTATGCCCACCTTTCCCCACTTTTCCACAAGGTTTTCCACCGCTGGGGATTACTACAACGGTGTGATTACCCCCTGGTAGGTGGAGACGAGGCGATAGCGGCTGCGCTGCCTCCGCCTCGCACGGCGACGTCCGGGTGCGCTTTTTGCTGTCCCTTACGTTCAGGTGCACTTTGTGGGGGTTAAACCGCGTTTTCGTAGCGTTTAGTGCACCCAAACGTAACGGGGCGGGGATTACCGGCATGAAGTGCACCCAAACGTTAGGGGGCGGGGGTTATCTGCGGAAAGTGCACCAGAACGTAACAGTTGGGGAGTCTGCCCGAGCGTAACGATGGGGGAGGCCCGACGGAAAACGCCCTCAGGCGCTATCGGGTGGTGACAGGCGTTCCCAGCATCATCCCGCGACCTTCCGCCGCGTTCGTGCAGGTAACGCGCTGGTAGGCCCGGCATTCCCGTAGACTTCCCCTGTGCCGCGCTATACACGGGAACAGATCTATCGCCGGCGCCGCATCGTGGCGCTGGTGATCTTGCTGCTGCTTATTAGCCTGATTTTCTACCTGATATCTTTGGTGGTTTCGTTCTTCACCGGCCCCGGTGAAGCCAATCAAGCCGCCCCGGCCCAGGGCGCGGAGGCGGGTGTGCCGATCGGCAGGAACTGGAAGCCCGCGAACCCGAATGCGATGGTTGTGCGGGATAACCCGCCCGGCTCGGCTATCCGCCAGCAGCTCCCGCGCGGCATAAAACTGGTCCCCGGTGAGGTGCTCGGGATCGACGTCTCTAATCACCAGGAAGAAATCAACTGGCAGCGAGTGGCGGATGCGGGGGTCACCTACGCCTACCTCAAGGCCACCGAAGGGGTCGGCTTTACCGACGCCCACTTCGCCGATAACTGGGAGCAGGCGCGCAAACACGGCATAACCGTGGGCGCATACCACTACTTCACGCTGTGTTCTCCCGGCGTGGACCAGGCCCGCTTCTTCCTCGAAACCGTGCCCGTGGTGGAAGATTCCCTGCCCCCGGTGGTTGATCTGGAATTCGATGGGGCCTGCAGCGAAAGACCGCCGGGCGAAAAGGTGAACGCTGAGGTAGACACTTTCGTGAGGTTGGTTGAACGGGCCTGGGGTCGGAGGATCGTTGTTTACACCTCTCAGCCCTGGCGAAACGCCTACGGGACGCCCGCCGAGGTGGAGCGGCCGCAGTGGTATTACGCCAATAATCGGCCGGAAGGTGAGCATGCGATCTGGCAGGTTACCTTCAAGGCGCGGGTGCCGGGGATCGCGGGGAACGTGGATCTGGACATCATGCGTCCGGCGGTGCTGCGCAGGCAGATGCAGCTTTCTGCGCGTTAATTTCTCTGCCGACACTACCTTTTGCCGCAGCGTCCCCTCGGCAATTTTGCGGCATGTGCCCGCCCTTGAGCGCCCCTGCCTCTGTGCCCCCCCGCCCCCCGCATGGTGACGGCGGGCTCTATTTGGTTTTAGCTATCGTAATTTTTTAATGCGAAAAATAAACTAATTACGATCCGCTGGCTGCACCCCTGAGGGGGTGCGGCGCCTGCCTGTAAGCAAGCAGACAAGAAAGAGCCGGGAACCCCGACGCTTTCTGACGCGGTGTCATATAAATTATTTTTATGGCAGAGGCAAAAATGAAATCTGAACAAGAGGCCCAGGCCGATCCGAATCGTTGGAAGGCTCTCTGGGTACTCGCCCTAAGCCTGTCGCTCATCGTGCTAGACGGCTCAATCGTCTCGGTAGCGCTCCCAAATATCATCGCTGACCTGCACCTAAGCATCACAAACGCGCAGTGGGTGAACTCCCTCTACGCGGTTATTTTCTCCGCTCTACTGCTCATTTCGGGGCGTCTTGGCGACCGCTTCGGCCGCCGCACGATGCTGATGATCGGCGTGAGCGTATTCGTCGGCTCCTCCATGTGGGCGGGCATGGCCACGGGCGCTAGCAGCCTCATCACGGCCCGTTTCGTGCAGGGCATCGGCGGCGCGCTCATCATGCCCTCCACGCTTTCCACCGTGAACGCCACCTTCCGGGGCAGGGAACGCGCGGCGGCGTTCGGCGTTTGGGGCGCGGTGATGTCGGGCGCGGCAGCCGTCGGCCCGCTGCTGGGCGGCTGGCTCACCACCTCATTCTCTTGGCGTTGGATTTTCTACGTAAATCTGCCGCTCGGCCTCTTAATCCTGGCGGGTGCCCTCACCTGGGTGGCGAACACCCGGGCGGAGCGCGCCCTGAGCGCCGATGGCACCCCCGTGGGTGGCTCCCTAGACCTGGTGGGAGCACTGCTGAGCGGTTCGGCTTTCGGCATGATCGTGTTCGGCATCATCGAAGCGACCACGCTTGGCTGGTGGCGCGAGAAGCTGCCCCTGGATCTGCTGGGGCACAAGATTCACGGTCCGGGCGGGCTTTCGCTGGTGCCGCTGCTGCTTTTCGTCGGCGTGATTTTGCTGGTTTGCTTCATCGCCTGGGAAAAGTACCTGGCGCGCCACAACCGCGAGGTGCTGCTTGATCTGACGCTGTTTAGGATCCCTACTTTCCGCTGGGGCAACCTGACGGCCATGACCGTGGCGGTCGGCGAATTCGGGCTGATTTTCGTCCTGCCCCTCTACCTGGTTAATGTGCGTGATCTCAGCACCCTGCAGGCGGGTCTGGTGCTGGTCGCAATGGCCGGTGGCGCGTTCGTTTCCGGCGCGTCGGCCCGACACATTGCGGGTCGCCTTGGCGCTCCCATCACCGTGGTGCTGGGTCTGGCCCTGGAGGTCATTGGCCTGGGAGCGCTCGCTTTCATCCTGCACCCGGGGGCATCGCTGCTGGTGGTGACGCTGCTGCTGGTGGTCTACGGTTTCGGCCTCGGTATCGCCTCCGCCCAGCTCACCAGTACTATCCTGGCCGACGTTCCCACCGACCAGTCCGGGCAAGGCTCGGCCACGCAGTCCACCGCACGCCAGATCGGCACCGCCATGGGGGCTTCCGTAGCGGGTGCACTGCTGGCGGGTAGCATGACGCATCTCAGCGCGGGCTTCACCGGCCCGAAGGCGGAGATGGCGCAGGCTGTGCACAACAGCGCGGGTTCCGCATTGCAGGGCCTGCGTGCGCAGCACGTGCCGTCGGCGCTGCTGGACGCGATGTACGACATGTTCACCGACGCGAGCCGAGTCGCGGTACTGGGAGCGGTGTTCTTCCTGGTGCTTGGGCTGCTGGGAGCCATTCAGGTAGCCCGGGTTTCGCGCGCGTAAACTATCCGCTAGGTGCTCCCCGGTTTATCCGGGGAGCACCCTAGTAAAGCTACGCGTATAAGGAGCAGCAGTATGTCCGGGGACGCCTCGAGCTCAGTGACCATGAGACGCAGGGAAACCTGGGCCAGGGTAATAGTGTGGACGTACACATTTGCCGCGGTGCTATCCGTATTCCTGCTCCTGTTTCGGCATTCCTACGGTCCGCAGCAGAGCCTGATAGAGGCGGTATTCACGGGCCTGAACGTGCCGCTTAGCCCCTCCCTGGTATCGGTGGCCCTGCTCACCCTGCTTTCGGGGGCGCTGCTGCGCCGCAAACGCGTGGCGCTCATGTTCGTGGCGGCTTTTCAGCTGTTCGGGCTGATCATCAGTGCGGTAATCATATTTTTGGTTTTCCAGGAATCCGCACTCCCGCCGTTGCAGGCCATGCAAACCGACCCCGAAGTGTTTGCGGAAGTGATCCAGAACGCTGTTTTGATTCTGGTCGCGGGACTGCTGCTGTGGCTTACCTGGTGGGTGCGTAGCCGTTTCCCCGCCAGGCTCAGCCCCGGTTCTCTGCTGCTTGCCGCGGCGGTTTTTGTGACCGGATTCGTTATCAGCGTGGCGGTAACGCACGTGCTGGTGATGCTGAACGGCGGCACGGCAATATTCGATTGGCGGATTCTTTCTAACGCGGTGGCGCGTGCGTTTGGCCTGGTAGAAGGCCCGGCGGAGGATGTCGCTGGGGTTCCGCGCTGGATTCTCGGCGTTTCTGGCTTGCTGGTGGGCCTGACCATCTTCCTCACCGCCTACGTGTTCATGCGTTCCTCGCGCCGCGCCACCCAGTGGACCGGCGATAAAGAGGTGGCGCTGCGCGCACTGCTCGCGGAATACGGGCAGCTAGATTCCCTTTCCTATTTCGCTACCCGCCGCGATAAAACCCTGATTTTTTCTCCCGACGGCAGGGCGGCAATCGCCTATCGGGTGATCGGTTCGGTGGCGTTGGCGTCGGGCGATCCTGTCGGCCCCGCTTCCGCCTGGCCCGCCGCGATTGCGGAGTTCATGAACCGGGCCCGACTGTACGGCTGGGTGCCAGCCGTGATTTCTTCCGGTGAAAAAAGCGCCCGCGCCTGGGCCGACGCTGGCTTGCAGGTGTTCCCGATGGGCGATGAGGCGATCCTGCACAGCTCTCGTTTCGATCTGGCAAACACCTCCATGACGCAGGTGCGCCGTGCCGTAAACCATGCCCGCAAAGCCGGCATGAGCGTAAAGATTCGCAGGCACAGCGAGCTTTCTAAGGACGAAATGGCTGCCCTGGTGCGCCTGGCTGATGAATGGCGTGAGGGCGGGCCGGAGCGCGGCTATTCGATGGCGCTGGGCCGCCTTGCCGATCCGGCCGACGGCAACTGCGTGCTGGTTTCCGCGCACGACGACCGAGGCGAAATGCAGGGCTTCCTGTCGTTCGTTCCCTGGGGGCGCGCCGGTGCCTCCCTGGATTTGATGCGCCGCAGCCCCGAGGCCCCCAACGGCGTGAACGAGTTCATGGTGGCCACCCTCTTAGAGGACGGCCCGGACCACGGCATAACCGAGGTCAGCCTGAACTTCGCCATGTTCAGGGGCATATTCGAGGAGGCGCAGCGGCTGGGTGCCAGCCCGTTCACGCGCTTTAATTCGCGACTGCTTGGCAGGCTGGATCGTTTCTTCCAGCTGGAAAGCCTCTACCGGGCAAACCAGAAGTATCAGCCCGAATGGGTGCCGCGCTACCTCTGCTTCGACGGTTCACTTTCGTTCGTGCGGGTGGCTTTCGCGGCGGGTATCGCCGAAGGTTTCGTGCCCGTACCGTTCCTGCGCGCCGGAGACGGCGGGGAACAGCTTTCCGCCGTCCAGCTGGCGGAGGTAGAGGAACTATCGCGCCGCAAGATCGACCTGGAAAGCCTGGAGCCGCGCCGTTCCGACCAGTCGCGCCACCGCGTGCGCCACGCCCTGGCGCTGCGTGAGGCAGGCATGGAGCCTTATCCGATCGGCCTGGCTGCCCCGGACTCGTTCGCTAAGGTCTGGGACGCTCTGCGCCAGCCGCAGCGGCGAGGCCAGCGGCCGCGCCGCTTCACCCTGGCGGGCAGGGTGCGCTACCTGCGCCACCACGGCGGGGTCAGCTTCGTCGGCCTCACCTACGGCGGGCGCACCATTCAGGTGGTGGCGGAGCGTGAACGCCTGGGTGCCGACAGCCTGCGGCTGCTGCAGCGGCTGGTTGATACCGGCGATCTGCTCCAGGTGCAGGGCCACTGTGGGCGCTCCCGCAGCGGCGAAAAGTCCCTGCTGGCGCGCAACTGGGTGATGGCGGCGAAGGCGCTGCAGCCGATCCCATTCACCGCGTTTGATGATCCGGAGAGCCGCCTGCGCAGGCGCTCCACGGACCTGATCGTGCACCCGCGCGAGGCCGGTCTTTTGGTGGCGCGCGCCAAGGTGGTTTCCGCCGTGCGTTCCTTCCTGGCGGGGGAGGGTTACATAGAGGTGGAAACCCCGATGCTGAACGTGGTGCACGGCGGCGCGAGCGCCCGCCCGTTCCGCACGCACATTAACGCCTACGGCATGGATTTGACGCTGCGCATCGCGCCGGAACTGTACCTGAAACGCCTGTTGGTCGGGCAGCTCGGGCCGATCTTCGAGATCGGGCGCAACTTCCGTAACGAGGGCGCCGACGCCACCCACAACCCGGAATTCACGGCCCTGGAAGCCTACGCGCCGTACGCGGATTACACGGTCATGCGCCACCTGACCGAACGCATGATCAAGGCCGCCGCGACCGCCCTCTACGGCTCCCCCCTGCTGCCGCTTTCCGACGTGCGCGATGATTCTGCGGCGGCGAAGCTGACCGACGTTTCCGGCCCCTGGCGCACCGTGAGCGTATGCGATGCGGTGTCAGAGGCCGTCGGCATGCCGGTCAGCCTGGAAACCGACTTCGAGGACCTGCTCTGCCTGGCCCGCAAACACGAAATCCATGTGCGTGACGACATGGGACCGGGCGCGCTGATCGAGGAACTCTACGGCGAACTGGTCGAACCGAAAACCATCGAGCCGACCTTCTACACCGATTTCCCGTTGGAAACATCGCCCCTGACCGGCCCGCACCGCAGCGCCCCCGGCCTGGTGGAACGCTGGGACCTGGTGGCGAACGGCATGGAGATCGGCACCGCCTATTCGGAACTGGCCGACCCGCTGGAGCAGCGCCGCCGCCTCACCGAACAGTCCCTCAAAGCCGCCGCGGGCGACCCGGAGGCGATGGAGATCGACGAGGACTTCCTATACGCGCTGGAAAACGGCATGCCCCCGGCGGGCGGGCTCGGTATCGGCATGGACAGGCTGGTTATGCTGCTGACCGACACGAATATCCGCGAGGTGCTTTCCTTCCCGTTCGTAAAACCGGCGGGGCGGTAAAACGCACCTCCCGCGCGGGGTGCGGGTGGGTTAATCTTTAGCCATGTCACGCAACGATCAGCTGATTCCCGGTAAGCCCCCCAAGCTGGATAAGGACCGCTACGAAAAGGAGCTTGCGCGCCTGCAGGCCGAACTCGTGGCCATGCAGCAGTGGGTGATCGAAAAAGGCGAACGGGTCTGCCTGATCTTTGAGGGCCGCGATGCGGCAGGAAAGGGCTCCGCGATCAAGCGGATCACCCAGTACCTGAACCCACGCCACTGCCGGATCGTGGCGCTGCCCGCGCCCACCGAACGGGAAAAAACCCAGTGGTACTTCCAGCGCTACATCCAGCACCTGCCCGCCGCCGGGGAAATCGTCATCTTCGACCGTTCCTGGTACAACCGGGCCGGTGTTGAGCGCGTCATGGGCTTTTGCAACGAGGTGCAATACCACCGCTTCCTGCGGCAGGCCCCCGACTTCGAGCGCATGCTGGTAGAAGACGGTATTCGCCTGATCAAATACTGGTTCTCCGTGTCGGACGAAGAACAGGAGGCGCGTTTCCGCTCCCGCGCAGAGGATCCGATGCGCCGCTGGAAGCTATCCCCGATGGACGTCGAATCCATCAGCCGCTGGGAGGACTACTCCCGCGCAAAGGACGCCATGTTCGCCGCGACCGACACCCCCTGGGCGCGCTGGTACACGGTGGAAAGCGAAGACAAGAAGCGTTCGCGCATCAACGTCATCAACGACATCCTGCACCGGATCCCGTGGGAATTCATCGAACCGAAGAAGATCGAGATTCCCTCCCGCCCGCCGGAGCAGGGATACGAACGCCCCGACCGTAGCGACTACGTCTATGTAGAGGACGTCGCGTCGGATCTGGAAAAGAAAAAGAAGACCCAGCGCAAAGAAGAAACCTCCGGTGACTAAGGAACGGGCAGAGCAGGACGCGCCGCTCATTCCCCGTGCGCTGCTGCTCCTGGTCGGTATAGCCTCCGCATGGCTTGCCCTACAAGGAATGCAGGCGTTAGCGCCGCTGATAGTGCCGGTTTTCTTGGCCCTGAACCTATTGATTGCGGTACATCCGGTGGGCGCGTTTTTCACCAAACGAGGCCTGCCCGCGATCTTCGGGGCACTACTAAACATGGTGCTCGTGCTGCTGGCGCTGTTTTCCTTCTTCGCAATCATCGCCTGGGCGATAGCGCAGCTGGTGGCGAAATTGCCCGAATACTCCGGTGAGTTCAACGCCCTGCTAGCCGACGTATTCGATCAGCTCGGCAGGCTGGGAATGGGGCAGCAGCAGATAAACGACTGGGTATCGAAGTTCGATGCCTCAAACATCATGGGAGTGCTAAACCAGGCGCTTAGCTCCGTCAGTAGCGTGAGCGGCCTGCTCGGCACGGCCGTCGCGGTGCTGATCTTTTTCGCCCTCGATTCCCTGACCCTGCGCGATCGGCTTTCCGTGGTCGCGCTGCGCCACAGCGCGGTTGCGTCGGCCCTGCTTGAGTTCTCCCACAGCGTGCGCACCTACTGGATCGTGACCACGCTGTTTGGTGCGGTGGTAGCGGCGATAGACGGCGTATTCCTGTGGTGGCTCGGCGTGCCGATGCCCGCCGTTTGGGCCGTGCTGCTGTTCCTAGCCAACTACATTCCGAACATCGGTTTCGTGTTTGCGATGGTGCCGCCCACCCTGATGGCGCTGTTTGCGCAGGGCGTGCCGACCGCCATCGCGGTGGTGGCGGTATGCACCGGCGTGGCGATGGTTTTGCAGGGGCTGGTGCAGCCGCGCGTCACCGGCAAGGCGGTCGGAGTGAACGCCTCCGTCTCGTTCCTGTCGGTTCTTTTCTGGTCTTGGGTGCTGGGGGCGGCGGGCGCGCTGCTGTCGGTCCCGATGACTCTGTTCATGAAAAGCCTGCTGGTGGATGCTGACCCGCGCGCCCGCTGGGTCAATGCTTTCCTGGCCGCCGAGCCTTCCCCAAAAGAGGTAAAAAGTACCTCTGACGTGTGAGTATTCGCCGATCCCGGGACTTTTTCGCGGTAGCCCCGTAGGTACTTGCTAGTATCGCCCCATGCTTGCCTTCCCGAATATGCCCTTCGGCTGCCGGAAGGATGAGCGGCTGTGACCCTTGTCTGGACCCTTGCTGTGCTAGCCGCAGCGGTGGCACTCACGCCCCTGATGTCGCGCCCGTTGGGCCGCGCTCTGGGTTGGCCGCTGGCTGCGTTTTACCTGGTTGCGACCGCCGTCTTCCTGCCTGCCGTCAGTGAAGTCCTAAACGGTAAGACCCCCGAATTCAGCGTTCCCTGGATTCCTCAGTTGGGGGTGGAGTTTGCGCTGCGCGCCGACGGTCTCGGGGTGGTATTCACCCTGATCGCCCTCGTGATCGGTGCCGTAGTTTTCGTCTACTCCACCAAATACTTAGAAGAGGGGCCGCAGCTCAGCTTCTACCTGGTGATGGCGACCTTCACCCTGGCCATGGTCGGCCTGGTGCTCGCTAACGACCTGGTGCTGCTGTTCATCTGCTGGGAACTAACCAGCCTCGCCTCCTTCCTGCTGATCGCCCGCTCCGGGGTGGGCGGGGAAGCGCCCTCGATGCGCACCCTGCTGATCACCTTCATCGGCGGCCTGTTGCTGCTCGCGGCAGTGGCCCTGATGATCGGCAAGATCGGCACCGGCAACGTGCACGAGGTCCTGACCTCCAGCGTGTGGCGCGACGATCCCGCCTTCACCGGGCTGGTGGCCGCTCTGGTGGCGCTCGCCGCCTGCACGAAGTCGGCGCAGTTCCCGTTCCACGTCTGGCTGCCCGACGCGATGGCGGCCGCCACGCCGGTTTCCGCGTACCTGCACGCGGCGGCAGTGGTGAAAGCCGGCATCTTCCTGCTGCTGCGCTTCACCCCGGCATTCCACGACGCCTACCTCTGGCACGCCATTTTGATCCCGGCGGGCCTGGTGACGGCGTTCATCGGCGGCTGGTTCGCGCTGCAGCAAAGCGACGTGAAGAAACTGATGGCGTATTCGACCGTGAGCCAGCTCGGCCTGATCGTCGCCGTGATCGGCGTCGGCACCGAAATCGCCATCATGGCTGCCGTGCTACACACCATCGCGCACGCCCTGTTCAAGTCGGGCCTGTTCATGATGGTCGGCGTTATCGACCACACCGCACACACCCGCGATCTGCGCAGGCTACCCGCGCTCTACCGCTACATGCCGGTCAGCTTCACCGTCACCATCCTGGGCTGCGCCTCCATGGCGGGCCTGCCGCCCATGCTCGGCTTCGTTTCCAAGGAATCGCTGCTGACGGGCGCGCTGGATTCGCCCTACGGCAGCTCCCTGGGGTGGGCCGTGGCGCTCGGTATAGCCGCCGCCTCCATCCTGACCTTCACCTACTGCGCCAAGATTGTGCTTAACGGTTTCGTTGACGCCCGGGGCGGCGCGGAAGCGGCGGAACGCGACCTGCACCCGGTGGATCCGATCATGCTCGGCGCCGCCGCGCTGCCCATCGTCGCCAGCCTGCCGCTCGGCATCCTGGTCGGCGTCCTGGACACCCCGGTCGCGCAGGCCACCCGCGCCGCCTTCGCGGGACGCGGCGAGGCCGGGCACGGCGTCCACCTGGCGCTGTTCCACGGCATCACCCCCGAACTGGGGCTGACGCTCGTCATCGTCACCGCCGGTATCGCGCTCACCCTGGTGCGCGGCCGCTTCTTCGCCTGGTGCGAGGAGCATCCGTTCCTGTTCACGGGTGCCGACGTGATCGAGCGCGTGCACATGCTCAGCGGCAAACTCGGCCGGGCGCTCGCCAAGCCGATCGCCAGCGACGACCCGATGCGCCACCTGGCCTCCATCGTCGTCAGCCTCACCGTGCTGGTGGCGGCGTCGTTCCTGACCGTGCGCGGCTCCCTGGCACCGCTGCAGCCGAACCTGAACCAGCCGATCGATCTGCTGGTGCTGGTCCTGATCAGCTGCGCCGTGTTCCTGGTTTGCAGCACCGACTCGCGCCTGTCGGCCACCGTAGCCCTGAGCGCGGTAGGCATCGTGGTGACCGTGCAGATCCTGGCGCTCGGCGCGCCCGACGTAGCGCTCACCCAGCTGCTCGTCGAATCCCTCACCGTCATCGTGATCATGCTGGTGCTGCAGAAGCTCCCGCTCACGTTCGGTAAGGCGGGCTGGCGGCGTCGGCCCATCATCACCGTGATCGCAATCGCCGCCGGTCTCGCGGCAGGCGGTATCACCTACATGTTCGCCGCGCGCCGCAGCCGTTCCGACCTGGCGCTCGAATACATCAACCACGCCCACGACATCACGGGCGGACACAACATCGTGAACGTGATCCTGGTGGAGTTCCGTGCCTTCGATACCATGGGCGAACTCGCGGTGCTCGGCATGGCGGGCATCGCTATCGTGGCGGTGCTTTCCACCGTGCGCCACGAGTTCCTGGACCCCTCCCCGGAGGAGGACCGCAACTACGTGCCCGCGCCGGAAATCCCGCTGCGCCCCAAGGGCAGCCCCGCGCATCGCGCAATCATGTCCGCCTGGGGCAACGCGGCGGCGATGCAGTTCATGGTGAGGGTGCTTACCCCGATCCTGATTCTGATTTCGCTCGGCCTGTTCCTGCGCGGCCACAACGCGCCCGGCGGTGGCTTCATCGCCGCCCTCGTCGGTTCCGCGATCATCGGCCTGATCTACCTTTCCACCTCGGAGGATCGCCAGATCGGCCCGCCGCGCCTGCCGATCCTGCTGATCGGCTTCGGCATCCTGATCGCCATCGGCACCGGCCTGGCCGGATACCTGGAAACCGGCTTCCTGGACGCCATGCACGGCCATATCGGCCCCGAGCACGTCTCTAGCTCCATGGTGTTCGATGTCGGCGTTTACCTCGCCGTGCTCGGCCTGGTCATGATGAGCTTCAACCTGCTCGGCACCTCCGGTCTGCTGGAGCGCACCGGGCGGGAAGAACAGACCAGGGAACGCGCCGACGAAGCGTTCGAGGGCGAACTGCCCCACCCGCTGCGCACAGTGCGCGGCAAGCGCTGGCAGGCCCGCGTCGCCAAACGGCGCGCCCGCGTCGGCGCCTCCACCAGCCATGTTTCTGACGGAACCCGACCCGAGGAGCCAGGCCGCTGATGATAATTTCCCTCACCGTAACCGTGCTCGTGGCGGGCGGCGTCTACCTGATGCTGCAGCGTTCCATGGTGCGCGCCGTCTTCGGCATGGGCCTGATCAGCCACGCCGCCAACCTGATGCTGCTGGTCACGGGCGTTCCCGGCTGGCGCGGGGAACCGCTTACCAACGCCACCTCGGCGCAGCAAATGGCAGATCCGCTCCCGCAGGCGTTCGTGCTTACCTCCATCGTGATCACGCTCGCCGTCACCATCTTCATGCTGGCGCTCGCCGTCATTGGCCACAATGACGACGTCGCCCACCACCCGAACACGGGGGAGACGCACGAATCATGAACCCTGTCCTACTACCGCTCTTCGTAGCGATACCGATGGCGGGGGCCGCCCTCACCATCATCTTCCGCCAGCGCCCCTTCCAACTGGCGGTGCTGACGCTGGTGCCGACCCTGATCTTCGCAGGCGGCGGCTGGCTCCTAGCCACCCACCAGGAAACCCCGGTAGTCGCCCACAACGTGGGCGGGTACGTGGAAGGCATCGCGATCCCGTTCGTGAGCGATAGCTTCTCCGCGCTCATGCTGATGGTCACCTCCCTCGCGGGAGGGGCCGCGATCTGGTTCATGACCCGCACCGGAGAAATCCGCTACCGCGCCGTCCCCGCGCTCACCCTGCTGCTGCTGGCGGGCGTGAACGGGGCGCTGCTCACCGGCGACCTCTTCAACCTGTTCGTCTGGGTAGAGGTCATGCTGATGCCGTCCTACGCGCTGATCGCCGTCACCGGCACCTGGCGCAGGCTCGGCGTGGGCCGCATGTTCGTGCTGGTAAACCTGCTCACCTCCACCGTGCTGCTGATCGGTGTGGGCATGGTTTACGGCACCGCGGGCACCGTCAACCTGGCGCTGCTGAGCGGCGCGGGCAACCACAACCCGGTCACCGCCGCGGCGCTCGGAATTGTGCTGCTCGCGCTCGCCGTGAAAGCCGGTGTGGTGCCCGTGCACGGCTGGCTACCGCGCTCCTACCCGGCCACGTCGGCCGGCATTATGGCCCTGTTCAGCGGCCTGCACACCAAGGTGGCGCTGGTTGCGATGTACCGCATCGTCTCCGTGACGTTCCGCGACGGCATTCCCTTCCTGGGGCTGTTCACCGCACTGGTGGTCGTGACCATGGTGGTCGGGGCGTTCTCCACCACCGCTTCGCGCTGGCTGCGTTCCGCGCTGGCGTTCCAGATGGTGGCGGGCGTCGGCCACATCCTGATCGGCCTGGTGCTGCTGACGGAAATCTCCCTCGCCGCAGGCATTCTCTACATGGTGCACCACATCGTCACCATGTCGGCCCTGGTGATGAGCACCGGCGCCATCGAACACGTCTACGGCACCGGCAGGCTCGACTACATTCGCGGTCTGGCCAGGCGCGATCCGGTAGTGATTACCGTGATAGCGCTCGGCTTCTTCTCGCTGGTCGGCCTGCCCCCCACCTCCGGTCTGTGGGGCAAGCTGGCGCTTATGAACGCGGCCGGAGCGAAAGCCACCGCACCGCTCATAAACGCCGAGGGAGTAGATACCTCTTACGTGATAATCGCAGCGGTCATTTTGGCATCCATCGGCTCCATGCTGGCGCTGCAGCAGGTATGGCGCACAACCGCCTGGGGTGCGCCGATGGAAACCTACCGGCCCGACGACGAATCGCGCGGGCGAGGCGACGCGGTGCCGCTGCCCGACACGGTACGTATCCCGTTCTCCCTGGCCGCTCCCAGCGTGGCGATGATGGGCGTCTCCGTGGCGATGTTCTTGGGAATCGGGCTGATCATGCCCTACTTCCAGGCTGCGGCGCACTCGCTGATAGATGTCGATACCTACGTGAAGGTGGTGCTGGGTAAGTAATGCGTATCTTCTACTGGGCCAGTTACCTGCTGTTCATCCTGCGTGAGATCATCGCGGGATCGCTGCGGATCGCCGTGGAAGCGTTTACCCCCGGCACCTCCACCAAACCGGCCATCATCGAATACCACCTGGCCGGAACCTACGATTTCGAGGTAATCGCGCTCGCCTCGTCGATCACGATTACCCCCGGCACGCTGGTGCTCGGTACGGCCTCCGGAAACTCGGAAGAGGGGGCAACCCTCTACGTGCACGCCATGTTCGCGGATAGCCGTGAAGAGGTAGTCGCCTCCTTGCGCGACATGGAGGACCGTTTGCTGCGGGCCTCTCGCGGCAAGGAGGGGGCGCGCCTGGCGCGCGAGGCCGAATACGAATACCAGCGTCGGCACGCGAACGACCCGAAGGAGCAAGCATGATCGTGACCATTTCCGCCGGGATCGCCATCGTGCTGCTGGCATTCACGATCCTGCTCGGCCTGCTGCGCATCGCCTCCAGTAAGGACGGCGCGAGCCGCGCTGTGGTGGGCGACCTCGTGTTCTTCTGCGCCATCGGCATCATGGTGATCCTGGGAATCCTGACCCCCTCCACCGTGGTTATTGACGCCACCCTGATCGCGTCCCTGCTGGGCGTGCTCGCGACCATCGCGCTGGCCCGCATCCTCACCCGTGGAAGGCGCTAAACATGCTGATAGACATCATCATTTCGCTGCTGCTCATCGTCGGTGCACTGGCCACCCTGGTGTCGGCCGTGGCCATGTTCCGGGCGCGTGACGGCTATACCCGCATCAACGTGCTCGGCGTAGCCACCGGCGTTGGCCTCCCGCTGATCGTTTGCGCGGCGTTTATCTACCACACCACCTACGACGGCTTCTCCTGGCTGTATCTGGCCCGCGCCGTGCTGACGGTGCTTGCCCTGATCATCGTTTCCTCCGTTGCCTCCAACGTGCTGGCGCGCGCCGCCTACATGTCGGGAGCGGAGATCGACCCGCGCACCAGCCCGCAGGACCTCGCGGTACAGCCCGACATCAGCGCCGACCGCGCCTGAACAAACGAAAGGGAACGGGGCCGTAACATTACGGCCCCATTCCTTCATGTGCGGCGTAACCTGGTGGCATGACTGCACTCCCCACCGAGCCGCGCGCCGCCGTGAGCGCGCTGCTGGCGCTAGATACCACCTCCGTAAAAGGCACCCTGCCCGTTATCGCGCTGCTGGAAGAAACCTTCGCGGCGGCGGGCGCGCAGGTGCACCGTTTCGTGGAGCCCGACGGGGTGAAGGCGAACCTGGTGGCGAGCTTCCCCGCCGCGGATGGCAGCCTGGAGGGCGGCGTCTTGCTGGCGGGCCACGCGGACTGCGTGCCCGTGGAGGGGCAGGTATGGACCACCCCGCCGTTTACGCCGACGGAGCGCGATGGGCGCATCTACGGGCGCGGGGCGTGCGACATGAAAGCGTTCCTGGCGCTTATCGCATGCGTAGCGCCGGAGATAGCGTCGGCCCGGCTTAGCGAGCCTATTCACGTGGGCGTGACCTGGGACGAGGAGGTTACGGCGGACGGTGCCCGCGCGCTCGTCGGCCAGCTTGCACAGCTGGGGATTCACCCGCGTATCGCATTCGTGGGGGAGCCCTCGAACATGCGCGCTATCGGGGCGCATAAGTCCATGAACTCTTTTACCGCGACCTTCCGCGGGATTGCGGCCCATTCTTCGCTGCTGCCGCGCGGGCTTAACGCCATCCGCTACGCCGCGCAGTTCATTGAGTTCTTCCACCGGGAGGTGGTCGATGAACTGCGCGAGAACGGCCCGCGCGATGACGCCTACCCGGTGCCGTACACCACCGGCGGAGTGAACGTGGTGCGCGGCGGCATAGCCCGCAATACGGTGCCTGACCTGGTGGAACTAAACTTCGAGTTCCGCGCTCTGCCCGAGATCGCGGTGGCCCCCATCGTGGCGAAGATCGAGGCCGAGATAGCCCGCCTGGATGCTGAAATGAAAGCGGCGGTGCCCGCCGATCCGGCCAGCGACGCGAGCCTGGTCGGAGCCGAACTGGAAATCGTTACGCTGCTGGCGGGCCTGGCCAGCGGTCCCGAATCCGAGGCCGCGCGCTACGCCGTGCGGCTGGGCGCGCACCCCACGGGCGAAAAGGTCACCTACGGCACCGAGGCCGGCATCTACGAGGCCGCCGGTATGAGCGCGGTGGTGGTCGGCCCCGGAGACATCGCCCAGGCGCACGCCGCCGACGAATACATCAGTTACGAACAGCTAGACGAGTGCCTGGCGTTCCTACGCAACCTGATAGCCGATCTTTCGCACGGTTAGCAGGCCGCGCCGGGGCTGTTTTGATGGCACGGCATGGGGCCTCGAGTGCTAGCGGCACGCGCTAACGCTTGGGTGCACTTCATGCCGGTAATCCCCACCCATTAACGCTTGGGTGCGCTTTCTGCTGGTAACCCCGATGCCGTTACGTTTGGGTGCACTAAACGCTGCGAAAACGCGGTTTAACCCCCACAAAGTGCACTCAAACGTAAGGGGCAGCGAAAAGTGCACCCAAACGTCACCGTTAAAGGCGGGCGTGAGGCGCCCGGGCCACGGCTCAGCCCTCTTTCAGCGAGTCCTGCCAGGCCTGGTAGAGGGCGGCGAACTGGCCGCCGCGGGCGATTAGTTCCTGCGGGCTGCCGTCCTCCAGGATGCCGCCGCCGCCAACCACGAGCACGCGGTCCGCGATCATCACGGTGGAAAGTCGGTGCGCGATGATCAGCGCGGTGCGGTTGCCGAGCAGCTTGGTCAGCCCCTCCTGCACCAGCCGCTCCGAGGGAATATCCAGGGACGACGTAGCCTCGTCCAGGATCAGCACCGCCGGGTTCGCCAGGAACGCCCGGGCGAAAGAGATCAGCTGCCGCTGCCCGGCGGAAACCCGCCCGCCGCGCTTGTTCACGTCAGTGTCGTAGCCATCCGGCAGATCCTCGATGAAACGCTGCGCCCCGATGGCGCGGGCCGCCAGGCGAATGTCCTCCAGGGAAGCATCCGGCCTGCCCAGAGCGATATTTTCGCCGACGGTACCGCTGAACAGGTACGCCTCCTGGGTCACCATCACCACGTTGCGGTGCAGATCTTCGGCGGAAATATCGCGCACGTCGATGCCGTCCAGCTTCAGGCTGCCGCCGCTCACGTCATAGAAACGCGAAACCAGCTTGGCCAGGGTGGATTTGCCCGCGCCCGTCTGGCCGACCAGCGCAACAGTCTGCCCGGCGGGAATATGCAAATCGAACGGCTTTAACACCAGGGGGGCATCGGGGGCGTAACGGAAAGAGACGTCCTCGAAGCGGATGTCTCCGCGCGCGTGGGTCAGCTCCGCCGGAGCCTCGGGTTCCTTTACCGTCGGCTCCTGTTCCAGCAGGCCGGAAATCTTTTCCAGCGCAGCCACGGCGGACTGCAGGGAGTTGTAGACGTTCGCGATTTCGTCGATCGGCTGGAAGAAACGGCGCGCGTACAGCACCAGCGCCAGCAGCACGCCGACTTCCATGTTGCCGTGCAGTACCCGGTAGCCGCCCAGCAGCAGGATCGCCGCGATGGTGGCGGCACCGATCAGGCGCAGCAGGGGCTGGTAGATACCGAACACCATGATGGTGCGCAGCGTGGCGTCCCGGTAGTCGCTTGCCACCTGGCTGTAGTCCTCCAGGTTTTGCTTCTCCTTGCGAAACACCTGCACGGCCCGGAGGCCACCGAACGTTTCCACGAACGAAACGATCAGGCGCGCCGAATAGGTGCGCATGTTGCGGAAGCCTTCGCGGGAGGCGCGCTGGAACCAGATGGTCAGCGGTAGCGCCGGGAGCAGCATTGCCAGCATGAGCAGGCCCGTGGGCAGGTCCAGCAGCAGAATCGAAGCGGCCGTGAACACCATCGCGAGAACCGACCCGGCGAATGCACGCAGGCCGAACTCGAGCAGTTCCCGCAGCGTCTCCATGTCGGAGGTCTGGCGCGAAATCACGCGCCCCGACGTGTAGTGCTCGTGGAATTCCAGGCTGAGCCGCTGGGTATGCCTAAAGACGCGCCTGCGCAGTTCCAGCAGCATCTGCTGGCCCAGCACGGTAGAGGTGCGTACCAGGGTGTAGGTGAAGAACGTAGCCAGGCAGGTGATCAGCAGGTAGCCCGCAGAAACCCAGATTGCGGGTGCTTCACGGCCCTCCAACAGCGCAGGTAGCGCGGTATCTATCCCCTCCGCGATCAGCCAGGGCCCGGCGGCCAGGGTGAGTTGGCTGGCGATCACCATGAAAGCCAGCCCCACCAGCTGCCAGCGCAGCGGTCTGGCCAGGGACTTCAGCAGCCGCAGCGAACGCTTACGCGCAGCCCGGTTATCCACCGTCTGGGTATCGAAGGCGTCTTCCTGCACGCTCACTGCTCGCCCTCCCGTGCGTATTCGTTGATGTTGCGGTTGTTGGCGGCCTCTTCCTGCAGGTTCGCCATGATGAAGCGGTAACGCTCGGAGGTGTGCATGAGTTCGTCGTGCGTGCCGACCGCCACGATGCGGCCCTCGTCCAGCACCGCCACCCTGTCGGCCAGGGAAACGGTGGAGGTACGGTGGGCGACGATCAGCGTGGTGGTTTTCTCCAGCACTCGGCGCAGGCTTTCCGTAACCCTTTCCTCGGTCTTGGTATCGAGGGCCGACAGCGGATCGTCCAGCAGCAGCACGCTCGGGGCGGCAGCGATGGCGCGGGCCAGGGCGAGGCGCTGGCGCTGACCGCCGGAAAGCGACATGCCCTCCTCGCCGATGGGGGTGTCCAGCCCCTGCGGCAGGTCGTAGGCGAAGTTCGCATCGGCGGTGGCCAGTGCCAGTTTCAGGCTTTCCTCAAGTTTTGCGCGCCCCTCCGCTTCGGGTAGCGGCGTACCGTCGGCCGCGCAGGGCCAGGGCGCACCCAAGAGCACGTTGCGGCGTACCGTGTCCGAGAACAGCGTGGCGTCCTCGAAAGCCACCGAAATCATGCTGCGCAGGTCAGATAGGCGCATATCGCGCACATCCACGCCGTCGATCAGCACGGCACCAGCGGTGACGTCGTACAGGCGCGGGATAAGTTCCAGCAGCGTGGATTTACCGGACCCGGTCACGCCCACCAGGGCCATGGTTTCGCCGGGGCGAATGTGCAGGTTTACGCCGCTGAGCAGGCCGACCTGCCCGCCGCGCGCGTCCGGGTAGTGGAAGCTGACATCACGTAGCTCCACCTCTCCGCGCGGGGTGGACAGTTCGCGGGGGGAGTCCGGGTCGGTAATGGTGACGGGGGCATCGAGCACTTCATCCACGCGATCGAGGGCCGTTTTCATGCCGATGGCCTGGCCAAACAGCATGCCGATCATGCGTACCGGGCCTTCCACGATCGCTGCCGTGGCGAAGAATCCGGCCAGTTCGCCCACGTTCATGCTGCCGGAGGCCACGAAGTGCAGGCCCAGGAACAGGCAGACGCCGAGCGTCAGCCCCGGCAACAGGATCACTCCCGCATCGAAACGTGCGGTGGCGGTGGCCTTACGAATCTCGGTGGAGCGCAGTTCGTCGGCCTGCTCTAGGAATCCCTCTAGGGCGTGCCCGCCGCGCCCGAACGCCTTGAGCACGCGAATACCCTGCACGGACTGTTCGACCGTGGTTGCCAGATCGCCCGCCTGGTCCTGCGCGAGGCGGCTCAGATGCTGGAACGTGGCCACGAACGAATACGCCAGATAGCCGAGTGGCAGCATGCCGCACAGGAACACGAGCGCCAGCAGCGGGTTAGCGAACGCCAGCAGCGCGACCCCAACCACGGTGGTGAGGGTGCTGGTGATCCACATGATTAGGCCGAAAGCCACCCAGCGGCGAATCTGCCCGATATCGCTCATCGCGCGCGAAAGTAGCTGGCCGGAACCCCAGGCGTCGTGGAACCCGACGGGCAGGCGCTGCAGGTAAGAGAACAGCTCCACCCGCATATCCCGTTCCAGGCCGGTGGCCGGGCCGGCGGAGAAAAGACGGCGTATCCAGAGCAGCCCCGCCTCCAGCAGGCCTAGCCCCAAAACCAGTGCGGCGGCGGTGAATACGACGGTGGTGGACGGGCTGAGCCGGAACGATTCCACCAGACGCTGCAAGACCTGCGGGATGGCGAGGGCGGTAAGGGCCGACCCGAGCGCGGTAATGGTGCCGGCCAAAATACGCCACCGGATCGGGCGTATCAGTTCCAGGAAGCGTTTAATCGTTTGCAGCATGAATACGGCGTGCCTCGCGCTATCTAAAAATCAGGGGAGATGAGGGAAATACCCTTTTAGTAATGGTAGTTGCCTTAAAAGGGCCGTGCGGGCGCTTCCCGAACGCGGGCGCAACCTCACACCCCGCCCTTAGAAAAGGAGGGGGCCGACGCACCCGTCGGTGCCCCGGCCCCCTGCGGCTCGTCTTCTTGGAAAGTTACGGGCGCGGAATGTTGCGCAGGTTGGTGCGCGCCATATCGATCATTTCGCCCACGCCGCCGTCGAGCACGGTGCGCATGGCCGACTTCGAGAAGCCGAGCACCTGCTCGATGGTGATGTCCGGCGGAATCGAGAGCGCGTCGGGGTCGGTCACCACGTCGATCAGGACCGGGCCGGGCATTTCCAGGGCGCGCTTAAGATCGCGCGGCAGCGTGGCCGGATCGGTGATGCGCACGTGCGGGATACCCACCCCTTCGGCGATCTTCGCGTAATCGACCGCTTCGTGATCGGTCCCGAACGAGGGCATTCCCTCCACCAGCATCTCCAGCTTCACCATGCCGAGTGAGGAGTTGTTAAAGACCACGATCTTGGTCGGTAGATTATGCAGCTTCACCGTGAGCAGTTCGCCCATCAGCATGCCCAGGCCGCCGTCGCCCGACATCGAGATCACCTGGCGGTCACGGTTCGCGGCCTGCGCGCCGATCGCGTGCGGCAGCGCGTTCGCCATCGTGCCGTGCCGGAACGAGCCGATCATGGCGCGGCGGCCGGTCGGGTTCGTGATGTAGCGGGCGGCCCAAACGTTGCACATGCCGGTATCCACCGTGAACACCGCGTCGTCGTCGGCCAACTGGTTAAGCTGCGCGGCCAGGAACTCGGGGTGAATCGGCGTGTGCTTTTCGACGTTCTTGGTGTACGCCTCCACCACGCGGCTCAGCTTCTTTTCGTGGCTGCGCAGCTGCTTGTCCAGGAACGAACGGTCGCGCTTTTCTTCCAGCAGCGGCAGCAGCGCGTTGATGGTCGCCGCAACATCGCCCACCACCGGGTATTCGACGGGGCAGCGGCGGCCGATGTGCGCGCCGTTCACGTCCACCTGCGCCACCTGGCTGGAGGGCAGATAGGAAGTGTAGGGGAAGTCGGTGCCGAGCATGACGAAAACGTCCGCCTCGAAAGCCGCATCGTGGCAGGCCCCGTAGCCCAGCAGGCCCGACATGCCGACGTCGTAGGGGTTGTCGTACTGCATCACCATCTTGCCGCCGAAAGCGTGGCCGACGGGGGCCTTCAACTTTTCGGCCAGGGCCAGCACCTCGGTGCGGGCGTCGTTACAGCCCGCGCCGCAGAACAGCGTCACCTTCCGGGCGGAGTTGAGGGCGTCGGCCAGGCGGCGCACGGCGGCGGGGTGCGGATGCACGGTGGGGGCTTCGCTCACAAAGTTGCCCTCTAGCGGGGTGTTCTTCGCGGCGTCCTGGGTGGCGATATCGCCGGGCAGCACCACCACGGAAACGCCGTTCCCGGCCAGCGTGGACTGAATCGCGTTATGCAGCACGGAGGCGCCCTGCAGGGCGGAGTTCACCATTTCGCAATAGCCGGAACATTCCGCGAAAATCTTTTCCGGGTGCGTCTCCTGGAAGAACGTGGAGCCGATCTGGGTGCTTGGAATGTGGCTGGCCAGTGCCAGCACCTTCGCGCCATTGCGGTGGGAATCGTACAGGCCCTGCAGTAGGTGGGTGTTGCCGGGGCCGCAGGAACCGGCGCAAACCGCTAGTTCGCCGGTCAGCAGCGATTCCGCGCCCGCTGCGAAAGCGGCGGCCTCCTCATTGCGTACGTGCACCCATTCGATATCCGATGCGCTTACGGCATCCACTACCGGGTTCAGGCTGTCCCCGACCAGGCCGTAGATGCGCTTAACCCCCAGACGCGACAGCGTATCTACCAGTTGCCGGGCGTAGTTCATAGCCATTACTGCTCCTCAAATTACGCATTACGTCGCTCGGTGTAAGCCGGGCGGCCCTGGCTTCCCGTTCTACGCCTGCCTGGGAAAGCCGTCAAGGGATGCGGGTTAGCAGTACGGCCACTTCCGCGTGGTCGGTGTGCGGAAACATATCGAAAAGCCTGCCCGCGCTGATGCGGTAGCCGGGCATGCGCGCCAGATCGCGCGCCAGGCTCTGCGGGTTGCAGCTCGAATAAACCAGGTGCGCGGGCAGCACCCGGTTAAAGAAGTCGGTGGATTCCTTGCCGATGCCGCGCCGGGGCGGGTTCACGATCACCATTTCCGCGGCGCTTTCCTGCTCCCCCAGCCAGGCGCGGGCGTCGGTCGCGAAAAAGTCGGCGCTCACACCCAGCTCGCGGGCGCTGCGCCGGGCCGACGCGATGGCCTCCTCGCTCACCTCCACCCCCGTGATCTCGCGCGGGCCACCACCGGGCAGGCTGGCGCACGCCAGCGCGAAACCGCCCACCCCGCAAAACAGATCCCACACGGACACCGGGGCAACCCGCCCCACCCAGTCGGCCACCTGCGTGTAGAGAGCCTGCGCCACCTGCGTGTTGGTCTGGAAGAAGGAACGCGGGCGCAGATGCAGCGGAAGTTCGCCGCCGCCCAGGCTGAGCCGCATGAGCAGGGTGTCACCGTGCAGCATGACCTCGCGCGCCCCCTCCAGCGTGGCCACCCGTTCCGGGTGCAGGTTGCAGCTAAACACTTCGGTTTCCGGGAGCGCCGACAGCAGGCGCGACAAGTGTTCCCGGATGCGTGGTAGAGGCTTCTCGGTGCGCAGCACGAAACGGATCAGCAGGCCACCGTCGGGGGAGGCTGTGATCAGCACGTGCCGCAGCTCGCCCCGGTGTTTTTCGGGGTCGTAGGGCGGCAACTGCGCGCGGCGGATCAGTTCCCGGATCGGCTCCACGGCGGCGGTAATAGCGGGCGGGTAGAGGGGGCAGTCGGTCAATTCCACCCCGCGCAGCCCCAGGATCGGGGCCGACGCATCCCCGCTCACCACCAGTTTTGCCTTGTTGCGGAAACGGGAGGTGGCGCTTAGTGCCGGGGGTAACCATTCGCCGTCGCGGGCCAGAAAAGGCCCCAGCAGCTCGCGCAGGCGCGCGTCCACCAGGGAAACCTGGTCCGGGTAGGGCACGGGCAGCAGCGTGCATGAGGTGCAGTCGCCCGCGGCGTAATGGGTACAGTCCACCCGGTAAGTTTAGGCGGCGCTTTGCCCCCGAAATGCCGCTATCGCGCGGTATGCAGGGCAGCTCACCCGGCCTGCGGGGTGTCGGCCCTGGACGTAGAAGGAAGGGAGCGGGGGCGGAACGGGCCGGAAGGCGGGGGAGGCGTGACCCTGGGTAGCAGGCGCAGCAGCCACAGCCCGCTCACGCCGCAGAGCGCACCGATCGCGGCGCCTGACCAGGCGATACCGGCCAGGGCCGCAGCGGAGGATGCGATGACGGGGGCCACCATGCGTCCCGCGCCCAGGATCGTGTTCCAACGGCTGATGTGCAGCCCCCGGTTGCGCAGCGGCGAAAGATCGATCCCGAGGGTCATCACGAAACCGGCGGAGAAACCGTTACCGACGGCGATCAACACCGCGCAGAGGGTGAAAGCGGCGATGGGGGAGAGCAACCCGTGCGGCCACAAAACAGGCATCAGGCCGTACCCCAAGCCGACCAGCAGATAGCAGGGAAGCATGACAGCGGTGCGGCCCCAGCGGGCCATGATCGAACCGGCGGGCGCGAACAGCAGCACCTCCACCGCGGCAGAAACCCCGAACACGAAATAGATCGTTTCGTCCGGCAGCCCCATGGCGCGCCCCAGCAGCGGCAGCACCGTGCTGCGGGATTCGCGCACCACCTGCAGCGCCATCACGCCAAGCCCCACCATCACCATCGTGACCAGGGCGGGCCTGCCGGGAGCGTAGGGGGAAGGATCGCGCCGCCAACTGCCGGTAGTCGGCGCGGCCGGGTCGGAACTGGCCGCCGCGACCGGGATGGGCGGCATGAAAGCCGTCACCAGCAGAGTGGCACCCAGCATGACCAGGGAAGAAAACAAAAAGACGCTCGCGGAACCCCAGGCGGCGATCACGATTCCCGCCAGCATCGGGCCGGCCACCTGCCCGATGCGCAGCATCCCGCCCAGCGTGGTCATGCCCCGCGCCCGCAAATGGTTAGGCAGGGCGGTGCCCATAAAGGTTTGTCGGCCCAGAATCCACGCCTGCAACAGCACGGAAAACACCAGCAGGTAAAGCAGCAGCAGGCCCCGCTCAAGGGCGGTCTGCGCGGCGTGCGCGGAAAGCCACCAGCCGCCCAGGTGCAACAGCACGATGGCGAAACCGGACCAAACCAGTGCGTTGCGCTCGCCGATGCGCGCCATCAACGCGCCCATGGGAATGGGGCCGACAAAACCGATAACGCCGCCTATCAACGCGATGGCGGCGGCCTCAGGAACGCTAAACCCAAGTTCGCGCGCGAGCAGCGGAACGGCGGGGAAGATGGCCGAGGCGGAAGACGAATGCGCCAGGGTAGGCAGATAGATAGGTAGCGCCAGGCTGCGCAGAAGTTGTCTATCGGAAAGGTCGCTGCGGCTCACCGGGACATTCTAGACAGGGCTGGGCGGGTTACCTGTTTACTACGTCGAACTCCACGTTATCGGCGCAGATGCTGGTGGGCGTGAAAGTCCAGGGGCCGACGCTCGCGAGGTCACCCAGCGGGGCAGCGATCTCCTGCGCGGGCATGCCGTCGATGCTCGCGTCGAAATGCGCCACGGCGGAGTTCCCGGTGCCCTGCGAACTGCCCGTGTAGGTCAGGGTCAGGGTTTTGCCCTCTATCTTCGGTATTTCCGGGGTGGCAACGGAGCTGTTCAGCTCCATGCGGTACGTGCCCTCGTTCGTGCAGGATTCCGCGATCAGCTTCGGATCGAGGGGCTGGCGGGAACCGTCCTGGGAACTCTTAGAAACCTCATCGACGCTGGTCTTGGGGGTGGCCTGCGACGGGTTGTTTTCTGCGGGGGTGGTGCCTGCGTTCGCCTGCTCATTTGCCTGGTTATTCGCCTGGGCGGCGGGAGAAGAAGCGGGCGGGGCTTCTTTGGCACCGTCATAGGAGGAAGGCGCGATGCAGCCGGTGCACAGTAGGAGTGCGGCCACGGCAGCGGCGCGGGCGGCGGTACGGTTCACGATTCCTCCAAACGAAACGGGTTAGGTAGAGACTACGCAAACCTCACCGCTAAACAAACACGAAAAGGGAGCGCAAAAGCGAAAGGGTGGGGCGGCCCGACGGCCAGCCCCACCCTCACAGAGCCTTTAAACTCAGGCCTTATCGCGCGGGTTGTCCTCAACCAGCTTGCAGAAGACGTCGAGGTAACGCTTCAGGAAGTTGATGGTGGACTCGTTGTTAAGCTTGCCGTCCTCGCCGATCAGATCGTGCGAGTTGCCAAGGAACACCTCCGGCTGACCGGTCAGCGGCATCGCGAAGTAGGACAGCGCCAGGCGCAGGTTCTTGTGCGCGCTGTAGCCACCCATGCGGCCAATCGAGTGGCTGATAATGCCGCCCGGTAGGTTCATCCAGGCCACGTCGGCGTTCGGCTTCGAGCCGATGTCCACCGCGTTCTTCAGGCAGGCCGGGATGGTGCGGTTGTTCTCCGAGGTCACGAACAGCACGCCGTCGGAAGCCTTCAGCTGCTCACGGAAACGGGTGTAGGACTCCGGGGTCGGCTTGTCGGTGACAGCCGGATCGTCGTAATCGAAGTCGTAAAGGGGCAGATCGCCGATCTCTACGATCTCGGCCTCGTAACCCTCCGGGAACATGTCGATCACGTTCAGGGCGATCTTGCGCGCCACGGAAGCGCGGCGCAGGCTGCCTACCAGGACACTGATCTTCTTCGTCATTGCAGCAGTTCCTCCAATTTTCCTACCCGCATAAACTACGGATATCGACTGTGCAAGGGACCGACGTCTCTTCGTCGAACCCGAGTAACCCTAGAATAGTTCGCTTGAGCATCGAAAATGCAACGTAAAGCGGGAAAGGAGACAGGATGCCCACGCCGGAGCGTCCCCTCCCGTCCCAGCTCAAAGGGCTGAGCGACCCCGCCAAAAAGGTGCGCCCGGTCGATTGGACGCCGCCTAAGCCGCCAAAACCGACCCCCGTCAAACCGGCGCCCCTAACACCGGCGCCGGAAGCAACGTCGGCACAAGCCTCCGGGCCGCATACTGAAGCACGGAAAAACGGGGCGGAGGCACGGAAAAACGGGGCGAAAATCCCCGAGGGAGCGCTGCCCCCACCCTCCGAGACCGCGCTAGCCAGGCCGATCTACACCCTGGCCTCCGAAGACGAACGCCCCCGGCCGCAACCGATCCACCTGCCGCCGGACGAATACGTGCACAACGAAACCGCCCCCGACGCAACGTTCGCCCAGGTGGTAGAGGTAGTTGCCGACCCGGAAGAGGAATGGAGCGCCGACCTCGGTCACAGCGATCATTTCCTGCGCGGAGAACTGTGCGTGCAGGTCAGGCGCGCCGACAACACCGTGCTGGCGGTGTTCTCGCGCGGCTACGCGCTCGCCGTGCGGCCGGACATCGCGGCGATGGACGAGGCCGCCCGCACCGCCCATCGGGACGGGCTGAGCCGCAGGCCGTCCGGGGGTATCGGCACCCGTTACCCGACGGACGAAAACGAACTATTGCGCTGGCTGCAGGCCGCCGGATTCCGGGTGAATAAGCGCGGCAAGGTGCACGGAAAGATCACGCACCCCGACGCCCCCGGCCTGGTCCTGCCGTGGGCCAGCAGCCCGTCCGACGTACGCCACACCAGGCACGTGCTGACCCAGGTCAGGCGCGTTTTCGGGATAGACCTACGGCGGGGCAGCGAAAGCTAGGCGGGATCGTTAGCCAGACGCGCCAGGGTGGCGCGCAGCCAGGCCGGATCGTCGGCCGTAATCGAATCCACGCCCCACGAAACGAGGCGGCGCACCTGATCGTAGGTGTGCACGGTCCAGACGTTCACCTTGCGGCCCGCCGCGTGCTGCGCGGCTACGTGCTCGCGCCGCAGTTCGTAAACCCCGAAAGACGCCCAGTGCTGCGCGGGCAGATCCCTGCCCCCGTAAAGCCTCTCCAGATTCCGCTCCATCTCTGCATCCGGCAGCGTGGAGATCAAAGCGGTGGGCAGGGAAGGTTCCATCTCCAGCACCGTCGCGATGGCATCGGGCAGGAACGAAATTATCGTGGCGCGCTCCAGTGCAGCGGCGGCCCGTAGCGCCTCAACCGTGGGGGCGGCAGCGGCAGCGGCCTTCACCTCGATGTAAAGCGGTAGGTCGGTGGCCTCCAGCGCCTCCGGGAGCGTCATGATGCGCTCGCCGCAGGCCAGCTCCACTTCGCGCAGCTGGGCCAGCATGAGGTCGGCGATCTCGCCCTCGGTACGGCCAGCCACGGCGGTGCGCTCCAGGGAGGCGTCGTGGTGCACCACCACGTGGCCGTCGGCGCTCAAGTGAACGTCAAACTCCAGCGCCTGCGCGCCGTCGGCCGCCCCGCGCAGCAGGGAACGGCGGGTATTTTCCGGTTCCAGCGTGGCCGCGCCACGATGACCGACGATGAGGGGGGTGTGGGTGAGGGACATTGTTTTCTCCCGTACGGTTCAGGCCTTTTTAGCGGCGCGGCGATCCAGCAGCACCAGCGCCTGCACCAAAACTACGCCCAGCACGAAGAGTCCGCACAGGGGCAGCCAGTTAGCGGCCGGAGCAAGCAGCGCGCGATCCGCCGACTGCCAGGGCCAGAGGCTGCGCAGAGCGCCCAGCATCAGGCCCGCCAGCACGATCATCGTGGCGCGGTGATGGTGGGTAAGCAGGTAGCGCAGCGCCTGCACGATGAAAATGCCGCCCAGCAGCAGGCCCAGCGAAAACACGGCCAGGTAGCCGAGGTTGCGCTGGCTGACGGCCTCCAGGGTCGGCGCGTAAAGGCCCAGGGTGAGCAGGATGAAGGAGCCGCTCACGCCGGGCAGCAGCAGGGCCGACACGGCCACGGCCGCCGCCGGAATGATGGTGAGCGGAGAAACGGGAAGCTGTCCCGCCGGGGCGGAAACCAGGGCGAACGCGAGCAGGGCGGAGACGCCGCCCAGCAGCAGATCCCGCGCCTTCCAGGGGCCTCCCGCCAGGGAAAGCGGCACGGTGATAGAACCGAGCACCAGGCCGAGGAACAGTGCGCGCATCGGCTCCGGCTGGGTCTTTACCAGGTGAGAGATCGGCCCGGCCACGGTGAGCACCGCGAAAGCCATGCCCACGACTACCGGCAGCACCAGCCGCCAATTCACCTCGGCCAGCCGCGCCTTGCAGCCCTCCCAGCGATCCGGTCCGGTGACCAGCACGCGCGCGGCGCTCACCGCGCTGTGGGCGGAGGCGATCAGATCGTCATAAATGCCGGTAACCAGGGCTACTGTGCCGCCGCTGACGCCGGGGATGGTCTCCACGGCGCCGATCAGGGCGCCGCGCAAGAGGTTGCCGACGATGCTGGTCTTGCGCGGGGCGGGAGAGGTTTTCATCTGTTCCTCAAAAGGGGTTGGGAGCTGCTGCCTTACGAGGCGATCCTACCGGGGTGCTTGATTAGATCTATCAGGTAGGACCAAACGAGGCATGACGGAGACTAACGCCACCCGATCCCCCAGTATTCTCCTGCACTAATCTGGATAGACTAAGTCTTAACTGTAGGTATCGACGGGCAACTTTGGAGAACCGTGACTGTTGAAGATTTTTTCCGGCTAACGCTGCGTAACATAGGCGTTCTTTTGGTGTCGGTACTGGTGTGCGTCGGTATCGCTTTTGGCTACTACAAGATGCAGACGCCGATCTATCAGGCTAAGGCGTTGGGATACGTTTCTGTATCTGGTAATACAGATTCAGAAGGTAATCCAGTTGCCATTGCGTCGGGAAACCAGTCCCTGCAAATGGACAAGGCAGCCACTTACGTTTCCTTATTTAAGACTCGTGCTGTCGGACAGGGAATTATTGATCAGCTAAATCTGAAGGATGCTAGCCCTGACGCTCTGGCTGCTGGGCTGGTTGCTACTGTTGATGGAAACGCTCCGGTTATCTACGTTTCAACAACTAACGCAGATCCCAGACTTGCTAGCGATATCGCCAATGCTGCGGTTAAGTCTGCGGCTGCAGAAGCTAGGAAGCTTGATACCGGCGGTAGGGAGAATGTACAACCTGTTACGGTTTTGGTGCCCTACCAGGAAGCTTTGGCTCCAGGTGCGCCAGTTGCTCCGGTTTTAAAGAAATTCCTGATTGTTGGCTTCGGTGTGGGTATTTTCCTTGGATATGTAATAGCTTTCTTGCGTTTCCGCGCTGATACCCGTGTGCGTACCGTGGAGGACGTCGAGAAGAAGTTGGAGACTCCGGTCTTCGCGGTTCTTCCGAATAGTAAGGCGCTGCAGCGCGAGAAGGGCGGTGTTCTACCTGAGCCCAATAGTTTCACCGAGCGTGAGGCGCTGCGTAAGCTACGTACCAACCTGCGCTTTCTGGATATTGATAATCCGCCTCGCGTAATCGTCGTTACCTCCGCCATCCCCGCCGAAGGTAAATCGACCGTTTCTGGCAACCTGGCCCGTGTGCTCGCGCGTTCCGGTCAGAAGACCCTGCTGATCGATGCCGACCTGCGTCGCCCCGTTGTGCACACCGAGTTCGACGTTGACGGCAGTGTTGGTCTAACGCAGCTCCTTACCGGCCGCGTTGCCCTGGACGACGTGGTGCAGAAGTCTTCCGTGCGTAACCTGCACATTCTGCCCGCAGGCCAGATTCCCCCGAACCCGTCGGAACTTCTCGGTTCGCGTCGCATGGACCAGCTGCTGAAGGAACTGCGCAAGGAATACTTCGTGATTCTGGACGCCCCGCCGGTGCTGCCGGTTACCGACGCTACTCTGCTTGCCCGTCTCACGGATGGTGCCTTGATCGTGGTTTCCTCTGGCACTTCTCGCCTGGAAGTACTCGGCCGAGCCTTCGATTCTATGCGTAGCGTCGATGCAAAGGTGCTCGGTACTGTGTTAAACAAGGTGTCGACTAAGCGAATCGCACGGATAGCATATGGCGATGCGGAATACGGTTACGGTTCCGGCTACGGTTACGGCTCCAAGTACGGCTACGGCGCCAACTACGGCTACGGCTACGGAGAGATCCCGACCCCCGAAGAGGACGAAAACACTCCCGAGGTGGAACTGCCTGATGCAGATTCACCCGTGGTTGCTACGGAATCTCACGGGCGGCGGGTAGCTAGGCGCCGCGCAGAGGACGCGTAAGTGAGTGAATCACTCACGGGGTATGAGGACGTGGCCGGCGCGGTCACCGTCCTCATACCCGTTTACGGGCCTTCGCCCGAAGTTCCGCAGCTGATCTCCGCGCTCCGCGCAGATTCTCCGGAAGTCGCGGTGATCGTGGTAGATGACTGCTCCCCGGAGCCTTTCTCCCTGGCGGAAGATATCGCCGGGGTGCGCGTGGTGCACAGGCAGCGCAACGGTGGTTTCGGCGCGGCGGTAAATACCGGTATCGCGCTGGTGGAAACACCGCTGGTGTTGGTGCTCAATTCGGATCTGGAACTGCCGACCGGGTTCCTGCCGGCGCTGCTGCGTAACTACCGTCCCTGGCATCCCGCGGTGGTGGGAGTGCGGGCGGAAGACGCGGCGGGTCACGTGGCCTATGCGGGGCGTTACTGGCCGACCCTGGGGCACCAGGTGACCGAATGGCTGGTGCCGCTGGCAGGTCTGCGCCACCGAGACGCCCTGCACGAGCGCGTCGGTCATGACGTAGCGGCGGATCGTTGCGGCACGCGGAGCCGGGTTAATTGGGTTTCGGGCGCGGTAATGCTGCTGCCCGTGTCCGAGGTGCGCGCCATCGGCGGCTTCGACGAAAGCTACTTCATGTACTGCGAAGAGGTAGACCTGCAAAGGCGCCTCGCGGCAGCCGGAGTCCCCGCGGTGCTGGATGCCTCCCTGACCGTGCTCCACGAGGGTGGCGGTTCCGCCGACAACCTGCGGCGCAGGCAGTGGATTGTCTCGGCCAGGCACCGCTATGCGCGCAAATTCGCGAACGTGCATGCGCTGGATCTTTCGCTGCGCCTAGCTAGCTGGGTCAATTTCGTCTGGAACTGCGCCCGACGCCTGGCCGGACGGGACGTGCAGCCCCTGAAAACGCTGCGCTACGAACTTGGCCTGTTGCGCACGGCCCGGAAGGAATCGCGGTAACGCCGCGGAAAGAGGTTTTCGAGTGACTATTCTTTGCGTTATCCCCGCCAGGGGCGGTTCCAAGGGTATTCCCCGTAAGAATCTGCTCCCGGTGGGCGGCAAGCCGCTGATCGCCTGGACGATCGAGCAGGCGCTGGCTGCCAAGCCCGAGTCCGACGTGCTGGTGTGTGTTTCCACCGAGGACGACGAGATCGCGCAGGTTGCCGCCGCGCACGGTGCGCACGTGATCCGTAGGCCCGATGAGCTGGCGCAGGACGCGACGGCTACCGAACCGGTGATCCTGCATGCGATGGACGTTGCTGAATCCGAGGGGCACGAACTGGAGGGCGTGATGCTGCTCCAGGCGACCTCCCCGGTGCGCCTGCCCGGCACCATCGATCGCGCCGTCGCCCAGTTCCGCGAGAGCGGCTGCGACAGCCTGGTGGGAGTTATCCCCGAATCTCCGTTCTTTTGGCACCTGCCGGAAAAGGCGGGCGAGCAGCCGCGCGCCGACTACGACTGGACCAACCGCCCCCGCAGGCAGGACCTGCGCCCGCAGGACCAGGTGTTCTTTGAAAACGGCAGCCTCTACCTGACTGCTCCGCGTATCTATCGCGAAGCAGAAAACCGTATCGGCGGAAAGATCTCGCTCTTTGTGCTGGACGAGCTGGAGGGCGTGGATATCGACACCGAGGCCGATGTTGCGGCAGCCCAGCGTATGCTGGCCCGCACCGGCTGGCTCGACGCCTGATTAATAGACCTAACCATCCCAAATATTTATCTGTTTAAGCAGTAAGAAAGGCGCCGGATCATGATCCTGGACCGTCACATCGCCCCCTATACGGTTTCCGCGCAGGAAACCGTTGTAACCGCCCTGCAGAAGATTTCCGCGAATGAATCGCGCGTAGTTTTCGTGACCGACGAACACGGCAGCGTTACCGGTTCGCTTTCCGACGGCGACGTACGCCGCTGGTTGCTGGCCGAGGCTACCCCCGATATGTCCCGTCCGGTGGGCGAGGTCGCTAATTCCTCGTTCGTGAGCGTCAGCGAAGGCACCCCGATGGCCGACGTTTCCGGCCTGGTGCGCCCGGGCGTGGACCGCATCCCGGTGCTGGACGAGCGCGGCCGCGTGGTGGCGATTGCCGCCCCCGGCACCGCTTCCGTGCGCATCGGCGACCGCCGCATCGGCCCCGGCCAGCCGGCGTACATCATCGGCGAGATCGGCAACAACCACCAGGGCGATATCGAGCTGGCGAAGGAACTGGTGGATCGCTGCGTCGAGGCAGAGGTCGACTGCGTTAAGTTCCAGCTGCGCGACATGGCCAGCCTGTACCGCAGCGGCGGCAGCTCCAGCGCGGGCGAGGACCTCGGCCCCCAGTACACGATGAACCTGCTCGCGAAGTACTCGCTGAGCGCCGACGACATGCTGCGCGTGCTCGACTACTGCGCCGAAAAGGGCGTGGACGCGATCTGCACCCCGTGGGACATCGTGAGCGCCGACGTGCTGCACAACTACGGCCTGCCCGGTTACAAGATCGCCTCGGCCGACCTCACGAACGACGAACTGCTGCACCACGTGGCCGAGTTCGGCGATCCGATGATCATGTCTACCGGCATGAGCACCGAAACCGAGATTCGCGGCGCGGTAGACCTGCTGCGCTCCCACGGCGCGCCGTTCATCCTGCTGCAGTGCCAGTCCACCTACCCGGCGCCGTACAAGGACATCAACCTGCGTTACATGGACCGCCTGGCCCGGATCGGTGAATGCCCGGTCGGCTATTCCGGTCACGAACGCGGCTGGCACGTTCCCGTCGCGGCGGTGGCGCGTGGCGCGCACCTGATCGAAAAGCATGTCACGGTAGATAAGAACCTGGAGGGCAACGACCACAAGGTTTCGCTGCTGCCGGACGAGCTGGCCCGCATGGTGCGCGAGATCCGCGACATCGAGGTTTCGCTCGGCACCGACAACCCCCGCGTGGTTTCCACCGGCGAGCTGATGAACCGCGTCAACCTGGCCAAGTCCCTGGTGGCCGTGCGCGAACTGCATCCCGGTGACGTCGTTAAGAGCGAGGACGTCGCGGTCAAGAGCCCCGGCCGTGGCCTGCAGCCGAACCGCATCAATGATCTGGTTGGCCGCACCATGCACCGCAAGATTGCCGCCGGTGACTTCTTCTACCCTGGTGACCTGGCGGGCGAAGCCGCGAAGCACCACGAATACTCGTTCCGCCGCCCGTGGGGCCTGCCCGTGCGCTACCACGACATTCGCCCGCTGCTCGAGGTTTCCAACCCCGACTTCCTGGAGTTCCACTTCTCCTACAAGGACGTCGATCTCGACCCGCATTCGTTCTTCGCGAAGGGTGAGCGTCTGCCGCAGACCTTCACCACCCACGCCCCCGACCTCTATGCCGGTGACTTCCTGATCAACCTGGCCAGCGAGGACGAGGCTATCTGGGAGCGCTCGATCCGCGAGGTGCAGAAGGTAGTCGACATTACCCGTTCGCTGCGTGAGCACTTCACCTGCGAAAAGGACCCGGTCGTGGTCGTCACCATGGGTGGCTTCCTGCCCGACCACCACGTCACCCCGGACGAGCGTAAGCCCATGTACGAGCGCATTCAGCGTGCCCTGGAGCGGATTGACGAAAAGGACGTGCGCCTGACCGCGCAGACCCTGCCGCCGTTCCCGTGGCTGATGGGTGGCCAGCAGTTCCACAACCTGTTCATGGATCCGGAGGACACGGCCTGGTTCTGCGAGCAGTACGGCCGCCGCCTGACCCTGGACATCTCCCACACCAAGCTGGCCGCTAACTTCGCGAAGCGTCCGTTCAGCGAATACGTGGACATCATGGGTCCGTACACCGAGCACCTGCACATCGTGGACGCCGTTGGCGTTGACGGTGAAGGCGTCCAGGTGGGCGATGGCGAGGTCGATTTCCGCGACCTGGCCGAGCGCCTGGATCGTTACGCCCCCGGAGTCTCGTTCATTCCCGAGATCTGGCAGGGCCACGTCAACAACGGTGAGGGCTTCTTCGTGGCCCTGGATCGCCTGCAGAAGTGGTTCTAAACCGGCGTGTTTTATGGCTGAGCCCCGTCGCTGAAGTCGGCGGGGTCTCTCGCCATATCATCGATGCGGCCAGCCAGGGGATTCCCGGCTGGAATATCGAAGTGGCGGCCCCGGCGGGGCCGCTGCTCGATACCCTCAGCGAGGCCGGAGTGCCGGTGCACCCGGTGGCTTCCGCACCCGGTAGTGGGATTCGCGCTTCCGTGGCGTCGGTGCGCGCGCTTTTGGCGCGGGAAAACTTCGCCCTCCTGCACTCTCACCTGGCCTACGCCGACCTGGTGGCGCTGCTGGCTGCCGGGCGCACCCCCATCGTCTCCACGGAGCACGGCATCGCGGCAGATGCGCGCCTCTACAACGCCTCGGCCGTTACCGCGCAGGCGAAGCGCCTAGTGCATAGGCTGCGGGTGGCGCGTACCAGCCGAGTGATTGCCGTATCGGAATCTACCGCGCAACAGGTGGCCCGGCAGTGGGGCGGGCGCAAAAAGATCCGGGTCGTATTGAACGGCGTGGATCCGCTCGTGCCGGAACCCAAGCCGCAGGCCGGGCTGCGTTTCCTTTCGCTTTCCCGTCTCAGCCACGAAAAGCGCATCGACAAGCTGCTGGAGGCTTTCGCCCTTGTCCACAAGCGGCATCCGGAGGCTACCCTGACGGTTGCCGGTGATGGCCCGCTGCGCGCACAGCTGGAAAGCAAGGCACGGGAACTGGGAGTGGCCGAGGCTGTTTCCTTCCCCGGAACCGTGGTCGCGGCCGACGCCTACCGCACGCACGATGTGGTGGTGCAGCTATCGGCCTGGGAAAACCTTTCCTACACGCTGCTGGATGCGGTGAAAAACAACAAGGGCATAGTGTCCACCCCGGTGGGCGGTAATGGGGAGATCGTGCGTGCTGCAAGCCTTGTGGAGGCTGAAGACACCAACCAGGTGGCGCGGGTCATGCTGACCCAGGCGCTAGAGACAGAAGCGCGTACCCCTGCCGCTGCCTGGGACTGGTCCGTTTCTGACATGTGCATGGGTGTGGCAAGAATTTATGAAGAGGTGTCTGATGAGTTCTAATGTAAAAAGTTTTGAGCACCCGGATCATGCTTTTTCTGAAACCGGCGAAAAAACTTTTAAACAAATCAGCCAGCATGCCTACAATATTTTTGGCAGTATAGTAATTGTAGATTTTATAGCAGGATTATTTATCGTGGGAGATGGCTACGCTGTCCCGGGTATGGGGATCCCCGCTTCCACTTTGAGTCTAGCTCTGATATCCTTTGTGGGATTTTTTAGGGCTCCTAAAAGGCATTTAGGCGCGTATTTTTTTGCGCTACTTGTTGTAGCTGTTTCCGTATTGTGGACGACCCAAATATCATTCTTGATGGATGCTCCAGCAGGAGAAATTGTTAGACGAGCAGTGAGAATGGGATTGGTGTTACTTTGCTGCCTATTTTTAGTCGAAGGTAGAATCGACCTAAAGTCACTCATTAAAGGTTTCGTTTTCGGGCTGGCTATCAACATGGTTCTGTTTTATTCCGGCTTGGCTCCAGATACCTACGGAGGATATCTTACAGGCTATTTGGGAGATAAGAATAAGGCGGGTTTGTACTACTTAGTCGGGGGAATGCTTGCAATAGCCATAACAAAGAATAAGCTGTACGCAGCCGTACTATTTTCTGCGACAGCTGCAACTGTGTGGTTAACGGGATCTAGGACAACATTAGCTGCGCTACTTGTGGCATTTATTTGGGCGCAAGTTATTACCAATTTGCCAAAGCTCGCTAGGTATCTGTCCATATTTGGGATTCTTTACTTGCTTTCCTATCTCGAGGATAAGTATGCCCATATTGGAGTTTTTTCTGAGCGCGTGGGGTCGGATCTATTGAGAGGCAGAATTGATAAAGCCTCTTGGAATAAACTTTTAGAAACTCCATTTCAGGGCTTAGGCTTCGGGGAAGCACGCGTATTGATAGAGGGGCGGACTTGGTACTTCCATAATTCTTATTGGACCCTGTTTGTTGAGGGGGGGTGGGTGCACCTAATTCTTGTCCTATCTATAACACTTATCTTGGGGCTAGGAATTTTTAGGAGAGTCCCGTACACTCCCGAGCTTAGGAGGGCGGAAGGTGCGCTCGCGGGGCTCCTCGTTGCCGCTTCCAGGCTTGGCGAAGTTTTTCTTACCAACGCCTGGATGCTTACTATGGCGCTACTTATGATCGCTGCCATTAATGCTTACCGTATGGGAGTTAACAAAGAGATTTCTGAAGAGAGCCAATGCCGTGCAGTCTCATAGTTCTGGCATGGTTCCCACTGACGAACAGCGTTTTAGAGAACTGGATGGGCTCAGGGGAATAGCCGCTATTGCCGTTGTTTCTATACACTTTACATTCAATTTTAATATTGCATATCCGGATGTCGGAAAGGTGCCTTTTGAATTTCCCTGGGGCTCTTATGGGGTGCAACTCTTCTTTTTGATATCAGGCTATGTTATATTGATGACCGCTCAGCGATCTAGGCGCATCACAGATTTTGTAATCTCTCGAGTATCGCGACTTTATCCAACTTATTGGATCGCTGTAACCGCATCCATTCTTATAACGTTAGCTTTTCCCGTGCCAGGGATTGGCGTTTCCTGGATCGATAGAATCCTGAATTATACGATGGTCCAGCGCCTCCTATTAGTTCCGAATGTGGATATTGTTTACTGGACTCTAGCGATAGAAATGCAGTTTTATGCGTTGATCGCGCTATTGCTGTTTTTTTCGCGAAATAGGCTGACGAACTTTCATGCAATGGGTTTTGCTGCGGCGTGGTGCGCCGTTGCCTTGTTGGCTTCGCTGTACGTATACCCTGATGCTCACGGAGTGAATCCTCAGGAAGTCGCTACTAGGACTAAAATTATTCTTAATTTAGGAATAGTTGAGTGGGCTCCTTTGTTTAGTTGCGGAATGGCATCATATATAGCGAGGTCCTCCGATAGTAGATATATTTTTCTGGCCTTTATTTTTGGGGTGCAGGCTACGATAGAGGCGTTTATTCTGCATGATTTAGATTCGGCCTTTATTGTGGCAGGAGTCGTGGGATGCTTCCTTCTTGTAATTACGCGCAAAAGGACGGGCATTCTTCTTGCTGCACCACTCCAATTTTATGGTAAAATAAGCTATTCGTTGTATATACAACATTACATCCCTGGATTGTTAATTATAAGATATTTTTATCCCATTTTGGGTCCGGTTCCGTCGCTTTTTATTGCCTTTGCTGCAGTAACCTTTGCTGCTTATTTGCTCCACCTTGTTGGAGAGCGGTGGGCTAGTAAAAAATTCAGGAATTTTTTGCTGGAGCTCAGGTCTCATTTCGATATCGTTAAGGGGGCTAAGTGATAGCCATAGCTGCGAATAACGGTGACATTGGCGGTGGAGAGGTCATGCAAATCTCCATTGCGCGCGCTCTTTCTGGGGTCGGCAAAGAGGTTTGTATAGTTGGGCCGGAGAACCCTGCGGGCCTAATCGCTTTCGCTAGAGAAGAAGGTTTTGAAACAGTTTCGCTCCCGGGTCGGGGGAGAAAATCCTACATGCTGTCATTGCTTAAGTGGAGATTAAAAAATCTTGATCTACCCCTGTGGTGTAATGGTCTTGTTCCTTCTGCTGCAACTTCTGGTTTGGGTGAGAGGATAGTGCATCTCCACAGGATTCCAGAAGGTCTGCAGAAAGGTGCAGAGATTGCAGCCAAGTTCAACTCCCTAGCTGTTCTAGTTCCGTCATATTACATGAAATCTGTTTTAGGAGAAGGAACTAGAGTGCTGGAAAACTGGACGGGGAATATTCCGTTTAGTTTTCGGGATTACGACTTCGCGACAAAAGACGAAATTTGCGTGGGGTTTTTGGGTAGGGCAACGAGAGATAAAGGCCTGCATGTGTTAGCGAGGGCTGTTTATATTTTAAATCATTCTGGTCAGTATAATGATAGGCGGTATCGCCTAATTGTAGGTGGGGAGAGTAGGTTTGAGTCTCGTCGAGACGAACGAATAGTAGAGGAAGAGCTAGAGAGGGTTGCTGAATTTACAACCCGTCTTGGATGGGTTTCTAGAGAAGCTCTTTTTGTGCAGTCGGATTTAGCTGTATTCCCGTCAAGTTTTAACGAACCATTTGGTCTTGTGGCCGCTGAAGCCATGGCTTACGGCATCCCATTTGTTGTGTCTACTGCGGGAGGCTTGCCAGAGGTGGCTGGGGAAGACCACCCTTGGATATTTGCTAGAGACGATGCCGAGGAGCTTGCAGATGTCATATATCGTCTTGCGGAATCTGATCCCAGTAGCTCCGTGAAAGCTTCTCGGAGGAGATGGGAGATAAAGTATTCTCCTGCAGCTGGCAGGGACAGAGTTAATGCGCTTTTAGGCAGTTTCGGTGGTGTCTTGTGACTTTAAATGATTCTTTGGTCAGCGTTGTTGTTCCCTCCAGGGGCGGGGCGGCCACGCTGCCGCGCCTGTTTGACACTTTCGCGCAGCAAAACGATCCTAACTTCGAGGTAGTGGTGGTGCTCGACGGTGACATCGATGGCTCGCGCGCCATTGTGGATGCCGAGCAGCGCTTTAACGTGAGCGCCCTCGAATTTCCCGAAAATCGCGGCCGGGTAGCCGCCCTCAACGCCGGTTTTGCGCAGGCACGCGGAGAAATCTTGGTGCGTTGCGATGACGATTTGCTGCTACCGGCCGGGTTTATCGCCGCGCACCGCGCAGCGCACGCCAAGGCAGAAGCGGAAGGCCGCAGCGTGGGCGTGGTCGGCCCGACGTTTAACGTTTACGAAGACACGCCCTACGCCCGTGCCTACGGCCGCGGCACCGCGGATGCGGCTTTAGCGCACGCTTACGCGCAAGGGTCAGAGACCGCGTGGCAGCTCTGGGCGGCCAACTGCTCCGAAACCAGGGACACCTTCGATGAGCTCGGGGGGTACGACACCGATTACCGTCACTACGGCTGGGAAGACGTAGACCACGGCTACCGCGTTCATGCCTCGGGCCGGGAGATAGTGGTGTGTAAAGACGCCCAGGCAGATCACCTGGGGGCCGCTCCCGACACCCTTTCGCGCGCCCTACGGGCCTACCATTCCGGCGCCGCGCGGCACCTTTTCCTGGAAAAACATCCGCAATCCGGCCTTAAGGTAGCGAAGCCTGGTCCCGGCATCTGGGGGAGGGCGGTCGGAGTAACCGCCCGCCTGTTGAACGAGAAGGGCACCAAGGCGCTTAGCCGCGCCGTGGACGCCCTGCTACCGTTGCTCCCGGCCGCTATCGGGCGCAAAATGGTTGCTCTCACGGTGGAGGCCGCGGGACTGGCGGGTAACCGTCGGCCCAGCAATGTAAAGGAACGTTTCTAATGCCCCGTATCGCGATAGCGCACGATTATTTGACGCAGCGCGGCGGCGCGGAACGCCTGGTGCTTTCGATCTGTCGGGCATTCCCCGACGCAAAGCTGCACACGCTGTTTTACGAACCCGAGCAGACCTTCCCGGAATATCGCGATATTGACGTGGTGACCGGCCCCCTGAACGGCATTGCACCCCTGCGCCGTGACCCGCGCCTGGCCCTGCCGCTGCTGGCTCCGGCATCGCAAAGGATGCGCATTGATGCCGACCTGGTAATCGCCTCTTCTTCCGGCTGGGCACACGCTTTCCCGAGCACCGGTAAGAAGCTGATTTACTGCCATTCCCCGGCGCGCTGGCTCTACCTGCCCGAGGACTACCTGGGCGATGCCGGTCCGCTCGATCCGAAACGACTCGTGCTGACGCCCCTTGCGCCGCTGCTCAAGCGCTGGGATGGCCGCGCCGCGCAGCGGGCTGACGCCTACCTGGCTAACTCCAGCGTGGTGCGCCAGCGCATCGCGCGCATTTACGGGATCGATGCCCCGACGCTCTTCCCGCCGTTCTCCCCCTCCGTGGCGGAGGGAACCCAGGAAGAGGTCAGCCCCGAGGTCACCGAGTGGACCCGTAACGGCGGTTACCACCTGGTCGTATCCAGGCTGCAGCCCTATAAGAACGTCGATCGTGTGGCGGAGGCGTTCCGACAGATGCCGCAAAAGCGCCTGCTGGTGATCGGCAAGGGGCCGCTCGGGGAACAGCTGCGCGCAGCAGCCCCCGACAACGTGCGTTACGCGGAAGGACTGAGCGATGCCCAAATGCGCTGGGCGTACGCACACGCCAACGCCCTGATCGCGGCAAGCCACGAAGACTTTGGCCTGACCCCGCTGGAGGCCGGTAGCCACGGTATTCCGACTCTGGCGCTGCACGCGGGCGGCTACCTGGATACCATCCGGGAGGGCGTGAACGGCCTGTTCTTCTCCGACTCCACCCCGGAGCTGATTCGGGAGGCAGTGGAAAGGGCCGACGTCAGCGAATGGTCAGAAGAGGCAATTCGCGCACACGTGGATGCCTTCACCGAAGATAAATTCATTGCCAGCCTGCGCGAGCACGCAGACAGGGTATTAAACGCTTGAGCGTCCGGAGAGGGACGCCACGTAAGCAGATAGCAAAGTTAGGAAGATAGCGATGACCGTTCTTATTACCGGCGGTGCGGGCTTCATTGGCCAGCATCTGGCAGCTCGCCTCAGCGAACGCGGCGTTGCCGTTACCGCACTAGATACCCTGGATGAGCAGGTGCACAGCGATCCGGAGGCTTCCAAGCGTCGCTTCCCCGGAGAGGTCGTGGTGGCCGACGTAGCAGACCCCGCCTCCTTCGCTCACTTCGACGACGCCGGCATCACCGCGGTGGTGCACCTGGCGGCGGAAACCGGCACCAGCCAGTCGATGTACGAGCAGGAACACTACCGCCGCGTAAACGTGGGCGGCACCGTGAACGCGGTTGAGGCCGCGCATCGCTGGGGCGTGCCGATCGTGGCGCTCAGCTCCCGCGCGGTTTACGGCGAAGGCGACCCGGTAAAGGCCACTACCGAAGACACCCCGCACCGCCCCCTGTCGGTGTACGGCGAAACCAAATCCGAGGGCGAAACCGCCGCTATCGAGGCTCTGCGGGGCGAAGTCCCCCTCACCATCATTCGCCCGCAGAACGTGATCGGCCCCGGTCAGGCACTGCACAACCCCTACACCGGGGTGCTGTCGGCATTCCTGGCGAAGCTCAAGGCACACGAGCCCCTTACCGTTTACGGCACTGGCGAACAGACCCGCGACTTCGTGCACGTTAAGGACCTCGCGGCCCTGATCGACTGGGCGCTGTTCACGCCCATCGCAGACGAAAGCAACGTGCGCATCCTCAACTGCGGTAGCGGCGTGCGCATCACCCTCAACGACCTGGCGCGCTTCGCTGTCGCCGCCAGCCCGGACGGCCCCGTGGAAATCACCCACATCGAGGTCAAGCGCGCGGGCGACATCGATCACGCCCTGGCCGACATCACCCGCCTCAAGGAGCTTGGCGCCCCCGTGCCGCAGTGGCAGCCCGCGGATGCGGTGCGAGACTTCATCCAGGCATCCTGGAACGATGAGGGCGCTGACCCCTCGGTCTGGGACAAGGCGCTCGACGAACTCGCGGAGCGGGGCCTGCTAGAGGGCGATAAGTGAGCCAGCGCCACATTCTGCTCGTCTCTCCCGTCTTTCAGGGCTACTACCGTGGCATCGCCGCAGCCCTGGAGGAACTGGGATACCGGGTCACCACCCACGTTTACGATCGGCCCGCCTCTTTCGCGGGCCGGCTCAAGAACAAGGCCCTGCACGAACTGCCCGAATGGTTGCGCCCGGAGGGGTTTGCGCAGCGGGTTACGCAGGAGGCGCTCGCCGTTTACCGCGAGGTGCGACCGGACGCCGTGATTACGGTGAAGGGCGATCAGCTCGGTGACGACTGGTGGTTCGCCCTCGAAGCGGACAAGACGCCGCGCGCGGTCTGGATGTACGACGAGCTGCGCCGGATGCGCTTCAGTGATGAACAGTGGGCGCACATGGGGCCCGTCTGCACCTATTCTTCGGAGGACGTTGCCACGCTTCGTGAACGCGGAATCGATGCCACCCATGTGCCGCTTGGCTTCGATACGCACCAGCAGATCGTGCCCAGCGAACGGGTGGACGCCCTGACTTTCATCGGCGCGCGTTACCCGAACCGGGAGCGGCTGCTGCAGGAGATTCACGGCATGGGCTGCCCTGTGCGGGCATACGGCCGACAGTGGTCGCGCCATCCCATCGACATCGCGCGTACCCGCGCGTTCGCGGATCCCGGCGTGCCCGCCGGGCGCGATGTGGAGCGAGGCGCCGCCTATGGCGTTATGGCAGCTTCTCTGGCAACCCTCAACATCCACGGCGACCAGGACGGTTTCACCATGCGCACCTTCGAGGCCTGCGGCGTCGGCGCTGTGCAGATTGTGGATCGTCCGGAAGTGAGTGCCTACTTCGAGCCTGGAAAAGAAATCCTGGTGGCTACTGACGCTGCGGAAATGGCCGAGGCCGCGGAGCGAGTGCGTACCGACGCTAAGTTGGCTCAGAACATTCGCGCAGCGGGCAGGCGCAGGGCGTTAGCGGAACACACCCTGACCCATCGCCTGGGCAGTGTGGTGGCCAGGATCGCGAGTATCTAGGCAGAAACAAATAAAAGGGCACCCGCCTAGCGGGTGCCCTTTTATTTCGGGAAACGCTTACTTTTCTGCGTCCGCCGTAGCGGCTGCGATGGTGCCGTCCTCGTCCCAGGTTCGCCATTTGAGCGGTCGCACTTCCACCATCGGGCGGTCGCCTTGTACTCGATGCGCGCATCCGGTTTGCCGGAGCTGATGTTGCGCCACACGTCATGGATCTCTTCATCGCTTAGGCGGGAAGCCTTAGCCCAGTGCGGGGAGAACCAATCGAGGTCTCTCCGGTGAGGGCAGAAGATGCGGTTCCCTGGCGCACCTTGCGTGCCACCTGGATGGGGGGAACTGCTGCTGAGCATCGGTTTTAAGGTTACTTGTCACGCTGTTGACGGAAAAGATTGGAACTATTCGTACACTTTTCTACCTAGGCGATGCTGATATCAGTCAAGGGCGAAGCTTTGAAATGTGGGGCAGGTAAATGGAGTGTGGCACATTATTGCTCCGCATGGTGCCGGAAGCAGTGTGTTTCCGAGAAACTTAGGTGATGCCCCACGCCTCTCGCGGAGCAGAGACTTCATTCCAATGAGAGCGAGCCTCTGCTTTACGGGTACCTAGCTATCCATACAGAAAGCGACACTTAGAAGATGACAGACAAAGTCAAGTCAGAGCTCAGCCTACGCGTAACACTGTCTCAGCTCAACCGGTTTTTCTCTCGCGGAGTAAAGATACGCTTGGCTCTGATTTCGCTATTCTCCATCGTGCTTGGCTTAATGGAAACTGCAGGCATTATGCTAGTTCTGCCTCTGGTAGACCTGGCGGTCGGTAAAAATACTTTGCCTGCGGTTGCTGCTGATATTGCTTCCGATTTGGGTCTTAACACTAATCGGAAGCTTGGGGTGGCATTGGTCTGTGCAGTAGTTGGAATATTTATACTAAAGGACCTTGGGAGTATCTGGTTTAACTGGTGGAAGTCGCGTTTCCTTGCTGTTCAGAGAGTGGAAACGCAGTACCGTATGATGGAAGGGTATATGTCCCTTCCCTGGCAGGAGTATCGCAAGTATTCCACTGCTGAAATAATACGTACGTTTCGTGACGCCGTGGATAGGCTTTATGGTTCTGTAGTTGGCGGCTTAATTAGTTTAGTTTCCGCTGTGTTTAGTGTTATCTCGATCTTTTTTGCGCTATTTTTCGCTATTCCTGTTCCCACCCTAGTAATCATGATTTATTTTTCCATAGGGGCGGGGTTTTACATGCGCTTTGTTCGTCCGCGCACAACGGGCGCGGGCGAGATGATTATGGAAGCTTCCGTGCAGAGCTATCTGAGTGCCCTGCATGGACTGGGAGCTTACAAGGAAATAACTCTACGGCATACAGAGAAATACTTCACCAAGAATTATAAAAGGGCTGCCATTAATGTTGCTGAGGCTGGCAGGGTTGCCGAATTTTATTCGGCCATCCCTAGGTTTCTTCTAGAGATTATCTTTATGTCTGCAGTTGGTTTACTGCTATTTTACATGTTTATCGTAGGCGATCAGGGGTCGGCTGTGGGGTCAATGGCGCTGTTGGTGGCTGCAGGCTTCCGGATCCTTCCGAATATCTCGGCAATTATATCTGCTGTTAACAGTGTGCGTTTGGGGGCTGGCTCTCTTGATATTGTTTTCAAGGAATCTGCTGTCGCTACACGTAACTTGTTGCCGCAGCACAAAGAGTTGCGGCGGATGGAATATAGTAAGGAAATTTCCCTTCAGAATGTGCGTTTTGGTTATAGCGACTCTGATGGAGAGGTAGTCAAGGGAGTTAGCTTGAACATCCCCTACGGGAGTTCGGTAGCTTTTGTGGGCGGTTCTGGGGCCGGTAAAACTACCCTGGTAGATATCATCTTGGGGCTGCTCAGGCCAACTTCGGGGGTCGTACTGGTCGATGGCCAGGATATCTCCGACAACCCTCGTTCCTGGCAAGAAAATACCTCCATGGTTGCTCAGGATGTCTATGTTTCTGGTCGGTCAGTGCGCGAGAACATTATTTTTGATGAGCCGGTGGAATTGGCTGATCAAGAGCAGCTTAAAGCCACCGTGGAACGTGCTCAGCTTGCTGACTTGGTGGCTTCCCTGCCGGAAGGGCTGGACACTCTTTGTGGAGAGAGGGGAACGAGGCTCTCCGGTGGGCAGCGGCAGCGAATAGGCATCGCGCGCGCACTATACAGGAATCCGTCTCTTCTCGTTCTCGACGAAGCTACATCGGCACTTGACAATGAGACCGAAAAGAAGATCACAGATACCATTGATTCGTTGAGTGGTGGCGTCACGGTAGTGGTTGTTGCGCACAGGCTTTCCACCGTTAAGAACGTTGATCAGGTGGTTTATCTGGAAAACGGTCAGATCGCGGGGATCGGGTCCTTCCGTGAGCTGCAAAAGACGAACGAAAAGTTTGCGCAGCTCGTGGCGCTCGGGAAGCTGGATTAGCTGGCACGGTCCTGTGAGAAGCCTGTGATAATGCGCCAATTATCTTATTTTTCTAATTTGTAGAGCGCGCTTCGGATTATAGTACCCACAGGAAGACTACATAAAATAGCCAAAATCTCGGCTGATAAAGAAGTTTTGGGGAGGCTGCCCTAGTGAACGGGCCCGGTGATCGCGCAGATGCCGCATTGGCGCATGGAGCGCTGGCGATGCGCCGCAAGAGCCTGCGTCAGCGTTTTCCGTTGCGCACAACCGGGATCAGTGCTGCGCTGGTCTTGGCCGATGTATTGGTGTTGCTGGTAGTCACATGGATCGCTATATGGCTGCGGAGAATCATACCCTTCTTTGCCACGGGCGATAACTTCAACGTGATTCTGTACCAGGTGGGCCTTCTAACCTGCGTGGTCTGGGTAGTGGCGATAGCCATTTTCGATGGTTATTCGGCAAAACTGCTTGCGCACGGATTCGAGATCTACCGGTCTGTTTTTAATGCGTCCCTTCTCGCGGGGGGCGGCATCGGGGTTGTCTGCTACCTGGCCAGCTTCGAGCTTTCGCGCGCTTTTTACATCGCCCTTTTGATCATCGTGCCGCCCGCGCTGATGCTGGTCCGCCTGTGCGCCAGGGCTCTCCTGCACAGGATGCACCGTGCCGGGCGTGGGCTTTCCCGGGTAATGCTGGTCGGTGAACCGGGCGCGGTGAAAGAAATTGCCCTCACCCTGCAGCGCAACGACTGGCTTGGCTACGACGTAATCGGCTACCTGAATCCGTACGTAGATAGCGATAACCCGGAAGGTTGCGAGGCCCTCGCCGGGGTGCCGTGCCTCGGTTCGGCGCATTCGCTTAGCGTGGCGTTGACCGATTACGATCCGCAGATCCTGCTGTTCACGGAGGGCGCTACGGAGTCCACCATCTCGTTCCGGCGCACCGCGTGGGAACTGGAAGACCAGGGCATTGACGTGGTCGTGGTGCCCGCTATGACCGAGATTTCCTCGGACCGCGTGGAGCTGCGCCCCGTTGCGGGCCTGCCGCTCATGCACCTGGAACTGCCGCGCACGATCGAAGCGGGGCGCTGGACCAAGCGCGCCTTCGACGTGGTGGTTGCCAGCGGTATTTTGCTGGTCCTTTCCCCGCTGTTGCTTGTAATCGCCCTGGTCATCAAACTGGGAGACGGTGGCCCTGTGCTGTTCAAACAGACCCGCGTCGGCCGCGACGGGGAAGAGTTCGGCTGCTTCAAGTTCCGTTCCATGGTTCCTGACGCAGAGGAACGCCTGGCCGAGCTGGCTAAGGAAGCGCAGGACAAGGGTAACCTGGTCATGTTCAAGATGGCCGACGATCCGCGCATTACCAAGGCTGGTAAGTTCCTGCGCCGCTTCAGCCTGGATGAATTCCCGCAGCTGATTAACGTGCTGCGCGGAGAGATGAGTCTGGTCGGGCCGCGCCCGGCGCTGCCCAAGGAAGTAGCCCTCTATGACGACATCGCCCGTCGGCGCCTTTCCGTGCGCCCGGGCATGACGGGGCTGTGGCAGGTGAGCGGACGCAGCGATCTTTCCTGGGAAGAAACGGTGCGCCTCGATCTCTACTACGTAGATAACTGGTCCTTCGTGCGTGATCTAGGCATTCTGGCCCAGACCGCAAACGCCATGGTTTCTTCTCGCGGAGCCTACTAGCCATGCCACGCTCAGGCCTGCCACGCAGGATAGCCCTGGCTGGTGCGGCTCTGAGCGGCACCGCAGGGTTCCTAATGGTTGCCTGGCCTAGCGGCTGGCAGATCAACCGTCTGGTGGTAAACCTTTACTTCGCTAGCGTCGGCAGGCTCGGGCTGATTCACGAAATAAGCATTGACCAGTTTGACGGTTTCCTAAACGTGGTGCTCTTTGCGTTGCCGTTTGCTTGCCTGGCCTTCGCCTACCCGAGCTACTGGTGGCTCCTCGTCGGCTTCTCCTTGACCACGCTCGTGGAATCGCTGCAGTTCATATCGGAACTGCGCGACGGCAGCCCGGTAGACGTCATCACCAACACCCTCGGTACTTTTATCGGCGTAGCGATAGGCTGCGAACTTTCCCGCCGATATTACGGGCGGCGCGACGCCAACGATCCCAGCGTTCATGACGCAGATCTTCCTCGGTCGGCACTCGACCCAAGCGGATACGCAGATGGTCAGGGTTGACGTGCAGCGCCTGCCAAAAAATGCGGGCTTTATTCCTGAAACCCCGCGCCTCCTGCAGGCGGGCGATCCATATTTCCGTGGGGTTGGCCCCCGCCGAAACGGCTTTCCACAGGCGGTAGCCGCGCTCTTCGCGCACGGTTTCGATCTGCCCAATGGCGGCCGCGAGCGCAACCTCCCCGCCCAGGGAAGAAGCGAAAGCGCGCAGCTGCTGCCTTTCGGAATCGTTCAGGTCCTCCCAGCAGGTGCGGACGTCGTGCACGGCCTTCCCCATCTGGTCGCGGGCCGCGTGGACCAGCAGCAGCAGCCTCTGTCCGTTGAGGGAGGGGCGGTAGCAGTCCCAGCCGCCAAGTTCGACCTTTTCGCGATCGCGCCAGAGCGCCGCAAAGGTGGTTGCGGGATCCCGGTCAATACCGGGGAAGGAACGGTGCACGTCTACGGTGCCCCACACCGAGTGGTAGTAGGTGGCCGCGTGCTGGAAGACGGATCCGTGCTTAAAGTGCGTGTAAAGCTCCCAGCCGTTCTCTTCCAGCGTGCGCAGGTAGGCCGACAGGTCTTCCGGGGCCACCAGCACATCGCTGTCGGTAGAGGCGGGGCGCCCTGCGGAAAGCTGCGGCGACAGGGTAATTCCCTTGATGTGCAGTACGCGCGCGCCGGAAAGATTTGCACAGTGCGTCAGCGCGGCATGGCAGAGCTGCAGTTGCGCAGGCACACCAATAGTCATCGAATCCATGTTGGCATGGTACAGCCGTGCCGCCGGAAGGAGCTAAAAAAGCATGTGGAGTATTGAGGGACAGCGCCAGTCCTATGCCTGGGGATCGCCTTCCGCGCTTCCCGAGTTTTTGGGCAGGGAAAGCGACGGCGCTCCCTTTGCGGAGCTTTGGTTCGGTGCGCACCCGATTGCCCCGGCCCAGGTGGAAACGGATGCCGGCTGGCAGCCGCTTGACCGCATGATCGCGGATAGGCCGCGCAGGATCTTGGGGGATGCCTCCCTGCGCAGGTTCGGCGCTACCCTGCCGTACCTGCTGAAGATGATCGCCCCCGCGCAGCCGCTTTCTTTGCAGGTGCACCCTTCTTTGGACCTGGCGCGCGAGTCTTTCGATGCCGAAGAAGCGGCCGGGGTGCCGCTTTCCGCGGACGGGCGAAACTACCACGATGCTAACCATAAGCCGGAGATGGTTTACGCGCTGACCCGCTTTGAGGCACTCAGTGGCTTCCGCACGCCGCGCCGCGCGGCCTCGATTCTGGAGGGGCTGGGGACCGACCTGACGGATAGGCTGCACGCCCTGTTGATCGAGCAGCCGAACGCGAACGGTATGCGCGCCGCCTTCCGGGCGCTATTTTCGCCGCACCTAGCCGATGCGCAGAACGTGGTGGAGCGGGTAGCCGCCGCGTGCGCGGAACGTTTAGCCTCCGGCAAGTCCCCGTCCCCGCGCATCGATGCGGTGGTCGGCTCGTTACATGCGCACTATCCGGGAGACACGGGTGTTTTGGCTGCTCTGCTGCTTAACCCGGTAACGCTCAATCCGGGCGAGGCGATGTTTGTGCCCGCCGGGGCGGTGCACTGCTACCTGTCGGGCCTGGGCGTAGAGATCATGGCTAATTCCGATAACGTGCTGCGCGCCGGGCTTACCAAGAAGCGCGTGGACACCGAGGAAATGCTGCGCTGCGTGAGCTGCGTAGCGGCTCCGCCCGTGCGTATCGCACCGGAAAAGGTGACCGACGCGACCGAGGTCTTTTACGTTCCCGTTGATGATTTTGAGCTGTCCGTAACCACCCTGGCGGATCCGCCCGGCATGTTCCAGCCGCACGAGAGAATCCCGGGCAGCGGCGCGCGTATTCTGCTGGCGCTGGACGGAGAGGTGATGGTGCAAACCGACCTTGGCCGCCGCCGGTTGCGTTCCGGGCAGGCGGTGCTGGTTTCCACCGAGGACGGCTCGGTGAGCGTCGGCGGCAATGGGCGCCTCGTACAGGCGAGCGTGGCATGAGTATTCGCGTCCGGTTAGCTGAAACGGCCACCTACGCCGAAGACGGCGAGGGATACGCCTTCGGGGTGTTGCCTTCCGGTCCGGCTTTTCGCGTGCAGGGGCCGGGGGTGCTCTGGCTAGAGACCCTGCGCGATACCCGCAACGAATGGGCGAGCGTGGATTCCCTGCTGGATAAGATCTTGGCGCAGGAGCCGGAGGCCCCGGCCGACGCTAGGGAAATACTGCTTCACGAACTGGAAGTTCTGCGCGAACTGGGCGCCGTGGTAACAGATCAGATTCCCGCGGGAAAGTAGAATAAAAAAGTGATACTTACTCAGGTTTCTGCCGTTGTTCTAGCGCTGGTACTACTGGTTGCTGCCGTTGGAAAACTGCAGGATAAGGACGCCGACGTGGCTCGGGAATGGAGCCAGTTCCGGGTACCCGCGCTGTTTAACGTGCGTTTTTTGCGTAGCGTGCACCCCTTTGTAGAAATAGCGATAGCGATTGGCCTGGTGGTTTTGCCCGGCCTGGTGCGGCTGCCGGTAGCGCTCGCGGCTGTCCTGCTGACCCTCGTTTATCTATTCTTTGTGGCCCGCTCCTACCTGATGCCGGAAGAAGTTACCTGCGCTTGCTTTGGCAGCGCGGAAACCACCGTGATCACCCTGGGCACGGTAGTGCGTAATTTGCTTCTGCTGGTTCTGGCGGCCTGCGCTTTCTGGGGTGCTGCGGTGAACGAACCGCCTGCGCTCTGGTTTAGCAACCCGGCCGCGGTGCTGGCTGCCCTGCTGGCTTTCGGCACCGGCTGGTTTAGCGCCGTGCGCACCCCGGAAACCGTGAAAGAAGTTACGCAGGTGCAGATGCCCTACGCAGACGAGGTGGAGGACGACGGCCTTTTGCCGTACGTGCGTACCTTCACTCCGCCGCTGCGGGTGAAGAAGACCGACGGCACCGTGACCGATCTGGTTGAGCTTTCAAGTAAGCGGCCGCAGCTGCTGCTGGCACTTTCGCCGTCTTGCACCGGCTGCATGAAGATCGGCGCGCGCATCCCGGAGATCAGGGAGCGCCTGCCGCAGGTGGACGTTTCCTTCATTTCTTCCCTGGACCCGAACGAATTTCTGGATAAGCGCCCCGAGTGGGGGCCGCACGGCCTGCAGGACGTAGACCGCCTGGTGCTCCCCACGCTGCGCGTGGTCAGCGTTCCCACCGCGGTTTTGCTGGGGGCCGACGGCATGCTCGCGGCCGGTCCTACCCCCGGAGTTTCCGGCGTGATGGACCTGGTTGCCGACATAGAGGCGGAGCTGCGGGGAATGGATATTCCGGTAGTTACCGATGGGGGTGATCGCGGATGAAAACGCTGCGTATTCGCGTGGTAGACACGCCGGTGGCCGTCCGGGTGGAGAACGAAGCGGTGGCGGAGCTGCTTGCTTCTTTGTGGGCACACGTGAGCGAAGCGGGGCTTTCCGAGCCCGCTGTCACAGTGGATATTCCCGAACAGGTTGTTGCCGGGCGCAGCGAAGCCGAAGCCGCCTACGCTGTGTCTTGTCTGGTGACGCGTGAGCTGATCGAGCATCACAGGGGCGGGTCTTTCCTGATGCTGCACGCTTCTGCCGTGGAACTGGCTGGCCGCGCCGTGGTTTTTGTAGCCCCGTCGGGAACCGGGAAATCTACCGCCTCGGTCTACTGCGCGCAGCAGCCGGGGGGACGTTACATAACCGACGAAACGGTTTACATAGATACGGACACCCTGTTGGTTTACCCGTATCCAAAGCCTCTTTCGCGGGTGGTTTCGCAGTTCCCGCGGGTCAAGGTGGATCTTTCCGTTGCAGAGCTGGGCATGAGCCCGAGCGAGGGGCCGGTTCCGCTCGGCAAGATAGTGCAGTTGGTGCGCGATAAGAGCGATATTCGCCTGGAACACCCCGGGGTAAGCGAAAGCCTGGGCATGGTAGCCCCCATGACCTCGGGGCTTTCCGACATGTCGGGTGGCGGACTGGCCAAACTTGCTAGCGTGCTAGATGCCGTGGGCGGCCTCACCGTGGTGCACTACGAAGAATTTTCGGACTGCTACGAGCGCATAATGGCGGTTGCTCAGGCGCCCCGCGAAAAAACCTGGGAGCGGATGGCGATTTCTTCCGGTGATACGGAAACCGCGGATCTGAACGGCGGCAGCCTGCTGGCCGCACCGGTGCAAGACGCCTTGGAAACCGACGACTGCATGGTGGTCTTGGCCGACAACATGGTTTACCGGCTAGACATGCTCACCGGTCTGGTTTGGAGCCTGCTAGACACCGCCAAAGGCACTTCTCTGCAGGAGCTGGAAAAGAAGGTGGTGGAGCTGATCGGTCCGCACCCCGACGCTGCCTTACTGGTTGGCCAGGCGTGCGATCGGTTGCGGGAAAACGGGCTGCTGATCGGCTAGGCGCTACGCCTGCGCCGCCCGCCGCCTCCTGGGGCGGTTAGCCACTGCACCAGCAGGGTCAGGTTTTCGTCGATGATGCGCGCAGCCTCTTCGGCCACCTCCGGCCCCTGCCGGTAGGGGTCGGGTACGTCAGTGACGCTGCGCTGTTTTTGGCTTCTCACCCAGTCCCGCATGCTCGCCAGGGAAAACGGCTCGGCTTCGGGTAGGGACCGGGCTCCCGTGATGACCCCGATCTTCGCTGCGTATTCAGGCCAGTCCTCCAAAATACGCTGCCGCTGTTCCCAGGTGGCGGTAAGAATCAAATCGGCTTCTTTACCTATCCGGGCGCTGAATTTACGCGCGCGAAATGCGCCGGGATCGAGGCCGTAGCGTGCGCATTCCGGCAGCATGATTTCGTTTACGCCCTGACCGACCAGCGCTAGGGTGCCCGCGGAAGAAACCTTTATACCGGGCACCTTGCTGAGCTTTTTCTCTAGCAGTAACTGAGCAAAAGGAGAACGGCACACATTTCCGGTGCATACAGTAACGATTCTAAAAGACATAGCAACTTATCTGATAGTGTTTTGGTGCGACGCTATATGGGCACATGATAGCATGTCCGGCTTTCATGGTTTGCGACGTGCGTGTTGGTTTTTGTTGCCAAGTCTTATTTGATCCGGGTTGGGTGATCTCGGCGCTAATTGCGGCTTGGTGTTAGCTTGTTTTATCTACTTGAACGGGAACCCTTTTATGCGGAATGGGTGCCCCTCCTTTGTTTTGTCTTTAAATCGATTTTTTTATTTGAGATTGTGGGTGCGTGTTTATTGGATTTCATAAATGACGCGAGGGGCCTTATCGCCATTTGGCTTATGTGTAAATGATCTGATTGTTCAGGCCGTCATTGATTCCGCCCCGCGGGAGGATTAGTTAAGCCTGCCCGAGCCGCATCCAGGAGTCGCCCCGCGCGCGGTAGCCGAGCGTGAGGGCGCGGGTGCCGAGGAAAAGGGTGCTGTAGGCGATCCACAGCCAGATCAGCCCGCTGGTGCCGCTTGCCCCGCCGTAGATGAGGGCGAACGCTCCCGGCATAAAAACGATCATGGTGAGGGCGCTGGCGCGGGCCAGGAAGGGGGCGTCTCCGGCCCCCATTAACACCCCGTCGAGCACGAACACGAAACCGGCGAGCGGCTGGGCGATCACGAGCACCAGCAGCACCGGCAGCAGCGCCTCCTGCACGGGGCGGTCGGGGCTGAACAGACCCGGCAGGGCGAAGCTGACGGTGAGCAGGACCAGCGCGGCAATCCCGCCGCCGCCGATGCCCCACAGCATGAGCCGGTTCGTGGTGCGGCGCACCGCTGCCGCATTCCCCGCGCCGAGGAACTTTCCGGTCAGCGCCTGCCCGGCTATCGCCAGGGAATCCAGGGCCAGGGCGAAAAGGTTAAACACGCTCATCGCGACCTGGTGCGCGGCCAGCTCCACGCTGCCCAGGCGCAGCGCCACCACGGACATGGTGATCAGCACTATGCGCAGGCTGATCGTGCGTACCAGTAGCGGCACGGAATCGCGCCAGGCCGACGTTAAATGCTCCAGGTGGGGCCTGAGCCTGGCTCCCGCGTGCCGGGCGGCCCGCACCACGATGAAGCCGAGGGTTAGCGCCATGCCCCACTGCACTAGCACGGTGCCGATGGCGCTGCCCGCTATGCCCAGCCCTGCGGGGAAAACGAGGAGATAGTTCAGGGGCACGTTTAGCGCCGCACCGACGACCGAGACGAGTAGGGGAGTCAGCGTGTCCTGCAGCCCGCGCACCAGCCCCGTGGCCGCCAGCACCAGCAGCATGGCGGGCAATCCCAGGGCCGACACTCGCAGGTAGGTGACGGCTTCGGCCTTAACTTCCGGCCCTGCCCCGAACCAGCCGATGATGACGTCGGCACCCAAACCGCACACCAGGGCACACAGGGACCCGATCAGCAGCGCCAGCCAGACCGCGTCCATGCCGCGCGAAAGCCCCAGGCGGGTTTCCCCGGCCCCGAGGGCACGGGAGACGGCGGCGGTGGTGGAATAGGCCAGGAACACAGACAGGCCGACCACGGTAGATAGCACCGTGGAGGCCAGGGCCAGCCCCGCGAGCGCGGGGGTGGAGACGTGGCCGACGATGGCGGTATCCGCCAGCAGGAACAGCGGCTCTGCGATCAGCGCCCCGAGGGCGGGGATTGCCAGGCGCAGGATTTCACGGTTTAGGTTCTGGTTGGGCACGCGTTATTGTTTCGCGCGCACAGGCGGCGGGCAACCCCGCTGCCGCACAGGTAACGCGGTATATGACACGGTATTCGTTAAGGCGGCTTTCGGGTACGGGACATAAAATGTCTGCTGTGACGATCACCCAGGCGTTTGAGCTTCCCCGTTTTGACGGCAGTGGCGCGGTCACCGCGCAGCATTTGCCGACGCCCACGGAGATCGGACGCCTGCTTTCTCCCCGCAATGCGCCCAAGCCACCGGAGAACCTGGTGGCCGCCGCGCAGCGGCTCGCCGCCTGTGAGGCGATGGAGCAGGAAACGCTGGTGAAACAGCTCGCTGCCGAATGGTTGCCCGCCGCGCGGACGCTTTCCGACGCGGCCCCGGGGGACGAGGTCTACGCGGCCAGCGAGGTGGTGCGCGCCGCGGTGGATGCGGGGCTGCTGCCGCTGGGATCGCTGGAAGACTTCCTGGTGCAGCACGGTTACGCGGAGCAGGCGAGCGTTGAATGCGATCTGCGCGAGGGCGTGGCCGACGCTGGCCCGCTGGCACTGGTGCTGCGGGCGCGCGGCAGCGAAGACTTGCGAGAGATCGAGGCTGGCCTGGCGGCCCTGCCCGAGTGCGAAAAACGGCTGCTGGGGCCGTTGCCTAGGCTGCTCGCGGTGCGCCACATGATGGCACTGCTGGATGAGCCGACGGGAGACGAAATCTCGGGGGAGGCGCTCTCCACCGCAGATCTGGTGCTGGCCCGCCGCGACCTGACCCCGTTGGAACGCGCCTTTGGGCACGAAGCGATGACGTCGGCCATGATCGATACCGAACCCTACGCGGCGGTGCGGCACGCCTGCCTGGCGCTGCTGGGGGCACAGTCGTTCGCGGGGCTGGAGCTGCGCACCGAACTGTCGGTGCAGCTGCTCGATGCGCTGACGGCAGCCGAAATGCCGGATCATCTGGACACCGCCATCACGGCGCTGCGCGATCTGGCCGATGAACTTTCCGGGGAAATGCGCATCAACCTGTGCATGCGGCTTTCCTCCGCCTGCCTGGAGCTGGGCCGACGCGGTAACGCGGTGCGGTTCCTGCTGGCCGCGGCCGATACCGCGCGCCACCTTCCCGGCAGCGACTTCCACCGCGCCGAGCTGCACGCGCGCGTGCAGGCCGCGCGGCTGTTCCTCGATATGTCCCTGCCGGACCGCTGCGCGGCCACCTGCCGCACCGTGGTGCGCCGCGTGGAAAAGTCCCTCGAGCACGCCTGGGCGGGCTGGGAATACGCGGTGGAGTCCCTGGTGATGCTGGTTATCTGCGAGGGTGCGGCGCTGCATGACGCCCCGCGTATTCCCTCTCCGGTGGACGGTTCGGGCCTGCCCTCGCGCGAGCGGCTGGCCACGCTGGTTTCCCACACCCGCCGCACCATCGAACGCGCACCTACCGCAATGGGGGAGAGGGCCCGATTTTGGGCGGTCTACCTGGACGATCGCTACGCCACCCTGCTAGCGATGAATGGCGACATGCGCGCGGCGCAGCGCTGCGCCAGGGCGGCGATTCGTGGCTGGGCGGCCCTGGGCGAGGACGGCCACAGGCACCGCCTGAGCGTGGACTACGCCTGCATGTTGGCCGACGGCGGCCAGGTGGAAAAGGCGCGTGAGCTGGTGGCAGATGAGATCGGCTGGCTTGCCGAGCAGGACGCCGACGATTCCCACCTGGTGTCCCTCCTGGCTTCCTGGGACCGAGCTGGGCTGACTGGGATTGAGGCGGGCTGAGCTGTAAACCCGCGCTTTGGCGGAGGCCGGTGTTTTCGCGTCGTCGGCACTAAAGCAGCGCTGCCGCCCCTAAACTGTTGGGGTGAGCACCCAGGTTTATGAACCCAGCAATGATCGCGGCCTAGACCGCACCCCACCGCAGGATCTGAATGCGGAGATGAGCGTGCTTGGCGGCATGATGCTTTCCAAGGATGCGATTGCGGACGTCGTGGAGCGGGTGCGCGCGAACGACTTTTATCGGCCCGTCCACGAGATGATCTACGAGGCGATCATCGACCTGTACGGGCGCGGCGAACCCGCCGACCTGGTGACAGTTTCCGACGAACTTTCCAAGCGCGGTCAGCTGGCGCAGGTGGGTGGCGGCGCCTACCTGGCGGACCTGATCGACATGGTGCCGACCGCCGCCAACGCCGGTTTCTATGCCGACATTGTGGCGGAGCGTTCCACGCTGCGCCGTCTGGTCGAGGCCGGCACCCGCATCGTACAGCTCGGCTACGCGACCGATGGCGGCGAGGTGGACGCGGCGGTGAACGAGGCGCAGGCACAGGTCTATGCCGTCACGGAACGCAACCAGTCGGAAGACTTCGTGCCCCTCGGTGACGTGCTGGACAGCACCGTGGACCTGATCGAGGCGACCCAGAACCGGGGCGGCCAGGTGACCGGCATCCCGACCGGCTTCGTGGAGTTCGACGAACTGACCCAGGGCCTGCACGGCGGCCAGATGGTGATTTTCGCGGGCCGTCCCGCGATGGGTAAGACCACCCTCGGCATGGACGTGCTGCGGTCGGCCTCGATCCACAACGGCATGACGTCGGTCATTTTCTCCCTGGAAATGGACCGCACCGAGATCACGATGCGTCTGCTGTCGGCAGAAGCCCAGGTGCCGATGAGCAGGATGCGCGACGGCTCCATGCAGGACCGCGACTGGCAGGCGGTCGCCAAGGCCATGGGGCGGATCACTAACGCGCCGCTGTTCATGGACGATTCCGCAAACATGACACTGATGGAGATTCGCGCGAAGTGCCGCCGCCTGAAGCAGAAGCACGATCTGAAGCTCGTGGTGATCGACTACCTGCAGCTGATGAGCTCGGGCAAACGGGTGGAATCCCGCCAGCAGGAGGTCAGCGAGTTCTCGCGTGCCCTGAAGCTGCTCGCGAAGGAGATCGACGTGCCCGTGGTGGCGATCTCGCAGCTGAACCGTGGCAACGAGCAGCGCACCGACAAGACGCCGATGATGAGCGACCTGCGCGAATCCGGTTCGATCGAGCAGGACGCCGACCTGATCGTGCTGATCCACCGCCCCGACTACTACGAGAAAGAGTCGGAGCGCGCGGGCGAGGCCGACCTGATCGTGGCCAAGCACCGTAACGGTGCCACCAAAACCATCCCGGTGGCGTTCGAGGGCCACTATTCACGCTTCCAAAACATGGCCGGCGGCCAGAGCGACGGCTTCGCGGGGTAATGCTGCCTAGGGCCAAAGATTTCCGGTGCGAATGCCCGAAGCGGGCACACCCAGATGGGTTATGGGAATTGCAGGCACCTGTGGGTAGGCGCGAACAACAGCCGATAGCACCCGGTTGGCCCCCAATCCCAGCCGCTCCGAGAGGAACTGCAGAAGGGTTAGGTGTGCAAATGTCCTTTCCCAGCGGGATATTCCCGGCTGGAATAGGTCTGAGCAATCTGGATTAAGCGGGGAAGGAAGCTTGGGAGGCTTGGTGTGAACGCGGTTAAATAACCGACCGTGGTGAGCGCAGGTGTTGCGAATTGGATTCAGTGACCTCAACCAGCTGTGTAGCTAAGGTGAAGTAAGCCCGGTTCTTACCGCGATGGCGTCTTGGACACTACGGGGAGAGAAAGAGAAGAGGTAGGTGAGGGCGCCCCAGTCAAGAATTTCGGTAGCCGCCCAGATAGGGAGCTTGCCACCGTATTTCTGTTTGTGGTGTTTAACGAAATCCTCGCGGGATTTAGCGAGTTCAGAATTGTATCTACCAAGCCACCTTTGGTAGTCACCGCTATTTCTGGCCCTCGCAGACAGACGCGATGGATCTAGATGAATATAGGGATCGATAGTCCCTAGCTCATGCCCCAGAAGGGATCTGAGCGCTACCTCGACTCGGGTTAGCGCAGAAAAAGTTGCGGTTCGCAGCGCCTCGTCGAAACGATATAGGGCGAGCACATCTACGAATCTAGTACCGGGATAGAAGTCGTCCTGTCTGGCTGGTGTGGGGGTTCCCGAAGCAAACTTGCGAAATGGATACCAGTAACCGCTTAGCCGGTAGTAGCTAATCTGACGCAACGTTTCTAATGCCAGATTGCGGTTATCGATACACATGCCGCGGCCCTCAAGCTGAGCCAGTTGCTGTGCGTAGCTTTTATGCGGCTTGGTGCTGTTCGACATCGAAACCCCAGAAAAATGATGACCGGCCCTGGACCTACTGAGTAGGCGGAACCGGTCTTAGTAGTCCCAGCCTATGAGCGTTTGGTGTTACTGACAATAGTGTTTTGCGATATGTGGCGAAAGCGGCGCCTGGATCCTGGGGATAACTGCTTCTCTTAACGCGGGGCCTGGGTAGGTGGTCCGCCCTAACGCCCCAGGCGGCGGCGCGCCCCCGCGGCCAGCCGCTTCAGCTGCGGCAGAAATGCTAGGCGGTTTGTCTCGTCCCGCACTTCGTCCAGCTGCCTGCGCACCTCGGCCAGCTCACCCAGCACCCGGTCCAGCTTTTCGCTGCCCTCGCGCTGCGCACGCTGCACCTCCAGGTTCACGGTGCGGGCGATGAACATGGGCAGTCCCAGACCGTTGTCGGCCACCCACTTACGGAAATGCGCCTCCCGCAGCTGCGCGTCATACAGGGCGTGGCCGCGCGCGTCCGCATACATGGAGTTGCTGCCGGTGCCGGTGGCTTCGGGGCGGTGGCGCCAATGCGCGAGCGGACGCTCCAGCCAGCCCACGGGTGCGGCCTGAAGCAGGCGCAGATAGAACTCGTAGTCACCCACCACCGGCAGGTCCTCGCGGTAGCCGCCGATCAGCTCGTGCACCTCACGCCGATAAAGCACGGAGATCGGCACCATGCGATTAACGGTCATGAAGTCGGTCAGGTGCATACCGGGCAGTTCGCCCCAATGCTCGTGGCGCTCATATTCGATGTATTCGCTGCCGACCAGGCGTTCCTTCACCAGCATGACCCGACAGGCTACGGCCTGGGTGCCGGGGTGGGCATCCAGGTAATCGCCGGTTTCCTGCAGGAAGGTCGGCTCCCAGGTGTCGTCATCGTCGTGGACTACCAGATAGGGGGCGCTGGTCTGCGCAATGCCGGCATTGGAGGCGGCCTCCATGCCGGTGCTTTCTTCCCGGTTGAGCACGCGACAGCGGCCCGCCAGGCGCTTCTCATAGGGAGCGAGCACGCGCTCCACCTCGGTCGGGTCCCCGCCATCGTTCACCACGACAAGCTCCCAGGACTGGCTGGTCTGCGCGAGCACGTCCCGCACCGCCCTATCCAGCAGCAGCGGCCGGTTGCGGGTGCGCATGACGATGCCGACCTTCGGCTTACTGGCACCCGCCGTGTAGGGGGCGAGGGCCTGCGCGGCCTCGCCGCTAAAACGCGGCGTTACCGCGACCGGCTGGCTTACCGCCCGCGCGGCGTCGCTCGCGGGGGCAGCCCCGGATAGGGTGGCCGACACCGCATCCCACCAGGCGTTAGCCTCGGCGCGGCGCTGTCTGCCGGTGGCGGCGATGCGTTCACGTTCCGCGTCGGCTGAGGCGAGGAACTCGCGCAGGTAGGCGTCGCGCGCCACGGGGTCACGCCAGATGGTGGCAAAGGGCAGCGCCCCGCCGCTCAGGCCCCAGTTGCGCAGTGCGCCGTCGATGCGGCTGAAATGGTATTCCCCGAGAGTCACCGGGACAACGCTGCAGCCGGATGCCAGGGAGAACACGACGGGATGGAAACGGGTCGTGACCACGTAGCGCGCGTTCACGGTGCGCTGGGCGGAAGGCCGCGCCAGCTCGATGGGGCGCTGCACGGAGGGGTTGCGCATGAGCGCCGCGACCTTGGCGTGTACCTGCACATCGGAACCGCCCGTGTCGGGGTCGGCCATGTGCGGCACGAACTCGACCGCCGCACCGGTAGTATCGGCCACCGCGTCGATCAGATCGGCCATCACCCGCACGTAGTCTTCCTGCGGGAACGGGTAGCCGACGCTGCCCAGGGTGACGCTGACGAGGTTTTGTTTTTCCGCGTCGTAATCGAGGCCGAACACGTTCGCGTCGTCGATGATCTGGTGCATTGCGGGGTGCTCGGGGCAGAGGGAACGCGCCAGGGCGTAGCTATCGGCATCCCGCACACCAACCAGTGTGCAGATCTTCAGCAGTTCGGCCAGGTTTGCGCGGTCGGTCAGCGACAGGTGCGGGCCGATGCTCTGCCCGCTCAACACCACGGGTTTGCCCAGGTGGTGCGCGATAAGGCCGGTGGCGATGCGTTCGTAAAGCAGCCAGCCGTAGGTTGAGTTAAGGCTGCCGCCGCCGCCGATCACCAGCGCGTCCATGCCGCGCATTTCCTCGATGAAGTTAAACAGCTTGTCCTCGGCGGGTAGAGCATCGCGCTCGCCGGCCAGCACCCGGCGTACCTCGTCCAGGTAGCGTTCGCGGTCTTCCTCAGGCCAGGGGAAGGTCAGCGCGGGCAGCGAGACGGCGGGAGCGCTGCCGCCGGGGCCGTACTTTTCGCGGCGTGAGATCGGGATAGCGTCATGCCCGCGCTCGCGCAGGGCGTCCAGGGTGGCGTGGGTGATCGCTTCGTCGCCCACGTGGTAAACCGTCTGGTCGGTGTCGCAGAGAACAGCTATCTTCACGTTACTCAGCCCCTTTAGCTATGTGCCTTCCCTGATTCTGCCTTGTGACAGGGGGTAGGCCAAACACTGGGCGGGTGTGTCCCGACGTTTCGGCGGCCGCCTTAACGCCTGGGTGCACTAAACGTTGGTAATCCCCGCCCCCTAACGTTTGGGTGCACTAAACGCTGTGAAAACGCGGTTTAACCCCCACAAAGTGCACCCAAACGTAAGGGGCAGCAGAAAGTGCACCCAAACGTAGCCTGGCGCGGGAGAGATAAAAGAGGGGGGGGCGAGGCCAGCGGCCCCGCCCCTCAGAGCGTATTTCCGGGCGGTTATTTTCGCCCGACGCAAACGTTTAGCGCCAACCTCAGCAGAGGCGGCCCTCCGGCGAAACGGTCTTGGCCGGATCGCGCTCGATTACGCCCTCCAGGGCCTTATCAATCGCGGCCAGCGCGTCGGCGTCCAGCTTCACGTCCAGCGCCTTCACGTTCTCCTCCACCTGCTCGGGGCGGGAGGCGCCGATGATGGCCGCCGCGACGTTGTCGTTCGCCAGCACCCAGGCGATCGCGAGCTGCGCCATCGATACGCCGAGGCCCTCCGCGACCGGCACCAGGTTCTGCACGGCCGTCAGGGTTTCGTCGTTCATCCAGCGGGCGATCATGTCCTTGCCGCCCTTTTCATCGGTGGCGCGAGAGCCTTCCGGCAGCGGCTGACCCGGACGGTACTTCCCGGTCAGCACGCCCTGCGCAACGGGCGACCAAACGATCTGGGACAGGCCCAGCTCCTCGCAGGTCGGCACAACCTCGTCCTCGATGACTCGCCACAGGGCGGAATACTGCGGCTGGTTAGAAATGAGCTGGAAGCCCATCTCGCGCGCCAGCTTGTGGCCCTCACGGATCTGTTCGGCGGTCCATTCGGAAACGCCGATGTAGAGGGCCTTGCCCTGGCGCACGATGTCAGCGAACGCCTGCATGGTTTCCTCGAGCGGGGTTTCGTAGTCGAAACGGTGGGCCTGGTAGAGGTCCACGTAGTCGGTGCCGAGGCGGCGCAGCGAAGCGTTCATCGACTCCATGATGTGCTTGCGGGAGAGGCCGGTATCGTTCGGTCCCTTCGGGCCGGTCGGCCAGTAAACCTTGGTGAAGATTTCCAGGCTTTCCCGACGTTCGCCGCGCAGGGCCTCGCCGAGCACGCTTTCCGCGACCGTGTTGGCGTACACGTCGGCCGTATCGAACGAGGTGATACCGGCGTCGAGGGCGGCCCGCACACAGCGATGTGCACGTTCGTTCTCGACCTGGGAGCCGTGCGTCAGCCAGTTCCCGTAGGTGATTGCGCTGATCTTGAGTCCACTGTTACCCAAATACCTGTGTTCCATACCGCTAGGCTAACTCCATGAGCACTGGAGCGCAGGTGAATGGCGATTATGGCCTCCCCAAGGAGCTGGACTACAGCGAGTACGACACCCGGCTCGCGTCCTACCTGGTGCTGACGCGCGGTGACGAGGTGCTGCTGAGCCACTGGACAGACGGCCCGCGCCCCCTGTGGACCATGCCGGGCGGTGGCACCGACCTGGGGGAGAGCCTCGAGGATGGTGCGGTACGTGAGGTCTGGGAAGAAACGGGCTATCGGGCCCGGACGGGCAGGCTGCTCGCGGTCGATACCTTCGAGGTTCCCGCCGAGGAGCGTTTCCACAACCCGCGCGGGGTGCCGCTGCGCTGCGTGCGGGTGATCTACGCGGGAGAGATCGTGGACGGGCAGCTGCGCCGCGAAGAAAACGGTTCCACCGACGAGGCCCGCTGGTTCCCGTTAGCGCAGGTAGCGGAGCTGGACCGGGTCCCCCTGGTTGATATTTCGCTGCGCGCTGCGGGGCTGCTTCCCTGACTAGAACCCGTGTAAGCCTCCCCGCTAAGGGGTTGAGCACCGGCGCGCCCGCCCCTAGGCTGGCAGGCGAGACCCGCCAGTAGCGAAGGACGAAAAACATGCCCCTCCACCTCGATGCCCGCCTCCGCGCCGGGGACGATCCCGCCTCCGCCAACGTGCTCGGCACCCTGCTGCAAGAACGCGGGCTAACCGGCCGCTCCTTCAACAACGGGCTGCTGCGTTTCCACAACGCGGCATCGGGACAGGCCGCCGTGCAGGCGGTCGCGCCCCGGCTCGGCATGGATAGCGCCGACGTCACCCCCGTCGCCTTCGACTGGCTCGGCAGGCAGCTTGTCGCCGTAGATCGGGACGGCGAGAGCCTGGCCCTGCTGGTGGACGGCGCGCGCGAGAGCGTGGATGAACTGTGCACCGTCCCGCAGCTGTTCAGCCTGCTCAGCCACGAAGAGGTAGACGAGGTGTTCGCGGGCACCGCGTTCACCATGTGGCGCGCCAGCAACGAGGTGGATGCCCTGCCGTTCAGCGACTGCGTCGCGTTCATTACCCCGCTCAACCGGGGCGGCGAGGACTCGCTGGCGAACACCCGCCAGGAGGCCGTGGCCGACTACTGGCAGCGCCTCAACACCGCCGCATAGGCCGCCCAAACGGGGCCGGGAACTAGCCCGGCCTACCAGCCGTCGCCGTCCTGTCGGACCGGCTTCGCGCTCACCCATTCCAGGTACTGGTCCATGACCGGGCCTTCGTCACGCAGCACCAGCCAGGGCTGCATCGTGAGCGCCACGTTACCCAGCTCCCGCACCAAAACCGGGTGGCGCAGCGACTCCTGCAAAACGTTGCCGCCGTGGTCATAGAGATACCAGTCGCCGCTCACGGAGGCGCGCAGCACTTCTCCCAGCAGGCGTTCCAGCACGGGCGGTATCTCGTCACGCACCCGGCCGCTACTATCGCGGCGCAGCAGTTCGATCAGCTCCACCGCTCGCAGCTTGGTTTGCGCATCGGCGCTCGCCGAGGCTCCCGCGAGGGCGGCCCTCTGCTCGTCATCCAGCAGTTCGGCTAGCTGCGCGAGCTGCTCGTCGGTCTCCTCCAGCCACCGGGTCAGCAGCGGGTTCAGGTCGTGCACGGAAGCCGACGGGAACTCGTCGGCCAGCCTGCGCAGCCACCAGCTCCAGGTCTTGCCCAGGCGTTCTTCGGCGCTGGCGCGCAGCAGCGCATAGGGTTCCAGGAAGCGCCCGGCGAACAGCACCACGCGCCCGCCCTGCCATTCCCAGGCGGGCCCGCCCTGCGGATCGTCCAGGGGGAGGGCGTTGCCCGGTTCGTCGGCCCATTCCCCGGCCATGCGGTGCGCCACGACGCCCCCGATAGCGTTCACGTATTCGTCGCGTACCCGCGCGGGCGCGTCGGCCACCGCCTCGGCGGAGGCGAACGCGTTCAGCGCCAGATCCTGAATCTGATCTAGTGCGCTGTAGGTGCCGGGGGGCGCGGTGATAGGAAGCATCAGGAATTTTCCCCCATTGCGGGCGCGGGCGTCATTGCTTGGCTCTCCTGGGGTTTGTGGATAACTTTCGGGGAGGGGAAAAATCCCCCTTACCATCACCATTATGGCCGACCCGATCGCTCAGCGTTTCGCTTTTTTGGATGTTGTTGCCCGTGGCGGGGCAGCTACCGTCTGGCGGGCGCACGATACGCGAGAAAACATTTTGTGCGCCCTCAAGGTGATGCGGCAGCGCGACGCGAACGATCTGCTGCGGGCCGCCCGGGAAACGGCGGCCGCCTTCGCTCACCCGCGCGCGGCGGCGCCCTACGCCTGGACCGCGAACGACGCAGAAGTGGCGCTCGCCCTGCCGCTGATCACCGGGGGCAACCTGGCGGGTGCGCTGCGCCGCGCAGGAGGGCTCGGGGTGGGGCAGACGGCGCAGCTTTTAGCGCAGCTGCTGGATGTGCTGGGAGCGGTGCACGCGGCGGGCTGGGTGCACCGGGACGTGAAGCCCGCGAACCTGCTGCTGCGGGAGGGGATGCGGCTGGATCTGGTGCTGGCCGACTTCGGGCTGGCGCAAAAGTGCGGTGAAGACAGGCTGACCCGTCACGGACACATCAACGGCACCCCCGGCTACGTGGCACCGGAAGCCTACCTGGGCGATCCGCCCCGGCCCGCCCACGATCTGTACGCGGCGGGAGTCACCGCGCTGGTGGCGCTGTCTCCCGGCGTGCGCCTGGCCGACAGGGACGGCGAGGCGGCTCGCCGCGCCGCCGAGCGGGGGCCGCTGCCGCTTAGGGAGGTGCTGCGTGGCCTGGTGTCGGCGCATCCCGCCGAGCGCGTCGCCGCAGCGCGCTGCGCCCCCGCGCTGCTGGCCTCTGCCTGCGGTGATGCGGCCAGCGAGTATCGGGTGCCCTGCGTGCTAACGCCCCCGCCCGCACGCTACCGAGGGCTTTCGCTAACAGTGCCGAGCAGGTTAAACAGGGAAACCGGTGGGACGCGGCGGGAGGGCGAAGCCTCCCTGCGGGCTACCGTGGCAGGCGGCGCGCCGCCGCTGTCGGACGCGGCGCGGCAAGACGGCGCGGGCACGCAAAAGCTCGCCGCCCTCGCGCTCTTGCGGGAAGAAAACAGCGCCGCCCGCCGAGCCCTGGCAAAAACCAGAAGGCTGGCGGGCGGCGGCGGGAAAATCAGTCGCTTAGCGTGATCAGCGTCAGGCTCTGCATGAGCGGCTGCACCCGCGGGTCCATCAGCAGGTGCACGCGCAGTCCAGGCTTGTCCGCGACGCGCGGGAAGTCCCAGCGCACCTCGAACGGCGTCAGCACCGTCGGCTCCGGCCACTCCCCGTCCAGGCTTACCCCGGTGCGTTCCTCTGCCACGGCGCGGCGGCGCATGCGTTCCTCGCGCGAAACATCCAGGTCCATGTTGTCGGAGAACCATTCGTCGGCCACCGCCGCATCGCCGCTGCGCAGGTAGGCGATGGCCGCGGCCATGCCGCGCTTGGTGCCCTCCGCGAGAGGCAGACCGGCGCTGCCCCGCAGCTGGCCCTCCTGGCGCAGCACCTCAAGCACCTCGTAGGAAAGCTTCGGGGCCGGGGCGTACTTCGAGTTCGCCAGGACGATCACGCCGATGCCGCTATCGCGATGCCAACACATGAAGGAACCGAAACCGGGGTAGCCGCCGGAGTGGGAGATCACGCCGCCGAGCAGCGGGAATTCCTCCACTACCAAGCCCATGCCGTACGCGCGCAGCCGATCGAACTGGCCCTCGCGGGTAACCGGGGTGCGCTGCAGGCGATACCCCTGCTGCATTTCCCGGCGGGAGGCGCGCGAAAGCAGCTTCGCGTAGCCCGCATCCTCGTGTTCGGAGGTGGCCGCGTTCGCGCTAGAGAGGAAGCGCACCCAGCGGGATACGTCGGCCACGGTGGAATAGAGGCCCGCCATCGCCCCGTAAACGCCGGGGGAATCGAACTCGACCGGCTCAAAACGCAGGGCGTCCTCGCGCTCGTTGAGGCGGTGGCCCGTGACGATGCGCTCGGGGTCCAGCCCGGTGCGCTCGTAGTCGGTGTCGTTCATGCCGAGCGGGCGCAGGAAGCTTTCCCGCACGTAATCCTCGTAGCCGACCCCGGCGACCTCGCCGATCACCTGGCCGAGCATGACGTAGGAGGCGTTGGAATACTCGAACGCGGTGCCGGGAACGCTCATGAACCCCAGCCCGCCGGCGATCATTTCGCGGAAAGCCTGAGCGGTCATCGCCTCCTGGCGATCGCCCCACGGATTATCCGTGACCAGGCCCGCGCTCATCGTCAGCAGCAGGCGCAGCGTCAGGGCGGGGGAGTCCTCGCTCGGCAGCGCGAGGGTGCCGACCTCCGGCAGGTAGTTGGAAACCGGATCGTCCAGGCGCAGGCGGCCCTCGTCGCGCAGCTTCAGAATCGAGGCCGCGATGAATGACTTAGACATCGACGCGATACGGGATATCGAATCTTTCCCCGGCACGAAAGCGCCAGCCGCGGGCTCTCCCGCTACCAGCTGCGAGTGGCCCGCGCCGCCGCTGTGCAGCAGGGAACCGTCGGCCCCCACCACGCCGTAGGCTAGGCCGCTGGTGGCATGGGAGGAAACAGCCTCCCGAAACAGTGCATCGATACGTTCGCTGATCTCCGGGGAAAGTTCACTCATGCCTCCCAGGATATGCCGCGCCCCGTGTAGAAACGCGCAAACACGTCTGCCTGCTGCTCGCCCAGCGCTCCCGCCAGGTGCCGGGCATCAACCAGTTCGGGGGCGAAACGAAGCGCGGGAGCGGGGGCGTCCGCCGTGGCTACCTCTTCCGCACCCAGGCCGCGCAGTGTGAACAGGTGGGTGGGGTCGGCGTCTACCGCCTCCACCAGCACGTAGCAGAGCGCGGCAACGTGCCGACAGGGGCCGGGCCACTCGGAGCAGGAACAGGAAAACGATATTTCGGTTACCGACTCCGGCACCAGCGGCGCCGCTTCGCGCGGCAGTTCCCCGGAAGCGGCGCGGGCCAGCAGCGCGGCCCCTCCCTCCGGCGCGGGCAGCGACGTAAAAGAAACCTCCGCGGTGAAACCCGAAACCTCGCCCACCGCCCGCAGCGGGAGCGGGGTGAGAGAGGCGACGGTGCCCGCCCGCGCGTCGGCCTTGCCGCGCCGCACCCCCTCTGCCCCGAGCAGTAGCTCCAGGCGTTCGCGCAGCGCCACCGCCCACCAGTTAGTGCCGACGCCGCCGCGCTTGCTGCGCAAAAGAATCATGCGATCTTCCCCCGATCCAGGGCGAACACTTCCGCGAGGCGTTCGCTTGGCAGCTGGGCAAGCCAGTTCTCCCCGCTGCGCACCGTCATTTCGGCCAGCTCCGCCTTGCCGGTGAGCACGTCGTCGATCTTTTCCTCGACCGTGCCCGCGCTGACCAGCTTGCGCACCTGCACGTTGCGTGTCTGACCGATCCGGTAGGCGCGGTCCGTAGCCTGATTTTCCACCGCCGGGTTCCACCAGCGATCCAGGTGAATGACGTGGTTAGCGCGCGTCAGGGTCAGGCCCGTGCCGCCCGCTTTCAAGCTCAGTAGGAGCGTGCCCGGCCCGTTGCCGCTGCGCTGGAAGTCCGCCACCATCGCGTCACGTTCGTCCTTGCTGCTACCGCCGTGCAGGAAGGGCACGGCGAGGCCGTGCCGCTCCTGCCAGTAGCCGCGCATCATCTGCCCGAACGTCGTGAACTGGGTGAACAGCAGCACCCTTTCCCCGGCGGCGAAAATGTTTTCCAATAGGTCATCCACCAGGGCGATCTTCCCGGAACGGTGGCTGCCGTCGGCCGCCAGTATCGGGGAACCGTCGCCCAGATAGTGCGCGGGATGGTTACACACCTGCTTGAGCCTGGTCAGCGCGCCAACCACGGCGGCGCGGCGCTGGGCCGGTTCGCTGCCGTCCAGTTCGATCAGCATTTCTTTCACGATCGCCTCGTAGAGCGCGGCCTGCTCCGGGGTCAGGCTGGCGCTGAGCGTCATCTCCTGCTTCTCGGGCAGGTCGGAAATGATGCTGCGATCAGTTTTCAGGCGGCGCAGAATAAACGGGCCGGTCACGCGCTGGAGGCGCGCCAGGGCGGCCTCATCCCGCTGCTTCTCGATGGGGTTCGCCAGGGACTCCGCGAAGCTTGCGGCGTCCCCGAGTAGGCCGGGATTGACCGTTTCCATCAGCGAATGCAGGTCCTGCAAGCGGTTTTCCACGGGAGTGCCGGTGAGCGCGATTTTGGTTTCGGCGGGTAGTTCCTTGGCAGCGCGCGAAACTGCGGTGCCGGGATTCTTTAGGTGCTGCGCCTCGTCGAAAACCACCCTGCGCCAGGGAGTCTGCGAGAGCAGGGGCAGGTCCCTGGCCAGCAGGGAATAGGTGCTCACCACCAGGTCGGCCCCCTCCCAGGCGGAGGGATCGCTGCCGCGCTGTGGGCCGTGATGGATGTGGCAGCGCAGGTGCGGGGCGAAGCGCGCCGCCTCCCGCTGCCAGTTCCCCGCCAGGGACATGGGGGCGATCAGCAGCGTCGGGCCCACCTCGTGCGGGGTGGAGGCACCGGAATCTGCGTCGGAATCTGTGCTCGGCTCCCGTTCGTGGCAGAGCAGGGCCAGCAGCTGAATGGTCTTGCCGAGGCCCATGTCGTCGGCCAGGATCGTGCCCCAGCCGGTGTAATCGCGCGCGGCCAGCCAGGAAACGCCCCGTTCCTGATAGGGCCGCAGGGTTGCGTGTAGGGTGCGGGGGTGAATCGGGGCGGGTTCTCCCGGCAGGGCCGACGCGCTCCCGCGTGCGGCAGCGTCGTCTACCCGCGCCGCGCCGTCTTCCGTGACCGACACGGGGGGAGCGAAGTCCACCCCGGACGCCTCGCGCGACGCCATGACGGCGAACAGTTCGCGCAGGGGGCGCGTCCCGCCGCGCGCCGCGCGCTCCAGGAAGCGGCTGGCCGCGCGCAGGGTCGCACCGTCTAGGCGCACCCAGCGCCCGCGCAGATAAACCAGCTCCGCCTGCTCCTCCTTGAGCTGGGCGATCTCCTCCTCGGTAAGCTGCGTCTCGCCCACCGAAACGCCCCAGTCGAAACGGGCCATGGCCTGCACGCCGATACCGCTTTGGCTGCCCTCTTCGTCGCTCTTTGCCTCCTGCACCTCGGCGCGCAGACGCACCGGGGTTTTCGTCCAGTCCCTGGGCAGCATGACCGCTATCCCGCCCGCCTCCAGGCGTTCGGCCTGTTTTTCCAGGAACGTGCTGGCCTGCGGCAGGGTAAGGAAGAAGGCGAGCGTTTCCTCGCGCAGCCGGGCACCGTGCAGCCCCGGTGCCAGCCGCAGCACGTCGCCCACCAGGGAGGCCGCCGCGGCGGCGGTGATGTCTCCCGCGGCGCGCACGTCGGCCAGGGGATGCACCGTGCCGGAACGCTGGCGCAGGCATACTTCGAGCGGCCAAAGGCCGTCCCCGCCCGGCTCGCTCAGGCGTACCAGCGGTGCTTCTCCGCCCTCCAGCAGGGTTACGGGATGGGCGGCGGCGATCATTTCCGACAGTGCCAGCTGCGCCCGGTGGGCGGCGGGAACGTCGCTCTCCCAAACGTCGTCGTCCCCGCTCAGCGCAGCGAGCAGGGGAAAGGGGGGTGCGGGCGCTTCGTGCTCGGCGAAGCGGGCGAAAGCGCGCCTCGCTTCGGCGTCCAGCACGCGCAGGGAAATGCGGGAGGAAGCCAGTTCGCTGTCCGTGCCTGGCGCGGGCACCCAGGAGAGGCGGTGCAGGCCCAGGGTGGGTGCGGCGGTGCCGATCTCGATATGGGGCACCACTAGCCGCTTCTTCACGGCGGTCCGGGACCGCGCGAGCGCCCTTACACCGCGCACCAGTTCGGCGGTCGCGTAAAGCTCGGGTCCCAGTTCGCAGCCCTGCCCCTGCTCGCTGAGCGCATCTAGGTGCGCGCACAGCGCCGGGGGAAAGTCTGCCCCGGAGCGCAGAGCGGGGGCGGGGATGCCCGCCGCGTCGGCCATGGCCTGCGCGCTTAAACCGAGGAAGGCCACAAATTGCGAGGGAGCGAGGGGCAGCGCGGGAACCCGGCGGCCAGCCGGTTTCTCCAGCGTGACGCGGGTGCGCAGCGGCCCGGTGAAGTCAGCCGCCCTGCCCAGCGGCGTGTCCGCCAGGAAGTCCAGGCTAGTAACCGCCCGGGAACGGCCATCGCCAACGCTTTCGCGCGCCCACAGGGCAGCCCCGGTAGCGCCGTGGGGGCATAGGTGGAGGCGGCGGATAGGCATACCCCAAGGGTAGTGGCAGCGGCAGACACCTTTCGCGGGTGCGTGCTCAGATGCCGATTACCGTGACGTCGCTCGAAGGGTCGTAGCGGTAGCCGCGGCCACGCACGGTGCTGATCAGCTCGCGGTAGGTTCCCAGCTTGGCGCGCAGGCGGCGAATGTGCACGTCTATCGTGCGGATGCCGACGCTGGTGTCGGCGCCCTGCCAAACGTTGGCGAGGATGTCCTCGCGGCTCACCGTGCTGCGGGCGTTGCGCAGCAGGAACGCGAGGATCTCGAATTCCTTGTGGGCCAGGTTTACGGGGGCGCCGCTCAAGCGCACGCGACGCCCGGTGAAGTCGATGACCAGGGAATCTTCCGGCGCTGTCAGCGGCGATCCCGGCACGCGCGCCAGCGCCTGCTGGCTGTGGGCGTAGCGGCGCGCGGCATCGAGTCGCGCCGGGGCGTTCGGAGAAACAACTCCCTGCGTGCGGTTGTTGAACACACGGGCTGCGGGGAGGGTGCCGAAGCGGCGGGCCGCCTGGCCGCGCACGGCGGCGGCGAATTCGGCAACCGATTTTTCAGATACCCCGGCGGGCAGGTTCAGCGTCAGGCTGATCGTGACCTGCTGGGTGGCCTGTTCACGGCCGGGAAGAACGGGGGTGTTGCGGCGATTGTAGAGGGGGGCGATGCTCATGATTTGTCCTTGGCTGTAGCGCTTAATTGCTTGTAAGCGGGAGCCCGCGCCGGGGGCCGACTCCTGTCAGCCGCCCCTGGGTACGCTTCAGAGACTGAGCTGACGCTGCATCATGTGCATCGGCATGCCAAACCACATGCCCGCGTAGGCGGACATGGTGTGGTGCTGGTGGCATGCGAACATGGGTCTAAGCATACGTATTGCTACGCGAAACCTCTACTTCGCACCAAGAATGTGAGCCGGGAGACACTGAGGGGCCGACGCTCATTCGCGTCGGCCCCTCAGGAACGTTTTAGCAGGTGGTGGTTAGTCGACCACGCCGAAAAGACGGTCGCCCGCATCGCCCAGACCGGGCACGATGTAGCTCTTTTCGTTCAGCTTCTCGTCGATCGCGGCGGTCACCACGGTGACGTCCAGATCGGGATCGAGGGCATCCTCGAGCGCCTTCAGGCCCTCCGGGGCGCAGAGCAGGGTCACGCAGGTGATGTCGCGCGCGCCGCGCTCGAACAGGTAGTTCACGCTCGCGATCAGGGTGTGGCCGGTGGCCAGCATCGGATCGAGCACGAAGCACTGGCGCCCGGTGAGGTCCTCGGGCAAACGGTTCGCGTAGGTGGTGACCTCCAGGGTCTCCTCGTTACGCGCCATGCCGAGGAATCCCACCTCGGCGGTCGGCAGCAGGCGGGTCATGCCGTCCAACATGCCCAGGCCCGCGCGCAGAATCGGCACGACCATCGGCTTCGGGTTGGTCAGCTTCGTGCCCAGCATCGGGGCCACCGGGGTGTTGATTTCTTCCCGGGCCACGGCAACGTTGCGAGTTGCCTCGTAGGCAAGCAGCGTCACCAGCTCGTCCGCGAGCTGGCGGAAAGTGGAGGAATGGGTGTTGCGATCGCGCAGCACGGTGAGTTTGTGGGCTACCAGGGGATGATCAAGAGCAATGACTCGCATACCCATGAATCTACCCGACAATAGAGGGGTGGATTCAAACAAACGGCCCTTAGACGCCGCGACGCTGGATGAGGCGATGCGCCAGGCCCTGGCGCAGGCGCGCCTGGCCGCCGGGATGGATGGGCAAAACCCGCAGGTTGAAGCGAACATCGGGGCCGACTGGCAGAGCGTGCACGAACAGGCGCGCGGGGACATCCCCATCGGCGCGGTGATTTTAGATGAGGAAGCTAACGTGATCGCGGCGGCCGGAAACCGGCGGGAGTCGGAACAGGACCCGACCGCGCACGCCGAAATCCTGGCACTGCGGCAGGCGGCGGCGCAGCGGGGGCGCTGGAACCTGAGCGGCTGCACCCTGGTGGTGACGTTAGAGCCGTGCACGATGTGCGCCGGGGCGATAGTGCTGTCTCGCATAGACACCGTTGTGATCGGTGCCATGGACCCCAAGGCGGGGGCTGCGGGGAGCCTCTTTAACCTGCTCGCCGAGCCTCGTCTGAATCACCAAACAGAGGTAATTAGCGGTGTACGCGGCGAAGAATGCGCCTTAGTGCTGAAAGACTTTTTTGCCCAGTTACGCAAACGCCGCGGCAGAAAAAACCGCCCCGCATAAAGGGTTCTTAGTGAAAAAGATAAAGAAATATGAACGTCCCGTGTGACTGCACGCCCTAGGCGCGGTTTACTTAGATACGTGATCAAGCTACGAGACGTAACCAAGGTATTCCCCGCGGTCGCCGGTAAGGGTGCTCAGCCCACCGGCGCGCAGGTGGTTGCCCTGGACGGCATCAACCTGAGCGTCGGGGAGGGCCGTATCCACGGCATCGTCGGCCGTTCCGGTGCCGGTAAGTCCACGCTTATCCGCTGCCTGACCGGGCTGGAGAAACCTACCTCCGGCGAGGTTTGGATCGGGGACACGCAGATTAGCGCCCTGGACGGGGCGAAATTGCGCGCGGCCCGCCGCAGCATCGGATTCGTTTTCCAGCACGCGAACCTGCTCGATTCCCGCACCGCGGCCGAGAACATCGCCCACCCGCTGGACATCATCGGCGTAAAGGGCGAAGAAAAGCGCCGCCGGGTCGCGGAACTGGTGGAACTGGTGGGCCTGAGCGGCAGGGAGAACAACTATCCGGCGCAGCTTTCGGGCGGCCAGATTCAGCGCGTCGGCATCGCCCGCGCGCTCGCCGCCAGCCCGGACGTGCTGCTGTGCGATGAGCCGACCAGCGCGCTCGATCCCTCCACCACCCGCCAGATTCTTTCCCTAATTCGCAGCCTGCGGGACAAATTAGGAATTACCGTGCTGCTTATTACGCACGAAATGAGCGTTGTGCGGGAAATCTGTGACGAAGTAACGCTGCTGGCAGAGGGCAAGATATTGCAAAGCGGCGACCTTTTGCAGGTGGCCACCGATACGCGCGGCCCGCTGTATGCGGAACTTATTCCGCTGCCGCCGCCCCCCACCGGCCTGAACGCCGTGATGGTGAACTGCGATTACGGTGATTCGCCCACCATCTCCACGAGCGAAGACCTGGTGCGTCTGGCCGCCGAATACGAGGCTCACGCCACCATCGTGGCCGGTACCATCGAAACCCTCGGTGGTAGGCAGGTGGGTCGCGTGCAGCTCGCCCTGCGTAACTACAACAACGAGCCGATTAGCCGAGAAGGCTTCAATCGCTTCCTGCGCCAGCTCGAAGAGTCCGGCGTGGTGGCGAAGGAGGCGGCATTCCTGTGAATATCACCGAGATCCTGACCGAATGGCTCGCGAACCCGATCTTCCATCGCTGGCGCGACGGCCTGTGGGATAACACCCTGATCACCCTCTACATGACCTTCGGGTGTATGTTCCTGACGGTGCTGCTGGGCACCCCGCTGGGCGTGTTCCTGTTCGAAGCCGCTGGCTCGCGCAGCCGCCTGGTACGCGCCATTCATAGCGTCACCGGTTTCGTGGTGAACGTGGTGCGTTCGTTCCCGTTCATCATCCTGATCATCGCGCTGATCCCCTTCACCAGGGAACTGATCGGCCGCTCCACCGGACCGAACGCCGCCATGCTGGCGCTGGTCGTGTCGGCCGTGCCGTTCTTTGCGCGGCTGGTGGAAGTGAACCTGCGCGACATCCCGCACGGCAAGATCGAGGCCGCGCTGATGATGGGCGCGAGCCGCTGGCAGATCGTGCGCCAGGTGCTGATCCCCGAGGCGCTGCCCGGCCTGATCGGCTCCATCACCACCACGACCATCGCCGTCGTCGGCTACACCGCCATGGCGGGTACCGTGGGCGGCAAGGGGCTGGGCGACCTCGCTTTCCGCCTCGGCTACGGAGGCTACGACAACGGCGTGACCGTTGCGGCCGTAATCATGCTGCTGATCATCGTCATTGCGATCCAGATGCTCGGTGACCGAATGTCCAGGGCGGTAGACCACCGCGCGGGCGGCAAGTAAGCCCGCATCGCCTACCGCCGTAAGCAAACGCAGCAAGCAAAAGCCCCAATTCGCAGACTTTAATTTTTCGAGGAGACAGTCATGTCCGTTTTCACCCGCCGTACCCTGCTCACCGCCGCCAGCACCCTGGTTGCCGCCTCCACCCTCGCCGCCTGCGGTGGCGAAAAGGAAAAGGGTGGCCCCAAGGCCGACGCTAATGGCGTTACCACCATCAACGTGGGCGCTACCCCGAAGCCGCACGCAGAGATCCTGAAGTTCATCCAGGAAAACCTGGCTAAGGATGCGGGGCTGGACATCGTAGTTACCGAGTACACCGACTATCAGATCCCCAACCAGGCTCTGAAGGACGGCGACATCGACGCTAACTACTACCAGACCATTCCGTTCCTGGAGGAGCAGAAGAAGGCCAAGGGCTACAAGTTCGTGCCCCTTGCCCCGGTGCACGTCGAACCGCTCGGCCTGTACTCCAAGAACTTCAAGAACGTTGCTGACCTGCCCGAGGGCGGCGAGATCGCGATCCCGAACGATCCGACCAACCGTGGCCGCGCCATCGCGCTGCTGGTTGCCAACAAGCTGGTGGGCGTGACCGAGGGCGTGGATCCGCGCTCCGCCAAGGTGGCCGACGTGACCGTGAACCCCAAGAACTTCAAGATCACCGAGGTTGATGCTCCGCTGATTCCGCGCGCGCTGGGTGACTTCGCGGCGGGCGTCATCAACGGCAACTACGCCATCGAGGCGGGCCTGAACCCGGCCAAGGATTCGCTGGTGCTCGAATCGGCAGAGAACAACCCGAACGCCAACCTGCTGGTGGTGCGCGAGGGCGACGAAAACAACCCGGCGATCCAGAAGCTCGAGAAGCTGCTGCACTCCGAGCAGGTCAAGAAGTTCATCAACGACAACTACGAGGGCGCGGTAATCCCGGCTTTCTAAACTGAACGGCCAGCGCATGAGGGCCGAGCAAAACACTTAGACGGGTGCGGGACCGCCCTCCCTAGTGGAGGCGGTCCCGCACCTTTTGTGTCAGACTCGCAGCGTACGCCGGGCCTGCCCTGGTACGCCGACAACTACGGGAGGGCGGCAACATGTTCCTTGGCTGGCGGGAAATCCGCAACGCCCCCGGACGCTACCTGGGGCTACTCAGCCTCATCGCGCTAATCAGCTACCTGGTGTTCTTCCTGACCGGCCTGGCCTACGGGCTGGCGCAGGCGAACCGCAGCGCCCTGGACGCGCTCGGGGTGCGCGGCATGGTCATCTCCGAATACGCGAACTCCTCGCTGTCGGCCTCGCGTATCCAGGTGAGCGAAACAAACCTGCGCACCCCGGCGGGCGACGCCCCGCTGCAACCCCTGAGAATCACGCAGGCGGTGGCGAGTACCGGCGGGGAGGACTCAGGGCAGGACCCCGTGACCGTGGCGCTGCTAGCGACCGTGCCCGGCTCGGTGCTGCGCCCCGCTCCGCTCACGGGCCGCGCCCCAGAAAGTGCCGACGAGGTGCTGGCGGCGGACTCCCTGCGCACCCGCTACGGCGTGAAACTGGGGGACACCTTGCGGCTGAAACAGTCAGATACCGACCTGCGCGTGGTCGGCTTCGCCCCCGCGCTCAGCTATTCGGTAACGCCCGTGCTCTACATCGACCTGAGCGCCGACGAAACGGCGGGCAAGGCCCCGCTGAGCGCAATCGCGGTGCTCCCCACAGCCGCGCAGGGTGAAGTGGATGCCCTGGCGAACCAGGCCGACTACACCTACCTGCCGCTGAAAGACGTGATCTGGGCGCTGCCCGGCTACGCCGCCCAGGTCTACACGTTCTCCCTGATGATCGGGTTCCTGGTGCTGATCTGCGCGATCGTGATCGGAATCTTCATGTACATCATCACCATGCAAAAGCGGCCCGTGTTCGGGGTGCTGAAAGCGCAGGGGGTGGCCAGCGGCTACATCGCCCGCGCGGTGCTGACCCAGACAGTGCTGGTCGCCGGGGCGGGAATAGCGGTGGGGGCACTGCTCACGGCGGGATCGGCCCTGATCCTGCCGGACGCCGTGCCCTACGTCGCTAACTGGCCGTTCACGGCGGCGGTAGCAGCCGCGATCTTCCTGGTGGCCTGCATTGGCGCCCAGGCATCCGTCTGGCAGGTGGCGAAAATCGATCCGTTGGAGGCGATGCGCTGATGGCAGGGAAAGAAACACGGGTGGCTACTCCCGCCGTGCGCGTCAGCGGCGTAAGCAAACGCTTCCGGGACGGCGGTACCCACATCGAGGCGCTCAAACCCACCAGCTTCACCCTGCAACGCGGCGAGTTCGTCGCGGTGATAGGCCCCTCCGGTTCCGGCAAATCCACCCTGCTCACGCTGCTGGGAGGGCTGCAAACCCCCAGCGCGGGCAGCGTAGAAATTGCAGGAGCGGACACCAGCGCGCTGAGCGGGCGGGAACTGGTGCGGCTGCGCCGCGAAAAGATCGGCTTCGTGCTGCAAGCCGCGAATCTGGTGCCCTACCTGCGGGTGCGCGAACAGCTGGAACTGGCCGACCGGGTGTGCGGGCGCGGCTTTGACCGGCAGCGCGCCGAAGCCCTGGCCGATGAGCTAAACATGCGGGAGAAAATGTCGGCCTTCCCCGGCGATCTTTCCGGCGGCGAACGCCAGCGCGCCGCGATCATGCGCGCGCTCTACCCGCGCCCGGCCCTGCTGCTGGCCGACGAACCCACGGCCTCCCTCGACTCGGCGCGCGCGTTCTCGGTGGTGGAGATCCTGGCGCAAGAGGCGCACCGGGAAAACGTCACCGTGGTGATGGTGACCCACGACGAACGCATGTTGCCCTACTGCGACCGGGTGCTGCGTATAGAGGACGGCGTGCTCAGCGAATAGCGCTGCCCGCAGGATTGGCTGCACTGTAGAACGGAAAGAAAATATCCCCTATGAGCAAAGATAGGCGTCGGCTATGTACGCGTGAGTTCGTGGTGTTTCTGCTTCTCACGCTACTGTTTTCCACCGCTGCGGTACTAATAGGAAGATACCTAATCCTGGAGGCTGACGCAGTTCAGGCTTCGCGCTACGACGGGCTGCATCGGGCCAGGTACATCACCAACGGTAGGGCTGCGCCTATAGTGGGCCCGCTCCTGCTCAGTTTTTGGCTGGGTATCGTCTGTTACGGCTTCTGCCACGCAGATTACATGCGCAGGTGTTACCCCTATCTGGTTACAGCGCTGCTCCTCCCGTTTCCTGTTGCCGGTCTCATGCTACTTAGCGCGGATAGGGACCTGCCCGTGTTTGCGAACCTGCTGCGCGGGCTGACGGAGGATACTGGAACGGTAGCGCTGCTCACCGTTGCGGGCTTTGCCTATGCTGTGCTCAATGTTTTCGTATTTGTTTCCGCAGTAAATTTTCTAGACGACAAGAAGTGAGGGCCGGGGAACAAATCGTTCCCCGGCCCCGCAACTTACGCCCTAACTATTTACGCGGGCTTCTCGGTCGCACCGATCTGATCCAGCATGAACGCCAGCTGGTCGGCGCGCTGCTCCCACTTGTTGTAGCGGCCGCTGCGGCCGCCGTGGCCCGCCACCATCTCGCAACGGAAGATGATCGGGCGCTCCGCCTGATCGCTCGTCACCGTTTCGCGCAGGCGCGCCACCCACTTCGCGGGCTCCACGTAGAACACGCGAATGTCGTTCAGCGAGGTAGCTGCCATGATCGCCGGGTATTCGACCGGGCGGATGTTCTCCACCGGCGAATACTCCTTCATGTAGCGGTACACCTCCGGGTCGGCCAGCGGGTTGCCCCACTCCTCCCATTCGCCCACGGTCAGCGGCAGGGACGGATCCAGGATCGTGTTCAGCGCGTCCACGAATGGCACCTGGGCCAGCACGGCGCGGAAAGCCTCGGGAGCCAGGTTGGTTACCGCGCCCATCAGCAGACCGCCCGCGCTGCCGCCCTCGGCGGCCAGGCGGCCCTGCTGCACCAGGCCGGTCTCGAACAGGTGGTGGGCGCACGCCACGAAGTCGCTGAAGGTGTTCTTCTTGTTCAGCAGCTTGCCGCCCTCGTACCAATCGCGGCCCATCTCGCCACCGCCGCGCACGTGCGCGATAGCGAACACCACGCCGCGATCCAGCAGGGGCAGGCGCATGGCGCTGAACGACGGGTCAATCGAGATCTCGTAAGAACCGTAACCGTACAGGTAGCCGGGGTTCGTGCCGTCCGGCTGCACGTCGCGGCGGTGCGCCACCGACAGCGGGATACGGGTGCCGTCGGCCGCCGTCGCCCATTCGCGGCGCTCAACGTAGAGGCTCGGATCGTAACCCGGCACCTCGGTCTGCTTCAGCACCTCAACCCCGTGGCTAGCCAGCGCAACCTCGCACACCGTGTCCGGGGTGAGCAGGCTCGTACGGGTGAAACGCACGGTCTCGGTCTCGTAGTTGTAGTTGCTGGCCAGCTCCAGGGTGTCCAGTTCGCCGGTGCGGGGCACGTCCCACAGCGCCGACGTATCCCACTTACCCTCGCGGCGCGGCAGCACCCGCAGGGACGACAGCCCGCCGGAACGCAGCTGCACCACGGCGGCGTCGGCAAAAGCCGCCACGTACATCAGGCGCTCGCCGTCGCCCGCCTCGAACAGCGGCTCCCACTCGCCGCCGGTGACGGGGGCGTGCGAAAGCGCAAAGCCACGGTTGTCGGCGTTGTGCACGATCAGCAGCTCATCGCCCGCCACCTCAACCGTGTACTCCAGGCCGGGGCGGCGCGGCTGCACGCAGCGCGGCTTCGCGTCGGGCTCGGTGAGGGACAGCAGGTGGCACTCGGTGGAGGTGGTGGAAACCGTCTCGATCACCAGGTACTTGCCGTCGCGGGAGGTGGAGAAGTAAACGCCGAAGCTCTCGTTCTCGTCCTCGAACACCAGGCGGTCCTCGTCCGCCGAGGTGCCGACGCGGTGCGCCCACACCTGGTGCTGCCGCCAGGCGTCATTCACGCGGGCATAGAAAACCGTGGTTTCGTCGGCGCTAAACGCGATACCGGAGCCGGTCTCGCGCACGGCATCGTCGATAACCTCGCCGCTTTCCACATCCAGCACGCGCAGGTCGTAGCGTTCGCCGCCGCTGGTGTCCACGCCGTAGGCGAGCAGCCGCTGGCTGGGGGAGGGCTGGATACCGTTCAGTTGGAAGAACTGCTCGCCCTCGGCCAGCTTCGGGCAGTCGAGCAGCATCTGTTCGCCCTCGAGCATGACGCCCGGCTGCGGCACGGGGCGCTCGCCGTTGTTCTTCACGCGGGAGAAGGTCGGGTAGTTTTCGCCCTCTGCGGTGCGGGTGATGTACCACCAGTCGCCGCGCAGGGAGGGAACCGACATGTCGGTTTCCTTCGTGTAGCCGCGGATCTCCTCCACGATCGCCTCGCGCACGGCACCCAGGTGGGCGGTGCGGGCGTCGGCGTAAGCGTTTTCTGCCTCCAGGTGGGCGATTACCTCGGGCAGGTTTTTATCGCGCAGCCAGTCGTAGTCATCGCTGGTGGTGTCGCCGTGATGGGTGCGTGTGATGGGACGCTTTTCCGGTACCGGGGGAGTCGCAGTCGTATTCTTCATGCGCTAAGCCTAGGCTTATCCCGTGGAATACCGCCAGAACGAGATTGTTTACCGAGGGATAGTTCGCCTCGGCCAGGGCCTCATCGCGCTGCTGCGCGCCAGGGTCAATTACGACGGCCTGCAAAACCTGCCGCCGGACACCCCCGCGGGTGAAAAACGGCGCTGGTTCAGGAAAGCCACCCCCGGCACGTCGGCGGTAATCGCGATCAGCCACACCTCCCTGCTCGATTTCGTGTTTGCGCAGTGGACCATCTACCGCGCCCAGGGCACCCACGTGCGCTACATGATCGCCCTCAAATGGGCCAACAACGAATTCATGCGGGCCATCAACGGCTGGTGCGGGCACATCCCCGTGAACCGGGCTGCGGGCGCCGCCGCCTACCAGGACGCGAAGGCAAAGCTGGAGCGCGGGGAATGGGTCGGCATCTTCCCGGAAGGCTCGCGCAACCGGGCCATTAGGCCGCATCGGCTGCGCACCGGCGCGGTGCGTCTGGCGCAGGAAACCGGCTCTCCCGTGGTGCCGGTGGCCGTGTTCGGTGGGCAGCGCATCCTCGGCGGCGGCGCACGCTTTAAGCTACGAAACCTCTGGCGGGCGCCCGTATCCGTGGTGATCGGCGTACCGCTGTACGTCGGCCCGGAAGAGGACGTGCAGGAGGCCAACGCGCGCCTGCAGCAGGCGCTTTCCGACACGGTGGACAGGGCGATCGATCTCTTCCCGGCCGAGATTCCGCCCGGCGCGGTTTGGATGCCCGCCGACAGGGGCGGTAGCGCCCCCACCGTGGCCGAGGCCGAAGCGGCCTGGGAGGCGCGGCGGGCCGAACGCGAAAAGCTGGGCTAAGGGGCGGAAAGGCCGTGCCAGGTGCGGCGCTCACCCCCGGCGTTTCCCACGCGCGGATACAGCGTGCGTAGATAAACGCCGAGCGCGGGCGGTGAGTTCTCTCGCACCTGATGCCCGCACCTGATACCCAGGTGGCGCTGCGCGGCGGCTTTCGCTAAAGTAGATCACGGTAGCGTGTCCGAGCGGCCGAAGGTGCAACACTCGAAATGTTGTGTACGGTAACCCCGTACCGCGGGTTCAAATCCCGCCGCTACCGCCAGAAGAAATCCCCCGGAGGAAACTCCGGGGGATTTTTCTATGCCCAAGCCGGGGCCTATCCCGGGGGCCTTTCCAGGAGGTGTTGCCAGGTGGGGTGATGCCAGGGGGCTTTCCCAGGGGGAGTTGCCTTGTGCGAAGGCATAACGCCTGGGTGCACTAACCGCTGGTAACTCCCACCCCCTGACGCCTGGGTGCACTAACCGCTGTTAAAAGGGGTTTTAACCCACCGAAAGTGCCCCCAAACGTAAGGCGCAGCCAAAAGTGCACCCAAACGTTAAGCGGGTGAGCGGCGGCTTCCTTGGGGGTGAACAAAAACGTAGGCCCCGAACAAAAACGTATCCCCCGGAGTTTCCTCCGGGGGATACGTTTTAGCTTTTAGGCGAGAACGCTCGCTGTTACTTGCCGGTGAGGCCGTCGGCTACGTTCTTGGCTGCGTCCTTGACGTCCTCGACGCCCTGCTTAACGCCGGACTCGGCCTGCTCGGCAACGCCCTCGGCCTGGAGCTTTTCGTTGTCGGTTACCTTGCCGAAAGCTTCCTTGGCCTTGCCAGCGAGCTCTTCGGCCTTGTTCTTGATCTTGTCTTCGAGACCCATGTCGGGCTCCTTTCGTAGACGGATTTTCAGTGTGACACGAAGAAGCCCCCGATGCCAGAGAATATTGCTACTGGTGAAACAAAGATTTCATAAACGTGCGATGTTTCGCTCTCAGCGTTCACCGGGCCGCCCGACCTGCGGGTAAGCGGCTCTAACCGTCTAACATGGAGTTCCTAACCCATAGTGCTAAAGGGAGATCCCATGGTTAACGTTGCTTTGTCTATCGCCGGCTCGGAAGCGAGCGGCGGAGCCGGTGCGCAGACCGACATCAAGACTTTCCACCAGCTGGGCACCTTCGGTGCCACCGCGCTCACCTGCATCGTTTCCTTCGATCCGAAGAACGATTGGGGCCACCGCTTCGTGCCGGTCGAGCCGCAGGTAATCGCCGACCAGATCGAGGCGGCCACCGCGGTGCACGACATCGACACGGTGAAGATCGGCATGCTGGGGACCCCCGCCACGATTGAGACTGTGGCCGAGGCGCTTAAGGCAGGCAACTTCAAGAACGTCGTGGTTGATCCCGTACTGATCTGCAAGGGCCAGGAGGCGGGCGCCGCGCTGGACACCGATAACGCACTGAAGGAAAAGGTGCTGCCGTACGCCACCGTTATTACCCCGAACGTGTTCGAAGCCTCCGCCCTTTCCGGTGTTGAGGTGACCGACCTCGACTCCCTCAAGGAGGCGGCGAAGGTAATCCACGAGCGTTCCGGTGCGGCAGTGGTTGCTAAGGGCGGCGCGGTCCTGCCGGGCGATCAGGCGATCGACGTGCTCTACGACGGCGAGGAATACACCGAATACGCCAGCCCCAAGATAGGCGAACGCTACGTTTCCGGCGCGGGCTGCACCCTGGCTGCGGCAATCACCGCCGAGCTGGCCAAGGGCGCGAGCGTGCGCGATGCCGTGGCGGTAGCCAAGCGCGTCGTGACCTCCGCGATCGAAAATCGCGTTACCCCCCACACCCCGTTTGACGAGGTTTACCAGGGCGAATACCGCGGCTAAGACTTTTAGGCAGGGCGGGTGTCGGATGTTCCGACACCCGCCCACCGCTAATCAGACCAGATAAAACTATGCGGCGAGGACGCCGGCCCAGACATGGCACGGTGTGTTTGCACGTTCGTAACCTGGGCCTCCCCGCCGGTTAACTAGAGACCTATAGGTTCAACTTCGTGAGTTCAACGAACACAGCGTTAACCCGGCTGCGGCACTGGGGGTTCTTCCTCCTGCTGTTGCTGCCCAACCTGGCACTACTGACGGTATTCACCTACCGCCCGCTGCTGGACGATATCCGCCTCTCCTTCTTCGACTGGAACATTTCTTCCGCTAATTCCGAGTTCGTCGGGACGGCTAATTACAGGGAATGGTGGAGCCGCCCGGATAGTTGGCAGATAGTCGGCAACACGGTCATCTTTACCGTCTGCGCGGTAGTTGGCTGCATGCTGCTGGGCCTGGCGCTGGCGATCCTGTTGGATCAGAAACTAAAGGGCCGTAACGCGGTGCGTTCCGCGATCTTCGCCCCGTTCGTGCTTTCGGGCGCGGCGGTCGGCATCGCCTTCCAGTTCCTTTTTGATCCGACATTCGGCATGATCCAGGACCTGCTCGGCAAGCTCGGTATCGAGTCGCCCGATTTTTACGAAAAGCCCGGCTGGGCTCTGTTCATGCTCACGGTGACCTACATCTGGAAGAACGTCGGCTACAGCTTCGTGATCTACCTGGCGGCCCTGCAGGGCGTGCGCCAGGACCTCTACGAGGCGGCGGCCATCGATTCGGCCTCCACCTGGACCACGTTCACTAAGATCACGCTGCCGCAGCTGCGGCCCACCACGTTCTTCCTTTCCATCACCGTCATGCTCGGCTCCCTGCAGGTGTTCGACATGATCAACGTGATGACCCGGGGCGGCCCGCAGAATACGGGCACGACCACCATGATCTACCAGGTCTATCAGGAAACTTTCGTTAATCAGCGCGCCGGGTACGGGGCCACGGTAGCCACCATTATGTTCCTGGTGCTGCTCGTGATCACCATCGTCCAGGTGCGGGTCATGGACAGGGACGGGGCGGGGGCCTAATGCTACGCAAAATTATCGGTTACACCGGCCTGATCGTCGCCTCCCTGATAGTGGGCCTGCCCCTGCTGTGGATACTCGTGGCCAGTCTAAAAACCAAGCCCGACATCTACACGATCCCCGTCACCTGGGTTCCCGATCCCGTGACGCTGGATAACTACAACGAGCTCTTTGGCCGGGTGCCTTTCGCCACCTACCTGCGCAACTCCCTGATCATCGCGGGCAGCCTGACCGCCATCAAGGTGGTGCTGGGGGTGCTGAGCGCCTACGCCCTGGTGTTTTCCGAGGTGCCCCGCAAGGTTAAAAACATTGTTTTCATGGTGATCGTGGCGGCCCTGCTGATCCCGAACCAGGTCACGGTGATCTCCAACTATGCGCTGGTTGCGCAGCTCGGTTGGCGAAACACTTTCATCGGCATCATCGTGCCGCTGGCCGGCGTCGCTTTCGGCACCTTCCTGATGCGTAACCACTTCCTAAGCCTGCCCAGCGAGGTGATCGAGGCGGCCCGGATGGACGCGGCCAGCCCCGCCACCCTGCTTTTGCGGGTGGTTCTGCCGATGAGCTGGCCCACCCTGGTGGCGTTCGTGTTAATCACCCTGGTCAATGAATGGAACGAGTACCTGTGGCCGTTCCTGATGTCCGACCAGGCCGACACCGCGCCTCTCCCGATCGGTCTGACCCTGCTGCAAAACAACGAGGGGCTCTCCAACTGGGGACCCGTCATGGCGGGCACGCTCGTCACCATGCTGCCGGTTTTGATCGTGTTCCTGATCCTGCAAAAACCCATGATTAAGGGCCTCACTTCCGGGGCTGTCAAAGGCTAAGAACTTCCCTTCCCCTCATATACAAGGAGAACAAAAATGACCCGTCCCGTTTCCCGTCGCGCCCTGCTGGGCATGGGAGCGCTCTCCCTCACCCTCGCGGGCTGCGCAGGCACCGGCGGCAGCACCTCCGGCGGAGGTTCCGACGACAACACCCTGCAGTTCTGGTCGAACCACCCCGGCACCTCCAAGGCTCTCGAGCAGGAGCTGATCGCGGGCTTCGAGAAGCAGTCCGACGGCGTCAAGGTACAGCTGATTGACGGCGGTAAGGATTACGAAGAGGTAGCGCAGAAATTCAACGCCGCGCTTTCCGGCGGTCAGCTTCCCGACATCGTGGTGGTTTCCGATACCACCTGGTTCAACTTTGCGCTTAACGGCCAGCTCACACCGCTGGAGGACCTCTACCAGAAGGCCGGCGTGAACGCGGACGACTACGTCAAGCCCCTCTACGCCGATTACGACTACAACGGCAAGCACTACGCCCTGCCCTACTCCCGTTCCACCCCGCTGTTCTACTACAACAAGGACCTGTGGCAGAAGGCCGGTCTGCCCGACCGTGGCCCCGAGTCCTGGGAAGAAATGCGGGAATGGGCCGGTGTGCTCAAGTCCAAGGCGGGCGTCAACCTGGGCGTTGTGACCGCGAACGGCGCTAACTACCTGGACTGGATCTTCCAGGGCGTGGTGTGGTCGTTCGGCGGCGCCATGTCCAAGGGCTTCACCCCTACCTTCAACGACCCGAAGACCCTGCACGCCGCGGAGTTCCTGCAGGAGTTTAAGAAGTCGGGCCTGTTCGACGTCACCAACGATCCCGGCCCGGTGTTCGCCGCAGGCCAGGCCGCCGCCACCGCGCAGTCCACCGGCTCCCTCAAGGGCCTGCTGGAGGCTACCAACGGCAAGTTCGAGCTGGGCACCGCATTCATGCCCGGCCCGAAGGGCGAATCCTGCCCGGCCGGTGGCGCGGGGCTGGCGATCCCGGCCGGTATCTCCGAAGAACGCAAGATCAAAGCGCTCAAGGCGATCGAGTTCCTGACCAACACCGAATCGACGAGCACCTTCGCGCGCGGCACCGGTTACATGCCGGTGCGCACGTCGGCCCTCGAATCCGAGTCGATCAAGCAGTACCTGACCGAGGTGCCGCAGGCACAGACCGCGCTCGAGCAGCTGCCGTTCACGAAGCCGCAGGACGCGGCCCGCGTATTCGTTGCCGGTGGCGGCAAGCAGATCGGCGGCGCGCTCGACAAGATCGTGCAGGGGCAGAGCGCCACCGAGGTGTTCGGGCAGCTCCAGACCTGGATGGAGCCGAAGCTCGCGGTACTGGAAAAGAAGGCTAAGTAAAACATGGCGGCAGTGACCTACGAGGGGGCTACCCTCACCTACCCCGGCAGTTCCAAACCGGCGGTGTCCGGGCTTGATCTGCACGTGTCCGACGGTGAGTTTTTGGTGCTGGTCGGCCCGTCCGGCAGCGGCAAATCCACCGCGCTACGGATGCTGGCGGGGCTGGAAAAGGTGACCGACGGGCGGATCTTGATCGGGGAGAGGGACGTTTCGCACGTTTCCCCCAAGGACAGGGACGTAGCGATGGTTTTCCAGAGCTACGCCCTCTACCCGAACATGACCGTGCGCGAAAACATGGGGTTCGCGCTGCGTAACATCGGTACTCCCCGCGCAGAGATCCACGAACGGGTCACCGAGGCGGCCCGGATCCTGCACCTGGATGGACTGCTGGAACGCAAACCGAAGGCCCTCTCGGGAGGTCAGCGCCAGCGTGTGGCGATGGGGCGCGCCATCGTGCGCCGCCCCGCCGTGTTCTGCATGGACGAACCGCTCTCGAACCTGGATGCGAAACTGCGCGTTTCCACCAGGGCGGAGATCGCGGCCCTGCAGCGCAGGCTCGGCACCACCACCGTCTACGTCACCCACGACCAGGTGGAGGCGATGACGATGGGGCACCGGGTGGCGGTGCTTTCCGACGGTGTGCTGCAGCAGGTGGCGACACCCGAGGAGCTGTACCTGAACCCGGTGAACCTGTTCGTAGCCACCTTTATGGGCTCCCCGGCGATGAACCTGCTAACCGCGCCTGTCAGCGGTGATCGCGCGGTGCTGGCCCCCGGCGTGGAACTGGAGGTGCCGCGTGCGGCCCTCAATTCCCTCACTGGCGGCGAGATCGTGGCGGGTATCCGCTCCGAGGAGTGGGAACTGTGTGCTCCCGGTACCGACGGCGCGATCACTCTGCAGGTGCAGCAGGTGGAGGCGCTCGGCTCCGAATCGTTCGCCTACTGCCACCCCGTCGGCCTGCACGCCAGCGTTTCCACCGCGGCCCCGCTGGTAGTGGTGCGCCTGGATCGCCGCGTCAGCACCCGTCCGGAGGAGACCCTGACGGTGCAGCCCAGCCTGGAAGACGTGCGCTGGTTCGATCCGCGTACGGGAGTAGCGCTGCCGCGCGCATAAATCCTGCTGCCCGTGTGCCCGCCCGACTTCGCGTTGGGCGGCGCACGGGCATAGGGTTGTTTACATGGGTCGTATCACGCAATCGCGCAAGATAACTTCCGTCCGTATCCGGGACGGCCGCCTCTACCACGCCGAAAAACCGGATCTGGTGGCGGTTGAGGAACCGCTTGACGTCCGCCTGAACGGCAAAGAGCTAACCCTCACGATGCGCACCCCCGGTAATGATGTGGAGCTGGTGCACGGTTTTCTGCACGCGGAGGGCCTGATCCGTAGCCGCGAGGACGTGCTGGAGGCCCGCTACTGCGACGGCGCTGTGGTGGAGGACGATTCCGGTTTTGCCCGCAACACCTACAACGTAATGAACGTAAAGACCCGCGATGCGCGGGTCATGCCCCTGGCTATCCGCCAGTTCACCCAGACTTCCGCCTGCGGCGTCTGCGGTAAGGCCAGCATTGATGCCGTGGTCACCAAGGGGCGCTTCCCGATTACCGACGACTGGCGGGTGGATCCGGCCACGATATTTCGCGCTGTCAGCCAGATTTCCTCCGGCCAGCAGGTTTTCTCTAAGACCGGCGGCGTGCACGCGGCAGCGCTTGCCACCCGCGACGGCAGGGTGCTGGTGGTGCGGGAGGACGTCGGCCGACACAACGCGGTAGACAAGGTGATCGGCTGGGCCATCGCCGAGGATCTGCTACCCCTGAGCGAACACATGCTTATCGTTTCCTCCCGCGCCAGCTTCGAGATTACGCAGAAGGCCTACATGGCGGGCATCCCCCTGCTGGTGTGCGTCTCCGCCCCCAGCTCGCTCGCGCTGGATACCGCCGAGAGGGTGGGCATGAGCGTGTGCGCATTCACCCGCGTTGCGGGAGAGGGCGATGCGGCTAAGAAGCGCGGGGGAGACGCCCCCGGCGACGGCCGCATGAACGTCTACACCCACCCGCAGCGGCTGGACCTCTCCGGCAGCGAGTCCTAGCGCCCCGCCTCCGCACCGCAGCGCGCCAGCATTTCCTGCGCCGTGGCATCGTCCACCACCAGATCGGTCGCGGTGCCCGCGTGCAGGGCAGCGCGCAGGGCAGCGGCCTTGTCTATGCCCGACACAACCAGTAGCCGCCGTGGGATCTGCGCCAGGTCTGCCGGGCTGGGGCCCGAGCAGCGCCGGTTCATCTCGATGTCTTGCCAGCTTCCGTCCTCGCGCAAGAAGCGCGTGCAGACGTCCCCGACCACGCCCTGTTCACGCAGCCGGGCGATGTCGCTACTTTCCAGGTAGCCGGACGAATACACCTGCGAGGGCACGCCCGCAGAGAACGTGCCTGCGCCGAATATCGCCAGCGAAGCCTCGGCCTGCAGTTCCAGCACGCGCAGCGTGGAGCGTTCCCGCCAGAGCCATTCCCTGGTGTTTACGTGATCGAAGAAAGCGGGCACCACGAAGTGGTGCACCTCCGCCTCCAACGCGCGCCCGAACTGGGAAAGCACAGCGGAAGCGTGGCCCATTCCGCCGCCCGCCGTGTTCACGGCGCCGTTGAGCTGCACCACTTTGATGCCGCTCGGCGGTTTCGGGGTGAGCTGGCGCGCCACCGCCGCCATGGTGGTTCCCCAGGCCACTCCCACCACGGTTTGCGGGCGGGTTATTTTCTCTACCCGCTTTGCTGCCACCTGCGCCACCAGGTTCATGCGTTCGCGTTCGCTGGCGGCCGGGTTCACCTGCACCACGTTGGCGCAGACTCCGAAGCGCTCACGTATTTCTGCCTCCAGCACCGCGGGAGAAAGCCGGGGCGGATAGAGCGAAATGGTCACCAGACCACGGTCCCGCGCATGAGCGAGGAGACGGGATACGGTGGAGCGGGAGGTGCGCAAACGGGAGGAAATCGCCTCCATCGTCGCACCCTCTTCGTAATACATTTGTGCAGCCTGAAAGGCTTTCTGGTCCCTATTTGCGCCGTCCACGCCATAATTGTTGCACGAATGTTCATATTGAAGCATTTTGTTCGCGGCTCCTGCACGATGGGACGAAAGTCCCGCGATCTGACGACGTGCCCGCCGTGGACCGCTTCACCGTTGAAGGAGGAATACCGTGTCGGAAAAAGCCACCCTATCCGTTAAGACCCGTCACCAGGATCTAGAAACCCTCGCTGCAACCAGCGCCGAGAGTCCGCTAGACGTACTGGTAGTGGGCGGTGGCGTGACCGGCGCGGGGGCTGCTTTCGACGCTTCTCTGCGCGGTCTGAGCACCGGCATCGTCGAGGCCCGCGACTGGGCCTGCGGCACCTCCTCCCGCTCCTCGAAGCTGATGCACGGCGGCCTGCGCTACCTGGAAATGCTCGACTTCAAGCTGGTGGCCGAGGCGCTGAAGGAACGCGACCTGCTGATCCGCCGCACTGCGCCGCACATGGTGAAGCCGATCTCCTTCGTGTTCCCGTTCGCGCGCCCCGTCTTTGACCGTGCGTTCATCGGCTCCGGCGTCATGCTCTACGACATGATGGCGCTCCGCCCCGGCGTGAAGCGCGCCGTGCCGATGCACCGCCACCACACCAAAAAGACCCTGGCCAAGCGCTTCCCCGGCCTTGACCTGGACACCATGGCGGGGGCACTCGAATACTATGACGCGCAGATGGACGACGCGCGCTTCGTCGAGGTGCTGGTGCGCAGCGCCCGCGAACACGGTGCGGCCTGCGCGAACTACACCAGGGTCACCGGCTACCTGCACGAGGGCCGCAGGGTAGTCGGCGTTAAGGTGCGTGACGAAGAAAGCGGCAACGAATTCCCGATCTACGCCCGCTGCACCATCCTGGCCGGTGGTGTCTGGACGGAAGAACAGCAGAAGCTGGCAGAAGCCGACGCGGGGCTGAAGGTGCTCGCCTCCAAGGGTGTGCACCTGACGGTAGCCAAGGACAAGATCCCAGCCGAGGCCGGGGTCGGCATCATCACCAAGACCGAAAAGTCCGTGCTGTTCGTGATCCCGTGGGACGAATACTGGATCATCGGCACCACCGACACCCCCTGGAAGGAAGACGTGGCAAGCCCGGTCGCCACCGGCGCGGACCTCGACTACATCCTGGAGCACGCGAACGCCGTCCTCAGCAGCAAGCTGACCCGTGACGACGTGATCGGCGTCTATGCCGGGCTGCGCCCCCTGCTGCAGCCCGTCGGCAAAGACTCCGGGGCCTCCACCAAGGTTTCGCGCGAACACACCGTGATGGAGGTCGAGCCGGGCCTGTCGGCCATCGCCGGCGGCAAGTACACGACCTACCGCGTGATGGCGGAGGACGTAGTGGACTTCGCTATCCGCGACACCTTCGCGGACCGCGCCTGCCTCACCGAATCGGTGCCCGTCCTGGGCGCGCAGGGGCTGGGCGAGGTCACGGCGCGTGCCGACGAAATCATGGCCCGCTACGGCTTCGACCGGGTGCGCTTCGATCGCCTGATCATGCGTTACGGTTCGCTTCTGCCGCAGCTGCTGGAAATGATCGACGCGGACGAGCAGCTGGGCAAACCGCTGGCAAAGGCACCCCGCTACCTGCGGGCCGAGGCCCTCTACGCGGCCCGCTACGAGGGGGCGCTGCACCTGGAGGACCTCATGGAACGCCGGATGCGCCTCAATTACGAAGTGTCCGACCGCGGCGCCGGTGCCGCCGAGGAAGTTTCGCACCTGGTTGCGGAAGAACTCGGCTGGGACGACGCCCGTCGGCAGGAAGAACTCGAGCTGTTCCGGGCGCACGTTGCCGGACAGCTCGCGGCGGAACAGACCGCCACAGATGCCGCAGCAGTGCAGGGGCTTAGCGCCTGAAAAAGCTAAGCGCCTAACTCTGCTTAACCGGTGAGGGCATATCCCCCACCGGAACCCCGTCGGGGTGCGCAGATGCGCCCCGACGGTGGCCAAGCGCCAAAAATGGCCCGTCTACCCCTATCCAACCTGCGGGCCACATATCCCTTACCTAAACTCAACGAGGAGAAATCGCGTGGTTGCAACAATTTTCTTGCATGAAATCGCGGGTACCGCGATGCTGCTGCTGCTCGGCGGCGGCGTGGTAGCAAACGTCATTTTGACCAAGACGAAGGGAAACGGCGGCGGCTGGCTGCTAATTAACTTCGGTTGGGGCCTTGCCGTGTTTGCGGGTGTTTACGTCGCCTACGCCTCCGGCGCGCACCTGAACCCGGCCGTCACCTTCGGCCTGCTGGCGAACGGGAGCGACCTGTTCGGCGGCAACCCCGACCTGGGTATTCCCGCGGTTCCCGCCACCGCAGGCAACGTGGCGGCATACCTGGTGGCGCAGCTCATCGGCGCTTTCCTCGGTGCCGTGCTGGCCTGGCTGTGCTACAAGAACCACTTCGATCAGGAAACCAACGCTGGCACCATTCTCGGCGTGTTCTCCACCGGCCCGGAGATCCGTAACTACGGCTGGAACTTCCTCACCGAGGTTGTGGCTACCTTCGTGCTGGTGTTCGTGATCTTGCAGTTCGGCAAGACCCCGTCGGGCATGGGTCCGCTGCCGGTGGCGCTGCTCGTGGTTGGTATCGGTGCCAGCCTGGGTGGCCCGACCGGATACGCCATTAACCCGGCCCGTGACCTCGGCCCCCGTATCGCCCACCAGATTCTGCCGATCCCGCACAAGGGCGGCTCCGACTGGGCCTACTCGTGGGTGCCGATCGTCGGCCCCCTCGTAGGCGGTGTGCTGGCTGGCCTGGCAGCGAAGCTCTACACGACGTTCATCTAAAAACGGCAAAAGCTCGATACCGAAGGAGTCATCATGAGCAACACCCCCATGTACGTTATGGCGATCGACCAGGGCACCACGTCCACCCGCGCCATCATCTTCGACCACGCGGGCAAGATCGTCGCCACCGGCCAGAAGGAACACCAGCAGATCTTCCCGAAGTCCGGCTGGGTTGAGCACGATCCGCTGGAAATCTGGCGCAACACCCGCTCCGTGGTTGGCGAGGCGCTCAGCGAGGCGGAAATCAACCGCCACCAGCTCGCCGCAGTCGGCATCACCAACCAGCGGGAAACCGCCGTGGTTTGGGACAAGACCACCGGCGAACCTGTCTACAACGCCATCGTTTGGCAGGACACCCGCACCCAGAAGATCTGCAACGAACTGGCTGGTGACGAGGGCGCTGACAAGTACAAGCAGCGCGTCGGCCTGCCGCTGGCCACCTACTTCTCCGGCCCCAAGATCAAGTGGATCCTCGACAACGTTGAGGGCGCACGGGAAAAGGCCGAGGCGGGCGATCTGCTCTTCGGCAACACCGACTCCTGGCTGGTCTGGAACCTGACCGGCGGTGTTAACGGCGGCGTGCACGTCACCGACGTCACCAACGCCTCGCGCACCATGCTGATGAACATCGACACCCTCGACTGGAACGAAGAAATTTGTGCCGACATGTCGATCCCGGTTTCGATGCTGCCCGAGATCAAGTCCTCCTCCGAGGTCTACGGTTACGGCCGCAAGCAGGGTCTGCTGATCGACACCCCGATCGCGGGCATCCTGGGCGACCAGCAGGCCGCCACCTTCGGCCAGGCCTGCTTCGAAAAGGGCATGGCTAAGAACACCTACGGCACCGGCAACTTCATGCTGATCAACACCGGCGAGGAGCTGGTGCACAGCGAGAACGGCCTGCTCACCACCGTCTGCTACAAGATCGGTGACAACAAGCCGGTGTACGCGCTCGAAGGCTCCGTGGCCGTTACCGGCTCGCTCGTGCAGTGGGTGCGCGACAACCTGGGCCTCATCAAGGATGCCCCGGAAATCGAGAAGCTCGCCAAGCAGGTGGACGATAACGGCGGCTGCTTCGTGGTTCCCGCGTTCTCCGGCCTGTTCGCTCCCTACTGGAAGTCGGACGCGCGTGGCACCATCGTCGGCCTGACCCGGTACGTGAACAAGAACCACATCGCTCGCGCCACCCTGGAGGCCACCGCTTTCCAGTCGCGCGACCTGCTCGATGCGATGAACGCCGACTCCGGTGTGGCGCTCACCGAGCTGAAGGTAGACGGCGGCATGGTCAAGAACGAAACCCTCATGCAGTTCCAGGCCGACATCCTGGGCGTGCCGGTGGTGCGGCCGGAGGTCATCGAAACCACCGCGCTCGGTGCGGCCTACGCCGCGGGTATCGCGGTCGGATTCTGGAACGGTGAACAGGACGTTATCGACAACTGGTCCGAGGACAAGCGCTGGGAGCCGAACATGGACGAGGAAACGCGCGAGCGTTACCACCGCCTGTGGAAGAAGGCTGTCGAGCGTTCCTTCGACTGGATGGACGAGGACGTAGAGGAGCTTTACGGCTGATAGCCGAAAAGGTTTCGTACCCCTCTGGGGAGATGGGGAACGGATAAAGAGCGAGGGCGGTGCGCCAACGGCGCACCGCCCTCTGCTTTGGTGTGCGGAGGCTTAGTGGCGTTCCCCGGTCAGCATGAACAGCTGCAGCACGTTACGCTCGGGCGCGTCCTGCGGGCAGTCCACCCGGTGCACCACCATGTCTTTCAGGTGTAACACGCTGCCCGCCGTGAGCCGGTAGGTCTGGCCGTCGCAGCCAAAATCGAGTATTCCCTCGATGCACTGCACCATGATCGGGTGCGCGGCCCGGTGGTCGGCCAGCTCCTGGCCGGGGGAGAACGTGAACACGATCAGATTCGCGCCGTCTGCCTTGAGCAGCCGCTTTACGCCGGGCAGGTTTTCGCGCGGCGCGGGAGCGTCGGCCACCGTATCCACCAGGGAAAGCGCGCCGCCGTGCGGGTCTACTTCCGGGGCGCCGAACGTGTCTGGCCTGTTGATGGGGGTTTCCATGCCTGATCTGCCTGCTTTCGCTCGGATTCATGCGGGGCTTTCGGGGTTTCTTGCCCGTGCCAGTATCGCCGTACGCGGCTGGGATTTACTAGGGCGCTACTACGTATAAAGGCCGGGCCCCGGAAGCAATCGCTGCCTCCGGGGCCCGGCCTTCTCGGTTATTTACGCCTTAGCGCAGCGGAACCGGACCGGTGTGGGTGGTCGGGGTAACGCGGATGCGTACCGACTTGTAAACCGGGGTGTTGGAGACCTCTGCCACCTGGCGGTTGTGCACCAGCACGTTCGCCTCGGGGAAGTAGGCCAGGGCGCATTCCTTCGCGGTGTTGTACTCGACGACGCGGAACGCGACGGCCTTGTGCTCTTCACCGTCGTACTCGGAGGTGATGTCTACGATCTGGCCGTTGCGCAGGCCCAGACGTGCGATGTCCTCCGGGTTGATGAAGATGACGCGGCGACCCTCGTGGATACCGCGGTAGCGGTCGTCCAGGCCGTAAATGGTCGAGTTGAACTGGTCGTGCGAACGGGAGATCTGCAGCAGCAGCTGATCCTCTTCCAGTTCGATTCGCTCCAGGGGAGACGCGGTGAAGTTCGCCTTGCCGTTCTCGGTGGCGAAGGTACGCGAATCGCGAGGACCGTTCGGCAGCTGGAAGCCGCCGGGGATGTTGATGCGCTCGTTGAAGTTATCGAAGCCGGGGATCACGTGCTCGATGTGGTTACGTACCACGTCGTAGTCGTGCTCCATCGCGTCCCAGTCGATCTTCGGGTTGCGCGGGAAGGTGCGCTTAGCGATACCGGCGATGATGGCGGGCTGGGAACGCAGCTCGCGGGAGGCCGGCTTGAGGCGACCCTGCGAGGCGTGCACCATCGACATCGAGTCCTCGACGGTTAGGCGCTGCGGCTTGCCGCCGGTCATGTCCAGTTCGGTACGGCCGAGCACGGGCAGGATCAGCGAAATCTTGCCGGGAGCGGCATGGGTGCCGTTCAGCTTGGTAGAAACGTAAACGGTCATGTCGCAGTTGCGCAGCGCGTCCTCGGTGTAGTCCGAGTCGCCGGTAACACGCGCGAAGTTGCCGCCCATCTGCAGGAAGAACTTTGCCTTGCCTTCGTGCATGGCGCGGACAGCCTCAATGGTGTCGACGCCGTGTTCGCGCGGGCACTCCATGCCGAACTCTTCGTCCATGGCCTTCAGGAAGGCTTCCTTGGGGCGTTCGGTGATGCCCTGGGTGCGGTCGCCCTGCACGTTCGAGTGGCCGCGTACGGGGCACAGGCCCGCACCGGGACGACCGATGTTGCCGGTCATCAGCAGCAGGTTCACGACCTCCTGAATGGTGGCCACGGCCTGCTTGTGCTGGGTGATGCCGAGTGCCCAGCAGACGATTACCGACTTGGCGTCGATCACCATCTGCGCAACCTTCTCGATCTGCGCCTTCTCGATACCGGTCTGGTAGAGGATGTCGTCCCAGCTGATGCTTTCGAGGTTTGCCTTCATTTCCTCGAAGCCCGCCGTGTATTCGTCGATGAACGCCTTATCCAGGTGGCCGCGCTCGATCAGGATCTTGTTGACACCCATGAAGAACGCGAGGTCGCCCGCGAGGCGGATGTGCACGAACTCGTCGGCCAGGCGCTGGCCCTCGCCGAGCACGTCTACCGGGCTCTGCGGGTCCTTGAAGCGCATCAGGCCCGCTTCGTAGAGCGGGTTGATGGCGACGATCTTGCCGCCGTTCTTCTTCTGCTCAGCGAGCGAAGCGAGCATGCGGGGGTGGTTGGTGCCCGGGTTCTGGCCAGCCACGATCAGCAGATCGGCAGTCTGCACGTCGTCCAGGGTGACGGTGCCCTTACCGACACCGACGGTCGGGTTCATGGCCGAACCGGAGGATTCGTGGCACATGTTCGCGCAGTCGGGCAGGTTGTTGGTGCCGAGCTGGCGCGCGAACAGCTGCAACATGAACGCGGTCTCGTTTTCGACACGGCCCGAGGTGTAGAAAATCGCCTCATCGGGGTGGTCGAGGGAGTTGAGCTTGTCAGCAATCAGACCGAAAGCCTCTTCCCAGGTGATGGGGTCGTAGTGGTCGGAGCCGTCGCGACGCACCATCGGGTGGGTCAGGCGGCCCTGTTCACCCAGCCAGAAATCGGACTTTTCGTGCAACTCGGAGATCGAGTGCTTGGCGAAGAACTCCGGCGGTACGCGGCGCAGGGTGGCTTCGTCGGCCACGGCCTTCGCGCCGTTCTCGCAGAAAGCGATGGTCTTACGAATGTCGGGGTCTTCGTCGGGCCAAGCGCAGGACTGGCAGTCGAAGCCATTGTGCTGGTTCACGCGAAGCAGGGTCTGCGCGGTGCGCTTGGGGCCCATCTGCTCCAGGCCGACCTTGATTGCGTTCAGGCCAGCGGGCAGACCGGTAGCCCAGGTTTCGGGCTTTTTAATCTTTAGGTCGCGATCGCCCTTATCGACCTTCGGTGCGGGGCGTGCGATGAACGAATCAAGGGCCATCATTGAACCTTTCTCATGACAAATACGTATTCGTACACATTGTTTCATGTGCGTCAGCAAAAGGTGGCCAAAATGGCTGCATCCGGGAAGATGCGCACTTGCGGGAACTTTTTATCCGTATATGAGGCGTGACCTTGGGGGCTCGTTTGGGGCAGGAGCCGAAATAAATAAAAAAGAAAGGGTGTCCTAAGTAATTCTACAAAGGTTTATATTGCCGCTATTCTGGATGGGTGACGATTAATCGCCCCCTGCTCAGTTTTGTCGTGCCTTGCTATAACTCGGCAGGCTATATGGCGCGCTGCCTAGACAGCCTGCTGACCCCGGACGCCGCCGCGGGAGAGATCGAAGTGATCGTGGTGGATGACGGCTCCGCTGACGCCACCCCGGAAGTGGGTGCCGACTACGTGAAGCGCCATCCGGGAATCGTGCGGCTGGTGCGACAGGAGAACGGCGGCCACGGCGCGGCGGTAAACACAGGTATCGCGCACGCCAGCGGTGAATACCTGAAGGTTGTGGACAGCGACGACTGGCTGGATGCGACCGCGCTGCGGGTGCTGCTGCGCAACATTCGTAACTGGTGCGCTGCGGGGGAGGCTCCCGACGTCATCGTCAGTCACTACTGCTACGAAAACGTGGCGCGGAAAAAGCCCCGCGTGGTCAGCTATCGCCGCTTTATTCCCAGGGGCAAGATCTGCACCTGGGACGATCTGGGCAACCCCGGCATCGGCCGCTACCTGGTAATGCATTCGCTGACCTACCGGCTAGACGTGCTGCGCAGCAGCGGTCTGGAACTGCCCCGCCACACGTTCTACGTGGACAACCTGGTGGCCACGGTGCCGCTGATGCACACCCGCACGCTCGCCTACCTGGATATCGACCTCTACCGCTACTACATCGGGCGCGAGGACCAGTCGGTTAACGAAAAGGTGATGATCTCGCGCATGCCCCAGCAGCTGCGCGTGAATCGCCTAATGGCCGAGCAGCTGCAGGTAGGGGAGATCGCTTCTGCCCGTCTGCGCTCCTACATCCTGCACTACCTATCGATCACCACAACCATTTCGCTCATGGTGGCGCTGCTTTCGCCGGAACCGGACGCGCCGCAGCAAAGCAAACGGCTGCTGGCCGACATCGCCAGGGTAAACCCGGAGGCATACCGCGCTTTCAAGCGCACGCCGATGGCGCTGCTATTCGGCCTTCCCGGCAGGCTCGGCAGCATCGTCCCCCGCGGGCTCTACCTCGTCCTGCGCCGCTTCGTCGGCTTCAACTAGGTCGTTCTCTTCCCGATCCGCCGCGCCGTCGGCTTCATCGACCGCCAATGTCTCCGCTTCGCCTTCCCGACGTGATGCCGCGAGGCGCAGCCGCACCCTGCTGCCGATCAGGGAAAGCATGAGGGCCACCAGGAACCAGATAGCCATTTCCGTGAAGTCCGCCTGCGGGTTGATCCAGCCGCCGCCGATGGCACCGCGGAAAGCATTCACCGTGTGGCTGATCGGCAGGTACGGGTGCACAGCCTGAATGAACGACGGGGCGGTGCCGATCGGATAGGTGCCTCCGGCACCGGCCACCTGCAGCGCTACCAGGCACAGGCCGATGAACTTGCCGACGGGGCCAAACACGGCGCTCAAACCGTGGTTTACACCCACGAAGACGATGGAGGTCGCTATCGCGATCAGGTAGAACAGCTCCAGGTGCTTGATTGGCATGCCGATCACGTAGTGAATGATGCTCGCCGCCACCAGGGCCTGCGCCACGCCTAGCGCGTAGGCGGGGAGCAGCCCGCCAGCGGTGACCCGCCAGAAGGGCAGGCCGCGCTCGATGGCCCGCTCGCTGAACGGCGGCATCATCAGGAAGATCGCCATGCCGCCGATCCACAGGGAGAGCGAGGTGAACAGGGGAGCCAGGCCCTGCCCGAACGTGTTGAGGTGGTGTTCGCGCGCGAAGTTGGAATCCACCGGTTCGCTCGCCACGTTGCTCAGGTGCTGCTGTTCCCTGGCGCTGTAGCTGGGCACGCGGTCCTTTGCTTCGTCCAGGCCGTTTGCCAGTTCTTCCGCGCCCTCGTCCAGGCGGTGGGCGCCGCTGTTTAGCTTCTCCGCGCCATCGCGCAGCCGGTCTGCGCCGGAATTAAGTTTCTTGGCGCCGTCGGCCAGGCGTCCCGCTCCCGCTTCAGCCTGCCCGGTGCCGTCAGCCAGTTTGCGCGCCCCGGCAGCGAGCTGGTGCGCCCCGGAATTTGCGCGTTCAGTCCCGTTAGCCAGTTGCTGCGCTCCCTCATCCAGCTGCACGCTGGCCTGCGCCAGCCGCCGGTTACCGTCGGCAACCTGCTCGCTACCTGCGGCAACCCGGTGCGCGCCGTCGTTTAGGAGCTCGATTCCGGCAAGCGCCTGCCGGGCCTTTTCATAGGCCTGCGGCGCCATGCGCAGCGCCTCCTGCACGCGGGCGTCCACCTCGTCGATGCGCTGATTCAGTGTGTCCCGCGCGGGCTGGAGGGAGGCGGCGTCAGAGACAAGGGAACGCCAGTCCTTGGCAAGCTTCGCCGTATCGTCGGCTATCTTCTGGGTAGGCTCCACCAGCGCGGAAACCACCCGGTCGGCACGTTCGGCATCTTTCGCGATGCCTTCTGTCTCGTTGGCTACCCGATCGGCGCGCGGCTTTGCTGCGCTGGCGGTCTTGGCGATGTTCTCGCGCAGGTAGCGGGAGTCGTCGCTGGCCTGGGCGGAGGCTTGCGCGCTTTCGTGGGCGGCTTGGCTGCTGCCGCGCAACGCCTTTGCGGCGTCGGCGCGGGAGGCCAGCTCTGCGCAGAACTCATCGCTCGCGCCGGATGCCTGGCACCTGGCCGACAGTGCCCCTAGTTTTTCGCTCTCCGTACCGGCTTCGCGTGCTGTCTGCGCGCTTTTTTCGGCCGCCGTGCGAGCCGCTTCGCTGCGTGCGGTTTCCTTTTCGCCTAGCTGCTGCGCATCCTTATCTATGGCGCCGACTGCCGCCGCCACCGCGTGCGCGTCATCCGCGCGCTGCCGCGTGCGTTCCGCGAGGGAATTGGTCAGCTGGCTGGCTGCGGCCACTTCCTTAGCGTGCCGCTGGGCGTTCGCCGCCGCCCCCTCAACGAGGGCCGTGCCGGGGGTGTAGTTATCGACGATGCGGTGGGCGATCTGGGCCTGCCTCTCCGCCGCCTCGCGCAACCGGGCGCTGGATTCGATCACTCGCGCCTCGGTGATGCCGTGCTCCTTGGCCACGTTGGCGAGTTTGTCGGCCTCCCCCTGAAGTTTTTGGGTGCCTTCCGCTACCTGCCGGGAACCTGCGGAAACCTTTTGCGCGCCATCGCTTAGCTGGTGGCTCTTGTCGTTTAGGGTGGCGGTGCCGTCGGCCAGTTTGCGTGCCCCGCTGTTCAGCTTCGCGGTGCCGTCGCTGAGCTGCCCGGCGGCTCCCGCCAAGCGGTCTGCGCCGGTGTTGATCTGCCCCAGCGCCACCACCAGTGTGTAGCTGCCGTTGCTGAGCTGCCCGGTGGCGTCGCTTAGTTTGCGGGTTCCCGCGAGTGATTTTTCGGTGCCATCGGCCAGTTTGCCGGAGCCGTCGGCCAGTTCCCCGGCCCCGTTCGCGGCTTTATCCAGGCCGTCGTGCATGTCGGTAAAGCCGATGTAGATGTTGTCCAGATACTCCTCTAGCACCGACTTATTGAGGGATGCCTGCAACTTAGCTGCGATGGACTTCGTGAAGTTGCCGCCCACGTAGTTCACGGAGTCGTTGGTCAGCACCGTGAGCAGGGCGGGAGCCGAGGTGAGAACGTTACTGGCCGACATCGAGGTGGCGTCCTTGGAGAATCCCTTGGGAACCTCGATTACGGCTGCGTAGGTGCCGTCGGCCAGGCCCGCGCGAGCCTCGGCCGGGCTGACGCTGTGCCAGCGGTAGTTGTTGTTGGCGGTGGAATCCAACAGCTTCTTTTGGAACTCTTCACCAATGTTTACATGGCGAGTGTTGCCGTCGGGTCCTTCCACGTTCGCGCCCGCGTCTTCGTTCACGATCGCGGCCTGCACGTGGTGCAGGTTTCCGGTGGGATCGTAGAAAGACCAGATCATCAGTCCCGAATAGATGATGGGGACGAGCGATAGCCCGAGGATGAAAATCGGGCTGATGCGCTGCCACCACTCGCGCGGTACCGCGGTGCGCGGCTTACCGGAGGAATCCTGAAGCATAAGCATTACAGTACGAACGCGTATTCAATACGTCAATGTATTGAAAAGCCTCGTGGTGCATCGTACAGTTGTCGGCATGAGTGCAGCCCCCGCCCGAAAGGAAGCCCCTTTGCGTCGCCGTAAAGTGACGCGTGAACTGCTGCTAGCGGCAGCCCGGAGGCGCATCGCCGCGCACGGCATAGCGGGTGTGACCGCGCAGGAAATATGCACCGAGGCCGGGTATACGCGCGGCGCTTTCTATTCCAACTTCCGGGACATGGAAGAACTGGTCGAGGCCGTGGTGGCCGCCGAACTGCGGGAATCCAGCGAACAAATCAAGGTGATCGCAAGCCAGAAACCCGCGGAGGTAGCGGTCGGGGCCGGGCCGCGCGAATGTATAGAGCGGATCCTGGCCGACGTCATGGTGCTGATCCCGCGCCGCCGGGCAGCCTTCTTGGCCAGACAGGAACTTGAGCTGCACCTGATGCGTGACCCTGCGCGCGCCCAGCCCTGGCTGGAGGCGTGGACCGACTTTCGCGGCGTCGTAGGCCAGGCGGTAGTAGAGGGGCTAAAAAACATCGGGCGCGAACTTACGCTCGCGCCCGATGATGTTGCGGATCTAATCCTGGGGCTTACCGACCAACACCTGCGCGCCGCGATGCTCGAGGGCCGCGATGAGCGCAGCCTGGCAGCGCTGAGGTCGGTGCTGACGGATCTTTTCCTGGCGGTTTCCCGCGAGGAGTAGCTTTAGCCCTCCTGGTTTTCGCCCTCGTAACGGGGCGCCGAATCGTCGCGGTTTTCAGCGTGACGGCGGGCCTGCTGGTGCTGCACGTAGCGCAGGCGTTCCTGCGCATCCGCGTCGCGCTCCCCGCGTTCCACGGCCTGGGCCTGTAGAAGGGTGTTGCGGATTTCTTCGCTGAGATTACCCAGCGCGCCAGGATTGGAGGGCAGGTAAAGCACGTTCGAACGGCCGTTGCGGGCGATGTCCTGCATGGCGTCGAAGTACTGGGTCATCAGTAGCAGCTGCTCCGCGGTGTGTTCGATACCGGCCTGGCGCAGCAGCTCGTACTGGTCGGCAATGCCGTTGGCGATGGCGCGCCGCTGCGCGGCCACACCCTCGCCCTGCAGGCGCTTGGATTCGGCTTCGGCCTCCGCCTGGGTGACGCGCTTGATCTTGTCGGCCTCCGCGAGGGACTGCGCGGCGACCCGGTCACGCTGCGCGGCGTTGATCGAGTTCATCGAATCGCGCACGCGCTGATCCGGCGAGATGTCGGTGACGAGGGTATTGACTATGTTGAAGCCGAACTCCTCCATGCGGTGCAGCAGGGTCTCTTCGACCGAACGGGCGATATCGTCCTTGGATTCGAAGGCGGCGTCTAGATCGAGCGAGGAAAGCGCGGAACGCACGGTGTCGAATACGTAGCTGCGGATCTGGGCCTCGGGATCGGAGAGGCGGTAGAAGGCGTCCACTACCTGGTTCTCGCGGATCATGTACTGCACGGCCACCGGAACGGTAACGAACACGTTGTCCTTGGTCTTGGACTCGATGTTCACCTCGAGCTGCTGAACGCGCAGGGAGATCGGGCGGGTCAGGGTGTCGATGAACGGGGCCTTGAAGTTAAGTCCGGGACCGGCGACCCGCTGGAACTTGCCGAAGCGCTCGACGATTACGTTCTCCTGGGTATGCACGGTGAACATGAAGGAGAACCAGCTGCCGTTGATAAGCATTGCTATGCCGGCTATTACGGCGATGATCAAGACGACGGGAATGGCTAGCGCAAAGATGAGGGATTCCATCCGTGGGCCTTTCTCTAAATGGTTACGGCAGATGCCGCGTGACCTGTGCCATTAGTTTATCGGGTGGCGACGGGAGGGGTAACCCTACGAAGGTCTAGGGAGACCCCTAAAGTGGCCTCTGACCTGGGGTTTCTTTCATGTGGCGCAGCACACCCCTAGAAAACCTCTTTTCGAGTTGACGGCCCCCACGGAAGTCAGTAATGTTTTTCCTCGTGCCCCGCCGGACGGAGCAGGGAAACGGGAAAACGTTTCCACAGCTCAGACCGACAATTTGGCGCAGATCACGGAGATCCTGGTTTGACAGAGATTGAAACGGTCTGCTAGGATTGAGGGGTTGCCTTTTGAGGCTGAGGGACTTCGGTTCTGAGGGTTCTTGAGTGCGGGTGTTGTTTGAAATCTCAATAGCGTGTTTGTTTATTGATGCCAAAAGTTTTTTGGCAGTTATTGGACAGCTAGTTTTAATGCTAGATGTTTGTTTCTGTCAGGGTTATTTCTTTTTATTT
>JAHUUK010000007.1 GCA_019218375.1 Dermabacteraceae bacterium TAE3-ERU5
GCCATGTGGGACTTCTCCGACATCGAATCTCCCAAGCGCATCAAGGACGCCTACCGGATCCAGCTAGACACGCTCACCGATCCGGCGCAGCAGGAAGAGTTTTTGGCAGAAGCCCGCGCGGGGTACCTGCTGGCCGGGGAACTCTTCAACGCCCTCGCCTAGCGCTAATCGGTGTCGACAAAACGGTCGTAAAGGTAAAACAGGCAGAAAAGGCGCGCCGCCCCGGATGGGACGGCGCGCCTTTCGCGTAGCTTTTCGGATCAGGCTCCGGTGACCTCTAGGGTCTGGCGGGCAATCGCCAGTTCCTCGTTGGTCGGGAAGACCAGGACGGTAACCTTCGACTCCTGCGCGGAAATAACCTGCGGCTCGCCGGTGCGGAGTCGGTTCTTTTCCTCGTCCAGTACGATGCCGAATTCGGAAAGGCCCTCGAGCGCGGCCTTGCGCACGATGTCGGCGTTCTCGCCGATACCTGCGGTGAACGCGATAACGTCCACGCCGCCCATCAGGAACGAGTAGGAGCCGATGTACTTCTTCAGGCGGTGAACGTAGATGTCCATAGCCACCTTGGCTTCCTCGTTGCCCTCATTGATCTGAGCCTCGATGTCGCGGAAATCGCTGTAGCCGCACAGGCCCATCATGCCGGACTTCTTGTTCAGCAGGGTGTCTACGTCCTCGGGGCTCATGCCCGCCTGGCGGAACAGGTGCACGTAAACGCTCGGGTCGATGTCGCCGCTGCGGGTGCCCATGACCAGGCCCTCGAGCGGGGTCAGGCCCATCGAGGTATCAATCGGCTGGCCGTTCTTAACCGCAGAAACGGAAGCGCCGTTGCCCAGGTGCAGCACGATGGTGCGCAGATCGCTGACGTCCTTACCGAGGTAGGAAGCGACCTCCTGCGAAACGTACTGGTGGCTGGTGCCGTGGGCGCCGTAACGGTAAACCGAGAACTCCTGGGCGACCTCCTTGTTGATCCCGTAGTTACGGGAGGAGGCCGGCAGGCCGTAGAAGAACGAGGTATCGAACACGGCCACGTGCGGCACGTTCGGCAGCAGCTTGCGGGCACCGTTGATGCCGTCCACGGCAGCGTAGTTGTGCAGCGGGGCCAGCTTGCCCAGATCGTGGATCTGGTCGCGTACCTCGTCATCGATCAGGGTGGCGTGTTCGAAAACGGAACCGCCCTGCACCACGCGGTGGCCGACGGCGGTGATGGAGCCGTCGGTCAGGGAAATCCCGACCGCCTCGAAGGCTTCCTCAACCTTCTGCATGCCGACCTCGTGGTTGGGAACGGGAGCGGTGAACTCCTTCTTCTCCCCGCCCGACTTGATCGAGAACGCGCCCATTTCGAGGCCGATGCGTTCCACCAGGCCGGAGGCGTCAACCTCGCCGGTAACCGGGTTCAGCAGCTGGAACTTAATCGAGGAAGAACCAGAGTTAACAACAAGAACCTTGCTCATGCTCACTTCTTTTCTTGGGTCTGCGCGGCGTCAGCGGCCTGCGCCTGAATGGCTGTAATGACAACGGTATTAATAATGTCATCCACAAGCGCGCCACGCGAAAGATCGTTGACGGGCTTGTTCAGACCCTGCAAGACCGGGCCGATAGCGATCGCGCCCGCGCTGCGCTGAACAGCCTTGTAAGTGTTGTTGCCGGTGTTCAGGTCCGGGAACACGAACACGGTGGCGCGGCCAGCAACCGAAGAGTCGGGAAGCTTGGTCTTGGCTACCGAGGTGTCCACCGCGGCGTCGTACTGAATCGGGCCTTCCACGTTCAGTTCGGGGTGGGATGCGTGCACGATCTCGGTCGCCTCGCGCACCTTGTCCACGTCGGCGCCGGTGCCGGAGGTGCCGGTCGAGTAGGACAGCATGGCAACGCGCGGGTCGATCCCGAACTGGGTGGCGGTTTCCGCCGACTGCGCGGCGATGTCCGCGAGCTGTTCCGCCGTCGGGTCCGGGTTAACGGCGCAGTCGCCGTAAACCAGCACGCGATCCTCAAGCGCCATCAGGAACACCGAGGAAACGATCTTGGCGCCCGGCTTGGTCTTGATGATTTCGAAGCTGGGGCGGATCGTGTGCGCGGTCGAATGGACAGCGCCGGAAACCATGCCGTCGGCTTCACCCATGTGCACCATCATGGTGCCGAAGTAGGAAACATCCTGCACCTTCTCGCGGGCCTGCTCGAGGGTCACGCCCTTCTTGGCGCGCAGGCGCGCGTACTCGGCCGCGTACTTCTCAACCAGCTTCTCATCGTGCGGGGAAACGATGGTGGCCCCCGTGATGTCGTGGCCGAGCTGCGAAGCCTTCGAGCGGATCTCGTTTTCTTCGCCCAGCAGGATCAGATCTGCCACGCCGCGGGCGAGCAGGGTTTCGGTGGCTGCGAGGATGCGCGGCTCGTTGCCCTCCGGCAACACGATCCGCTTGCGTTCGCCGCGGGCGCGGGCCAGCAGATCGAACTGGAACATCATCGGGGTGACTACGTCACTGGTGGCAACGTTGATGGCCGACATCAGCTCCGTGCTATCCACGTTATCCGCGAAGGAACGGCGCGCGGCCTCTACCTTGGCGGGGGAGTCCGAGGTCAGGCTGCCGCGGGTACGGTCCACGCGGCGGGCCACCTCAAAAGTCGAAGCGTCGGTCGTGATCAGGGGCAGATCCTGCGGCAGGCCCTTCAGCAGCAGCGAGACCTCGCTCGGCAGCTCGTAGCCGCCGCTGAGGATGATCGAGCTAAGCGTGGGCAGGGTGCCGGACTGCTGCGCCATGAAAAGGCCGGGCAGCAGATCGAAACGGTCGCCGGGAGCGATTACGGTGCAGTTTTCGCTCAGGCGCTTCAATACGTTCGGCAGGCTCATCGCGGCGATCACCACGTCCAGCGAGGTGCGGCTGAGCCATTCGGGGGAGCCGTGCATGAGCTGGCCGCCCACGGCGTCCACCAGGTTCTGTACGGTCGGCGCGGTCAGGATCGGGTTCTCCGGAATAGCTGCGATCAGTTTTACCGCGGGGAGCTTTTCCTGGAGTTCCTCGATGACCTCTGCGCGCTGCTCTTCTGCCACGCGGTTGGCGATTACCGCCACCGTATCTGCGTGGTTGCTGGTCAGCTCTGCCAGGGCCACGTTGGCCTGGGTAGCGATCTGCTGCGGGGTATGTTCAAAACCGTTCAGCACCAGCAGCACGGGAGCGCCAATGTTGGCGGCCACGGTGGCGTTGAATGCCAGTTCGTTCGGGTTTGCTACGTCGATGTAGTCGGAGCCGACCACGATGAGGGCGCTGAAACGCTCCTTCAGATCGCGGTAGCGGCGCATGATCTCTTCGTGCGCGGCCTCCGGATCGGAGTGCATGGTCGCGTACGAGACACCAATCGCGTCGGCGTAGTCCTGTTTCACCCCCGGGTGGGAAATGAGTAGGTCTACAACGTAGTCGGGCTTATCGCCGGACTTGTAGACGGGGCGGAAAATGCCAACGTTTTCCGATGCGGCAACGAAGGCATCGAGGAGGCCGAGTGCCACTGTGGACTTCCCGGTCCTCCCCTCTGACGAGGCGATGTACACACTGTGAGACACCCTTACATCGTATGCCTGACGTGTGTTTTGTGGGAGGGGCTAACGGCCTTCATCTCTCAGTTCACATTCGCACGCCAGGCTGAGGCGTTTTTCCTGACACTTGTTTTCTTTGGTGTGAGAAACCCTTTGTACGATGGGGGAATGCTGCGCATCGCCCTCCGCCCAAAGTTTTTGGGCATCCTCGCCCTGATGATCGTTTTGGCGAGCATCTGCGCGCTGCTCGCCAACTGGCAGTGGTCGCGCGCGCAGCGCACTTTGGCCGACGCCCCCGCCCGGCAGGTCGCCGAAATACCGCTGGAAAATGTGCTGCTTCCGAGGGCCCCGGTGGTGAATAGCGCCGTCGGTAAAAGGGTGTTTGTGGAGGGCGAATTTGCCCCCGAGAAACAGGTGCTGGTGCCGGGGAGAAGCATCGCGGGCGAAAAAGCCACCCTCGTGGTGAGCGGGCTAATCACCCCCGCTGGAGACGTGCTGCCGGTGGTGCGCGGCTGGCTGCCGGGGGAAGTTTCCCCGGCCGACGTGCCCGCGCCGCCCTCCGGAAAGCGCCGCGTGATCGGCTGGCTGGAGGCAAGCGAGGCCGCTGTGCGCGGCGAGATCGGTCCGGGGCGGGTCGGGGAGATCGCTACCCCGCTGCTGATAAATCTTTGGCACGCGCCGATGTATTCCGGTTACCTGGCGGCAGCCCCCGCCCAGGGGGAGGGGCTGCGTGCCATGCCCGCGCCGGAAGAAAAACGCGGGGCGCTGAACCTGCAAAACCTGGGCTATGCCGCCCAGTGGCTGCTGTTTGGCGGCTTCTTCCTCTATATATGGTGGAAGATGGTTAGGCAGACTTACCTAGACGAAATAAATTTCCCGCGGAAGGCAAGTGAAGGCTGACATGCAACGGCCCCTAGACGAAGTTCAGATCCGTACCGCGCTGGCACGCTTCAAGGTTGCCTCCATCGTGGAAGGCATCGCCCTGCTGGTGCTGGTCGCGATTATGGTGATGCGGTACGTCGTTTACCCGACGCCCGGACCCGACCACGCCACCTGGAGTTTTGTTTCCGCTAAGTGGTCTCCCGTGCACGGCCTGATCTACATCATCTACGTCATCCTGGCGTTCGATCTGTGGCTCAAAATGCGCTGGCACATCGGCCGCATGCTGCTGCTGATGTTCTTCGGCGTGGTGCCCGTGCTGAGCTTCTTCGGGGAACACTGGACCCATCAGCACGTGGAGCGGGAACTGCGCGAACGCGTCACTACCGACGATATCGACGAAGCTGACCTGGACGCCTACGACGAGTAGCGCTTTCCGGGTTAGGATGGTCGGCGTGAACGCACCGAATCACCGTCCCGTCCTCGTCGTCGACTTCGGCGCCCAGTACGCGCAGCTAATTGCGCGTCGTGTGCGCGAAGCGCGTGTCTATTCCGAGATCGTCCCGCACACCATGTCGGTGGCGGACATGCTCGCTAAAGAGCCCCAGGCCATCATCCTTTCCGGTGGCCCGTCCTCCGTCTACGCCCCCGGCGCCCCCAAGCTCGATCCGGCCCTGCTGGAAGCTGGCGTGCCGGTACTGGGCCTGTGCTACGGCTTCCAGGCCATGGCGCAGGCGCTCGGTGGCACCGTTTCCCGCACCGGCGTGCGCGAATACGGCGGCACCACGCTGAGCGCAATCGACGGTTCCTCCCAGCTGCTTAACTCCCAGGATCTGGACCAGAAGGTTTGGATGAGCCACGGTGACTGTGTCACCGAGGTTCCCTCCTCCTGCTCCGTGGTCGCCACCTCCGGCGCGAGCCCGGTGGCGGCATTCGAGGATCCGGTGCGCCGCCTCTACGGCGTGCAGTGGCACCCCGAGGTCGGCCACTCCGATCGCGGCCAGGAAGTGCTCACCAACTTCCTCTACAACGGTGCCGGGATCGAACCGACCTGGACCATGACCAACGTGATCGAGGAGCAGGTAGCCAAGATCCGCGAGCAGGTGGGCGACAAGCGCGCCATCTGCGGCCTCTCCGGTGGCGTCGATTCCGCCGTTGCCGCGGCCCTCGTGCAGAAGGCCATCGGCGACCAGCTGACCTGCGTCTACGTGAACCACGGCCTGATGCGCCTGAACGAATCCGAAGAGATTGAAAAGGCGTTCGGCAAGGCCAGCGGCGGCGCGAAGCTGGTCATGGTGGACGCGGAAGACGTCTTCCTGGAGGCGCTCGCGGGCGTTACCGACCCGGAAACCAAGCGCAAGATCATCGGCGAAAAGTTCATCCGCACCTTCGAAAAGGCGCAGGCCGACATCGTTGCGGAATCCGCCGCCGACCCGAACAACCTGCACACCACGGACGTCGCGTTCCTGGTGCAGGGCACCCTCTACCCCGACGTAGTGGAGTCCGGCGGAGGCGAAGGCACCGCGAACATCAAGAGCCACCACAACGTGGGCGGCCTGCCCGACGACCTCGAGTTCGAGCTGGTGGAGCCGCTGCGCACCCTGTTCAAGGACGAGGTGCGCGCCGTGGGTGGCCAGCTCGGGCTGCCCGACGAAATCGTTTGGCGTCAGCCGTTCCCCGGACCCGGCCTGGGCATCCGCATCATCGGCGAGGTCACCAAGGAACGCCTGGACATCCTGCGCAAGGCCGACGCGATCGCTCGCGAAGAGATGAGCGCGGCTGGCCTCGACCGCGAAATCTGGCAGTGCCCCGTGGTGCTGCTGGCCGACGTGCGCTCCGTGGGCGTGCAGGGCGATGGCCGCACCTACGGCCACCCCGTCGTGCTGCGCCCTGTGACCAGCGATGACGCGATGACCGCCGACTGGGCCCGCATGCCCTACGACGTGCTCTCGCGTATCTCCACCCGGATCACCAACGAGGTTGAGGAGATCAACCGAGTTGTCCTGGACGTCACGAGCAAGCCGCCGGGCACCATCGAATGGGAGTGACCCGGCTTTGACAGACATGATTGTCGCTGAGGGTGTAGCCGTGTCCCGCGAAAGCGGGACGCTGCTACACCCTTTCAGTACCCGCCTGGAAAAGGGGCGCGCCGGGGCCGTGATCGGGCCTAACGGGGCCGGAAAAACCACGTTTCTGCGCGTGGTTGCGGGACTGCTCGCCCCCAGCGAGGGGACTATCCGCGTGGCGGGGGTGAAGCCCGACGATCGCAATGCGGAGTTTCGCCGCAGCGTCACCGGGCTGATCGGCACCCCGCCCGTGGCGCGGGACCTGACCCTGCACGAACACCTCATGATGATCGCCGCAACCTGGGGCGAAACCATCCCGGGGGCGCGCCAAAAGGCCGACTCCCTGCTTGAAGAACTCGAGATAGCACAGTTTAGGAACCGTTTCCCGCACGAACTTTCCTCCGGCCAGTCGCAGCTTGCCGCGCTCGCCCTGGTGCTCGCCCGCCCCTGCGAACTGCTGTTGCTAGACGAACCCGAACAGCGGCTAGACCCCGAACGGCTCGAAAACGTCGGCCGCGTACTGAGGGCGCGGGTCGAGGACGGGCTGACGCTGCTGCTCGCCACGCACTCCGTCTCGTTGCGCGAGGCCGTGGCCGACGATCTGCTGCGAGTTCCGGTAGCGGAAGAAAAATCCGCGCACGGGGAATCCTGATGCTTACCGGCCTCAAGGCTGCCCGCGCCATTCGGCTCTACCGGGACGGCGGCCAGGACACCAGCGAACTGCTTTACCGCGCCTACCTGCTGCTGCTTACCCTGCTAATGCTCGGCGTGCCCGTGCTTATCTCGCTCGCCACGAAGCTGACCGCGCCAGCAGCGATGGCCGTGCTGAGCGCCCCGGACACGCCCAAAAAACTTTGGCTGCTTTTCGGGGCCTGCGGTGTTGGCGCCCTCCTGCTGGGCGGCACCAGGGGGCCGGTCATGCGCTCTCCGTTCCTGACCTTCCTCTATGCCGACTCTCCGCTGCCGCGTCGGCGCACGCAACTGGTTCCCTTCGCCGCCTCGGCACTCTCCCTGATCTTCGCCGCCGCGCTGCTGGCCAGCCCGTTCGCCTGGGCGCTGGGTAATTACCTGATTTGTCTTTACGCCGCGGCCTGCGCCACCGTGCTGTCGGCGCTCTGGCTGGCGGGGCAGGCGAGCATACCGCGTCGCGCCCGCCTAGCCGTGTTGGCGGCCTGCGCACTGATCGCCCTGCTCGGATACCTGGATGCGATAGGGGCCGCCGCCCTGGCAGGGATCGCGCTGCCTGCGCTCGCCGCGATGCCGAGCCTGCTGGATCGCCTGCGTGCGTCGGTGCTGTTGGCGCAGGCCAGCCGTTGGGACGCGGCCAGCATGGCCGCCGCTACCGGTGACCTATCCGCTGCGGCGGGCAGGTTCCGCCCGGTGCCGGTAACGGGGCGCGGCCTGCCCGCCGTGGCGAACCTGCCGCTGCCGCTCGGGGCCAGGCTGGTGCTGCGCGACGCCGTGGCGAGCCTGCGTACCCCGCTGCGGCTACTGGCCGCGCTCGGAGCGGTGGCCCTCGCCTCCCGGCTCCTGCCGAAACACCTTAGCCTTACCGTAGGTCCGGAAGGGATCTTGGGCCTGATCTGGCCGCTCGCGCCGGTGGTGGCGTCGGCCTGCCTGCTGCTGATTGCGGCGGGCGCGTTTTGCGATCCGCTGCGTGCTGTGGTGGAGGGGCTGGGCGTGCCGAAACTGTACGGCCCCGGTCCGCTCGCGCTGTTCGCCTGGCACCTGGTCTGGCCGCTGCTGCTCATCTTTGGCTGCGCGCTGGCTGCCGGGGGAGTGCAGCCCGCGCTGCTTGCGGCGATGCTGTTCCTGGTGCGTGCCCGCGATCTGCTGCGCGGCGATATGCCCGCGGAAATGCTGGTCCCGGCCCCCACGGCGGGAATGGATATGCAGGGCGTGGCCGTTTTTGCCTGGGTGGCGCAGGCCTACCTGCTTGCCTCGGTCATGGCGGTGGGTTTCTTGCTGGCTGCGGGAACAGAACGCTTTGGAGGGTGGGCGGCACCCGTGCTGGCACTGTCCTATTTTGTCTCCAGCGGGTTTGCCGTGCCAAGGGCCATGAAGCGGCTGCGCAACTAATCTGCTTTCGAATATTTCGTTTAGCGTGTATTGTGTGCGGCATGTGCACCACCACCCTGCGCCGCGAAACAGTGGCTCCGTCCAGTAAAGACGGTGACGAACTGCGCGAGCTAGCCCGTTTCCTGGCGGAAACGCCTACCGGAGTTGGGCGCGAGGTGCCGTTCCTGTGCTCTCCCACCGGGCAAAAGAAAGACATCCCGGTGGAGGTCTATAAGGCACTGGTGTGCATAGTCGAGGCGCTCGCGGAGGGGCGTGGCGTCTCCGTGGTTCCCACAAACACCACCCTCACCACCCAGCAGGCGGCAGATTATCTTTGCGTATCCCGCCCCACCCTGGTGAAGCTGCTAGAAGAGGGCGAAATCCCCTTCACTAAAGTGGGCCGACACCGCCGTGTGGCCCTGCACGAGCTGCTACGTTTCGAGGAAGAACAGGCTGCCCGCACACGCCAGAATTTGCGTGAACTAACCCGCGAAAGCGTGGCCGACGGTAGCTACTTCTGCTCGCCTGGCGAGCAGGAAAATAATTAACGCGGGGTGCGGCAGTGGCTTTTCCAGTACTGCTAGACGCCTGTGTGCTCATCCCCATGCCGATAGCCGATCTTTTGCTTAGGTTGGGGGAGGCAAAACAATATCGGCCTCTCTGGTCAGAGGACATCCTGGCTGAAGTTACGCGTTCCCTCACCACCTCGCTCGGTTTGCCGCCGGATAAGGCTCGGCGGCGCGTGGGGGTTATGCGTTGCTGCTTCCCCGATGCGCTGGTGGACGGCTATCAAGAACTGTTTCCCGCCATGCTTAATCAGGCGAAAGATAGGCATGTGCTGGCTGCCGCGGTGCGCGCCAATGCGGAACTGATCGTGACCGCTAACCTGCGCGACTTTCCGCACTCCGCGCTGGCGCCGTACGACCTGGCAGCGAAAACCCCCGACGATTTCCTGCTCGACATGCACGATCTAAACCGGCCCCTGGTCGAATGGGTAGTTGAGCAAATAGTGGCGGACATGAACCACCCCCGGATGGACCGGGAAACCTACCTGGTGAACCTGGCGCGCTGCGGCCTGCCCGCGTTCGCGCGGAAACTGGCTGGCTAATCCCTGAACAGCAAAAAGCGGGGCGGCGGGGAACCCTGCCGCCCCGCTTTGCGGGAAATCCGATTAGCGGTGGAAGCCGCGCGAAACCGCGACCTCGTCGGTCTGCGGAAAATCGGCGCGGGTGTGTGCGCCGCGCGTTTCCTTACGCATCAGGGCCGCCCCCAGCAGCAGGGAGGCCGACGTGAGCGCGTCGCGCAGCTCCAGCTCCTGCCTGGTCTGCGCCTCGGAGGGCAGTGAAGAAAGCCAGGCGAGCACCTGCTCGCGCGCCGCTGCCAGCTCGGCGGGATCGCGCACCACGCCCGCCTTCTCCCACATCAGCGTCTGGAGCGCAGTCAGCGAGGCGGGTTCCTCGCTAGGCGCAGCGGTGGGGGCGGGCACCTCTGCGCGGTGCAGTTCCAGGTCGGCAAGATCGCGCGGTGCGGGATCGTCCTCGCGCGACAGCAGGGCGGCGCAGGCGCGGCCCGTCACGCAGCCCTCCAACAGGGAATTCGTGGCCAGACGGTTCGCGCCGTGTACGCCGTTGCAACCGGCCTCGCCCACGGCAAACAGGCCGGGTAGCGAGGTGCGGCCCTCCACCGTGGAGGCGATGCCGCCCATCCAGTAGTGCGCCGCCGGGGTGATCGGAATTGGATCGTCCCAGGTCAGGCGCTTGGTGGCTATCTGGCGGCTCATGCCGGGGAACATGGCCGACAGTTCCTCCGGGGTGCCGATCGGGCGGGCGTCCAGGAACACCTGGCCGCCCGTTTCCTGGCGGCGGCGGTAGATTGCGCGCGCCACGATATCGCGGGAAGCCAGTTCGCCGCGCTCATCGCTCAGGTGCAGGAAGCGTTCCCCGTTCGCGTCGATAATGTGCGCGCCGCGCCCGCGCACGGCCTCTCCGATCAGCGGGAAGCCGGGGGCGTCCAGGGAGGTCGGATGGAACTGGAAGAACTCGGGATCGCGGATCACCGCGCCCGCCCGGTAGGCGAGTGCCACGGAGCCGCCCACCGCGCCGCGCAGGTTGGTGGTGACGGCGAACATGCCACCCGCGCCGCCGGTGGCGAGCACCACCGCGTCGGCGCGCAGCTGCTCACCGGGGGTGTAGTTGCCGTCCGCGTCCCGCTTGCCCAGCAGTTCCACGCCGACCACGCGGCCGTCCTCCACCAGGAGGTCTCGCACCATTTCTTTTTCGCGCACCGTGATGAGGCCCTGCGCCGCGGCCTCCTGCACGCGATCGCGCAGGGAGAAAGCGATCAGCCTGCCGGTGCGGTCGCCGCCCGCATGCGCGGAACGAGGGAACGAATGGCCGCCGGTCTGGCGGGGCTCGAGCTGGCTGAGTTCGCGCTCGCCCACGCTGTCATCCGCCGGGGTGGTGTAATCCCAGGTAACGCCCCACTTTTCCAGCTGCGCGATGGCGGCCACCGCATTGTCGGCCACGAACTGCGCCGATTCGGTAACGCCGATGCCGTTGCCGGAGGCCAGGGTGTCATCCCGGTGCAAGGCCACGGAATCGTCCGGGTGCCAGGCTCCGGCCACGCCGGACTGCGCCATCAGGGTGTTTGCCTGGCCGATCGCGTCCTTAGACACCAGGGTGATCTGGGCGCCGCCCAGCGCGCACAGTTCGAGTGCGCAGCTCAGACCGGCCACGCCGGCGCCGACGATCAAAACATGCTTAGTCACTATTAGTTTCCCTGTTCCTTAGCTAGCGGTACTGGATCTGCCGCGTCCTCCCTGGCGTGCCAGGAGTGCAGGCTGTAATCGAGGCGCCAGCCGAGGCTTTCGTAAAGCCCGTTAGCGCCGGTAAGAGACTCGGAATCGACCTCTAATAAGACTCGTTTATCGCCGCGCTGCGCCGCATCGCGCAGCACCGCGTACATCAGTGCCTTGGAGACGCCGCGCCCCCGCGCCGCGCTGTGCACCCCCAGGTAGGCGACGTACTGGGCGGGTCCTTCGCCATCGCTTTCCGGCACTTCGGTGCTGACCAGCGCACCCCCTGGGTGCCAGTCGCCGCGTTCGTCGCGAATCTCCGCGAGCCACCAGAGGTCAAAGCTGTGGCCGGGGGATTCACGCATACGCTGCATGAACTCGGGCAGGGACTCGCGGTGAGAGTTGAAGTGATCCGTAAAGGATTCCTCGAGCACCAGGTGGGCATTACGCACATCGCGCGCGAGCGGCATGCCGTCGCTGTGGGTGTGGATACGGCGCACGCGCACTCCCTCGCGCGGCTCTGGCGGGTTTAGATCGTCCTCGGTGACGGGCCGCGCCATCTCCCAAAACACGCGCGTCTTGGCAAATCCCGCCTCCGCCAGCCAGCTTGCGGTGCGCTGATCGCGTTCGTCCAGGTCTACGCCCACCTGGGTGTCGGGCAGCCCCCGAGTGGCCGCGATTCGCTGCGCTCCCTCGCGTATCCACCGCACCAGGGGCGGGGCGAGCTGTTCGTGCGCGTCGGCCACCAGCAGTTCAAACGAGCAGCGGCCAGCGGCGCGGTCATGCAGGGCGGCCCAAGCGCACAGTTCCCCGGCCGAGGTGCGGATGAGTACCTGATTACGGGTCCAGGAGCCGGTGCCGGTGACTCGCTCCGTGAGGGTTTCCAGGCTATCGGCGGAACCCGCGCGCGTTTGCTCGCGCTGCTTACTCAACAGGGAATGCAGTTCGGGAATGTCCTCGCTGGTCGGCACGCTGGCCACATACCCCGCGGGCAGCGAGGGCTGATCGGCCGGGGCGGGAATGAACACGCGGCTAGTTTCGGACATGCCTCCTAGTGTGCCAGGCATGACAGGGGATGGCACCCCTCAATATCGCGGCGGGGAGGCGTGCCCGCCGCCCGGCAGGAGCAAGTTAGCGGCTATACGGGTTATCTGGGCAACATAATTTCTTAATAACCCTTAACAGTTTGCCTTATGGGGGCATAGGGAATACTGTTGTCGTCGTGAATACAGCAACTCAGTCCCAGGAGCGCAGCCTGCTGCGCCGCATTATCGACATCCCGTTCGGCTGGCAGGTGCTTGCCGGCCTCGTCCTCGGCGTCGTCCTCGGATTCGTCGCCATCAGCATCGGCCCGGTGGGAGAAGACCCCAACTGGCTGACCGTCACCCTAAAGACCATCGGCAGTATCTTCGTGACGCTGCTGAAGGCGCTCGTGCCGCCGCTCGTCTTCCTCGCGATCGTTTCTTCTATCGCAAACCTGCGCCAGGTAACGAACGCCGCCCGCCTCGCGGGTAAGACCCTGCTCTGGTTCGCCATCACCTCCCTGGTGGCGGTGGCCATCGGCCTGGCTCTCGGTATCTTCACCGCACCCGGCAGCAACACCGCAGTGACTGCGGCCGAGGCCAAGCGCGTCGGTACCCAGGGCGGCTGGCTAGACTTCCTCGGCGGCCTCGTACCCAGCAACTTCCTCGGCCTGGGCGCACACGTATCCAGCGACGGTTCCGCCAGCGTCAGCTTCGACACCCTGCAGATCCTGGTCATCTCCATCGCCGTCGGCATCGCCGCGCTTTCGGTCGGTGAAAAGGCCGAACCGTTCCTCAAGCTCACCTCGTCCCTGCTGGAAATCGTGCAGAAGATCCTCTGGTGGGTAATCCGCCTGGCCCCGATCGGCACCGTCGGCCTGCTCGGCAACGCCGTGGTCAGCTACGGCTGGGGCACCATCGGTTCCCTCGGCGTGTTCGTGGCCGACATCTACATCGGCATCCTGCTCGTGTTCCTGATCGTCTACCCGGCAATCCTGAAGCTCAACGGCCTCAGCGTGCGCTCCTTCTACCGCGGAGTCTGGCCCGCCACCTCGCTGGCGTTCGTCTCCCGTAGCTCGCTCGGCACCATGCCGATGACCCAGACCGTCACCACCGAAAACCTCGGCGTGCCCCGCCACTACGCATCCTTCGCGGTGCCGCTTGGCGCGACCACCAAGATGGACGGCTGCGCCGCCATCTACCCGGCGCTCGCAGCGATCTTCGTGGCCAACTTCTTCGGAGTCCCGCTTGGCATCACCGACTACCTGCTGATCGTCGTCGTAGCCGTGTTCGGTTCGGCAGCCACCGCAGGTGTCACCGGAGCGACCGTCATGCTCACCCTGACGCTCTCCACCCTGGGACTGCCCCTCGAAGGTGTCGGCCTGCTGCTCGCGGTAGACCCGATCCTCGACATGGGCCGCACCGCCCTCAACGTGACCGGCCAGGCCCTCGTGCCCGTCATCGTGTCGGCCCGCGAAAAGATCCTGGACCGCAAGGTTTACGACTCGGCCGCAGGCCGCGAAACCTTCGCAAACCTGGAAGATCGCGAGCACGCCACCGCCTAAAGGGCGTGACAAGCGCTAAAAGAAACGCTCACCGGGCGGCCCGTAACTAACGGGCCGCCCGGTTTGCCTGCCGGGGTTGTTTACGCGCCCGGGTGTGAGATTCTTAGGGGGTAGTTTTTCGCCAGGGCAGGAGAATAGGGAATATGTCCGCTGAAGAAATCCGCAACGCCTACGCCTTCGCAGGACCGCTCATCCACCTGGGCGCGCTCAGCGACGGCGATACCATCGAGGCCGACGTCCCCGTAAACCTGGCCCTCAGCATGCTCAACCGGCACGGCCTCATCGCGGGTGCCACCGGCACAGGCAAAACCAAGACCCTGCAGGTGATCGCGGAACAGGTCGCCGCAGCGGGCACCCCCGTTTTCGTGGCCGACATGAAAGGCGACCTGTCGGGCATCGCGGTACCCGGCGAGGACAGCGAAAAAATTCGCGACCGCGCCGCTAAGCGCGGCCAGGAATGGCAGCCGCGCGCCGGAAGCAGCGAGTTCTACACCCTGGGCGGGCAGGGCACCGGCACCCCGATTCGCACCACCGTGTGCGACTTCGGCCCCGTGCTGCTGGCAAAGGTGCTCGACCTCAACGAAACCCAGGAAAGCTCCCTCGAACTGATCTTCCACTACGCGGACAAAAACGGCCTGGCCCTGCTGGACCTCAAAGACCTGCGTTCCCTGATCCAGTTCCTCACCTCCTCCGAAGGCAAGGCCGAACTGAAGGGAATCGGCGGTATTTCCAGCGCCACCGCGGGCGTCATTCTGCGCGAACTGACCGCTTTCGAGGCGTCGGGAGCCGACGTCTTCTTCGGGGAGCCAGCCTTCGATACCTCCGACCTGCTGCGCTACGACGACGCGGGCCACGGCATCATCAGCATCCTCTCCCTGCCGGGGGTGGCGCGTCGGCCCGAACTGTTCTCCACCTTCATGATGTGGCTGCTGGCCGATCTCTACCAGGACCTGCCCGAGGTCGGCGACCAGCCGAAACCAAAGCTGGTGTTCTTCTTCGACGAGGCCCACCTGCTGTTCAAGGGCGCCTCCAAGGCGTTCCTGAACGAGGTAATCCAGACGGTGCGCCTGATCCGCTCCAAGGGAGTAGGCATCTTCTTCATTACCCAGACCCCGAAGGACGTTCCGGCCGACGTGCTGGCGCAGCTCGGCAACCGGGTGCAGCACGCCTTGCGCGCCTACACCCCGGACGATGCGAAAGCCCTCAAAGCCACCGCCTCCACCTTCCCGCGCAGCGACTACGACCTGGTAGAGGTAATCCCCGCGCTCGGCACCGGCGAAGCCGTAGTCACCGTGATGAGCGAAGACGGCGCACCCACCCCGGTGGCACGCACCGCCGTGCGCGCCCCAGAGTCCTCCATGAATCCCGCTCCGGAGGCCGAAGTGGCCCGTATCGTGGAGGGGTCGAAGCTGGCGAAACGCTACGGCGAAGTGATCGACCGCGAATCCGCGTACGAGATCCTGAACCGACGAGCAAGCGAACAGGCAAGCGGCACGGCCACCCAGGCTCAGCAGCAGGGGAGCGGTCAGGCAGAAACCGAAGCGGCCACCTCTAGCGCGCGTACCAAAACGGCTACAAAAGAGGAAGAAAGCGGCGGTTTCTTCAGCAACCCCGCGGTGCGTTCCTTCCTGCGTTCCGCCGGCACCGTGCTAGGCCGGGAGATCACGCGCTCCCTGTTCGGCACGCGCCGACGCCGCCGCTACTAATAGCCCACGGAGATTTCCTCCCTGGGCCTGGCCCAGGGAGGAAACTTGATCGACTACACGCCGTACTGGTTCCCCGTAGACCTAGCCGGTCCGCTGCTGTGGGGCTGCTTGGCGCTCGCCGCGCTAGCTGTTGCGGGCGGGGTGGGGCTGCTGTGCGCGGGCTGCGATAGGAAAGATCGGACGGTGCGGGCGCTAGCGGTCTTGGCGGTGTTTTCCCTGGTCGGCGCCAGCGCTTTCTGGGGTCTGAAATGGCTGGCCGTAGACCATGCTCGCCAGGTGTTCGCCACCTACAACGCGGTGCCGGATGATCCCGAGAGCACCCCGATCAAACCCGGCCCCTACGAGGGGCCATACATGCTCACCTACACCCACCCGGAGACGGGCAAGCAGACCCGGCTCTTTTGCGGAATCCGCATGGTCGCGCCGATGGACGGTGAAGGCAGCAAGCTGCGCGTCCCCTGCTGGCAGGGGGAAATGCACAACGGTAAGTCGGTTAAGCCAAAGGAGTTCGGGGAGAAGTTGCGTTAGTTAGTTTCTGGATATACTGTATTCGGAGAAATAGTTTTAGGCGAGGACATCAAATCCTCCCAGAAATCTACCACCGTATTGGTGGCGTATTCTGCCGCTAATTTCTTCCCCATATCTGACTTTTGTTGTCGAGCAGAGAAGTCCGAAATCGCCGTAGAGATAAGTTCGGCTAGTCCAGAAGTTGTTTCGTCTGAGCAGACCCATCCTGCTTGTGATGCTATTTCGCATGTGGCCGGAGACGATGGTGTTGCAATTACGGGTACACCGCGAGAAGCGGACTCCAGGAGAACCATTGGTTGACCTTCTGTAATTGAAGGTAGAACGGTAAGGCCAGCTGCTTCGTAACACTTTAAAACATCGGTACTTGGGATATCTCCAGAGAAGAAAACTCGGTCGATAAGGCCCGCTTCTTTGGCGCGCTCTTTTATTTGGTTAAGCTGCTCTCCACCTCCCACATAGCGCAGAGTCCAGTCGCTGAAATTGTTTGAAATTCGCTCAAAGGCATCTAATAGCAGTTGTGGACGTTTCAGTCCTGTAATTCTTCCAACAAAGAGGATTTCTTTTCGTTCTGCAGTATATTCGCTTACCTGCTCCGGTAGTGGGATTGGATTATGGGAATAGAATGTTGGGACGTCGAACAGTGATGCAAAACTTTTTGCGTCGGCTTCGGAGAGCACCCCAAAGGCGTTCGATAGCTTCGCGACTTCTTTTAGGAGCTCAGGGGCGCCGCCGTGATTGTAGGCGTGGAAGCTGCTGTGGTACTGAGTAATTACCTTAGGACGGTCAGCTGCAGGTAGTGCAAGGATTTCTCTGAGCAGAATAAGCGCTTCTTCTGAACGTTCAACTAGCATTATGCAAGTTTTAGAGTCTAGCGCATTGACATACTTTTTTGTACGCAAGTTCCTATAAATATCCCACAATGGGGTTAGTAGCAATTTTAGTGCCAGCTTTAGTTTGAAGGGGCCCGGGAACTTCCTGGAAATTGGGTTGTGGGATGTGTAGCCTATGTGTTTATTTAGGGAGAAGTGAGGAGCTATTCCTTTGGGGGATACGTCCTGAGATGACAGGAAAGACACCTTGTAGCCGCGTGAGGCGAATTCTTTAGCAAAAGTATTCACTACCGTTGTTGTACCGCCGGTGGGGCCATGAACATTTTTGTAAAAAACTATGTGATTAATCATTTTTCGGCACCTTATGAGGGATGGTATTGGGTGAGCGTGACGCAAACAGTGTTACCCAGCTATCACCAATCTTTTGTGATGAAAATGCGGATGCTAGTTCCAGGCATTTCTTTGACAGCTCTTGTCTGTGCCCAATGTCAGATATCGCTTCGTCTAGTACGGATGCGAGTCCTTCAGGAGAGTCATCTTCACACAGGTAGCCAGCTTTTTCTGCGATCTTCCTGGCGCCTGAGCAAGAATTCGTGGTAACTCCGGGAACGCCTCGTGCGGCACATTCTGTTAGCGCCATGGGTAATGCTTCAAAACTTGATTGAAGCACACATAGTCCCGCTTTATCTATCTCTGGAATTACGTTAGATACATAGCCGTGGAAATTGATTCTGTCTTCGCTGAGGAGTTTTGCGGCTAGGGCTTTCCATTTATCCTCGGCTGGCCCTGTGCCGTACAATTCCAGTGTCCACTCTGGGTGCTTCTGTGCTATTAAAGAGAAAGCGTGCAGAAGTAAATCGACCCGTTTTTCATCAGACATGCGGCCTAAAAATATAAGTTTTTTTCGGTATTTTAGGACGGGAATTTTGTCTAATACGTCATTTACGGGATTTGGTAGCACGCCGACGTGCGCATTAAATGCATCAGCAAAATCTTGTGCGTATTCTTCTGTTAGTGCTAGCAGGGCATCTAAGTGGGGGAGAGTTGAAGCTATTTTAGACTCTGAGCCCCAGGCTTTCATCCCATCCATGGAACCATGGAACTGCATAAACACTCCGGGGCCCTTGTTTTTACCCCTTAAAGTACTAATATATTTTGATATAAACTGAGATATTCCAGCCTCTAAGAGGATGAAGTTGTCAGATTCATCAAATTTCCTGAGGTGGGCTAGTAAGCGCGCGTCTCTGTAGACTTTCCAGGGGATGGTAAGAGTGCGCTTAATTGCTAGCTTTACTCCAAAAGGGCCTGGATACAGTTGGGCTAACCTGTGTTCAGATGTAATATTTTGTAGCTTGTTAATTATGAAAAGGTTTTCAGGGGAACTGGGGACAACCATGTCTGCCCCTGAGGCTGGAGGGTTATGGGAAATTACTTCTACCGTAAATCCCCTCGATTTAAATTCTTTGGCGAGCAGGCGCATAGCGCTATTTGTGCCACCAAGTGCACCGTAATCATTTACGCAAAAAATTACACGTCTATTTTGCTTGCGGGGCTGCTTCAAGGTGTCTTTATCTCCTGAGTGTAAACTCATACATCATATACAAGTAACGCTGCAGGGTAGGGTAGTAGCGCAGTCCTACCCTGCAGCTAAGTTTTATTCAGAAAGTAATTTTCTACTTCTTTCCCTGGTTAGCTACGGCCTCAGCGGCGGCCTTAGCGGCAACCGGGTCGAGGTAGCGGCCGCCCTTGACGGTCGGCTTGAAGTTTTCGTCCAGCTCGTAAACGAGCGGCTGGCCGGTCGGGATGTTCAGTTCGGAGATGTCCTCGTCGGAGATCTCGTCCAGGAACTTCACCAGCGCGCGCAGCGAGTTGCCGTGGGCGGCAACCAGAACGGTCTTGCCAGCCTCAAGATCCGGCTTGATGTCGGACTCCCAGTACGGGGTGAAGCGAGCCACGACGTCCTTCAGGCACTCGGCCTTCGGCATTTCGTCGCCCAGGCCTGCGTAGCGGGCCTCGCCGTCCTGCGAGAACTCGGTGCCAAACTCGATGTCCGGCGGCGGGGTGTCGTAGGAACGACGCCAAGCCATGAACTGCTCGTCGCCGTACTTGTCGCGAATCTCGGTCTTGTTCATGCCCTGCAGAGCGCCGTAGTGACGCTCGTTCAGACGCCAGTTACGGGTAACCGGGATCCAGTGCAGATCGGCCGCGTCCAGAGCCAGGTTCGCGGTCATGATGGCGCGGCGCAGCAGCGAGGTGTGCACCACGTCCGGCTTAATGCCGGATTCCTTCAGCAGCTTGCCGCCGTTGACGGCCTCTTCCTTACCTGCCTCGGAGAGCGGCACATCCACCCAACCGGTGAACAGGTTCTTTGCATTCCATTCGCTCTCGCCGTGGCGGAGCAGTACCAGTGTGTAGGTCATGTGTTAAGCCTACGCGCTTAACGCAGGGAAGAAAAAGGACACCGGCCGGGCCTGGCAGGCGGGGAAGCAATACCGGCAGGTCGGCTTGGAAAAGCGGGGGTGGGGCTATTTCCCGGCGCGGGCTATTTTTCGAGCAGGATGGTGACCGGGCCGTTGTTCGTCAGAGATACGCGCATGTGTGCTCCGAACTGGCCGGTCTCCACCGGAACACCCCGCTCGCGCACGGCCTCCACTAGGGAATTAAACACGGGTTCCGCGACAGGGCCGGGGGCGGCATCGTTCCAGGAGGGGCGGCGCCCCTTGCGGGTGTCGGCATATAGCGTGAACTGGGATACCAACATGACGGGCGCTCCCGCGTCTAGCACCGAGCGTTCGCCCTCCAGGATGCGCAGTTCGCAGATCTTGCGGGCGATGTATTCGACCTGTTCCGGGCCGTCGCCGTGGGTGACTCCCACCAGAACCAAAAGCCCCTCGCCGGTGAAGCCGGAAATGCGTTCGCTGTTCTCGCCGTCAGGGGCGGGGGAGTCGGCCACCACGTCTACGCTGGCGCCCGCTACTCGTTGAATCACTGCACGCATATCGGCAGTTTAACGAGCGCGGGTAGCGAACTTAAACAACTAGGTGCACTTCAGGCCGTTATCCCTCGCCCCCTCCTGACGTTTGGGTGCACTAACTGCTGGTAACACCCACCCGCTTACGTTTGGGTGCACTAACTGTTGCGAAACCGCGATTTAACCCACCGAAAGTGCACCTAGATGTAAGGGGTAGCCAAAAGTGCACCCAAACGTCAGGTTAGGAACGGCGGGCGCTAGGCGGCCCGGTTCCGGCCTCCGGCTCCAGCAGTCAGCACGATAAACACACCCGCCGCAGCCAGCGTCAGCGCCGGCCACACCACCAGCGGCACGATCAGCCCGAACGCGGTTCCCAGGTAACCGCCGCCGAAGGCCGCGAACGGTACGCAGCCCATCGCGATCATCCTGAGCGCGGCGGAGGCCCGGCCCAGCGAACCGGAATCGACCGACTGTGCCATGTAGGTGTAGCCGGCGATGTTCGTCAGCGTCAGCGTGAGGGTCCACGCCACCACGAAAGCGATCATGAACGCCGCACCGTAAGCGGGCAGCAGGTAGGCGCATAGCGGCAGGGCCGCCGAAAGGGTCTGGGCGAAAATACCCACCGTGTAGATCGTCTTGGTCGGGAACCTGTCGGTCACCTTGACGCTGAGTACGGCGGCGAACATGCCGGCCAGCGCCGCCAGCGTGCCGAGCATGCCGTAAAAGGCGGGGGAGAGGCCCAGGTTACGCAGTACCAGCACCGTTTCTACCGAATCGCCTATCGCGTAGCCGATGTTGCCGACCGCGTTCATCAGCACCACGGCGATTAATAGCCGGTTTCCGGCGATTACCTTGAAGCCGTGCGTGAACTCCTGCCAGACGGTGCCCGGCGCGATGTCCGACAGCTCGGGTGCCTGCTCGCCGTCGGCGTAGACCACGGCGGCGTCGCGGGCCGCCTTATCGCTCAGGTAGAGGCGCAGCATCAGCACCAGCGTGAGGGCGAACAGGGCCACGGCCAGCCCGAGCGTGGCCACGCCGCCGATGGTGCTGATGGCGATGCCGGCCAGGGCGGGGAAAACCACCCCGATAACGCGGTCCGCGGCCGCCAGCTTCGCCACCGTGCGGGAGATCAGCGCCTTATCGGAGGTGAGTAGCGGTACCAGCGTCACCTGTGCGTTTTCTGCCACCACGGTGAGCATGCCGATCAGAGTCACCGCCACCATCGTGCCCAGCACGCCCACCTGCCCGGCGGCATAGAGCGCGAAGAATACGCCCACCACTAGGGTCTTCGCGGTGATAGTGCCGAGCAGGGTCTTGAGGGGGCCGACCCTGTCCACAAGCACCCCGGTGGGCACCGAGAGCAGCAGGAACGAGATTGAGCCGAGCGCGTTCAGCAGGCCGATGTCGGCCGTGGTGAAACCGAACGTGACCACCACCAGGATGCCGAGGGCGTCATCAAAGACGGTGTTTCCGGCGGCGTCGGACATGTTCGCCGCGAGTGCGTGCCTGACGTTGGGGTTTTTCTTCACGTTTTTAAACTCCGTTTAACAAAGATGCCTCTAGGGGGAGTGAGTAAAGTCCCTACAAGGGGAGAAGACCCTGGAACTTTCCAGAACTCTATGTATAGATCTTCTTTCAAAGATTCGCTAAAGGCTGAGAGGGTTTCTATGCTGGGATTTCTGGCCGGGCAAATCCCGCGTCCCTTGCCGAAAGTTAAGTCCACCTTAGAGGGTGTTTGAGAGAGCCACCTTGACGGCATAAAGGTGTCGGGGTTATTCCAAGTCTTAGGATCCCTGTTCCCCTGCTTTACGTTAAGCAGTGCCGTATCTCCAGGAGAGACTTCAATGTTTCCTATTGAGGACCTTTCTACAAATGTTCTGGCAAGCCTGCAAGCGGGAGATGATAGACGAAGTGACTCTCGAACAAATAGCTCGCTAGCTGTTTCTCGGTGCAGGCTTTTGTGTCTGTGTGCGTCTAGTAATAGCCATTCTAGCGAAGCCCCAAGAAAGCCTGTCGTCGCCAAAACCAATCTTTGAAACAGTTCTGCTCGCTCTTCTGGTGAGGGTGTTAGTGATATCGCCAGGTCCACGAGGTCCAAGTTTGAATGGGAGGGGGCCTCTGTGGCCAAGGCTTTTCGGAAAAGGTGCCGAGCCTCGTTTAAGTGTTTGTAGGGATTAGATGCAACTCTTTTGATGTCGTCCCTTATTACCGATTTTTGCACATAAAAATCTATGGCTGACTGGAGGCTATCCGAGCGCCAACTGCCTGCTATTTGTTCCCTGTGGAAGTCGCGGATCAACCTATGACCGAAGTTTCGGGAGGGGGAGATATTGCTGTGGCGATCCAGGACTTCCCGAGCGCGACTTTGTTGGTTGTTGGCGCGAGTCGAGAATATTTCAAGAACTCTTTTTGAGGCCTCCTTTATAACATCCTCTGGTAAAGGGGTATACTCCAGTCTAAAGAAGCCGCTCTCGTGTCTCAGCAGGTTGGTTTTGTTTGCCAAAATATCAATTATGGCAAAGTTTGATGAAATATTCACATATTCTTCATTTACCCTAAAATCGGTACGCCAAGTATTTATTGCTATCCGATTTAGGATGTGTGCGTCAATCCATCGTTTAACTATAGCCATAACTTTACCGCCAATTTTTAGTGGGGTGGCCCCGAAATATTTTCGGAGCCACCCCTGCATCTTGTTTGCAGCCGTCCGATTATCGAGGGGGAGGCTGCCCGTAATTGCGGGAGTACTTGGCGCGAGCGAGGGACTCGGCAACCGCGGAGTTAATAAGCGAATGGATAGCCTTCATTGGATTCTCCTTTGACTCTTTTAGGTGGGCTTCTCCCGCCTAGTCCACAGGTTAGATCTATGTGCTGCTTGGGTGCAATGTGATAACAAAATTTTATTTATTTGTTACGAAATTATCAGGGGTTATGCAGCCAGGTTTCTGCGACCGCCACCATTTGCGCGGTGGTTTCCTGCCAGCCGTCCTCCTGCTGCCGGTGCGGTCCGGTGGCCAGGCTGAGCGCCACCCCGGCGCTGCGCACGGCCAGCTCGCGGCGATCCACGCGCCGTTCAAACACGCGCCGCCATTCGCGCACGCACTGCGCGATGTTTTCTTGCGCCTCGCGGCTCACGCCGCCGCGTTCCCCGAAAGAGGCCCAAATGCTCAGGTGTCCCATCATGCAGGCCAGATCATCCACGCGCCTGCCCGCCCCCAGCGTGTCGATGTCTAACAGTCCGCTGACGCGGCCCTGCGAAACGAAAAGCTGTGCCTCGTAGAAGTCGCCGTGCACCACATCCGTGGTGGGGACATCCCGGTAGGCGGCCAGCCCGTCGGCGATTCCGCCCGCTAGCTGCTGCACCCTGCCGGTCAGGGAGGGGACGGCGCGGGCGATCACGTCGGCGTAGAAATCGCAGGATTCGGTCCAGGGCACGCTCTGCCGGGACGCTGCCAGGAAAGGGGGCAGGGAATCGAGCAGATTTATCAGGCTGGCCGGATGGCAGGACGCGGCACCGCGGCGCACGATTTCGTCCGTCAGCGGCCCGCCCGAAAGCTGAGCGAACACGAGCAGCCCCGGCCCGTGCGCCAGCACCTCGGGCACGGGGACCCCGGCGGTGCGGAGCTGAGCGTGGCGAAAAGCCAGCTCATCGGCCCGCGAGGGCGGCATGACTTTCAGAAATACCTGCTGCTCGGGAAGTTTGGCCGACAGCACGGCGCGCCTTCCCGGCCGGTAGGAAAGCACCTTTACGGGAACCTGCTCCGGCACCGCGAAGCCCAGGCCGCGCAGCACGCCGACCAATTGCGCGGGGTAGCAAACCTCCGCCAGACAGGGCAGCCACGGGTCGCGCGGAAAACGCCAGACCCGCACGGGCAGGCCGTCCTCCTGGAGCAGCAGGGAAGCGTCGGCGCTGACTACGGCGGGTTCCGGTTCTCCGCCGTGCACTGCGGCCCCGAGCATCTCCTCGCGCGGCTGCGCCCCTGCACCGTCAAGTTCCGGCCAGCAGACCCGCGCCCGGTAAAGCGCCTTGGTGGAGCGGCCGGGGCGGTGATCCACGTGGTCCAGTTCCCAATCGATCAACTGACCGCCGCCGGAGGCCACGGCGCGCGCCAACACGCCGCGTGCGCGTGCGGTTGTGAGCAGGGCGTAGCCGTCCGGTGAAATATTCATTCCCCCTTTCCTATCAGGTCGATAGGCTTAATGCATGACTGTTAATCCGCAAAACCTGCTCGGTATCCCCGAAACCCTGCTGCCGCAGAGCCATCCCGACACCGAGGTGGCCGCTGTGCTGGGAACGGAAGAAAGCCCCGCCGTAGCGCGGGAACAGGCTGCGCTGCACCCGGCTTCGAGCCTGGCCTGGGCCGTGCTGGCGGAGGATGCGCTGGCGGGAGAAGACCCGATCGCCGCCTACGCGTACGCGCGCGTCGGCTATCACCGCGGCCTGGATGCGCTGCGCCGTTCCGGCTGGCGCGGGCAGGGCCCCGTGCCTTATCGCCACCCGCAAAACCGGGGCTTCCTGCGCGCGCTGGCTGCGCTCGGCAGGGCAGCGGCTGCGATCAACGAAGAAGAGGAAGTCACCCGGATTGCCGCGTTCCTGCACGATTGCGATGCCGCCTACGCGCAGGAAAACCCGCTCGGCTAACGCCGGGCAAAGCGCCTCAATCACCGTCCACCAACCCAAAACGTTTGGGGCTTCTTCCCTTGCAACCGGGATAGCCAGGACGTTTTCCTTAACCGGTTGGTAGGATCTAGTGGTTCATCTCGAAAGGACCAGGAATCTGACATGCCTGCAATCGTGATCGTCGGCGCCCAGTGGGGCGACGAAGGCAAGGGTAAGGCCACCGACCTGCTCGGCCCCCACGTTGATTACGTGGTGAAGCCGAACGGCGGCAACAACGCCGGGCACACCGTGGTCGTCGGCGGGGAAAAGTTTGAGCTGAAGCTCCTGCCCGCCGGGATCCTGTCCGAAAACGCCACCCCCGTCATCGGGAACGGCGTGGTGGTGAACTTGGAGGCGCTTTTCCAGGAGATGGACGCGCTGCAGGCGCGCGGCCTGGATGCGCAGCGGCTCAGGGTCAGCGCCGACGCGCACCTGGTCGCCCCCTACCACCAGACCCTGGATAAGGTGACGGAACGCTTCCTCGGCAAGCGCGCCATCGGCACCACCGGGCGCGGTATCGGCCCGACCTACATGGACAAGGTGGGCCGCCTCGGTATCCGTGTGCAGGACGTGTTCGATCCGTCGATCCTGCGCCAGAAGATCGAGGGCGCGCTGCGTCAGAAGAACGAACTGCTGGTCAAGCTGTACAACCGCCGCGCCGTGGACGTCGACGAGATGGTGGAATACTTCCTCAGCTACGTCGATCGCCTCCGCCCCCTCGTGGTGGATTCCTCCCGTCTGCTCAACGACGCGCTGGATCGCGGCGAAACTGTCCTGTTCGAGGGCGGTCAGGCCACTTTCCTGGACGTCGACCACGGCACTTACCCGTTCGTGACCAGCTCTAACCCGACGGCGGGCGGCGCCTGCACCGGGGCCGGAGTCGGGCCGACCCGCATCGACCGCGTGATCGGCATCGTCAAGGCGTACACCACCCGCGTCGGCGCGGGGCCGTTCCCGACGGAACTGTTCGACGAATGGGGCGAGTTCCTGCAAAAGACCGGCGGCGAGTTCGGGGTAAACACCGGCCGTCCCCGCCGCTGCGGCTGGTACGACGCCCTGATGGCGCGCCACGCGAGCCGCGTCAACGGCTTCACCGACCTGTTCCTGACCAAGCTCGACGTGCTGACCGGCATCGACGAGATCCCGATCTGCGTCGGTTACGACGTAGACGGCAAGGTGTACGACCAGATGCCGATGACCCAGACCGAGTTCCACCACGCGAAGCCCGTCTACGAAACCATGCCGGGCTGGAGCGAGGACATCACCGGGGTACGCGAGTTCTCCGACCTGCCGCAAACCGCGCAGGATTACGTGCTGCGCCTGGAGGAGCTCTCCGGCTGCCGCATCTCCGCGATCGGCGTCGGCCCCGGCCGCGAGGCCATCGTGCAGCGGCACCCGCTGCTGCCGTGAGCAGAAAACAGATAGACCCGCAGGATGGCCGGGCCGCGCTGCGCGCCTGGGCCACGGGAGAAACCTCCCGCAGCGTAACCGCCACTGCGGTGCGCTACAGCCTGCAACTGCTATCCGAACGCCATCCCGGCGGGGCGGTGGAGGTTCGCGTGCCGCCCTACGGCGTAACCCAGGCGATAGCCGGGGTGCGCCACACGCGCGGCACCCCGCCCGCGGTCGTGGAATGCGATCCGCAAACCTGGCTGCAGCTGGTGCTAGGGAATGTTTCCTGGGCCGACGCGGTGGGTGCGGGCCGGGTAAGCGCGAGCGGCGAACGCTCCGATATTGGTGACCTACTACCCCTGATAGGAAGGGACGCGGCATGAGCGGTGACGATAAGAAAAGCACGGGCGCAAACGCATACGTGGCGACGGGCAGGCGCTCGCCGCGCATCGGCACCTTCACCCTGGTAGGGGCCGTGCTGGGCGCCGTGGCCATGCTGGCGTGGGGGTTTGCGGCGGGCGAACCGACGGGGACGACCCTGTTGGTGCTGTTGCTGACGGGCGCTTTCGTCGGCTCCCTGCTGGTCGGCGCACTGGCTGCGCTATGGGATTATTTGGCGGAGCGTATGTTCAACCGGGCACGGGGCAAACAAAAATCTGAATAGCCTCCCCAGCGGCTATCGCTTGTGGCATGATTAACATGTGCCACGAGGTGACGGACTTTTAACGCACGACCTTCTCCCCGGCGAAAAAGGGCCCCAGGATGCCTGCGGTGTCTATGGTGTCTATGCACCCGGCGAGGAAGTCTCGAAACTGACCTACTACGGCCTGTACGCCCTACAGCATCGCGGCCAGGAATCCGCCGGGATTGCGACCGGGAACGGCAGCCACATCCGCGTCTATAAAGACATGGGCCTGGTATCCCAGGTGTTCGACGAGGCCGCCCTCGGCTCCCTCAACGGACACGTTGCCATCGGCCATGTGCGCTATTCGACCACCGGCGGTTCGACTTGGCAGAACGCCCAGCCCACCCTGGGAACCAGGGGAGAGGGCACGGTAGCCCTGGCGCACAACGGCAATCTGGTTAATACCGCCGAACTGCGCGCCATGCTGGATGCACGCGGCGGGGCCAGTCGCCGTGGCGAGATCGCGCGTGGCAACACCACCGATACCGCCCTGGTTACCGCCCTGCTTGATGCCCCCGGCTCGCTAGAAGACGTTCTGGCGGGCCTTTTGCCTTTCTTACGCGGTGCCTACTGTTTCGTGGTGATGGAGGAGGACTGCCTCTACGCCGCCCGCGATCCGCAGGGGATCCGGCCGCTGGTGCTCGGCAAACTGGAGCGCGGCTGGGTGGTGGCCAGCGAAAGCGCCGCCCTGGATATCTGCGGCGCCACCTATGTGCGGGACGTAGAACCCGGCGAAATGCTGGTCATTAACGCCTCCGGGGTGCGCTCACGGCAGGTGCTGGTGCCTGAGCCGCGCGGCTGCGTGTTTGAGCACGTTTATCTGGCGCGGCCCGACACCCAGCTCGGTGGGCGCAGCGTGAACGAGTCCCGCGTAGAGATGGGGCGGCAGTTGGCGCGCGAACACCCGGTTGCGGCCGACCTGGTGATTCCCACCCCGGAATCGGGGACTCCCGCCGCCATCGGTTACGCGCAGGAATCGGGCATCCCCTACGGGCAGGGCATGGTGAAGAACGCCTACGTGGGGCGCACCTTTATCCAGCCCTCGCAAACGATCCGTCAGCTCGGTATCCGCCTGAAACTGAACCCGCTACGCGAGGTGATTGCGGGAAAGCGCCTGGTGGTGGTGGATGATTCGATCGTGCGCGGTAACACCCAGCGGGCCGTGGTGAAGATGCTGCGCGACGCGGGTGCGAGCGAGGTACACGTGCGCATTTCATCGCCGCCCGTGCTTTGGCCCTGCTATTACGGTATCGACTTCGCCGACCGTAAGGAACTGGTGGCGAACGGTGCCGACGTGGACGAGGTTTGCGCGATGATCGGCGCGGATTCCCTGGGCTATATCAGCCGCCAGGGAATGGTGCGGGCCACGCGGCAGGAGGAAAGCTCGCTCTGCACCGCCTGCTTCAGCGGTAGTTACCCGATCCCGTTGCCGGAGCCGACCCTGCTGGGTAAGAACGTTTTGGAAAAGAAAGGCTGCTAAATGGCTATCACCTACCGCGATGCGGGCGTGGACACGGAGGCTGGCGACCGCGCCGTGGCCCTCATGCGGGAGGCCGTGGCGCGCAGCCATGACGCTACCGTGCTGGGCGGTATCGGTGCTTTCGCCGGGCTGATCGATGCGAGCGCGCTTAAAAACTACAACCGGCCCCTGCTCGCTTCCAGCACGGACGGTGTAGGCACCAAGGTGGCGCTCGCACAAACCCTGGATATTCACGACACTATCGGCCAGGATCTGGTGGCGATGGTGGTGGACGACATCGTGGTGTGCGGTGCCCGCCCCCTGGCCATGACCGACTACATTGCCTGCGGCAAGGTGGTGCCGGAACGCATCGCCGACATCGTGCGCGGCATCGCCACCGGCTGTGAAATGGCGGGCTGCCCGCTGGTGGGCGGCGAAACAGCCGAACATCCAGGGCTGCTTGCGGCCGACGAATACGACGTCGCCGGTGCGGCGTTCGGCGTGGTTGAAGCCGCCGAACTGCTCGGACCCGAACGGGTGCGCGCGGGGGACGTAGTTTTGGGTATGGATTCTTCCGGGCTGCATTCGAACGGGTATTCCCTGGTGCGCGCCACCATTGCGGAGTCCGGGATTTCCCTGGAAAAGCACCACGACGGCTTCGGCCGCACCGTGGGGGAGGAACTGCTGCAGCCCACCCGTATCTACAGCCGCGACATGCTGGCTTTGCTGGAAGCGGGCATTGAGGTGCACGCCCTCAGCCACATCACCGGGGGCGGCCTGGCCGCTAACCTGGCCAGGGTGATTCCGGCGGGGCTGTGCGCCCGCATCGAAAGAACCACCTGGCAGCCGGGGGAAGTGTTCGCCGCCGTTTCCGGCTGGGGCGGGGTGCCCCAGCTCGATCTGGAACAGACCCTCAACATGGGGATCGGCATGGTTGCGCTAGTGCCGCAGGAAAGTGCCGACGCCGCGCTGCGCCTGCTCACCGAACGCGGCCTGCCCAGCAGGGTGATCGGCAGGGTAAGCGCCGACGCTGATTCCGACGGAGCGGCAGATAGCGATCCGCTGCGCCTGCGCGTGCAGGGGGCGAAGGGCGTGCACGGCGGCAGTGTGGTGGTCACCGGGCAGCACGCTGGCTGGTAAAAAGCGCAGGATTCCCCGGCGTTATAACTGCGCCGGGGAATCCCGATACGCGGGAGGTTTCCTTCACCGAGAGCACCCAAAGGGCATGAAAAAAGCGGCCTATAGGCCGCTTTTTTCATGCTGCGTGGGCGTTAGTCTTCGTCGTCAGCGTACCGATCCACGTAATCGTCATAAAGGTGATCGTCGGAGGCGGTAGCTTTCTGGCCCTGGAGCTCACGCTGAAGAGCGGTGAGATCGGTGGGAGGGCTGTAATACTTGAGGTCCCGCGCAACCTTGGTCTGCTTGGCTTTCTGCCGGCCACGCCCCATAGGTCAGACCCCCTGTCATTAAAGACTACGTTAGCTGCTCGTATCAGTCTCTAAGGTTACCGCATATCTGCGGATGTGGAAAACATTCTCAGAGAAACGTTTCACTTATCGCGTAAAGCAGAGCGAGAGAGCCTGAGCGCTGCCGCCCCGCAGAGGGTGAGCGTGGCGGCGCAAACGGCGGGAGCCCAGGCCGCCGTCGCAACCCCGGCCGCGTCCACGATGCGTCCCGCGATGGGGGCCGCAAACGCCTGCCCGGTGACCAGTGCGGCGGACATCAACGTCAGCGCTAAGCTGTAGCGCTGCGGTGGGGAAACCTCGCTCACCAGCGAAAACATGGTTACCATGACCGGCCCGATGCCTATGCCGATCAGCGCCATGATGATACCCAGGGTGGATACTCGATCCACCAGCGGCAGCAGGCAGGCGGCGGTGCCGATGAACGCCGCCGTGACCAGCCAGCGCAGTGGATAGGGCACGGAATCGGGCACCTTCACCATCGCCAGCGCGAATACCGCCGACGTGATCCCCATGGCCCCGTACAGCAGGCCCGCCTGGGAGGCGTCCCCGTGGCTCTTCGCGAAAGCCGAAACTACCGTCAGCATGGAGCCGAAGAACGCTCCCAGCGTAAGCATGCCCAGCACGGGTACGTAGGCCGCCAGGGGGAGGCGTGGCTTTGCGGTAACTTCCGCCCCCGGTTCCGGGCGCGGCGCGGGCTTAGGCGCGGTGCGATGCAGCGCAAACCAGGCGGTCCCGGCGGCGGTCAGGACGGCGGCCACGGTCAGCGGCCCGCCAAGGGAGCTCAGCGAGGCGATCACGCCCACTAGCACCGGGCCAGCCACGTAACTGAGTTCGTCGGCCATGGATTCGTAGCTGAGCGCGGCGGAGGTGGTTTTCGTTCCCCATTCAGTCCCGCCGCGCGGATGCTCGGCGATCAATGCCAGCCAGCGGGCGCGCACCATCACCGGGATCTGCGGGGTGGTGAACCCGGCCAGGAAACAACCGGCGACGGTGAACGAAAACGCCCAATTAAACACGGTGGCGCTCACCGTGAGCAGTAGTGCCAGTGCCGACAGCAGGCCGACGGGCAACAGCACGCGCCGCTGCCCCCACCTGTCTACCGCCATGCCGAGCAGGGGCGCGCCGACAGCGGTGCCCGCCCCGACCGCACCCGAGGCGATGCCCGCCAGGGTGGCGGAGTCGGTAGCCGTATAGACCAGGGTGAGGGAGCCGATGGGCAGCATCGCGGAAGGCAGCCGCGCGAGCCAGGAAAGGGGCAGGAACGACCAGCCAGCGATTCGCGGAAGCGCCGGGTAGCCGTGGGCCTCGCTCAATTCTTCACCACCGGGCGCAGCCCGGTAGCGGCTCCGACGATGCCGCCGAGCAGGACCTGCACGCCGAGATTAACCAGCGCGAACAGCAGCAGTGCGGCCACCGCGGTGGCGGGTGCAAAACCGAGCGCCACCAGTGCGGCTGCGGTGCCGGTTTCGGAGAAACCCAGGCCGTGCGGGGTGAGCGGCACCAGGGCCAGCAGGCGTCCCAGCGAGAACACCGCCAGCAGCGTGAATGGATCCGGGGCCACCCCGTAGATGTGCAGGCAGAGCCAGAACATGACGAACTCTGCCACGCGCACCAGCAGCGGCCCAGCGAACAGCTCGGGGAGCCGGCCCTGCACGGTGGCGTAGGCGTGTTCGCGCGCGCTTAACAGGGCGCTACTGTTCTTTTGGTTATCGGCCCCCGCGTCGGCCAGCCGCGCCAGGGCGGTGAAGCAACGGCGCGAGAACACGGCGGCAGAAAGCACCCCGACGAGCAGCAGGGTTAGGAGGGCGAAAGCGAGGGCGGCGAACGTAACGCCCCCCTGCAACTGCGGATTGCCCCCGAGCGCGAGCGCGGCCAGGCCCAGCAGCGGCAGCAGCGCCGTGATGCAGAGGTCAGCCAGGGAAGTCATGATGATGCCGGTGGCGATGCGCAACTTACCGAGCGGGCGCAGGATCACCACCGTGTAAAACAGGGCGAACACGCTGCCCATGGGGAGCGCCACGGCCAGCGCCGACGCGCCCGCCTGCTGGCGAAAGGCCTGCGGATAGGTGAGGCCGAAGCCAGCGCGAATCGTCAGCGAATAGGCGAGCGGGGTGGCCAGCGCGAGCAGCAACAGCAGCGACAGCTCGGGAAGCGAAACGGTTGCCAGCGCCGCGCCGATCTCCGTCCAGTTAGCGCCGGTCAGCGCAGGCAGCGCCCAAACGAAAAACACGGCCAGCAGGGCCAGGGTCAGGCAGGCACGCACCGCCAGCCGCGCGCGGGAGGGGGCTTCCTGGGAAAGAACCGAGGTGAGCAGCTTCTCCGCGGGCGGTGCCGGGTGCGGATCGTGAGAAAAAGTCATCCCGAAAATGATGGCACGGGTAGCTGGGCCTTTCCCAATGTGTGTGCGCAGATGATCACGTTTGCGCAGGTCCAGGTAAGCGGCGCTACCCCGGCAGGCAGGGCAGAGGCGTTTATCTTCTCCGGCAGGCTCCCGGCGGCGGTCAAATGTTCAGCCAGGAAAGAAAGGTTTGCCAGGGCCTGGGTGCGCATTTGCGGTTCTTGCGCCTGCGCCACGGTGAGCAGGCTGAGCGCGGGAGTCCAGGAAGTGGCGCGGTCGTGCCAGAAAGTGCCGGGGCGTACGCCGCCCACCGGCACGGCGATCTCTTGCAAGGTTGCCCGCAACGCCGCCAGGCGTTCCGGGGTGGCAGCCGCGAAGGGCGGCAGCAGGGTCGCTACCACCGCGTCGCGCCCCGAAAGGAAACGCGCCCGCCGCCGGTAGCCGTAGGGAGCGAAATCCCTATCCAGCGCCTCCCGGCTGCGCGCCGGGAGATCGCCCAGGGCGTTACCGCCGCCCAGCAGGCGAGCGGTCGCCGCGCATGAGGCCACCCCCGCCGCGTAGGGGCCCGCGATCCCCAGCGTGAGGTGCTTTTCCGGCACCTCCCAGTAGTCGGGCGAAGAACGCGGCAGGTACTTTCCCGGTGCGCGCAGCGCCAGCAGCGCGGACGCGAACGTTTCTTGCAGCGCCAGCAGGCGGGGTCGCAGGCGGGAGCGGTTTTCCGGCGTCAGGGCTGCTGCCACCTGGAACAGTGCCCAGGCGCTCCAGCCGGGGCCGTCGTTTTGTGCGGGGCGGGAGTCCGGAACGGCGCAGGAGCCGGGGCGGGCCAGCCTGGCGGGCATCTCTCCGCCGGGGCCGACGCAGGCTGCGGAAGTCTCTAGGATTTTCACCGCCCTGTCGGCCTGCGCAGGCGCGCCCGGCGCGAGCAGCGCGTGGGCCACCGCCGCGAAAGCGGCGTCTCGCGGCCAGTGATAGCGCCAGTAGGAAGGCCAGGAGGCGTAAACGAAGCCGCTGGGCAGGGTGAGCGCGTCCAGGTCGGCCACGGCCTGGCGCAGCATCGGCTGTAGTGCGTCGGGCAGGTTCGGGAAGTCGGCGGTTGCGGCCAGGGCGGAATCTGCCACGTTTTCGCGCTGCTTAGGTGCCAGATCGGAAACGGTGCCGCCGTATGCGCTACGGGGGTCGTAGTCCCCGAGCGCACGGCCCGGCAGGGGCGCGAGCGAACCGTCGCGTAAGCGGGCCACGCCGCCGCTGCGCAGCAGCCACTGCCTGGCCGCGGCAGCCCTGCGCGGGGTGGTCGGCTGCGCCAACAGTGAGGCCGCTCCCAGCGCGACGGTGAGTTTGCCGACGCGAGAGAGCATCTCTCTGCGAGACTCGCTGAACGGGGCCATACCCAAACCCTAGACTAGGTAGCTATGAACGTTCTTCTAGGTATCTTTGTTTCCCTGCACCTACTCTGCTGGGCCATCACCCTCGGCGCCTGGGCCGTTGCGGTGAAAACCCGCAAGCCCTCGCCCGCCATCGCGCATGCCGCGGGCGGCGCGCTGGTATTCGGCATTCTGGCCATGATCGTCGCGATGTCGCTCGGCCCGATCAGCGGCAGCGGCCACCTGTTCTACACCATCAAGCTGCTGTTCGCCCTCATCACGACCGGCGCGGCCTTCGTGGCTAAGAGCCGCCAGGAAGAGACCCCGACCCTGGTCTGGTACGCGATCCCGGCGGCCATCGTGGCCAACGTGTTCGTGGGCGTTTTCCAGCTCGGAATGTGATTTAACGGCATGCCCTCCCTGTTTGACGACCTCTCCCTGCCGGACAACCTGGCCCACCTGGGCCAGGAGCCGGAAGACGACGGCTGGCAGTCGCCGGAAGAAGAATGGCTACCGCCGGACGAACGTGATTCTTTTGTTGGCGCCGGTCAGCGAATCGCGTCTCTGGTAGAGGGCCTGAACGGCCCGCAGCGAGAGGCCGTCGAACACAGGGGTGGCCCGCTGCTCATCGTGGCGGGCGCGGGATCGGGAAAGACCCGCGTCCTCACCCACCGGATCGCCCACCTCCTGGCCACCGGCGAAGCCTACGCCGGGCAGATCCTCGCGATCACCTTCACCAACAAGGCTGCCGCGGAAATGAAGGAAAGGGTGGCCGCCCTGGTGGGGCCGGAGGCTCGCCACATGTGGGTTTCCACCTTCCACTCCGCCTGCGTGCGCATCCTGCGGGCCGAAGCCGCCGCGCTCGACATGCGCAGCACCTTCACCATTTACGATTCCGCCGACTCCCTGCGGCTGATCACGTCCATCTGCAAAGACCTGAACGTAGACAGCAAGCAGCATCCGCCGCGCGCCATCTCCTCCCGCATCTCAAGCCTGAAAAACGACCTCGTCAGCAGCGATGACTACGTGGCCGAGGCCGAGAAGGCGAAGAACCCGTTCGAGCGGGTGCTTTCTCGCATCTACAGCCAGTACCAGGAACGCCTGCACCAGGCCAACGCGGTAGATTTCGACGACCTGATCGGCCTGGTCGTGCACCTATTTAGGCAGCACCCGGCAATCGCGGAAAACTACCGCCGCCGCTTCCCGCACGTGCTGGTGGACGAATACCAGGACACCAACCACGCCCAGTACGCCCTGATCCGCGAACTAATCGGCCCCAGCCCGGACGTAGACCTGACCGTGGTGGGCGATTCCGACCAGTCGATCTACGCCTTCCGTGGCGCGACGATCCGCAACATCGTCGAATTCGAGGAAGACTACCCCGGCGCACGCACCATCGTTTTGGAACAGAACTACCGTTCCACCCAAAACATCCTCAGCGCCGCCAACGCCGTTATCTCCGTTAATCAGGGCCGCCGCAAAAAGAACCTCTGGACCGATCACGGCGAGGGCGAAAAAATCACCCTCTACGTGGCCGACGACGACCGCGGAGAAGCCCGCTACATCTGCCAGCAGATAGACGCCCTGCTGGACGAGGGGCGCAAAGCCGGAGAGGTGGCGGTGTTCTACCGCGCCAACGCGCAATCGCGCGCCCTCGAAGACCAGCTGCTGCGCGTCGGTATCCCCTACAAGGTGGTAGGCGGCACCCGCTTCTACGAACGCCGCGAAGTCAAGGACGCGATCGCCTACCTGCGGGTGCTGCTCAACCCCGACGACGAAATCAACCTGCGCCGCATCCTGAACGTGCCCAAGCGCGGCATCGGGGACAGGGCGGAGGCCGCGATAGCGGTCTACGCCGAACAGCAACGCATCGGATTCGCGCAGGCGCTCGCCGCCGCCGAACACGCCCCCGGCCTCGCCACCCGCTCCCTCGGCGCGATCCGCAAGTTCAACGAACTCATTGCGCAGCTGCGCGAAAAACTACGCGAGGGCGTCGGCCCCTCCGAACTGTTGGATGAGATTCTGCGCAGCAGCGGCTACTACGCAAGCCTGCAAAACAGCGACGATCCGCAGGACGAATCCCGGCTGGAAAACCTGGCCGAACTGGTTTCCGTGGCGGCAGAGTTCGAGGATCAGCTTCGCGCGGCAGAGGCCGCCGCGAGCGAATTCGCCGGTGAAGAAGAAAACGAAGACGAACTGGGGCCGGTAGCGCAGTTCCTGGAAAAGGTTTCCCTGGTGGCCGACTCCGACCAGATTCCAGGGGAAGAAGAACAGTACGTCACCCTGATGACGCTCCATACCGCGAAGGGCCTGGAGTTCCCGGTCGTGTTCCTGACCGGCATGGAGGACGGCACGTTCCCGCACCAGCGCAGCCTGGCCGATCCGCAGCAGCTCGAGGAAGAGCGCCGACTGGCATACGTCGGCCTTACCCGCGCACGCCAGCGGCTCTTCATCACCCGCGCGCAGATGCGCAGCGCCTGGGGCGGTACGCAGTTCTTCCCGGCCTCACGCTTCCTGGAAGATATCCCGGAGGAAACGCTGCACGTGGCACGCGCCGGAGGCTCGTCCTACGGCGGCAGCTACGGCGGCTACGGTGAACAGCAGGCCCGGCGCGGCCCGTCGGTCACCGGCGTCACCCCCGGTTTTGGCAGGCGCGACGTCTCGCGCCCCTCGTTCGGCTCCGGCCGCCCCGCCAAGCGCGCCGACGCGATAGTTTCGCTCGCGGTCGGCGATCGCGTGACGCACGATTCGTTCGGCATGGGGACAGTCGCCGCCGTTAGCGGTCAGGGAGAAAAGACCCAGGTTGAGGTCGTGTTCCGGGAACCTCACGGGCGAAAGCGCCTGCTGCTGCGCTACGCGCCGCTGACCAAGCTGTAGCAGTTACGGCGCGCAGAAACATATAGGGGCCAAATATGCAGGGGCCGCCCCGGTGTCATACCTGGGCGGCCCCTGTATCGCGTTTGCGTGCGGGTCAGGCCTCCTGCTGCTCCCGCTTGGCGCGCTGGTGCGAGCCGTGGCCGTCCTCACCGAGCTTGATCAGGGAGAACATGGCCAGGCCCACGGCCATGACCACCATGATGCCGACGATGCCCATGCGGGTCGCGCCGAAGAGTGAGACGGTGATCGCGAATGCGGAGGTGCCGAGGAACCCGAGCGCGCGCCCCGTGGTGGCGTAGAGGCCGAAGTCTTCGGTTTCGTGTCCCGGCAGGGAAAGGCGGGTGAGCAGGGTGCGAGAGGCCGACTGGATCGGGCCGACGAAGAAGCTCAGCATGAGGCCACCGACCCAGAACATGGCCTTCGCGTCGATAGCCAGAATCATGATGCCGACGGCGAGGATGGAGACGAGGCCGCCGATGATCACGATGCGGGGGCCGAGCAGATCGTCGATCTTGCCGCCCAGGTAGACGCCGAAGCCGGCCACCAGGTTGGCGGCGATGCCGAACAGGATGGTTTCGGTGGTGTCGAAGCCGTAGGCGGCCGCCGCGATGACGCCTGCCAGGCTGAAGATCGCACCTAGGCCGTCGCGGTAGACGGCCGAAGCGATCAGGTACTTCAGGGTCACCGGCTCCTCGCGCGCCATGCGCTTGAGGTGCCTTGCGATCTGTACGTAGCCATCGATGGCGTTCCAGGACGGGGCGTTCGGGTCCTTGGGGGAGGCAGGAGCGCGCAGCATCAGCGGCAGGGTGAACACCAAAATCCATACCGCCACGAAAATCGGGATAGCGCGCAGGTTCCAGGATTCGTCGGTAGTGATACCGAGCAGGCCGTCGTTCGGCATGACGAAGCCGATGAGCACCAGCACCAGGCAGATGATGGAACCGAAGTAGCCGAGCGCCCAGGCATTGCCGGAAACGCGGCCACGGTTGTTTTCGTCGGAAATCTGCGGCAGCACGGAGTTTGAGAAAACCGCCGCGAGTTCGGAAAACACGAGCGCGAGCGAGATCAGGATGCAGCCCGCCAACAGATACGAGGGATGCGGCGCAATGAAAGCCATCAGCGCGATGCTGCCCGCCGTGCCGATGGTGAACAGGTTAAGGAACACGTTGCGCATGCCGCCCGTGTCGGCCAACCCACCCAGCAGGGGTGCGAGAAGCGCGATCAGCAGGGAGCCGACCATCTGGCTGGTGGCGAGGGTGGTGGAGGCGCTGTCTTTGGCGGCGGTGATCGCCTCCGGGTCCGTCAGCCCCGCGGTAGAGACGGCGTTCGTTAGGTAGGTGACGAAAACGAACGTCAGGATCACCGAATTGAATGCTGAGATCCCCCAGTCCCACAGGCCAAATGCACGCACCTGACGCTTAACCACGGGATCGTTCGGATCGACCTCGGGCAGGCTCGGGGCGGACGAAAAGGGGGGTGTTGCCATCGACATAGTGCTCACTTTACGTTGCGGGGGGCTAATTACCCGGTAGTAAGTGGAGCCTATTTAGTTAACGAAAAGGTTAATTATTTTGGCTCCGAGGGTGGTACACGGGCAGCGAACGGGCGGGCAAGGAAGAGCTTGCCCGCCCGAAAACGCGTTCCTAAATCACCTAGAACAGGCCGATGGCCTGCCCGTTTTCATCCACGCCCATGCGTAGCGCGGCGGGCTCCTTGGGGAGCCCCGGCATCGTCATAATCGATCCCGTGATGGCGACCACAAACCCGGCGCCCAGCTTCGGCACCAGATCGCGCACGTGCAGGGTGTGCCCGCTCGGCGCGCCGCGCAGCGACTGATCGTCGGAGAACGAATACTGAGTCTTCGCCACGCAGACCGGCAGCCGGTCCCAGCCGTGCTTCTTGAGCTGGCGCAGTTTCAGCGGCGCGCTGTCGGTGAACTGCACCCCGTCCGCACCGTAGACCTCGCGGGCCAGGGTGTTCAGCGAAGCCTCCACGCCCTCGGCCGGATCGTACAGGTGGCGGAAATCGTGCTTTTGGGCGGCCACCTCAAGCACCTGGTCGGCGAGTTCCAGGCCGCCCTCGCCACCCTTGGCCCAGACCTCGGTCAGGGCCGCGCGCACTCCGCGCTCGCGGCACCAGTTCAGCAGCGCATCCAGCTCCGCCTCGGTATCGCTCGGGAAACGATTCACGGCAACCACCGGCTCCAGGCCAAACTTGCCCACCGTTTCCAGGTGGCGCGCCAGGTTCGCGGTGCCCTCCAACATGGCGGGCACGTTTTCCTGCGTCAGTTCGTCCTTCGCCACGCCGCCGTGATGCTTGAGCGCGCGCACCGTGGCCACCACAACCACCGCATCGGGAGCGAAATCCCCGTAGCGGGCCTTAATGTCCAGGAACTTCTCCGCGCCCAGGTCAGCACCGAAGCCGGCCTCGGTAACCACCGTGTCGGCCAGGCCCCGCGCCAGGTTGGTGGCGCGAATGCTGTTGCAGCCGTGCGCGATGTTCGCAAACGGGCCGCCGTGCACCAGCGCCGGAGTGCCGCCCAGAGTCTGCACCAGGTTCGGGTTGATCGCGTCCTTCAGTAGCAGGGTGAGCGCACCCTCCACCTTGAGGTCCTTCACCTGCACCGGGGTGCGGTCGTAGCGGTAGCCGATCAGGATTTCCCCGAGACGCCGCTGCAGATCGTTGATATCGCTGGCCAGGCAGAGCACCGCCATGATCTCGGAGGCCACGGTGATGTCGAAGCCGTCCTCGCGCGGCACGCCCTGTAAAGGCCCGCCGAGGCCCACGGTGACGTGGCGCAGCGCCCGGTCGTTGATGTCCACCACGCGCTTCCAGGTGATGCGGCGCGGGTCCAGTCCCAGTTCGTTGCCCTGGTGCAGGTGGTTATCGATCAGGGCCGACAGGGTGTTGTTCGCCGCGGTGATCGCGTGCAGATCCCCGGTGAAGTGCAGGTTGATGTCCTCCATCGGCACCACCTGGGCGTGGCCGCCGCCTGCCGCACCGCCCTTGATGCCCATGACGGGGCCGAGCGAGGGCTCTCGCAGCGCCACCATCGTGTTCCTGCCGCGCAGGTTCAGGGCGTCGGCCAGGCCGACGGTAACGGTGGACTTGCCTTCGCCCGCCGGGGTGGGGGAGATAGCGGTGACCAGCACCAGGGAACCGGCGCGGGAACTTGCCGAGGTGGCCAGTTCCGCGTCTACTTTGGCCTTGGTCTTGCCGTAGGGAATTAGGGCTTCGGCGGGGATTCCCGCACGTTCAGCGATTTCGGTAATGGGGCGGACATCCGCCGCCTGGGCGATAGCTAGATCGGGGTTTTCGTGACTCATCTGGGCTCCTCGCTACGGGGGTGTGACCCAGCATACGCGAGGGGTGCGGCTGTGCCCTGAAAGATCGTAAAACTGGCGCGCCGCTATGCGGGGCTAACGAATGGTGCTAACGAATGGGACTACCGCAACGGTGAGGAGGCGCGGGCGGTGTGGGTTTTGCTTAGCGAGCGCAGAGCGCGCTGGATCATTAGGAACAGGAATACCGCCGCGACCACCAGGACTATTCCGAGCAGCGCCGCAAGCAGCGGGGCCATCACCGCAGCCACCACCAACACTAGGGCGGCGGCGTCCTCGCCCAGACTGCGCAGCACCTGGCTTATCGGCTCCGGCAAGATAGCGGTCATTCCGGCCGTGACGGCGCCCTTGCCAATGCTGACGGGGGCTGCTGCGCCGCCACCGAGCAGGGCCGTCACAACGGCCATCGTCGGCCCCGCCTCCGCCCCGAGCTGGGCCCCCAGCAGCGCGCCGAGGATCGGGCGCAAGAACTGGTTAATCGCCTCCATCGGCAGGTTAATGCCCAGGATCTTATCGATCACCAGATCAGCGAAGGCCAGCGCGCCGCTGATTCCCAGGACCCAGGGGTTGGCGATCGTTTCGGGAATGCTGCCTGCGGTGCTTTGCAAAAACTCCGGCCCGTAGGCGGGGACGGCCATGCCGAACGCGGCAAGCATGAACGCGGTGAAATAGGGGCGTAGCCCGGCTGCGGAACCGACGCCGATAGCCATGAGAGAAGCGGTGAGCGGGGACAAGCGGGCCTCCAAACTGAGTGATCCTGTTTTTACAGGATAGTGCCGGACTGGGAGGGGCGAGGGTTTCCCTGTGCGTTCTGCCGGGCGTTTACCGGCTTGCCTTGCCGGGGCGGGGACTGGGGCTGGGGAAAGGGGGACTGGGAGAAATGACGGGGAACGGGAGGGGGGGGGAGAGAAGGAGTAGGAGAGGGGCAACGGGGGAGGCGAGGGGGAAAGGGGCAGCGGGAAGGTGGGGGAGAGAGAACGGAGAGGTGAGGGGAACGCGGGAAGGAGTGGCAAGGAGTGACGTTGAGGTGCACTAAGTGCTGTTCACCCCCACCCCTTTACGTTTGGGTGCACTAAACGCTGCGAAAACGCGGTTTAACCCCCAAGAAGTGCACCCAAACGTAAGGCACAACCAAAACTGCACCTGAGCGTCACGTCAATGTCTAGGGTCGGGAAACGGGGGGGGGGCGGTGCGCGCGAAAAGGGATGCGCTAGTGCCTTAGGTATGAGGGCGAAGGCTGAGGCGTCGCGGAGAAGGATGAGGCATCGGGGGAAAGGCGGGGGATGGCCGGTTTTTGGGCAAAAGAAAACCCCCGCGATGTAGAAGCTACGCGAGGGGGTTCAGTGGCTCCGACCGGCGTCGATCCGGTGACCTTTCGATTTTCAGTCGAACGCTCTACCAACTGAGCTACAGAGCCGTGCTCGCCGTGGCGAACAAAGAAAACTCTACACGACTCACAGGCGGAGACAAAACTCGTGTGACGCATATAAATAATCGCCGCGCGGTAACGCCGAAACCTGGGACGTGAGCGAGCGAAGCTGCTGGGCGGATTGGGTGGGCAGGGGGTGAAACGGAGGTGGCGGTGTGCAGAGAAAACGCACGACAAAGCGCGGCGAAAGAGGCGTTGCGGTGATGGTGTAACGAGTTGAGAAGAAGGTGCGAGGGAATGAGGGGTGTTAGGGGAAGGTTGTGAGGAGGAAGTGGAGATGGGGTGTTAGGGGAAGGGGGCGAGGGGTATGGCGCGGGTGGATATGGGCATGGGCATGGGCATGGATGTGGGCGTGGGTGAGAGAGGCGTGGGGGGTTACGTTTAGGTGCAGTTTTGGTTGCCCCTTACGTTTGGGTGCACTTCTTGGGGGTTAAACCGCGTTTTCGCAGCGTTTAGTGCACCCAAACGTAAGGGTGTGGGGGTAAACAGCACTTAGTGCACCTCAACGTGAGAGTGGGCGGGAGGCGGGCGCCTACCCGGTGGCGCAGGCTGGAAAAGACTCTGCGGGCCGGAAGAGATTCTGTGGGCTGGAAGAGATTCTGTGGGCTGGAAAAGATTCTGTGGGCCAGAAAAGATTTAGGGGAGAGCGCGGAGCAGCCTGAGGGTGACGCGGCGGGGAGAGCGTGGGGCGGCGTGCGGGGAACGCAGCGGGCAACGAAAACGCCCCGAACTTTCGTTCGGGGCGTTTTCTGTCAGCGACCCTGACCGGGCTTGAACCGGCGACCTCCGCCGTGACAGGGCGGCACTCTAACCAACTGAGCTACAGGGCCTTTCTTGCTTCGCGATCTCTCGCTTGCCTGATCAATATTACAGGGTTTTTGCGGCGCTGCAAATTCGTGGAGCGTGACGCTGCTCACGAGCGATTCTCGGGCGGCGCTATCGCGCACCAAAACCTACGCTGAACAGCGATTTTGCTTTATCGAAATGGTGTTGCCGGGCTAAACCTTGCCGATTTCCAGCTTCTTTTCGGCCTGGAACTCCTGCTCTATGCGCCCGTACGCCCAGTACCCCGAAAGGGACAGGTTCTCTTTCGGCAGTTCCAGGCGGCTTGCGAGTTTGCGAATGGGCTTCATGGCTTCGCGCTCCCCGTGGGCGAACACCGCGATGTCGGCCACCGTTAGCTCCGGATCTGCGGATAGCTGCCGTTCGATGGCTTCTGCGAGCGCGTTAGAAAGTAGGAGGATGTCTTCTTCCGTGCGACCCGTGCCGGTGTTCCCTTCTAGCCAGATGATTTCGACGCCCTCCGGGTGGGCGAGTGGAATGCGTTCCTCTTCGCTGTTCGCTTCTATCAGCGCTACCCCGGACGCATCCTTGGGGAGGGCTTCCAGTGAGCGGGCGATGGCGGGGAGGGCCGAGGCGTCGCCTACGAAAGCGTGCCAGCGGGTTTCGGGACGGGGATAGTAGGCGCCGCCGGGGCCGACAAACTGCACCATGTCTCCAACCTTGCATGACTTGGCCCAGGGGCCGGCCACGCCGGCCTCGCCGTGGGTGACCAGGTCAATGGTGAGGGTCTGTGCCTCTTTATCTACCTGGCGCAGCGTGTATGTGCGGGTGATCGGCCATTCCTCGGCGGGTCGCTCCTTGCGTAGCGCCTCCGCATCAATCGGTTCGGTGAGCGGGGTGCCGTCGTGGGAGAACAGGAGTTTCACGTAGGCGTCGGTGCATTCGTTGTGCAGGATGTCTGAAAACTCATCGCCACCGGCAACGATGCGCACCATGTCCTTGGTGACCCAAACCTTTTCGAGGATGCGTAGATGATGGGTGGGGCGCTGCCCTTTCGGGGGGCGGGTGGGGCGCTTCGGATCCGACATTGGCTCCCTTTCCGGTTGGTTAGGCATTGCTAACCATACTAATTGCCGGGTGTTCGCAGGGGGAGCCTTGAGTTTCTCCCTGTGAACGTGCGCACTTTATTTTTCTGGAACAGTTCTGATTACTGTCTGCATGTAAGCTGAGATTAAACAACTCTCTGGGTTGTAGAACTAATTGCCTCCTGCGCTGCGGGTTTAACAGCGTTGTGGCCGAGTGGGGCGCTAAACACTGTTAAGGAGAACTACTTTGTCTGAAGACAAGCTGAACGAGGTCGAAGGCGGCGTAAGCCGTCGTTCGATCGCTAAGGCCGCGGCCTGGGCCGTTCCCGCCGTTACCGTGATGGGTGCCGCCCCGAGCGCCGCCGTCAGCCCGGTCCCGAACACCATCCGCGGTATTAAGCCGACCCACATTGACGGGCGCCCCATCGGTTACCAGGCGACCGGCAAGCAGGGTGAGTTCAGCTTCCACCTGCCGAAGGAAGTAAACATCCCCCGCATGTGCTGGGAGGTCTCCATCGTTCCGGTCCCGAACAAGAAGGGACAGATCGATAAGAAGGAACGTCCCTTCCGCCTCGAGGACGTCGATGACAACGGCGGCAGCGCTAAGCAGCTGCACTGGACTCCTGAGAACGGTAAGAAGCTGGATCAGCTTGACTACAAGTACAACCCCTCCACCGGCGTGGAGACCATCAGCTTCTGCACCGAGCCTGTGGAGTCCGATGTGCGCAGTGGTACCCAGCGCATCACCTTCAAGATCTACACCGGTATCACCAACATCTTCGGCAACGGCCGCGCAGACAAGGTCATTGTCAAGGGCTGGGACAAGTCCGGCCAGGTAGTCGATTACGACTCCGTTGAGGCTTCTAACGCGCCTAACGACGAGAATTACGACGGCCGCGTCTGATTCAACACTTGCCTGTCTTAAAGGGCGAGGGTCCTTTGGGCTCTCGCCCTTTTTGGGCATTTTGGGGAAAAGTTCCCCAGAGTGTCTTGGTTTTGAACACGCATTAACGGGTGTCCGAAACCAAATCTTTTGGTAGTCGTACCCCGCATAGAGGCGCGGCTCTTGGATAGCGAAAGTAAGTACGATAATGGATAGTGACAAGGTTGAGGGGCAGCCCCTGAGCCGTCGCGGACTCGCCAAGGCCGCCGCCTGGGGTGCTCCCGCAGTCGTGATGATGGGAGCCGCCCCCTGCGTGGGTGCGTCTACCGTCGATGTTCCCGAAAATCCCTTCGGCAAAGGCTGGATCTATGTTGACCAGCGCAATGTCGGCACCATTGCCGCTCTCGCGGAGGGCGACTTCCACTACCTGTTCCCGAGTAACGGTAAGAGCATTACCGTGCCGGAAATGGAGTGGACCGTTAAGGTAATCCCGGTACCTAACGACGAGGGCAAGCTAAACACCGCAAACCGTGAGGTCTACGTACAAGAGTACGTGACAAGCAATCTGGATAGCGCTGTGGCCTTTAACAAGACCACTCCCGTGAGCGGTTCCAACGGTAAGTTCATCCCCGGCAATATCAACGGTAAGAGGAACGCCGATGGTAGCTACACAGTCACCTTCACTACCCCGGAGGTAACTGACTCCCGCGGAAACCAGGTGCGCAGTTACGGCTTCAAGGTTTACACGGGATATACCGATATCTTTAACCGTCGCGCCGACAAGGTCGTCGTAGAGGGCCGCCCCAAGAACGGGGTAAAGGGGCCCGACGGTAAACCGGTTTGCAAGCCGGGCACCCAGGAGCCGATGGACCTGCTGTGGGTTGATTACGACTCTGTCAGGGATGCCAGCCCCGACAAGCGTTTCGGTCAGCCCGGCTGGAGCTACGCTCAGGACGGCCGCGTCTGAGTTAGTTCCCTGCCAAAAGGCATAAATGGAAGGGCCACCCCTAGCGAGGGGTGGCCCTTCTTTCTATTTAGCTACGAACGACTAGTTCAGCGTGATTCGCGTGCCCGTTTCGCCGCGCAGAGCCTGCGCCAGGCAATCGATGCTGGTAATCAGCGCCTCGCCGTTCGGGTTGTTCTCCACGAAGTTCAGCGCCGCCTCCATCTTCGGCAGCATCGAACCGGCGGGGAACTGGCCCTGCTCGATGTATTCCAGCGCCTCCGCGCGGGTCATGTGATCCACCCAGCGCTGGGTCGGCTTGCCGAAGTCCACGGCCACCTGCGGTACGCCCGTGACCAGGAACAGCGAATCGGCCTTCAGCTCGTGCGCCAGCAGCGCCGAAGCCGCGTCCTTGTCGATCACGGCCTCCACCGTCTCCTCGCGGCCGTCCTTACGCACGGTCGGAATGCCGCCGCCGCCGCAAGCCAGCACGATGTGCCCGGCATCCATCAGGGTGCGCACGGAACGGAACTCGAGGATCTGCTGCGGCTTCGGGGAGGGCACCACCCAGCGGTAGCCACGACCCGAATCCTCGATCACGGTGCGGCCCTCGGCGCGCATCCGCTCCGCTTCTTCTTCCGACAGGAAGCGGCCGACGGGCTTGGTCGGGTTCGCGAAAGCCGGGTCCTCGTGATCCACCAGGGTGTGGCTGATAACCGAGGTCACCTTGAAGAACTTGTTGCGCTTGAGGCAGATGTTGCGCAGCGCGTAACGCAGCAGCGAACCGATCGAGCCTTCGCTCATCGCGCCGGTCGATGCCATCAGGATCTCCGAAATATCGGAATGCTTCTGGGCCAGATCCAGCATGCCCTCGTAGATCACGCCAACCTGCGGGCCGTTGCCGTAGGTGAGAACAACATCCATGCCCTCTTCGGCGAAGTCGATCACCGGCTCCAGCATTTCTTCCAGGGCGGAAGTGTCGTGCGGATTAACGGTGGGCAGGGCGTTACCGCCAACTGCGATAACCAGCGTCTTAGACATTGAAACTCCTTTGGATATTAAGCGGTAATAATGGCCCGCCGCCCCGGCTGGATAGCAAGGCCGGGACGGCGGGGGTATGGGGGAGGTGAGGGGAAACCCGGCTACCTCACATCCCCAGCTCTTTCGCGTACTTCTCGGCGAATGCCTCGAGTGCTTTCTCGAAGCAGGCCAGCGGCGGGAACACGACGCCCGCCCCAACCTGGCCGACCCCCGGTTCGCGGTGCGCGATACCGGAGTTGATGTAGGGGCGAATACCCGTTTCGACCACGCTCACCATGTCCACACCCACCGGGATGCCCTGGAACCCGATGGTCGGGGCCTTGTAGGTCTGGGACTTGCCCTCGGTGATGGTGAACATGCTGCGTGTGATGTCGTAGGCCGCGTCGGAACCGTCCAGGCCCACGAACTGGGTGACGGCGGGGGCGCAGGCCATGGCGACGCCGCCGAAACCGACGCATTCCACGATCGCGGAATCGCCGATGTCCGGGTTCGCGTCCTTCTCCGTGTAACCGGGGAAGTACAGGCCCTGCGGCATCTCCACCGGCGCCTCGAACCAGGTGTCACCGAGCGCCGCGATCTTGATGCCGAAGTTCGTGCCGTTACGGGACATGGCCGACACCAGCGTGCAGTACTCGATGCCCTTGATCGGATCGATGCTCGCCTTCGCGGACGCCATCGCCAGGTTCAGGAAGAACTGGTCGTTGGTGTACAGGAACGACGCGATTCGTTCGATCACGTCACCGTCGTGGCAGGTGCGCGCGATCGCGGGCATGATCTCCCGGAAGAACAGGGCCGACGCCGCGATGTTGCGCTGGTGCAGCTCGTCGCCCATCGCCAGGGCCTTCGCGATGATGACCCGCAGGTCGATCCCGCCCACCTGAGCGATGGCGCGCTTCACGACCGGCGCGAACTCGTCGGCCAACCAGCGCAGACGATCCAGTACCTCGGCGTCGTTAGCGCCGAAACGCATCACCTTGCCGATGCCCTCGTTAAAGGTCGAATAGGCGACGTTACCGAAAGCCTTGTTCTCCACCTTCACCAGGGGCATGGACGGCGAAACCATGCCGGTCATGGGGCCGACGATGTCCGCCGAATGGTTGTGCCGCAGCTCAACCCCGCCGGACTCTACCAGGGCGGCGGCGGCATCAAGATCGCTCGCCCAACCCTCGTAGACGCACACGCCGAGGATCGCGCCACGCAGCGGGCCGCACATGTCGGCCCAGGCCAGCGGCGGTCCCGCATGGTAGATGACGCGGTCCCCCGCCGGGAGGACGTCGCGTGCGTACACGACGTCCACCAGCGTAGGTTCCGCAGCGTTGATACGGGCAAGCGCCCGCTCGTTCGCCTCGCGAATCATTTTCAGCCCAGCTCTTTCAGCCGCTCGATGATCTCGATCAGGCGCAGGTTGCCACCGGCCGGCGGACGCCAGTCGATGTGCACACCGGTTGCGCCCTGCATGTTCACGGCGTCGTTGAACACCTCGAGGCCGAGGTTAAGCACGGTCATGTTTTCCTGCTCAAATAGCGGAGTGGTTTCCATGATGAATTACCTTTCTGCTGGCGTGAGCAGGGCTCACTTGACGACTGCGACGGCGGCGCGTGCGCAGTGCTCGTTCGTTTCGAATACGCGGATACCGGCCTCTTCCAGGATCTGCTCCTGGGCGCGGTAGTCCTGGTAGTCCTGGTAGGAACCGCAAATGTTGGCGAAGAACGCTACCTCGCGGCCCACCTTCGCCAGTTCGGCGCGGGCCTCGCGGACCTCGTCGGCCAGGATCTTGCCGGCCTCATCGTGTGCGCCGTAGCCCGTCTCGATGTCGAGCACGATAACGGCGGTCTCCGGGTCGAGGGCCTCCTGCAGAAGACGCTCGCCGCGCAGCGACGGCTCGATCATCGGGTGCGGCTTGCCAACGGTGAAGGCGTCGTCGCCGAGGTCCAGCACGGTGTGGCCCTCGGAACGGGTGACGTCCTTCAGCGCGTAGTCGTAGTTCAGCGGTGCGTTCGAGAACGGCATGCCGATCTCGTCGGCAATAATCAGCTGCGTCTCGTAGGAGAGCGTGCCGCCGCAGTACAGGCCGCGAATGTAGCGCTGGCCCTCGCTGAGGGCGGCGCGCGCCGCGGAAACGATTTCCTCGGTGTCCGCGCGGCCGGTGATCTGGCTGGCCTCGGCATCGCCCGCGGCCATATCCAGGCAGAGCTGCGCGGTGTCGGTCAGGGTGTGGCCGACCTTCGCTTCGGTGCCGCCGAGCAGGTTCGAATCGTCACCCAGCAGGCAAGCCACGACGGGCTTGCTGAGGGAATCGATCTTGCGGGCCAGCTTCTCCACCACGGCCGGGGCCGGAGGCTTGGAGACGATGGCGATGATGTCGGTCTGCGGATCCGCTTCGAGCATGTCGATCGCGTGCAGCATCATCTTGCCGCCGACGGCCTCCTTCAGGTCACGGCCACCGGTGCCGAGCGCCTGGCTGATGCCGCCGCCGAAGTTCGAAACCAGGGTCATGACTTCCTGCAGGCCGGTGCCGGACGCCGCCACGATGCCGACGTTGCCGCGCGAAACCTTGTTCGCGAAGCCCAGGCCGATGCCGTTTACGACGGCGGTGCCACAGTCGGGGCCCATCATCAGCAGGCCCTTCTCGATGGCGAGGTCCTTCAGCTGGTTCTCGTTCTCGATGCTCATGTTGTCGGAGAACAGCAGCACGTTAACGCCGGCGTTGAGCAGGCGCTTCACCTCGATATGGGCCATGTTGCCGGGCAGGGAAACAACGGCCATCTGCGGCTCGGGGTATTCCTCCAGGGCCTGCGCGGTGGTGTCGAAAACGGTCTGCGCGCCGGACTTCGCGGCCTTCTGCGACTGCTTGGCTTCCAGGATCTCCATCGCGTGTGCGATAGCGGCATCCACGGTGGCTTCGTCGTCGGCTTTCACGGCGAAAACGAGGTCGTTCGGCGAAGCATCCTCGCCTTCCTGCGCGAGCAGACCCGAGTTGCGCATCAGGTCCTTGTTCATCTCGGAAGCCATCATGACGGCGATGTTGTGCGAACCGCCGACCTCCGGCGCCACCTTGCTGGTGAGCAGCATCAGCGTGGCCGAGTCGTAGTACGAGTTCTTCTTGATTACGTTCTTGAGCACGATTACTCCTTAAACAGGCTGGTGAAGATCAGATGCCGAGTTCTTCGGCGAGGGCGATGAGGGCGTCCTCGAACGGCTTGGCCGGAATGGTGGACATGCCCGCGCCGACCATGCCGACACCCGCCTTGTTGGAGGCGATGGCGGTGTTCAGGGTCGGGGTGATACCGGTTTCGACCACGAGCGCGGCATCGATAGCGGTCGGGGCACCCTGGAAGTCCAGAATCGGAATCTGGTACTTCGGGTTCTCGGTCAGGCACACCCGGTACATGTTCTGGGTGGTCTTCCAGGCCACATCAACGCTGGACGCGCCGACGAAGCGCACGATGGCGGGAGCGGCCAGCATGGCGCAGCCGCCCAGGCCACCGACCTCCATGATCGCGGAGTCGCCCAGGTCCGGGTTCGCGTCGGCCTCGGTGCGGCCGGGGAAGTACAGGCCCTCAACCATCGGGGCCGGAGCGGTGAACCAGCGTCCCGGCAGGCCCGAGATGCGCACGCCCACCTCGACGCCGTTACGGGCGATGGCGGTCACCACGGAGGAACCGGGAACGCCATCGGCGGCGTCGGCCATCAGCTTCATGGCGGGCATGGCCAGGTTCAGGAAGAACTGGTCATTGCCGACGGACATGAAACGCATGATGTCGGCGGTGTGCTCGCCCGCGTGCTCCGCGATGCCGGTGGTGAGGGTCTTGATGATGAGCGCGGTGCAGGCGAGGTTACGCATGTGCAGTTCGTCGCCCATCGCCAGGCCCTGGCCGATCATCGGGGCCAGATCCAGGCCGCCCATTTCGCGCAGCACCTTCTGGAAGATCGGCTGCGCGACCTCCTCGATCCAGTCCAGGCGCTTCAGGGTCTTTTCCCCGTACTCACCGAAGCGCAGGCCCACGCCCTGGCCCTCGGAGATGTTGCAGAACGCGCGCTGGCCCGTGTTGCGGTCCTCCACTACCCAAACCGGCATGGAGTAGGTGGTCAGGCCGGTCATGGGGCCGACGGCGCCGTAGGTGTGGCAGGGGGAGAACTCGATGCCGCCGTTCAGCGCCAGCTGTTCGGCCTCCTCCGGGGTTTCGGCGAGTCGTTCGTGCAGGGCCGCGCAGATCACGGCGCCCTTCATCGGTTCGCACATGTCGGCGAACGCGATCGGCGGGCCGGCGTGCAGGAACAGGTTCTTCTTCAGTTCGGGAATGGCCTCGTGGGCGGGGACGATGTCCACCAGCACCGGGTCCGAGGCGAGCATCTTCTCGACTGCAATACGGTTTGCTTCTCTCATTGCTTACTTAGCCTCCAATCAGCTTGGAAATGACGTTGTAGAGTCCCCAGAAGCCGAGGATGAACGAGAGCAGCACGGCCAGGCCGCCCACCACGTTCTGCCAGGGCTTGTTGACGTACTCCTTCATGACCTTCGAGTTGTTGGCCGCGATGATCAGCAGCGCGGCGATGAACGGCAGGATGAACCCGGAGGTGGCCTGCGCGAAGATGATGATCTGGATCGGCTTGGCGCCGGAGATCGCGAGGAACGTGCCGAACGCGACCACTACCAGGCCGAGTCCGCGCAGGTAGGGGTTGGCGATGCCGCCCTCGGTGTGGAACACCTTGGAAAGGATCGCGCGCATCGAGAACGGCACGGCGATGGCCGACGACAGGCCGGCGGCGAACAGGCCGAGGTCACCCACGATGCGAGCCCAGGAACCGAGCACCGGCTCGAGCGACTTGGTGAACACCAGCGGGCTGTTTACCTGGGTGCCGGTGCCGTGCAGCACCTTAGCGGCCACCACGATGATCGACATGGTGATCATGCCGCCGATGATGATGTTGAACAGGATGTCGAAACGAGCGTCCTTGACGGCGGTCTTGACGTCCTTATCCTGGCCCCACTTCTCGCCCGAGGTGATGGAGTGCAGGACCAGGTTGATACCGATCAGGGTGGTGCCCACCAGGGCCAGGGCGCTAATTACGCTGCCTTCCGGCATCGACGGAATGACCATGCCGCCCAGGATGCCCGGGATCGACGGCAGCACCGCCACCATGGTGACGACGAAGAGGATCGCCATTGCGCTCACGAAGAACTGCATGATGCGGCTCAGCGCGGTGTAGGAAGTCATGAACACGGTAGCGGCAGCGATCGCGGCGGTGATGACCGCAGCGGCCCAGATCGGCATCGAGGTGATGTCGGCCAGGCCAGCGCTAGCGCCGACGATGTTACCGGCCTCGAACGCGAAGCAGATCGCGAGGGTGCCAGCCACGATGATGGTCTGCACGAAGCGCTTCCAGATGATGCTGGAGGGGAACATGTCAATCGCGGCATCGATGACGTTCTTGCCGCCGGCGATACCGACGCGCGAGGACATCTCCATCAGCACCACCAGGGCGATTACCGCAAGCAGCAGCACCCACAGCAGGGCGTAGCTGAACTCGGTGCCGACCTTGGTGGCGGTAATAACGGTGCCGGGGCCGATGAACGCGCTGGTAATAATGGCCGCGGGGCCCATCTTTTGGAATCTGGCCTTGAGGCCGCTTTGTTGTTGCATGAGAACTCCTTTGTTGTTGAGTGCGGTTATTTCTGATTGAAACTTTTAGCTGCGAGCAGTACGCCGCGCGCCGTATCGGCCCCCGACGAATGCCCGAGGGACAGCAGCCCCGCGAGCGCGCCGGGTACGGGAGCCCCCGCATAGCCGCGCAGCGTGCCGCTGAGGTGGGAAGAAAAATGCCCCGCGCAGGCCAGGCGCAGATAGTTTGCAGAGACATCGGTGGTCCTGGTAAGGAGCGGCGTGAGCGCGGTGGCCAGGGACGCGAAAGCGGGCGCGGCGTATCGGCGGGTAAAGGCCAGTGCGCCCAGCACGGAATCGTCGCCGGAGGGGGTCAGGCCGAAGCCCAGCCCGATCACCTCGTGCAGCAGCGCCGACGTCTGGTGGGTAGGCACGTCCTCTCCGCGCAGCAGGGGAGTCAGGGCCTCACGCAGGCAGTGGGCGATGCGTTCGCTAACCTCGGCGTAGCTATCAGGCAGGGAGGGTTCCTGCGCCGCTATCGCAGCGGCGATCTCATCGCTGTAACCGGGGTGGGTGAAGGTGCCGCCCGTGACCAGCAGGGTGTCTACGCGCTGCGTATCGGCAGAGACGAGCAGCCCGAGCTGATCGCGCCGCAGCACGTCGGCATGGGAGGCGATATGTACGCTGTCACCGCTGTTGAGCAAGCCGGGCAGGTTCGCGGCGCGCCACTGCGTGAGCGGCAGGGCGATGGAGAAGGACGCCGGGTAGTGCGCGCCGGTTGCGGGGCCGACCCAGGCGAGCAGGTCGTCGGGCAGCTCCAGGTTGAACCCCGACGCGAACACGGAATGCACGCGCGCCTGTTCGGGAAGCTCCGGCAGCGGGCCGTTCAGGTGGGAAACGGGCAGGTAGATCACGCGCCCACCCCGATCCAGACGCTAAGTGCCAGGCCAACCACGAGCGCCTGCGCCAGGCTGATGACCAGCAGCGGCCGCAGGATTTCGCCCTCGCGGCCCTGCACACCCGCGGTGGTGGCGCCGAGCAGAATAGTGGACGGGCCGATGACCGCGCCCGCCGCGCCGCCCGCCGTCTGCGCGGCGAGGATCAGCGGCGCGGGCGCCGCGAGCTGCGCCGCCACCTCGCTCTGGAACGCCGCCAGCAGAATGTTGGAGGACATATTCGAGGAGGTCACGAATGCGCCGAACGTGCCCAGGGCGGCGGTGAAAGGCAGGTAGGCGATACCGGCGGTGGCCGCCACGCCCTGCGCCAAAATCTCGATCTGCCCCGTATTGAACAGCAGGCGCGCCAGCACCAGCAGGGCGGCGATGCCCAGGCTGGTCGGTAGCAATTTGGTGAGCGCGGCGCGGCAGGCGCTCGCCGTTCCGGCGCGATCCACGCCGCCCTCGCGGCGCAGCAGAAGCAGCGCGAAAACCGCAGTCAGGGTCAGCACGGTGCCCGCGTGGTAGAACAGCGGCACCCCGAGCAGCCGCAGCCCGGAAAGGGAATCGTGCAGGCCGGGCAGGGTGAACAGCAGCAGGGAGGAAGCCGCCAGGAACAGGAACGGTGCGGCCGACGCGAGCACGTTTCCGGTAGCGGGAGTGGCGGGAGCGGCAGGGGGAGCGTCGGCCTGGGCGGGCGCGGCGAGCAGGCGCGATTCGCAGGACCACTCAGAGGTGTAAATGCCCAGCCGGAAAGCCCCCAGCACCAGCACGAACGCGGCGGCGGTCGGCACGAACGCGGCAATGGTCGGGTTCACCTGGCCAACCGCTATCTGGCCGCCCGCCATTACGGCGGAAACCGCCAGCACGAACGGCAGCGCGTGGCGCACGGCCGGGCCGCGACCGTAAAGGAAGCACATGATGAGTGCGCCCGACAGGTTGATCAGCCACAGGAAGATACCCGCGTAGAGAGAGGTTGCGGCCACGTTCTGGACCCCGCTCAGATCCACCAGGGCGTCCCAGGCCAGGCCCAGGGTGCCGTAGGTGTTAGCCCAGGCGTGCCCCAGCAGGGTGAGCATGACGGCGGCGACGGGGCGCACGCCGAGCGCGATCAGGAACGGCGCGCAAACCGCCACCGGGACGCCGAATCCGGTGATCGACTGCAGAAAACTGGAAAAAACCCAGCCGAACAGGAGCACCAGGATCATGCGGTCGCCGCTGAGAGAGGTGGCGGCGTCCTTCAAAACGGTGAAAGATTCGCCCTCGCGCATGAACTCGTACAGGAAGATGGCGGGCCAGACCGCGTAAAGGATCGACAGGGCGGCGGAAAGCCCACCGCCGACGCTGTCGGCCAGCACGGGCAGGGTGAGCGTGCCGAGCAGCGCGGCGGAGGCCAGTGCGGTAGCTAAACCGAGCGCGCCCGCGCGGGGTATGCGCACGCGGAAGAAAGCAATAGCGCTAAACAGCACCGCGACGGGTGCGATGCTAGCGAGCCATTGCCACATTTTCTTCCCCTGATCATTACCGACTAGTAACTGCGGCGGGGGTGCGGGAATGCCGCTTCTGCCGCCTCTGTGCCTATAGCCTAAGGCCGGATACTTAACGAAAAGGCCGTGAAATAGATAGACTTTTCTCGCTATCTTTATCCACTTTAGATAAGGAGTTTGTTGTGTTCGCAGCGATGACGGTGCGCGAGATGCTGGACCTGCCCGCGCTCTCCGCGGCCAGGGTGATTTCGGGACAGGGCAACCTCGAAGCCAAGGTGCAGCAGCTAAACGTGCTCGAAGCGCCCGACCTCGCCCCCTGGCTGGCACCCGGTACCGTCTTGCTGACCAGCTACTTCGCGCTTGCCAACTGTGACGACGAAGAGCTGGAACAGTTCATTTCGCAGATGGTGGAGGCCAAGGTGTCGGCCATCGTCATCAAACTTGACCGGCTCGTGAGCGAGGTGCCCCCCGAGTTCCTGCAGCCCAGCAGGCGCTACGGCATGCCGGTTATCACCGTGGATAAAGACGTCCGCTACGAAACGATCATCATGGACACGCTGCTGCCGATGGTGAATCACAAGGCGGGGCTGCTCGATCGGCACTACCGCATGAACCTGGTGCTGGATCGCTGGCGGATAGGCAACCACTCTCTGGAAGAGACGCTGAGCTACTTCGCCGAACTGATCGGATACCAGCTCACCCTGGAAAACATTCCCAATCGCGGCCTGCTCACCACGCTAGAGGAGCCGCTGCAACAGCGCGTTATAGAGGTTAAGCGGCACGTCAGCGAAAACTTCGCCGGGTTCTCGTACGACGTGCAGCAGGTGGTGGAACGCGGCGGCGGTACGGAGGTCAGCACCAGGGTGGTGGCGCCGATTGAGCTGGGCACCTCCCCGCGCTGCGAACTGATCGTGCACGACGCCCCGCAGCAGAGCGACGAATTCCTGATCGTGCTGGAACACCTGGCCCGCCACCTGCACATCGAGCTGCTCAACCAGCGCAACATCGACAACCTGATGTACTTCAACCGGCACAACCTGGTAGACGAACTGCTCACCAACACGGAACTGACCCCGCGCAACCTGGCGGCGGTGACCCGCGCCCTCGGCCTCGGCGTGTCCCCCCAATACCAGGTGGTGCAGGTGACCCTGCTGCCGCCCCCGGACGATTCCGTGGCCGATCGCGCCGGGGTGGGCATGGGGGACACCTACCATCGGGACACGCTGCGCATCAGGCGGCACCTGAGCGAACACTTCCCGCACTCGGAATGTCACGTCACAACGCACCGCGTAGCCATGATCGTGAACCTGCCCCGCGACGGGCAGCCGGTGACGTCGGCCGAAGTGGCCGACTGCCTGCCGGGAGACATCGTGCCCTACGTGGCGGGAATCAGCCGGGTCGGCACCGTCAAGGAACTACCCAAGCTGCGCGAACAGACCCAGCAGGTGAAAGACATCCAGAAAGTGCTGCGCCGCTACAGCGACCCGATGAGCTACGACGAACTAGGCATCTTCAAGCTGTTCCACAGCCAGGAACTGGTGGAAAACATCGAAGAGTTCATCCCCCAAAAGTTCGTGCTGCTGCACCGCGAACACCCCGTGCTGTTCGAAACGCTGGTGACCTATCTGGAACAGGGCAGGAACGCCCACCGCTGCGCGCAGGAACTGGTGGTGCACCCTAAGACCGTGCAGTACCGGCTGGGGCGCATCCAAGATCTGGGGCTGGCCGATCTGGAAAACGTGGACGAAACCCTGCAGCTCCTGTTCGCGGCCCGCGTGCTGCGCGGCCGCTAACAGGGGCACCGGGAAACTAGTCGAACTGCACGATCACGGGAGCGTGATCGGATGCGCCCTTGCCCTTGCGTTCGTCCCTATCCACGTAGGCGTCGCTGACCAGCGGCTGCAGCGCGGGGGAGCCGAGCAGGAAGTCGATCTTCATGCCCTGCCGCTTGGGGAAACGCAGCTGCTGGTAGTCCCAGAACGTGTAGACGCCCTCTCCGGGGTGCAGCGGGCGCACCAGATCGGCGAAGCCGGTTTCGGTGATGGCGCGGAAAGCGTCGCGCTCCGGCTGCGTTACGTGGGTCTTACCGGCGAAGAAACCCATGTCCCAGACGTCGTAATCCTCCGGGGCCACGTTGAAATCACCGCACAGCACGGCGCGAGCCTGCGGGTCTGCTGCCAGGGTGGCGGCGGCGTGCTCCCGCACGGCGGCCAGCCACTCCAGCTTGTAGGTGTAGTGGGGATGGTCGATTTCGCGACCGTTAGGCACATACATGGAGGTCAGGGTCAGGCCGTCGGCACCACCCACGCGGGCGCTCAGCAGGCGGGCCTCGGTAACCGCCGGTTCGCCCCACTGCGGCAGGCCGGGGATCTCCTGGCGCACATCCTCCAGGCCAATCCGGGAAATAATCGCCACGCCGTTCCACTGATTCAGGCCGTGCGCCGCCACCTCGTATCCGGCCTCCTCTAGCGGGGCGGTCGGAAACTGTGCGGGCTTGCACTTGATCTCCTGCAGCGCCAGCGCGTCAATGTTTTGGCGCTCCAGGAAATCGACCACCCGGTCGATGCGGGCACGGACAGAGTTAATGTTCCAGGTCGCGATACGCATGGGGAAGATTCTACGGGGGAGCGGGGAAACGGGCGGGGCGCGATGTGGAGGCGACCACACCGGCATGCGCTAACCTGAGAGCATGACCGCTGCACGTAGCCGCCTCCTGTCCCTTATCAACTCCCTGGCCGTGGTTCGCGGCCGCGTCACCCTGGCTTCCGGCAAGGAAGCCGACTACTACGTCGATCTGCGCCGGGTAACCCTGCACCACGAAGCCTCCCCGCTGGTCGGCCACGTCATGCTGGACCTGCTGGAAAGCAACGGCCTGCTGGAAGGCGTGGAGGCCGTCGGCGGCCTCACCCTGGGGGCCGATCCCGTCGCGGGTGCCATGCTGCACGCCGGAGCCCAGCGCGGCCTCAGCCTGGATGCGTTCGTGGTGCGTAAGAGCGAAAAAGCCCACGGCCTGCAGCGCCGTATCGAGGGGCCCGACGTTGCGGGCCGCCGCGTCATCGCGGTGGAGGACACCTCCACCACCGGCGGTTCCGTGCTCACCGCGTGCGAAGCGCTAGAAGAAGCCGGGGCCGAAATCGTGGGCGTCGCCGTGATCGTGGACCGCGACACCGGCGCGCGCGAAAAGGTCGAGGCGGCGGGCTACCGCTACCTGTCGGCATTCAGCGTGGAAGAACTGGACGTCTAAACGAGAAGCCGGAAAAGCCACCGGCCAAAACAAAAAAATAGGTGCCGCCCCGAGAAACCGGGGCGGCACCTATTTTGTTGTTTGTTGCGCTCGTTTTGGATGCGCTTGCTTGTTGCGTTTAGACGCGATCCGCTGAGAAGGTGTCGCAGGTGCGGATCTCGCCGCTGTTGTACCCCGTAATGAACCAGCGCTGCCGCTGCTGCGAGGAGCCGTGCGTCCACGATTCTGGCTGCACCTGGCCACCGGCGACGTCCTTTTGGATATGGTCGTCGCCCACGGCGGCCGCCGCCGAAAGGGCGTCCTGCACGTCCTTCTTGGTGAGGGGCTTTAGCAGGGGAGCGCTGTTGCCGGGGCCGGGGGTGCTGGCAGCGTGGCGGGCCCAAACCCCCGCGTAGCAGTCGGCCTGCAGCTCCAGCCGCACCGCATCGGACTGGGGGCCGGTGCTGCGACGATTAATGCCGCGCATGGCACCCTGCAGGTTCTGAATGTGGTGGCCGTATTCGTGGGCGACCACGTAGCTCTTGGCTAACTGCCCGCTGCTGGAGCCGAACCTAGCCTGCAGCTCCCGGTAGAAAGAGGTATCGATATAGATGGTGGAATCGGCCGGGCAGTAGAACGGGCCGGTCGCCGAGGTGGCGTTACCGCAGGCCGTGGCCACCTGGCGGCTGAAAATGACCGTCTGCGGTTCGCGGAACTTAATCCCCGCAGCCGGGGCGATGCGCGACCACAGACCGTCGGCGGATTCCACCGTGGCCTGCACCAGGCAGTCGTCGTTACGGTTTGCGTCGGCTCCGGTGCGGCACTCTGTGAGCGCGCCGCCGCGCGTGTGCGGCTGCACCGGCTGTTCGTAGCCGCTCCCGGTGGCGCTACCCGCTCCGAGCAGCGAATCGAGCACGCTGGCCGGGATCACCCCGGTAGCGGCCAAGACAAACACGACCAGGGTAATGCCGATCCCGCCGCCGGTCATGGGGATGGCCACCCGGCCGCGCCGGGGGCCGCGAGGAAAACCGCCACCGCTGCTGCCGCCGCCTGCGCGGCGCACGTTATCGGAGCGAATGTCGGCATTGGGATCAAACGTCATGCGCTCAGCCTACTGGCTGGCGGGTAGCATGGCGCGGTGAGCACGCACGAAGATTCCCTCCCCGTTGCCGCTACCGCCACGCACACCGTGGGGGTCGGCCCCCACCCGCTGCCCTGGCCTGAGGGTGAGCACTACGACCCGGAACTGCTTGCGAACGGTGACCGGCGAAACGTGCTCGACCGCTACCGCTACTGGCGGCGCGAGGCGATCGTGGCTGATCTGGACCTTTTCCGCCACCCCCTGGATGTGGCGATAGAAAACTTCGAGCACGACTTCAACATCGGCTCGGTGGTGCGCAGCGCCAACGCTTTCGGGGTCGGTCACGTCCACATCGTGGGGCGGAGGCGCTGGAACCGGCGCGGCGCGATGGTGACCGATCGCTACCAGCACGTGCTGCACCACCCCACGTCCGCCGACCTTGCCGCCTGGGCGAAAGAGAACGGCAAGAGCATCGTGGCGGTTGATAACACGCCGGGAGCAATCCCCATCGAACACGCCGAACTGCCGCGCGACTGCCTGATGGTTTTCGGGCAGGAGGGGCCGGGGGTATCCCCGGAAACGCTGGCGGTGGCGGAGTTTGTGACCGGCATCAGCCAGTTTGGCTCCACCCGTTCGATCAACGTCGGCGCCGCCGCGGCGGTGGCGATGCACACCTGGATCATGCGCCACGCGGACATTCCCCGCACGCTGGCCTCGCCCGGCGGCCCCGGCCCCGCGATTGGCCCCGCTTTCCCGTAGATCGGCTAGCTTTTTCTGGGTTTCTGGGTTTCTGGGTTTCTGGGTTTCTGGGTTTCTGGGTTTCTGGGTTTCTGGGTTTCTGGGTTTTGGGGCCCGTTTTGTCGGCCCAGCGCTAACACCTGGGTGCACTTTGTGCTGGTAACTCCCGCTCGCTAACGCCTGGGTGCACTAACTGCTGCGAAAACGCGGTTTAACCCACCAAAAGTGCACCCAAACGTAAGGGGCAGCCAAAAGTGCACCCAAACGTCACCCTCCAACGTTTCGGGCAGGGGTGTGAGGTGGTGTTTCAGCATTGTGGGGGAGGAGCTGGCCGGGAGAGGACACAGACCGCGCGGTTTCCACCCGCCCCCTCGTCTTTGCCCCAATTAAGGCCGACCTATTGCCCTTGCAGATAGGTAAGGTTAGGCTTTCCAACAAGCTATAGAACACCGTTCTACGGGTTGGGGAGGGCATGGCCAAAGAAATGTCGGTAGCGCAGCTGATTGCGCCAGCCAAGAAAGACATGATCGTGACGGGGGCGCTCACCGCTATCGGTGCCGCCGTTTCGATAGTGCCCTACATCTGCCTGACAGAGATCGCGGCGGCCTACGCGCGCGGGGAACGGGGCGGTGCCATCTGGTGGTGGGGCTATCTGGCCATCGCCGCCATCGTCCTCGCCCCGCTGCTTTACACGGTGGGCCTGGGCCTGACGCACATCGCGGAAGCAAATCTGCGCTACAACCTGCGCCGCCGCCTGGTGGACGCGCTCGGCAAGATGCCGCTGGGGCGGGTGTTTGCCACTCCGCCCGGCAAGGTGCGCAAGATCGTGGCCGACGATACCTCTGCCATCCATGTGCTGGTGGCTCACCTTTCCGGCGATGCCACCTACGCGGTGGTCAGCCTGATATTAGGGGTGGGCTACCTGCTTTGGGTGGATTGGCGGCTCACCCTGCTGCTGCTCCTCATCTGGGTGCTCGTGATCGGGGGCCTGATGGTGACGTCCCAGTGGCGCTACGGGGAGAGCGTAAAAAGGTTTTCGCTGGCGCAGAACGAGCTTTCGGCCGCCGCCGCCGAACTGGTGGAAGGCATCCGCGAGGTAAAGACCTTTCAGGGTGCGCAGGCTCCCCGGACCCGTTTCAACGCCGCGCACAAGGGGTTCTCGGACCTTTCCTACGAGTGGTCGAAGAGCGTCGGCATGGCGATGGCGGTGCTCGCCGCATTCCTCAAGCCCGGCGTTATTTTCGCTACCGTAGCCCCGCTCGCGGTTTGGTTTGTTGCCCAGGGCTGGACCGAGCCCGCCTACACGCTGCCGTTCTTCATGCTCGCCCTGGGCATCCCCTCGGGCCTGCTGCAGCTGATGGTGCTGGCGCAGAGCCTGTACGAAGCGCGGCAGGCAGCGCAGGACACCGTGAGCGTGCTGTCGGTTCCCCCGATTAAAGAGGGGGCAGGAAGGCAGGAAGCGGGCCCGAAACCCGGCGAAGTCAGCTTCAGCGATGTGTCGTTCAGCTACACGGCCGACAGGGAGCGCCCCCTGCTGCATGACCTAAGTTTCACCGCCCCGGCCGGTAGCGTGACCGCGCTGGTCGGCCCCTCCGGCGGCGGTAAATCTACCCTGGTGAAACTAATCGCCCGCTTCCACGACGTAGATTCGGGCAGCGTAAAGGTGGAGGGCCTGGACGTACGCGAGGTCACCTCCCGCTGGCTGCTTTCCCGCGTAGCCGTGGTGTTCCAGGACGTAGCCCTGGTGCATGACACGGTGGCAAATAACATCGCTCTGGGGCGCACCGACGCCACCCGGGAAGAGATCGAGGCCGCGGCCCGCGCCGCCTGCCTGCACGAGCGCATCGCCCGCCTGAAGGATGGCTACGACACGGTGATCGGCGACGATGACGGCATCCTTTCCGGCGGGGAAATGCAGCGCCTGACCATCGCCCGCGCCTACCTGCAAGACGCCCCGATCCTGGTGCTCGACGAAGCCACCGCCATGGCGGACCCGCGCAGCGAACGGGAAATCCACCGGGCGCTCAGCGAACTAGCCAGGCGGCGCACCGTGATCGTGATCGCGCACCGGCTCTCTACGGTGCGGGAGGCCGATCAGATCCTGGTCGTGGCAGGCGGCACCATCGCCGAACGCGGCAAGCATGAAGAACTGGTTGCGGAGGGCGGCATCTACGCCTCGCTCTGGCACCGCCAGCAGGGGGAAGGCGACGAAAAATGAGGGAGCTGCTCGAAAAGACCGTGAACGCGCGAGAGGTGCGCACGGAGCTGGTGCTGTTCGTGCTCGGGGCCGCCGCGCAGGGGGTGGCACTGGCCCTGATGATCCCGTTCCTGCGCTCGTTCCTCGGCACGCGCGAGAACCTGACGGCCTGGACCGTGGCCATCGTCGTGGCGGGCGTGGCCGCCCTGCTGCTGAACATTTACGCCGCCCACCGCTCCTACCGCCTGAGCGTTTACGAAATCTGCGACACCCTGATGGCGCGCATCCTGGAACGCACCCTGCGGCTGCCGCTCGGCTGGTTCAGCGCTAGCAACCAGGCGCGCGTAATTTCCGCCGTTTCGCGCGAACTAAACACGATCTCGCACATCGCTTCGATGCTGATCCCGAACCTGGTGGACGCCTTCGTGGTACCGATCGTGATGCTCGTCGTGGTGTTCTTCGTGGACCCGCTGCTGTGCCTGGTAATGGTGCTCGCGATACCTCCGCTGGCGCTCACCTGGCGTTGGATGCTGCGGGTCAGCGACCGCGTTAATGAGGAAGAGTTTGCGGCGGCGCGCGATACCGCCGGCAGGCTGGTGGAATACGCCAAGCTGCAGACGGTGCTGCGTGCCGCCGGTAAGGCATCCATTGAATGGACACCCCTCGGCGAAGAGCTGGAGCGAGAACACCGCGCGGTGATGGATTCGATGCAGCGCAAGGTCAGGCCCTCGATGACGTTCTCGTTCCTGCTGCAGGCAGCGTTCGGCATCGTGCTGCTGCTCGGACTGTCCCAGGTGATCGGCGCGAAACTGGACATGGCCGCTTACCTGGCGATCATGGTGGTGGCGGCGCGCATGCTCGCACCACTCAGCACCGCGATCATGTACAACGCGGAAATGTACAAGGCCCGCATGGCGCTGGAAGCGGTGGACGGCATCCTGTCGGCCCCGACCCTGCCGGAACCGCAGGCACCCGTAGCCTTCCCGCGTGAACACTCCCTCACGTTCACCGACGTCAGTTTTGGTTACGACGGGGATAGGCCGGTCCTGAACGGGATCAACCTGGAGGTAGAGAGCGGCAGCGTCACCGCCCTGGTGGGCGAGTCCGGCTGCGGTAAATCGACCCTGCTGCGCCTGGCCGGACGGTTCTGGGACGTGAACGGCGGCAGCGTGCGCATCGGCGGTATCGACGTGCGCGACATTCCCACCGAGGAACTGCTGGAGCGGATCTCGTTCGTGTTCCAGGACGTCTACCTGTTCGACACCACGATCCGGGAAAACGTGCGCCTGGCCCGCCCCGGTGCGACCGACGAAGAAATCGCTCACGCCGCGCGGCAGGCGCGCCTCGACAGCGTGATCGCAACGCTGCCCGACGGCTGGGATACGCAGGTCGGCCCCGGCGGAAAGCTGCTTTCGGGTGGGGAACGCCAGCGGGTCGCCATCGCCCGCGCGTTCATCAAGGATTCCCCGATCCTGTTGCTGGACGAGGTTACGTCGGCACTGGACGGTGAAAACGAGGCCGCCATCACCGAAGTTATCCGGGAACTGGCGAAGGGACGCACCGTGCTGATGGTCGCGCACAGGCTCACCACCGTGCGCACCGCCGACAAGGTAGTGGTGCTGCGCCCCGGAGAATCGGGGCAGGGGGCGAACATCGCCCAGGTAGGCACGTACGACGAACTCGCCGGGCAGCCGGGAGCGTTCGCGCGCATGGTGGAGGCCGACGGCGCCGACAGGCATTGGCGGCTGCGATAGGTGGGGAATGTGAGGGAGGGAAAATATCCCTACCTGAAACTCCCGAAGGGGACCCCCCTATGGGAAGATAGAGGAGTCGGCACCGAGTATCGTGTCGCACCCCAACTTTGAAGGAGAATGCGCAGCATGGCTATTGCAACCCCCGAGGAATATGCAGAGATGATCGACCGGGCCAAGGCGGGCAAGTTTGCCTACCCGGCCGTGAACGTCTCCTCTTCCCAGACCGCCATCGCGGCCCTGCAGGGCTTCGTCGGGGCCGAGTCTGACGGCATCATCCAGGTGTCCGTGGGTGGCGCCGAATACCTGTCCGGTTCCACGGTTAAGGACCGCGTCGCAGGCTCCATCGCCCTCGCGCAGTTCGTGACCGAGGTAGCTAAGAACTACAACGTTAAGGTCGCTCTGCACACCGACCACTGCGCCAAGCAGAACCTGGAGAGCTGGGTTGAGCCGCTCATCGAGTGGGACCTCAACGAGCGCGTGAACAAGGGCCTCAACCCGCTGTTCCAGTCCCACATGTGGGACGGTTCGGCTGTTCCGGTAGACGAGAACCTGGAGATCGCTGAGCGCCTGCTCGAAAAGACCTCCGCAGCCAAGAAGATCCTCGAGATCGAGGTTGGCGTTGTCGGCGGCGAAGAGGACGGCTACTCGGCCGACGTTGACGAAGACAAGCTCTTCTCCACCCCGGAAGACGGCCTCAAGACCGCCGAGAAGCTGGGCCTGGGCGAAAAGGGCCGTTACATGACCGCCCTCACCTTCGGTAACGTGCACGGCGTTTACAAGCCGGGCAACGTGAAGCTGACCCCCGGCATCCTGCTCGACATCCAGAAGGTTGTTGGCGACAAGTACGGCAAGGAAATGCCGTTTGACCTGGTCATGCACGGTGGCTCCGGCTCGACCCTCGAGGAAATCCGCGAGGCAGTCGATAACGGCGTTATCAAGATGAACATCGACACCGACACCCAGTACGCCTTCACCCGCCCGATCGCTGGCCACATGTTCAGCAACTACGACGGTGTGCTGAAGGTTGACGGCGAGGTCGGCAACAAGAAGACCTACGACCCGCGCGCATGGGGCAAGCTGGCCGAGGCCGGCATGGCCGCCCGCATCGTCGAGGCCTGCGAGAACCTGCGCAGCGTCGGCAAGAAGATGGCCTGATCTGCCACAAGCAGCCTGAGCGCTAACGCGCACAGCTAAAAATGTCCCCCTCCACGCGATGTGGAGGGGGACATTTTTAATTAGCGCCGACGGAAAAGCCGGCCTCTTTACGTTTTGCTAAGCGCCGGTGGCGGCGGCTTAACGCCGCCCGAAACGCCCCTGACCGTAACGCCCCTGCGCATTCCCCATCACGCTACGCAGCGCGGGGAGCACGTCGGCCAAGAAAACCCCTGCGGCGGTGACGGCGATGATCGGCATGATGCCCAGCACCGGCAACCTAAACGGCAAGATCGGCAGGGTCAGCAGCCCCACCACGGCGCTGACGGCACAGACGCCGCCCCAAAACAGCTTCGTGCGCTTCATCGCCGCATCGTACGCAGCGGCGGGGAAACGCACGGCGTTAATCAACGCCCAGGCCTCAATACAAAACATGAGGAACGCGGCGGCGCTGAAAATGAAGAACTCGATCTGCCAAACAAGCATGATGCCAGTCTAAACACAGGTGGCAGCGCTAATTACACCGGAAAGGGTGTTAATCATCGCGGTGTTCGCCCAGGATGAGTGTTTCGATCATCGCGGTCGTGGTCGGCGGCTCCACCACGTCCAGTTCTTTCGTTACCGGGCGCGGCCCAACCACGTTTCCGTCGGAAACCACCAGCAGGCTCGGCAGGAACTTTTCCGCCTGGGTTGCGTTCAGGCCGGTCGCCTGCAGCAGGTCTACCGCAAGCGAACGCAGTTGCATCACCAGGGTGATCCCGGCGAAGTGCGCCACACGACCGGGAATCGTGCCGTCCTCGGTTTCCAGCAGGGTCTCCGGGGTCAGGTAGGCACAGTATTGTCGCAGCGAACGGCGCGCCTGCGTGAAGTCGTCGCCCGTATCCACGCTGGTGCGCAGCTGGCCGACGGCATCGAATAGCTGCAGGTAGGCATCGGCCAGGCGCGGTAGCGAAACGTCGGGGGCGGCGCGCTGCAGCTCTACCTGCCTGCGGGCCACCACGCGGGCGGTGCGCATGGCGCGGTCGGAACCGACCAGCAGACCCTGCAGGCGCTGTACCTCTTTCGCGTGCTTGTGCCCGGTGGGGGAGAAGCGTGCCAGTTCGTCCGCCGCCTCGTTAGCGAGCCGCCAGCGGTCCGTCGCATCCTGTGAGATCGCGCGTAACCGGTGCAGGGCGGCGCGGGAAACATCCACGCTGCCGGAACGTGCCGCCAGCGAAAGGGAGGTGACGGTGGCCGCCAGGTCGGAAAAGAACTGCCGCGACGCCGCCTGCGGGGCACGCCGGGGGTCCTTCGCGAACAGCAGCAGCACCAGGATGGCCACCACCACGCCCACCAGGGCGTCCAGGAAGCGGCCCATCGGGGAAAGCTGCGGGGTGGCGGGTAAAAGCAACGCGATCAGCGACTGCACGCCGCTCTGTACCCCGAACACCACGCCCCGGTCAAGGAAACGGGCGGCCAGGGCGGCGCAAAGCACCAAAACCAGAATCTGCCAGGCGCCGGGGCCGATCGTGTAGTGGGCCAGTTCGCCCAGCAGCACGCCGAACAGCACTCCGCCCGACATCTCGGCCACCTTGCGCATCTTTTTTTCTACCGTGAAGCCAATGATGATCCAGGCTGCCACGGCGGCGAAGAACGGTGCCCGATGCTGCCAGATCCAGCCCGCCGCGAGATAGGCCAGGGAGGCCGCGAGGGCTGCCTGGAGAACCTGCCACCAGGTATCGCGCACGCGCTGCACGCCGTCGCGTAGATAGCGGCGCAGCCAACTGTGAGGGTGGGGTGCGGGGGAGTGTGTGCTCACGAAATCACCGGATCTTCCAGCCTGCGGGTGATTAGTTCGGATAGTGCAATGGCCTCCCCGTCGCGGCCACCCTTGCCCACCACCAGCGGGGCGGGCTGCGGCTCCAGGCGGGCCCCGCGCAGTGTTTCGCGCAGCGTCCCCTCGGCTCGCATAACGTAAAAGTTGCCCTCGGGATCGCACGCCACGCTGCGATCCTGTTTGAGATACCAGCCGATCACCTGGGTTTTTATGGTGCGTCGGCCATTAAAGGTGCGGGCGCGCAGCGGGGCGGGCGCGATTCCGGCGCGCTGAAAGGAAGCGGCGGCGTCACGCAGCAGCGCGGTAGCGGCCGCGTGTTCCCGTTCGCGTTCGGCACGCAAGATACGTTCCTGCGCCGCGAATACCTCGTCCCGATCCACTCCCGGGCCGCCTACAGTTTCGCCGTCTTGGGGCGCGGCGCGTGTTCGCGCTCGCGCACGATGACTTCCTGCAGCGCGGGCACCTCGGCAGAGGCTTCTGCGGCGGCGACAACCACCGTGAGCTGCGCATCCGTCGGCACCGAGCGCCTGACCAGGGCCAGCGCGATGGTGCCCAGGTCGCAGTGCTGCACGCCGCTGGTAACGTGGCCGACCTCCCGGCCCTGCAACGTCACCCTATCGCCGGGAGAGGGCAGCAGATCGCTGCCGCCGTCCAGGTGCAAGAGCACTAGGCGGCGCGGCGGCTGGCCCAGGTTAAGCACCTTCGCCACGGTTTCCTGGCCTCGGTAGCAGCCCTTCGCGGTGTGCACGGCGCTACGCAGCCAGTCCAGTTCGTGCGGGATGCTGCGCTCGTCCACCTCGCGGCACAGCCGGGGCCGGTGCGCGGCCACCCGCAGCGCCTCGGCGCTCAGGAGGCCCGCCCACAGCTCGGCGGGAACGCGCGCCAGCTGGGCACGATCCAGCAGCGAAAGCCGCCAGTCCACGGCCTCCTCCGGGTCCGGGCCGTAGGCCACTCCGCCGGGGCAGACGCCCGGCCAAGGATCGTCCCATTCCGCGAGCGGGGCGATGTCAGCCGGAAAATCGCTCACCTCGCGCAGCGGGCCGACGCTGCCGACGGCGGCCAGATCGGGCCGGGCCTGCACCTCCACCCGGGAGGCGAAACGCATCCGCTCCAGGTAAGCGATCAGGGCGGCGCCGCGGCCGGGATCGGTCACAAGCAGCACACCGTCCTCCCGTACGAGCACGGCGCAGGCCTGTTCGATGCGCCCGTTCGGGGAGAGGATCAGCAGCTCGCGGGAATCACCCGGGGCGGCATCGAGCAGCGCCTGGGAGCTGAGCGTGTGCAGCCATTTCAGGGTGTCCGGGCCGGAAACCTCGACCGTGTCCAGGTGGGAAAAATCGACCACGGCGCGCGCATCGAGCAGCCTGCGCTGTTCGCGCAGCGGCGCGCCGTAATGGGCGGGAACCGCCGCGTCGGGGCCGTCGCCCGCGACCGCGCCGGGCAGGTCAGGCATCGCTGTTGCCGTCTCCGGAAAGATCGGCTTCCCCGAGCATTTCGTAATCGGCCTCATCTTCGTCTGCCGCGCGGCCCAGCTCTACCGACATGTAGCTGGAAAGCGGCTTGTCGTCCCGGCTCGTGTCGTAGGCCCACATCAGGTTGCCGCGTACCAGCCCGAACATGCGCATGGCGGCGGCGGGGCCGGTGCCGGTCTCGGTGCGGGCCACGAAGTCGGTTGCCAGGTGGATACGCGGGCCGCGCACCTCACCCAGGTAAACATCGCAGTAGCCCTCCGGGTGGGCGATCAGCAGTTCGACCTTGTGCGGGGACTGCGCCTCCGTTTCGCCCTCCTTGACGGGGCCGGTCACGCGCCAGTAGCCGCTTTCTTCGGTGAGCAGGCGGCGCTCGATCTCGCCCTCTTGCGGGGTTTCGGGCTCTTCTTCCGCGCCCTCCACGAAAGCGGCGGTGGGCGGGGCGGGCGGCGGAACGTCCAGCACCCAGGTGCGCATCTGCCACGCCAGGGTCTTGCTGTCGGACGGCTTGATCTGGAGGGTCTGTTCGATTCGCTTGCCGACCTCTTCCCCGTCGTCACCGGGGAGCTGCACGGCACCGCTGCCCTCCCAGCTGCCAACCAGCCAGGCGAGGGGGTAGAGCGAAGGATCTAGCGAGGAATCAAGAATGATCGGCATAGCCTCAGTTTAGCTATCCGCTCCGCGCGTGTCCCTACCCGCGTGTGTTGTTAAAGCGGGATCATCCTTACCGCGAGGAACACCACGAACCCGGTTACCGCCACCGGCGCGCAGGCGTTGGTGAGCACCGCGCGGGCCTCACGGGCACGAAACACGGTGCTGAGGAGGTAGGTGATTGCCACAGAAAGGCAAGCGATAACGGAGCCCACCCCGGCCCCGATGAGTAGCGGGTGCTCGCTGGGCAGCAGGAAGTAACTGGTGAAAGCGGGCACCAGGGTGCCCGCGAAGATGGCCGACGGCACGGCTGCCACGCCGGGCAGGGGCAGCGCCAACACGAACGAGGTCGCGACCAGCGCGGAGGCAGCGGTAACGATAAGCCCGATTCCGGCGGAGGCGTGTACGGCCTCCACCCAGCCCGCCGAAAGCGCGGCCAAAATAGCGCCGGTCACGGTGCCGGTGAGCGATTCGGTGAGCTGGCTACGTTCGGGACGCAACATTTGCTGCAGGAAACTGGCGAACACGGCGAACACCATTACCAGGGCGATCCCTGCGGCGGCGTTGGCAACACTGGTGGAAAGGGCCACCACCAGCCCGGCGATGCCGGTTAGCACCATCACCAGGCGAGTGCTGCGCGGGGTGGGCAGTTCCAACAGATCGGGCCAGCCGGCCGTCAGCATCACGATCACGAACGCACAGGTGAGCGCCACCAGGTAGACGGCGTAACCGCCGCCCACAATTACCGCGAGCGCAATCAGAAGTCCGAGCGCTGCCCCGAGCGGTGTGCGCGCTGCCGATCCCATCAAAACCCAAAGTCCCTTCGCCGTGCTTAGTTACAGTTGAGTCTACGTGCTGTGAACGGGTAAGGAGTGGTGCGCGGATGCTAAGGAAGAATGTTCTCACCCCGGAAGAAAGCGCCCTGGTGCGGGAGCTGGTGGCCGACGTCTCCCGTCACGACGGGGTGGCCCCGTTGGACGAAGCCGCCCTGCTCAGGCTCACCCCTGGGGGCGCGGGGGCGCAGCATTTCCTACTGCCGCAAGCCGAAACGGGCGCAAAAAGCACGGGCGCAGAAAACACGGGAGAGCGACTTGTCGGCTATGCCAGCCTGCTGCCCGACGGCACGATTCAGGGCGCGGTAGCGCCCGCCCAGCGGCGGCGCGGCGCGGGAGCAAAATTGCTGACCGCAGCCCATGCCCAGGCGCCGCAGGGAGGGGCCTGGGCGCACGGTGCGCTGCCGGAAAGCGCGGCTTTCATGGCGAAGCAGGGGTGGGTAGCAAACCGGGAACTCCTGGTGATGAGCGCCGATCCGGCAAAGGCGCGCCTGGCCCTTGGCGATAAAGATTCCGCTACCTCCGGCGCGGTTGGCCTGTACCTGCGTGAAAGCAGGGGAGAAGCCGATCTGGAACTGTTGTATTCGCTCAACGCGGCTGCTTTCGCGCATCACCCCGAGCAGGGGAAACTGAGCCTGGCCGACCTGCGCCAGCGCTTCGCGCAGCCGTGGTTTTCCGCCGCGCGCCTTCTTTTCGCGTTCAGGGCGTGCCCGCCTCAGGCCGCTGCGGGGCAGGAAGGGCCGGGAATTGCCGACGAGGGAATGACCCCGGTCGGTTTTGTCTGGCTGAAAGAGGACGAACTCTACGTGCTGGGGGTCCACCCGGACGCGCAGGGCGAGGGAGTCGGGTGGAAACTGCTCGCGGCGGCTCTGCGACTGGCGGTAGCAGAGGCGCTGCCGGAGCTGAAACTTTACGTGGACGCGGCGAACACTGCGGCTGTTGCGCTGTATAAAAAGGCCGGTTTCCAGGTTGTGGAAAGCCATACCCGCTATGTTCCGGGCGCGCAGGCGGTAACCTCGTGCGGTGGGGCCGAATAATTTGAGCACAGATAGCTAGAGAGGGGCGCAAATGCCGTTTCGGGAGTCGCTGCCGAGCGACGTGGTGGTTGCCGCCGGCGCCCTGGTCTGGCGCGAGGGCGAGGACGGGATAGAGATCCTGCTTGTGCACAGCCCCCGCTACGACGAATGGTCCTACCCCAAGGGCAAGGTGGACGCGGGAGAATCGCTGCCCGCCACGGCGGTGCGGGAAATCGCGGAAGAAACCGGCTGGAGCGTGCGCCTACACCAGCCCCTGCCCACCGCCGTTTACCTGCTGCCCGGCGGCCGCACCAAGATCGTGCGTTACTGGACCGCCACGGCCCGCGCGAAAACCTACGGTGGCCCGAAGAACCCGCGCGAGATAGACGACGTGCGCTGGGTGCCGCTGCCGGAGGCCAGGCGAATGCTGATCCGTCAGTCCCATCACGTGCAGCTCGATGCCTTAGAGCGCTTTATCGCTACCGGCACGCTGCGCACCAACCCGATCATTATTCAGCGCCATGCGGCAGCCCTCGGTAGGGCTAAGTGGCGTAAGGGGGAGGAGACGCGTCCCCTGAATAAGAAGGGGAAAAAACAGGCCAAGATGCTGCCGCAGATACTGTCGGCATTCACCCCGCAGCGCATAGTCACCAGCCCCTGGAAGCGCTGCGATGCAACGATGGCACCCTTCGCCAAACTGTCGGGAATAGATGTGCGGCGCAAGGATTCGCTGACCGAGGCGGCGAACGAACAGCGGCCCTCGCGCACCGCCGCCGTCATGGAACGCATCCTCGTCGGCGGAAACTCCTGCGTGGTGTGCACGCATCGGCCGGTGCTGCCCACGCTGATCGAAGTCGCTAAGCAGCACGCCACGGAAGAGGTGGCGCGCGAACTGCCCAAGAAAGACCCCTACCTGGCCGCGGGCGAGATGCTGATTCTGCATACCACCGTAAAAGGGCTGGTAGTGGCGCTGGAAAGGCACATTAGCGAACCGTAGGCGGGAGGGGTGGCGGCTCTTTTGCGCCATTACCGCCCGGCCAGAGAACATTAACCCCGCGTTCACTCTTACTCGGTTTTCACGTCACCTAGGCTTCCTAGTGTCGTTTCCGACGGCGCCTTTGCGTCGGGAAACAACTACCGGGCCGACGCCCGCAGGAGGTAAGACGTGAACGTCCGCACCCGCAAGATTGCTGTACTTGCCGCTACCGCCCTTATCGGCTCGCTCGGCCTCACCGCCTGCAGCGGCAACGACGGCGGCGTGAAAAAAGCTGATTCGGCAGGCAGTGCCCCGGCGGCTACCGCAGCGGATCTGAGCGGCAGCATCGCCGGATCGGGCGCTTCGTCCATCGAATCCGCCACCACCGCCTGGACGCAGAACTTCAAGGCACTCAACCCGCAGGCGCAGGTCACCTACGATGCGATCGGTTCCGGTAAGGGCCGCGATCAGTTCCTCGCCGGTGGTGTGGCCTTCGCAGGTTCCGACGCCGCGCTGAAGCCGGAAGAGATCGAAAAGGCAAAGCAGCGCTGCTTCGGTGGTAACGCGGTAGACATCCCCGTCTACATTTCCCCGATTGCGATCGTGTTCAAGCTCGATGGTGTGAAGGAACTGAACCTGGCCCCGGCCACCCTCGCGGGCATCTTTAACGGCAAGATCACCACCTGGAACGATCCGGCCATCGCCGCCGATAACCCCGGTGTGGAGCTACCCGCCACCGCCATCGTTCCGGTGCACCGTTCCGACAAGTCCGGCACCACCGAAAACTTCACCGAGTACCTGTCGGCCACCGCCGGCGAGGCCTGGGGGCACAAGGCCTCCGGTACCTGGCCGATGGACGGGGGCCAGTCCGGCGAGGGCACCTCGGGCCTGATCTCGGTGGTTGAGGGCGGCAACGGCACCATCGGCTATGCCGACGCTTCTAAGGCGGGTAACCTCGCCACCGCCAAGATCAAGGTGGGCGATGCCTGGGTCGGCCACAGCGCGGAGGGCGCCGCCAAAGCCGTGGAAGTTTCCCCGCGCGTGGAGGGACGCAGCGAACACGACATCGCCCTCGAGCTGGATCGTAAGACCACCGAGGCCGGTGCCTACCCGCTCGTACTCGTCTCCTACATGATCACCTGCGATACCTACGAGGACGCGAACAACGCAGAACTGGTTAAGGGCTTCGCCAAGTACGTCGTTTCCGAGGCGGGGCAGAAGGCGGCCCAGGAACTGGCCGGATCGGCCCCGCTTTCCGCGAAGCTGCGCGAAGAGGCCGACAAGGCCATCGACGCCATCAAAGCCAAGGGCTGAGAGCGGCCCCGCTAAGGAAAAACCATGACTGTTGAAGCTGGCGCCAAACGGCGCACGCGCACCAGGCCAGGCGATGCCCTGTTTTCGGGGCTGAGCCTGGCCTCGGGGCTGGTCATTTTCCTGACCCTGCTCCTGGTCGCCGTATTCCTCACCCTGCAATCACTCCCAGCGATCCAGGAAAGCCGCGAGGTAACAGGGAACGCGGATGCGGTATCCCTGCTCGAATACACCGGCCCGCTTGTTTACGGCACCGTTTTGGCCGCCGTACTGGCGCTGCTGATGGCGGTCCCGATCTCCGTGGGAATCGCGCTGTTCATCTCGCACTACGCTCCCCGCAAACTGGCGCAGACGCTCGGCTACCTGGTTGATCTGCTGGCAGCCGTGCCCTCGGTCGTGTTCGGCCTGTGGGGCGGTGTCTGGTTGGTTCCCAGGCTGGAACCGCTTTTCATGGGGCTGCACAACTACCTCGGTTTCATCCCCCTCTTCGGCGGTAACGTCACCGCCCCCATGCGCAACATCGCGGCGGCCTCCGTGGTGCTTGCGGTAATGATCCTGCCCATCATCACCGCCGTCACCCGCGAAGTTTTCCTGCAGGTGCCCAGGCTGCATGAGGAGGCGGCGCTGGCGCTCGGGGCCACCCGCTGGGAAATGATCCGCATGTCGGTGCTGCCCTTCGGACGCTCGGGAATCATGAGCGCGTCCATGCTCGGCCTCGGCCGGGCACTGGGCGAAACCATGGCCGTGCTGATGGTGCTTTCGGCGGGCAGTACCTATTCCCTGCACATCCTCGAAGTGGGGATGCACAACACCATCGCCGCAAATATCGCCTCGCAAAGCGCGGAAAGCTCCGGCGTGCAAATGTCCCGCCTGATCTTCACCGGCCTGGTGCTGTTCATCATCACCTTCGTGATCAATTCGATCGCCCGCTGGATAGTGAACCGACGCAAAGAATTCTCGGGAGCCAACTGATGACCACTGCTATCTCCACCGGGGAGCGCAGCCTGCCCTGGTACCACCTGGTGTTCACCGGCATCGCCGCGGTGCTGGTGAGCGTGCTGCTGCTGACGCTAACGTCGTCCCTCAGCATCGCCTCCGCGGTAGTGATCGGTTTCTTCGCACACCTCGCGATCACCTTCGGGTATTCCCGCTACCGTGAAGGCCCCCGCTGGGCGCGCGACAGGGTGATGACCCTGCTCGTAATTGCGGCTTTCGCGCTGGCCATGCTGCCGCTCGTGTCGCTGCTGTGGGAGGTCACATCACGCGGTCTGAAACGCCTGGTCGCGCCGTTCCCCGGCTATTTCTGGCAGACGGACATGGCGGGCGTTATCGGCGGCATGGAAGCCGGGGGCGTGCTACACGCCATCGTCGGCACCCTGCTGATAACCGCGGCAGCCACCGTGATTTCCGTGCCCATCGGTCTGTTCACCGCGATCTTCCTGGTCGAATACTCGTCCGGCCCGCGCACCAGGGTGCTTGCGAAAGGCATCACCTTCTTGGTGGACGTGATGACGGGTATTCCTTCCATCGTGGCGGGCCTGTTTGCGCTGGCCCTGTTCGTCACAGTGACCGGCAACCAGGGGCTTCGCATCGGTGCGATGGGCGCGGTCGCGCTCTGCGTGCTGATGATCCCCACCGTGGTGCGTTCCAGCGAAGAAATGCTGCGGCTCGTGCCGCACGAACTGCGCGAAGCCTCCTATGCACTGGGGGTGCCGAAATGGCTGACCATTGTGCGCGTGGTGCTGCGTACCTCGGTTGCCGGTATCACCACCGGCATCACCCTGGCCATCGCCCGCGTGATCGGAGAAACCGCGCCCCTGCTGCTCACCATTGGATTTGTTCCGGCGCTGAATGCCAACCTGTTTGCAGGCCGCATGGCCACCCTGCCCACTTACATCAATAGTCAGTTCAAGCTGGGTAACGCGGTCTGTAACTCGGATACGGTAACCAACCCGATTACGCAGCTTGCCTATAACTGCTCTACCTCAATCAACTATGATCGCGCCTGGGCTGCGGCCCTCACCCTCATCCTGATCGTGATGGTGCTTAACGTGATCGCCCGTCTCGTGAGCCACTACTTCGCCCCGAAGGCCGGGCGTTAAGCTGCCTGACGGACCCAGAAAGGACCGCCCCCAAATGTCTCACCGTATAGATGTAGAAAACCTCAACGTTTTCTACGGTAACTTCCTGGCTGTCGAGGACGTTTCGATGACGATTGCGCCGCAGAGCGTGACCGCCCTGATCGGCCCCTCCGGCTGCGGTAAATCCACCTTCCTGCGCACCCTTAATCGCATGCACGAAGTTATCCCCGGCGCGCGCGCCGAGGGCAGCGTCACGATCGCCGGAGAAAACATTTACGCGCCCGGCGTGGACCCCGTAAACGTGCGCCGCCGCGTGGGCATGGTGTTCCAGCGTCCCAACCCGTTCCCCACCATGTCTATCGCGGAAAACGTGCTGGCGGGCGTACGGCTTAACAACCGGCGCATCTCCAAGGCTGAGGCTGACGAACTGGTCGAATCCTCCCTCACCGGCGCGAACCTGTGGAACGAGGTTAAAGACAGGCTGGATAAGCCCGGTTCCGGTCTTTCCGGAGGCCAGCAGCAGCGCCTGTGTATTGCCCGCACCATCGCCGTTAAGCCCGACGTGATCTTGATGGACGAGCCGTGCTCCGCGCTCGACCCGATCTCCACCCTCGCCATCGAAGACCTCATCCATGAGATGAAGAACGACTACACAATCGTGATCGTTACCCACAACATGCAGCAGGCCTCGCGCGTTTCCGATAAGACGGCCTTCTTCAACATCGCGGGCACCGGCAAGCCCGGCAAGCTCATCGAGATGGACGACACCCAGGTGATGTTCCAAAACCCGAAGGAAAAGTCCACCGAGGACTACATCTCGGGGCGCTTCGGGTAGGCACAACCGGGATCACCGCACGCGGGCATGTCGCCTCAGGGAGGATCAGACCTGGGGATGACGTGCCCGCGTGCGTTTTTTCCTAGCATTAAACGAGGTAAGGAAGCGATACGAAACCATTTCCTACGGAAGGAAAAGCTATGAGCGGGTTACTGTTGGTGGCGGTCGGGGGCTTCGTTTTGGCTGGCTCCGTGGCGGGCCTAGTCATCTTCCTGACCCTAAAAGATTAAGCAGCTTTAATCCGCGTTTATAGGAGGGCAGCATGGGAAGCGAACTGTTTCTGCCGAGCGTTTCCGAGATCGTCTACGGGCTGATAATTCTGATCGGCATAATCGGTATTCCCGCCGCGATAGCCCTCGGCGTCATCTTCCTGACCAAGAAGAAATAGCCCTAGATCAGTTTCTTTCCGCGCAGGAACCGCACCAGGAACACCGCCATGTCGGCCCTGGTCACGGGAAGATCGGGGCGGAACGTGCGATCCGGCCAGCCGGTAGAGATGCCGGTTTGCGCCAGGAATTCGATCTCCCGATAAAACAGGTGATTGCGCGGCACGTCTTGGAAACTGGGACGGAGCGGCGGGGTATATCCCGCAGAGCCCCAGGCGCGGGTCAAAAACGCGGCCATTTCCAGGCGCTTCGACTGCGCCAGGCTGCGCATCTCAAAGCGGTCCTCGCCCACCTGCCAGCCGTTAATCAGCCCCTCGGCGCGCGCCCAGCACATCTCCTTATAGAACTGATAGTGCGGTTCAATATCGACAAACGGGGACTCCTCCGGCGGATTAAACGCCGGATAACCGGCCATGCGGTAAAGCATCGCCGCCACCGCGTCACGATTAATCGGCAGGGACGGGCGGAAAGTTTTATCCGGCCAGCCCGTAATCAAACCCAGTTCATAGGCCTGTTCGATCTCGGAAAAGAACATGTGTTCCGGCGGAACATCCGTGAAATGCTGGGCAGGGTGAATGTCTTCCTTGCCGACGGGCAGGAACGTCACCTTACCGCTGCCCGCTTCCCGCACGGCATCGCCGTACTCAAACGCTTGGGTGGGGGAGAGCGAATCCTCAACCGGCATCCCCCAGGTGGGCTGCCAGGCGGCAGCAAAAGAACTGATCCACGCGCTTGCCTGACCGTTCTCCTCATGGAAGATCAGGCCGCGAGTCAGCCGGGAAACCGTGTAATTGCCCTCGCGGTGAGGCAGCATATTTACGGTTCCCAGGAAGTATTCCCCGCGCTTGAGCAGGTAGGCATCGTAGGCGGCGCGGGAAGCCTTGCGCAGCCGCGCCCTCACCTTTGCGCGTAGCCGGTCCAACTGCGCGTACAGGGCGTCCCCGCAGCAGTCGGTGTAATTAACGTCCCGATGCGCACCCAGCACCGGTACCTGCGCGGTAGTTCCCTTCTTAAAAGGCGTGCCGCCCACGTTTACCCGCCACTTCACCCTGTCGGCCACATTCCAGACGAAAGAACCGCCCAGCTTCCAGGCGATAACATCAGCCGCAGCTTCCAACGCTACTTCCGGGGCCGGTTCGTCCATAAACGAGCCAAGCAAACAAACACCGAACGAGCCGGTGTTAAAGCCCAGCGCGTGGGAACCCGCAACGGGCCGCAGCAGGCCGCCCTTGCGGCCCTCAAAAATCTGGCCGTAACGGTCAATCAACACGTTATAGCCGACGTCCGACCAACCGCGCGCACCCGTATGGAAATAGTGGATGGCGCGCACAATCTGGGCGCTCTGCGCGGGCGTGTAATCGTTCGCGCCCTCGCTATGGTGCACGAAACAGGCGCGCAGATAACCGGCGGAGGAGGTCTTTTTGCCGCGGGTTTCGTCGGCGCCCCAGGCGGCGCGGCTAACTACCGCGGGAGCACCGGGGCCGGGGCGGTGGGATACGGGGCCGGGGCTAAACGGCGCCGCACCACCGCTACCGCCCACTCCCGTATCGCCCGGAAGCGGGCGCGAATCAAGCAAATGCACCGCCAGTTCCCCGGTGAAATCGCCGCCGTTCAGCCGAGATTCCACCTCAACCGTCACGGCATCTCCCGTCCAGACCGGGTTGGTAGCCGTATCTGCGGCGTCTGTTTCACCGGTTAGCGGATGCGGGGAAACCCAGCCCGAGACGCTGCCGTCGGCATAGTGGGCCCGCAGCCGCAGCACTTCGGGAATGCTCTGGCCGGGCCAGGAGAGGGCCACCAGATTGAAAGAACCGGAAACGCTGCGGGAGGCAGAAAGCGAACGCCTGCTGCGCCTGCGCGAAAGCTTTTTAACGGTGTGCGTGATGCTGCCGGAATCATCCGCATGGGCCACCATCGGCACGGCGGCGAGGGCTGCGGAAGCGAGCAAAGCACGGCGGGGAAAGCTGCGCATGGCGTAACCTTTCCGGGCGGCAAAATAGGGGAAGGGGCCGACCGTTGCCCACCATAATAACGTTTCCGCAGGTAGAAGCCAGGTGTCACGGGTGCCGCTAGCATTGTCACATGGAGAACGTAAAAGTCACCGATGTCCCCGCTGGCGCCACCCTGGTGGATGTACGCGAAGAAAACGAATGGGTAGCAGGCCACGCACCGCAGGCGCGCCACCTGCCCGCCAGCGAACTGCTGGCTCGCTACGGCGAGATCGACCCCGACGAAACCACCTACCTAATCTGCCGTTCCGGAGGCCGCTCCAGCCAGGCCGCGCAGTGGCTGGCGGGCAACGGCTACAGCGTCGTTAACGTAACCGGCGGCATGGGAGCCTGGCTGGAAGCAGGCCTGCCGATGGTGTCGGAAATCGACGGCACGGAGCCGACGGTAATCTGACGCCTACCGGGCAGGCCTGCCCGCTCAGCCACTCAGTGCCTGGGCACGAAATCAGCTACGGTCAGCGCCGCCCGGGCAGCTTCGAGCCGCGCGACGGGCACCCGGAACGGCGAGCAGGAAACGTAGTCCAGGCCCACCCAGTTAAAGAAGTGAATCGAGTCCGGATCGCCGCCGTGCTCACCGCACACACCCAAATGGAGCTGCGGGTTTTCCCTGCGCCCGCGTTCCGCCGCGATCCGCACCAGCTCGCCCACACCGTACTGATCCAGCGTCTCGAACGGGCTTAGCAGCAGAATGCCGCGCTCGCGATAGGTGAAGAAGAACCCGGCCTCCACGTCATCGCGCGAAAAGCCCCACGTGGTCTGCGTGAGATCGTTCGTGCCGAACGAGAAGAACGCGGCTTCCTGCGCGATTTCGTCAGCCCGCAGCGCGGCGCGCGGCAGCTCAATCATGGTGCCGACGCTGGCGGCCAGATCCATGCCCGTTTCCTCCCGCACCGCGTCGGCCACCGCAGCGATCTCCTTTTTGATCTCGCGCAGCTCACGGATCGACGCGACCAGCGGCACCATGATCTCTACCTGCGGCGTAAGCCCGCGCCTGCGGCATTCGGCCTCCGCCTCCAAGATCGCGCGGGTCTGCATCCCGAACAGGCCGGGAATAGTCAGCCCCAAACGCACCCCGCGCAGGCCCAGCATCGGGTTCTGTTCGTGCATCCGCTGCACCGCGTCCAGCACCAGGCGGTCATATTCGCTCACCTCTCCCTGCGCCAGGGCCGCCTTCACGCTCAGCTCCGTTAGATCGGGCAGGAACTCGTGCAGCGGCGGATCCAGCAGCCGCACCGTCACGGGAGCGCCCGCCATCGCGGTAAACAGCTCCACGAAGTCGTCCCGCTGCAACGGCAGCAGCGCGGCTAGCGCCGCCTCGCGTTCGTCGGCGCTCGCCGCCAGGATTAGCCTTTCCACCAGTGCGCGGCGCTGCCCCAGGAACATGTGCTCGGTACGGCACAGGCCGATCCCCTCCGCGCCCATCCTGCGTGCCCGGGCCGCATCCGCCGGGGTATCGGCGTTGGTGCGCACCCGCATCCGGCGATGCTTATCGGCCAGCCGCATCAGCGTGTCCACGGCCCGCACCAGTTCGCTGCCCTCCGCCGGGTCCAGCTCGCCCTCGAAGTAGCTGACCACCTCGCTGGGGGCCACCGGCACCTCGCCCCGGTAGACGAGGCCGGTTGAGCCGTCGATGGAAAGCAGATCTCCCTCGCGCAGCACCACCTCTCCCGCTACCCGCACCACCCGTGCGGCTTCGTCCACGTCAAACTCCTCGACGCCGCAGACGCAGGTTTTGCCGAGGCCGCGCGCCACCACGGCGGCGTGCGAGGTCTTGCCGCCACGGGAAGTCAGCACGCCCTCGGCGGCGAGCATGCCCTCCAGATCGTCCGGGTTGGTTTCCCGGCGCACCAGGATTGTGGCTTCGCCGTTCGCGGCGGCCTCGGTCACGCTCGCGGAATCGAACACCACCCGGCCCACCGCCGCGCCGGGGGAGGCGTTCATGCCGCGCGCCAGCACGGCGGGGGAGGGGGAAAGATCGAAGCGGGGGAACATGAGCTGCGTGAGCTGCTCCCCGGTGACCCGGCGCAGCGCCTCTGCCTCGTCTATCACTCCCTCCGAGAGCAGGTGGGCTGCGATCCGGAACGCCGCTGCGGCTGTGCGCTTACCCACCCTGGTCTGCAGCATCCACAGGCGGCCCGATTCGACCGTGAATTCGATATCGCACAGGTCCCGGTAGTGCTTTTCCAGGAGCGTCATGATCTCGGTCAGTTCGCTGTAGGCCTGGGGTAATACCTCTGCCAGTTCCGGCAGCGGGCGGGTGTTGCGGATCCCCGCCACCACGTCTTCTCCCTGTGCGTTCACCAGGAAATCGCCGTACACCCCGGCCTCCCCGGTTGCGGGATCGCGCGTGAACGCCACCCCGGTAGCGGAGTTTTCATCCAGGTTGCCAAACACCATCGCGCACACGTTTACGGCGGTGCCGATATCGTGCGGGATACGTTCACGGTTACGGTAGATGCGCGCCCGGTCGGTGTTCCAGGAAGCAAACACGGCCCGGATGGACATGGCGAGCTGTTCGTGCGGGTCCTGCGGGAAATCGCGCCCCGTCTGCGCGCGGATAATCCGCTTGAATTCCTCTGTTATCTCCCGCAGCGCGGCGGCATCAAGTTCAACGTCGGCGCGTACCCCGGCGCTTTCTTTCGCCTCATCCAGTACCCGCTCGAAAAGCTGTGCCTCGACGCCCAGCACGGTGCGACCAAACATTTGCAGCAAACGGCGGTAGGAATCGTAGGCGAAGCGCTCACTGCCGCTCAGTCTGGCCAGTGCGGGCACGGTGGCATCGTTCAGGCCGACGTTCAGGACCGTTTCCATCATTCCCGGCATGGAAAACTTCGCGCCGGAGCGCACGGACACCAGCAGGGGGTTTTCCGTATCCCCGAAACTGCGGCCGAGTTCCCTAGCTACGTCCTCCAGTGCGGCCGACACCTGCGCGGCCAGCTCCGGCGGCTCGTGGCCCTCGCTCAGATAACTGCGGCAGGCGTGCGTGGTGACGGTGAAACCGGGCGGAACGGGAATCCCGAGGCGGGTCATCTCAGCCAGATTGGCGCCCTTGCCGCCGAGCAAATCCTTTTGCTCCCGGCTGCCTTCGCTAAACGGGTAGACGTACTGGGTCATGGCGTTCTCCCATCGCTCAACGCAAGAAAGGCGACGTTGCCTTCCTCACATTTATTATAGGAGTCGGTTGCCACGGACACGCAAACAGGCGCAGGTCAGACCGGGAGAGGCGGAATCGCTTTACTTTCCGCCCAGCTTGGCCAGGCGCTTAACCGCCTGCAGGATCTCGTCCATCTTCTGATTGACCTCTTCTTCGCTGCCGCTCAGGGCCGCGTGCTTCACGCAGGCGTGCAGGTGATCGTCCACCAGTTCCAGGGAAACCGCCTGCAGTGCGGAAGAAACCGCGCTCACCTGATTCAGCACGTCTATGCAATAGACGTCGTCATCCACCATGCGCTGCAACCCCCGCACCTGGCCCTCGATCAGCTTTAAACGGCGCAGATAGGCGGCCTTGCGGGGGGCATAGCCAGGGTCCTGGCTGTGGCAGCTATCGCTCATTAGGCCTCCTGGATACGCGCTGCCAGCTCGGGCGCGTAACCGAGGTAGGTGGCGGGAGTCAGCGCAATCAGCCTTTCCTCAACTTCCGCGGGCAGGCCCAGGGAAGAAACGAACTCGCGCATATCGTCGGCCCCGATACGGCGGCCACGGGTCAGTTCCTTAAGGCGTTCGTAGGGGTTTTCCATGCCGGGAACGCCCTGGATGGCCAGGGTGCGCATAACCGACTGCACGGCTTCTCCCAGCACCTCCCAGTTCCGCTCCAGATCGCCCGCCATCTGCTGCGGGTCGATATCCAGCCCGGCCAGGCCGCGGCGAATGTTGCCGATAGCGAGGAGCGAATGACCAAACGCCGGGGCGATGTTGCGTTGCGTGGTCGAATCGGTAAGGTCGCGCTGCAGGCGGGAAGTGACGAGGGTTTCGCTGAGCACGTTGAAAAGCGCCGCCGAAATCTCCAGGTTCGCCTCCGCGTTCTCGAAACGAATCGGGTTCACCTTGTGCGGCATGGTAGACGAACCGGTGCCGCCCTGCGCGGAAAGCCGCTGGCGGAAGTAGCCGAGCGAAATGTAGGTCCAAACGTCCGTGGCCAGGTTGTGCAGGATACGGCCGACGCGGGCGATGTCGTCGTAAAGCTCGCTCTGCCAGTCGTGCGATTCAATCTGCGTGGTGAGAGGGTTCCAGGTCAGGCCCAGGCCCTCCACGAAAGTACGGGAAATCTCCTGCCAATCGGTGCCGGGAACGGAAATCGCGTGCGCGGCGTAGGTGCCGGTAGCGCCGTTTATTTTGCCCAGGTACTCGGCGCGGGAAAGGCGCTGCTCCTGGCGGCGCAGGCGCTGCACGAACACCGCCAGCTCCTTGCCCAGGGTGGTGGGGGTAGCAGCCTGCCCGTGCGTGCGCGACAGCATCGGGGTGTCGGCCGCCGCAGCGGAAAGATTAGCCAGATCGGCGATCAAATCCCGCAGCGCGGGCAGCCAAACCTGGGTGGTGGCACCCTTCACCATCAGCGCGTAAGAAAGGTTATTGATGTCCTCCGAAGTGCAGAAAATATGCACGATCTCGGACAAATCCTCCAGCGAGGTACCGGTCAGGCGGCGCTTGATGTAATACTCAACCGCCTTTACGTCGTGCACCGTCTCCCGCTCAATCGCGGCGTGCTCCGCAATGCCCTCCGCGGAAAAGTCCAGGGGAATCCGGCGCAGCAGTTCCCGCTCGTCCTCGCGCAGCTCGCGCACGCCGGGAAGGGCGCGGGAATCAACCAGGTGAATCAGCCATTCGATCTCCACCTTGATGCGGTAACGGTTCAGGGCCGGTTCGGAAAGATGATCCAGCAGGGGAGCGACGCTGGCGCGGTAGCGGCCATCGAGGGGGGTCAGAGCAACAGCGGGGGTGATGTCAGCAAAAGAGGGGGACATGCCCCCATTCTTTCACCCCGCGCGGCGGCGCGCTATTACCCAGCCCCAGCGCGAAACAACTTCGCTGCGCACAAGCCTGCGCGGGTGGCCCGATAGCGACGCTTTACGATTAGAGGCATGACTACCCCCGAAGAACAGGTTCGTTTCCGCCCCTGCCTGAGCAAGCTCCCCGTATACGCTGCGGGCAAGCCCGCCCCGGACGGCTACAAGGTGTCCTCCAACGAATCCCCCTTTACCCCGCCCGCTAAGGTGCGCGAAGCGATCATCGCTCACATCGACGGCCTAAACCGCTACCCGTCTCCCGCCGTGGAACCGCTGCGCAGCGCGCTCGCCGAACGCCACGGGGTAGAGCCGCACCAGATCGTGGTTTCCACCGGTTCCGTAGCGGTCCTGGGGGATGTAGTGCGCGCGCTGGTAGACGAAGGGGACGAGGTCGTTTACGCCTGGCGTTCCTTCGAGGCCTACCCGATCCTGGTCGGCTGCCACGGCGGCGAGTCCGTGCAGGTGCCGCTGACCGCCGAGCTGGGGCACGACCTAGACGCGATGGCGGCGGCGGTAACCGACCGCACCCGCGCCGTCATCGTTTGCAACCCCAACAACCCCACCGGCACCGTGATCGGCCAGGCCGAGCTGGAAGAATTCGTTGCCAAAATTCCCGCGCACGTCGCTGTCGTGATCGACGAGGCCTACCTGGAGTTCATAGATGCCGAGGCGCAGATCGACGCCGAGGCAATCTTCCGGCGTTACGCCAACGTACTGATCCTGCGCACCTTCTCGAAAGTACACGGCATCGCCGGGCTGCGCATCGGGTACGCGATCGCGCACCCCAAGATGGCGGCCGCGCTGCGCGCAGTGTCGGTTCCCTTCAGCGCCAACAGCCTGGCCCAGGCCGGTGCGCTCGCCTGCCTGGATAAGGAAGTGCACGCCGAACTGATGGTGCGCGCCGCGCACATCCGGGCGGAACGCGCCCGCGTCTACGCCGCGCTGGAAGAACAGGGATGGCAGTTGCCGCCCCGCAGCCAGGGCAACTTCGTTTACCTGCCGCTTGGAGAACGCACCCAGGAATTCGCGGCATTCGCGGCAGAGCGAGGGCTCATCACCCGCGCCTACGCGAGCGATGGCGTGCGCATCACCATCGGTGAGGACGAAGCAAACAGCCGCTTCATCGAAATCGCACGCGAATGGCTTACGGTTTAACGCTTTTTATGCGCGCCTAGCCATACCGAACAAAACCTGCGCCCGCCCCGGAGAGGTATATTTCTGCCTTGTCGGGGCGGGCGGTTGCCATATTAAGAGCGGTTTTCTCGTCTTTTAACCCGGAACTAACATTCGCCGGGTAGGGTTAGTGGACTTGCCCGTGCCCCTAGAGAGGTCACGGAAAGACGGAAAGTTTCACTAAGAAATGGGGACGAAGCATGGCTGTTGAACGCCGAGCCGACGACACCCGGATGCATACCGCTGAATTCGCCGCCCTCACAACGGATGATCTTGACTACGAAGAAGACGTGATCGTAGCGGATTCACCGCTACCGCTCCTGCTGGTGCTTTTGCTCGTCGCCGCAGGCGGCGCTCTGGGAGCCGTATTGCGCGTACAGGTAGCCATCTCCATGCCGGTGGTGGTGTCATCGCAAATTATCGGTTTTCCCTGGCCCACCCTCGCGGTAAACATGGTGGGTTGCATCATTATCGGCTTTGCGGCAGTGGCACTGGAACTGCGCCCGCGCACCTCGGCCTGGGTCCGACCATTTCTAGTCACGGGTTTCTGCGGTGGATTCACCACCGTATCCACCGTCGGTTTCGAATTTGCAGAGATGGTCGGGGGAGGATTTCCCAGCCTCGCGCTCGGCTACGCAGCGCTCACCATGGTTGTTTCACTAGGAGGCTGTGCATTCGGCATCAGCGCCGCAGAAAGTCTTTTCTGCAACGGTGAAAAACAGGAAGCAGCAGCCGCGAGCGGCAAGCAGAAAAACAAAGGCAAAGCGGGGAACAAATAGATGGAAACCGTACCTCCCCTGAACGTCGTCATTGCCATAGCGATCGGCGGGGCCTGCGGCGCCTGCCTGCGTTACCTGATCAGCCTGGTCGGCGCCAGGCTCGAAAGCGAAGATGACCGGCCACGCATCCCCTGGTACACGTTCGCCGCCAACGTGCTCGGTGCGCTGCTGCTCGGGTTTGTGCTGCGGGTTTCCGCAGAAGCGGAAATCTCCCCGGATTCCCCCCTCTACCTGGGACTGGCGGTCGGGGTTTGCGGCGCGCTGACCACCATGAGCTCCTTCGCCCTGGAAGTGGTGCAGCTCTTTAGGCGCAGCGCCACGGTGGAATCAATCGGCTACCTGCTGCTCACCCTCGGCTCGGTAATGGCCGCGTTCATACTGGCAATATCTATCCCCGGTTACTGGCTGTGATAGCGCAGATACTAGGGAGCGATCTCTCCCGCACGCTCATAGTCGTCGCCCTGCTACTCGTCTCTGCCGCGACCACCTGGGCGCTACGAGAAAAACGCTTCACGCTAGCGGCCGGAGCCGCCGCAGCGGCCCTGCTATTGCTGACACCCGCCCCCGCGCTGCCGAGCGGTCAAGCCGGTTTTCGGTTCGGCCCGCTGCTGCTCGCAGCGGCGGTGTCGGCACTGCTACTTTGGCAGCTGCGCAAAAACAGACAGCACCTGGCAGCGCGCATCGGCGCGTCGGCCTTGCTGCTAATCGCGGCCGCGCCCCCGCTAAACAGCTGGCACGAAGTCATATTCACGGCCCGACTGGGGCGCGACGCCCTGGTGGTAATGGCGGGTGTGATTGCGGCGAACACGCTCGTGCCTGGGCTGGCCAGACTAAGCAAAAACCGACTGTTGCTGATTTCCCTGGCGGGCGGGATAGCACCCCTGCTGCTCTACCTGACCCCCGTTTTCGGGGCCTCCCTACGTGACACCACGCTGCAAGCGCTAAGCCTGTGCGTGCTCTTTTGCAGCGGCATATTCGCGCGCAGACAGCTCTTCCCCGCAGCCTCGCTCTGGTGCGGTCTGGGCGTTTACCTCTCGGTCAGCCCCCGTCTGCTCGCGGCCTCCTGGTACGGCGCTACCGGGCGTGATTTTCGGCCCGATGCGCTGCTAGACCAGCAGCAGGGCGGGGCGATGCTGTTTGTGCTCGCCCTCGCCCTGGTGGTGGTCGGTAACGCTCAGCTTTCGAACAGGCGGCGCGCGGTAGAAAGCTGAGTCAGCAGCTCGGTGCGCTCCCGCTGCGGCACGCGCAGGCTGTCTAGCTGGCCCTGCATTCCGGGACCGGCGTGGCGGTTATCCTGACGCATCTGACGGAACACCGTTGCCGCCGGGGAATCGTTAAACAGCGCCCGGAAATGGTACGCGGCGAGGTCGGCCTGCTGCGCCAAAACCGGAATGGTGCCGCCCACCAGGGAGAACTGGCCAAGGAACACCAGATCGTCCCTATCGCGCGGGAAAGTACCCCAGGCCAGGGAAGAAAGATCGGCCAGCTTGGAGCCGTCCGCGCTTGCCAGGAAAGAAAGATCGCTGCGATACCCGGTAGCGCAAATAATCAGATCCGGCTCCCAGCCACTACCGTCCACGAAGCGCACCGCGCCATCCGCAGAAAGCTCGCGGACGTCAGCGGCCACACCGATCCGGCCCGTCTCCACATCCTGCAGCAGCGTGTCGGAAACGATCACCCTGTCACGGGTAACCGGAGCGGTCGGCGCGGGCATGCCAACCTCGCGCGGATCGCCGTGCAGACGCGCCACGACCCGATTCCCGATCCTGTCATTCAACTTGCCCAGCAGCGACGGGCGGGCGGAGGCCGCCATGTCTCCCGGCAGGCCCCCGATATGGCGCGGCACCACCCAGTGACCGCTGCGCATGGAAAGCCGCGTCTCATCGGCGCTATCGGCCACGCGGGTCGCGACGTCCGCAGCAGCCTGACCCGCGCCGACAACCAGCACCTTCTTTTCGAAAAGATCCTCGCCACGGTATTCGTCGGAATGAATCACCCGCGTCTCCGCGCCCTCCGCCCAGGTGGGCAGCAGGGGGGAAGCGCACGCGCCGGTAGCGACTACCAGGCCCCGATAGGTGCCGATCTCACCGTTAGAAAGCTCCACCTGCCAGCGCTGATCGGAAAAGGCGGTGGCCTTACGGACCCCAACGCCCAGCCGGATATCGTCGGCCAAATTATGCTTGGCAACGTAGGCGCGCAGATAGGCAGCCATCTGCTCCCTGGTCGGGAAAGCGGGGAACGAAGCGGGAGTAACCATCTCCTCAAACTGGTTACCGTGACGCGAAGTAACCGTGGCCAGATCGGGCCAGAGGGCATCGCGCACATAAGCGCCGCCCACCTCGGAGGCGAAATCCACCACGCTAAAAGCGACACCCGCCGCCTTCAGCGACGCGGCAGCCGCCAACCCCGCCGGGCCGGCGCCAATAACCAGGACTTTTTGCGAGCTCGCAGTAACCGCTTCGTGCATGAAAATAGCCTATCGGGAAAAACCGGCTGCTGTCGCTTTAAGCGAACTAATGCGCCCCGCCGCCCAGAAAAGTTCCGACTCCGCGTAGGCTGGTGAAGCGATGAATAAAACTATCCGAGAAACCTTCGCCGGCTTCACGCCGGGAGCCGCCCTGCTTGACTGCGACGGCCTGCTCGTAAACACAGAGCAGATCTGGCACGAATCGCAGGACAAACTGCTGGCCCGCTACGGCGGCCAGATCGACGCTCCCACCCGCGCCGGATTGGTCGGGAAAGCCCCGGAACTAGTGCTGCCGGTACTTGCCGCAGCCACCGGCCTCGACCCTCAGCGCTGCCAGGAAGAACTAATCGCGCAGCACGTGGCCGACGTGCGCGCCAACCTCGCGCTGCTGCCCGGCGCGGCGGAAACAGTGCGGGCGCTCGCCGCCCGCGTTCCCGTAGCCGTGGTTTCCAACTCTCCCCGCGAATTCCTGCTCGGCAAACTGGAAAAGACGGGCCTGCATGAATACGTCACCGCCACCGTCGGCCTGGAAGACGTAGCCGCAGGCAAACCCGCGCCCGATATGTACCTAAGGGGAGCCGAACTGCTCGGCGTAGCGCCCGAAAAGGCCATTGCCTTCGAAGATTCGGAAACGGGGGCGTGCGCCGCCCGCGCCGCCGGGGTGCGCCTAATCGCAGTACCTTCCGTGCCAGGACAGTGCCCGCAGGCCGATCACACCCTAGAATCTCTTGCTGACAAGGAACTTCACGAATGGATAGCGGAGTGGGAACAACAGTGAACGGTATCGCAGCACTAACGGATTTTGCGCCGGAAGCGGTCGTATTCGACTGCGACGGGCTGCTGCTCGACACCGAAAGCCTGTGGTACGACACCCAGCGCGAAGTGATCGCCCGGCACAACATACAGCTTGATGAAGAACAGGAAGAACGCCTGATCGGGGCGAGCCTGAGCGTGGTCGGCGAGGTATTCGCCGAGGCCTCCGGGCTTAGCTACACACAGCTCACCGAAGAGGTGCGCGAAGGATTCCTGAAGCTGCTCTCCGGGCCGCCCTCCCTCATGCCCGGCGCGCTAGAGATCGTGCAGCTTGTGTCGGCGCGCGTACCCGTGGCGGTGGCCAGCAACTCCTGGCGCGAAACGCTGCAGGACAAACTGGAAAAGGCCGACCTCTACAAATACATGGACCACCTGGAGGCGGCGGATACGGTAGCGAACCCGAAACCCGCCCCGGACATGTACCTCGCTGCCTGCCGCGCGCTCGGCGCGGACCCGACGCGTTCGCTCGCATTCGAAGACTCACAAACCGGGGCTTGCGCCGCCAAGGGTGCAGGAATGCGCCTGATCGGCGTTAATGCGCAGCCCCCGCAAGGCATGCCCGCTGATGTGGTGCTGCCCAGCCTGGACGATCCCGCGCTACGCGCCTGGATCGCTTCCTGGCCCACTACGAAAGGAAGCCGAAAATGACTGAGTACACCACCGGCCCCCGTATCCGGGCCAGCCGACTGCAAGGCAGGGGATGGCTAAACACCGGCGGGCAAGAGCTCAGCCTGGAATCGCTGCGCGGCAAGATCGTGCTGCTCGATTTCTGGACCTTCTGCTGCGTTAACTGCCTGCACGTGCTCGACGAACTGCGCCCGCTCGAAGAAAAGTGGCGCGAAGAGCTGGTTGTGATCGGCGTGCACTCCCCGAAATTTGTGCACGAGGCCGACGCCGAAGCGCTGGCCGCGAACGTATCACGCTACGAAATCCACCATCCCGTGCTGGACGATCCGGAACTACGCACCTGGACCTCCTACGGCGTGCGCGCCTGGCCCTCCCTGGTGCTGATTGATCCGGAAGGCTACATCGTTTCCGCCATGAGCGGCGAAGGCCACGGGGAAAACCTGGACGCGATGATCGCCGACCTGGTTGCGGAGCATGACAAGAAGGGCACCCTGGTGCGCGGCGAAGGCCCGACGGTGCTGCCGGACGAAGCCCCGAGCGCGCTACGCTTCCCCTCCAAGATCGCCCCGCTGCCCGACGGTCGCCTGCTGGTTAGCGACGCGGGGCACCACCGGCTGGTGGTTTTCGGCCCCGACCACGTCACCATCGAGGAAGTAATCGGCACCGGCCAGCGCGGCCTGGCCGACGGCGTGGCCGCAGAGGCACAGTTCGCGGAACCGAACGGCATCGCCGTGCTCGCTCCCGAGGTGGCGGAGCAGGTTGGCTACGACGTGATCGTGGCCGACACCGCCAACCACCTGCTGCGCGGCATCGCGCTGGGCCATGACCGTTTCCTGCGCGCCCGCACCGAGAGCACCGTCACCACCCTGGCGGGAACCGGAAAGCAGTGGATGCACGGCGACGCGCTGCCCGACGCGGAAAGCGACGCCCGCACCATCAACCTGTCTACCCCGTGGGACGTGGTGGTCGGCACCGCGCTTGACGGCGAGGTAGTGATCGCCATGGCCGGTATCCACCAGATCTGGGGCTACCAGCCGCTCACCGGCGCGCTCCGCGTCATCGCGGGCACCCGCAACGAGGGCCTGGTGGACGGCCCGCTCGAAACCTCCTGGTGGGCGCAGACCAGCGGCCTGGACGTAGATTCCGCGGGATACATCTGGTGCGCCGATTCGGAAACGTCGGCCCTACGCCGGATCGACCCCTACACCGGCACCGTGCAGACCGTGGTCGGCACCGGCCTGTTCGACTTCGGCCACGTGGACGGCCCCGCCGATCAGGCGCGCTTCCAGCACCCGCTCGGCGTGGTGGCGCTGGAGGGCGGCGTGGTGGCGGTGTGCGACACCTACAACGGTGCCATCCGCGTGGTCAGTTCCGACGACGAAGGCAACGTGACCGTCGAGACGATAGCGACGGACCTCGCCGAACCGAGCGACGCCACCCCCGTTTTCTCGGCCGACGGCTGGCCCGAGCTGCTCGTCGTGGAGTCCGCCGCGCACAGGCTAACGAACGTTTCCCTCGCTCCCGCCGCGCGCCGCACCATCGGTGGGCAGGGGCAGCGCACCCAGCGCCCCGTGACCGAGGTGGCGGCCGACCTGACCGTGGCGGTCCAGTTCACTCCGCCGAAGGGGCACAAGCTGGACGAGTCGATGGGGCCCTCCACCCAGGTGCACGTGTCGGCTACCCCGCCCGAGCTGCTGCTCGAAGGCGAGGGTACCGACGTGGAACTGATCCGGGCCATCAAGCTCAACCCCGAAGTGGGGGAGGGCGTGCTGCACGTAGCGGCCCGCGCCGCCTCCTGCGATGCTGACGAGTCGGTCGAATTCCCGGCCTGCCACATGCACCAGCAGGACTGGGGTGTGCCCGTGAAGGTCAGCGCCGACGGCGACGGCAGGCTGAACCTGCCGCTGCTCGGCTCCTAAAACAAAACCGGGCGAGGGTGCGCTCAACGCGCGGGCGCACCCTCCCGGTTACGTCGGCCGTGAGTGATACCGGCCCGGCAATATTCCGTCTGCGCGAGGGTAGTGAGAGAATAGGGGCCATGCCCAAAATCATCGGCCAGTCGCTGGAAGAGCATCGCGAACAGACGCGCGTGCGCATTTTCGCTGCCCTCGGCGATCTGATGGAGACGCACACGTTCGATTCGATCACGTTTGCGCAGATAGCAGCCAAGGCCGGAGTGGGGCGTACCGCGCTGTATAACCACTTCGCGGACAAAGAAACCCTGGTGCTCGAATACGCGATGCACGAGACCAGCGGCTACATCGAACAGCTGCGCGCGGGCATGGCGCACGCCACCGACCCGGTCGATGCGATGCGGCTATATATCGTGACGCACCTGGACCTGCGCCGCTCCTTCCATTTCGCGCCGGGCCCCGAACTGCGCAGCGTACTTTCGCGCGAGGCCGCGATGAAGATGCGCGATCACGTCATGCTGATCGAAGCCGTGCTGCGCACCGTGCTCGAGGACGGCGTGGCCGACGGCAGTTTCACGCCCGACCTGGACGTGGACGCCACCATGCCACTGATTAGCGCCTGCCTGATCGGGCGGCACATTCCCGAGGACGACGGCAACCACCGTGACCGGGCGATCGAAGCGATCACCGTGTTTGTGCTGCGCGCGCTGGGGGCGAAAGAGCCGGTGGACCGCGCCCGCGGCCCGATAGAGGCCTGATACCAGCCGGTCCCGGCGGCCTTTCGGTGCGGCCTTCCCGCACTGCCTTCTGGAGCCTTTCCGAATCGCCTTTCGTAGTCAGTTCTTCCCCCCGCGTGACGTTTGGGTGCACTTTGTGCCGGGTAAACCCCGTTTTCGTAGCGTTTAGTGCACGCGAACGTTAAAGGGACCGGAGGCCTGCTTTTAGTACATGATTCCAGACGGTGCCGACTTAAGGGTTAAGTCGGCGCAGTCCGGCTTCATTTGTCGACTTAACGCTTAAGTCGACACTAAGGTGGGGTGTGTGCCGATTTAACCGCTAAGCCGACACGCGTTGGGAGGGGGACTGATGGGACGCTATGAGGAACGCACCTGGGAAGGCAACCTTTCTGCACCGGGGAAGAGGAACCGGCGCGCGGGTACTTACCGCGCTTTTATTCCTACCGCGCTCTCTGAGGTAGGGGCTTTCCCGCCCGATTTGGCTCGCCGCGCGGCGAGGATAGAGAAGCGGTTTAGAAACCTGGATGAATCAGGGTTTGGCGGATTTGAATCTCTTTCCCGCTTCCTGCTGCGCAGCGAGGCCGTGGCTTCCAGCCGAATAGAGGGGCTGCAGGTTGGGGCAAAGAGGCTAGCGACAGCGGAACTTGTGCATGAGGCTTCCGGGGGCGGGCGGGAACCGGACGAACCGTACGAGGTGATCCGGGGGATAAGCGCGCTCAAGCACGCCGCCACCACGCTTGCGGAATTGGAAGTCACCGAAGTGGGGGACTTAGAGGCCGCGCAAATGGAGCTTGTGGGCCAGGGGGTCGATTGGGCCGGTGTGCGCAGTATTCAGAACTGGGTTGGCGGGAGTGACCATCATCCGCTAGACGCTGAATACATACCTCCGCCGCCGGAAGAATTACCTGCCCTGCTAGAGGACTTGTTGGGCTATCTGGATGGTGCCGCCCACGGGGCACTGATCCAGGCGGCTCTGGTGCACGCCCAGTTCGAGACGATCCACCCGTTTGCTGACGGCAACGGGCGTATAGGGCGGGCACTAATCCATACCGTGCTGATCAGGCGAGGGCTTAGCCGCAGCGCTTCCCTGCCGATCTCGGTGGCGTTACGCACTCGCGGCGAAGAATATGTGGCGGGCCTGAGCGCATTTCGCGCCGAGGGAGAAAGCAATTCTCAGGCGGTCCGTGAGGGCAGGGCGCGCTGGCTAGAGGTGTTTTTGGCGGCGTGCGAAGTGGCGCTAGAAAAGGCTGATGCGCTGAAAGCGGAGGTGAATCAGCTACATGGCGAATGGGCTGAACAGCATCTTGCGTATTGGGCCAGGGAAAAGGCGGCCACCTCCTCTCGTAGCGCGCCTCGCGAAGACGCCGGGGCGGTGCGCCTGCGCAAAGTACTCCATGAGCTTCCCGTGCTGACGGTGGAGCGTGTCGGCGAATATCTGGGGCTGGGGCGGACTGCCGCTAATGCTGCCTGCAACGAGCTTGCGGATGCGCAAATACTCACTGCCATCAGCATCTCTAGAGGGATTCACGGCTGGTATCAGCGAGACCTTTGCGAAATGATCACCGATGCGGAGCGTGCGCTCGCCTCCACGCAGTGGGACACGGCCCTGTCTCCTCCCGTAGTTCCCGTTCCTAAACGCTGATTAAGCGAGTGTGCGCCGACAGCGAGGCGCAGGCTAAAAGCGATCGCGCCCCGCCCCGGCTAGTTTGGCCGGGACGGGGCGCGATTAGATACCTAGGGGAGTTTTAATCCCTCAGACTCGCAACTACCCCAGGTAGTTGTTCTTCAGGCGGTAGATGAACGCCGCCATCGCGTCACGCTTGATCGGGCTCAGCGGCTGGTAGTTGCCGTCCTCCCAACCGGTAGTGATCTTGGCCTTTGCCAGCCACTTGATGTCGTCCGCGAACATGTCACCGGGCTTAACGTCGTTGAACGGTGCCGGGTCAGGCTGCGCAGCAACGTTTTCTTCACTCACGGCCGCCGAGCATTTGCCGGGGAACTTGGTGCAGAAGCGGTGCAGGAACGCCGCCATCGCGTCACGGTTCACGTCCTGGCCGGGTCGGAACGTGTTGTCCTCGCTCCAGCCGGTGCTGATGCCGCTCTCGCGCATCCAGGTGATTTCCTTGACGAATTGGCTACGGGAGATGTCGGTGAATGCCTTCGGATCGGCCTTCACCTCGGGCGATCCCGCCAGACGGTAGAGGAACGCAGCCATGGCTTCGCGAGAAACGTTACCCAGTGGGCGGTAGCTGCCGTCATCCCAACCGGTGGAGATGCCCTGCTCCAGCATCCACTGGATTTCGCCGCTGAACTTACGCCCGGCGGGAACGTCCGTCGCAACCTGCTTTTCGGCCACGGACAGCGTGCTCATCTGGATTGCTTCCTGCTGCTGGCGGAAATCACCGTGCACAACCACCTTGAGCGGCAGGGGAGCCTTGTTGGAATCCTGAGAAGCTCCCGTCTGGTACCACCAGCGGCGCATGTCGGCCGGGAAGTTATTGATGTATTCCGCCGGGAACGAGGCCGGGGAAGCGTCCTCGCCCTCGGGCTGGTAGGTGCGTCCCTCATAGTCCGGGGTCGCGGTGATGGTGACCGTATCGTCGGTTACCTGCATCTCGGACTTCTTGAAGGTGGCTACGGTGACTCGCTTGTAGCCTTCCGTGAGCAGTTCGTCGCCCTTCGGCAGCGTCCACTTAACGTCCATGCTGAGCGTGCCGCTGCCGTCCGGGTTAACTTTCAGCACCGGGGTGCCCAGCCAGGTCTTTAGTTCGGGAACCAGGTTGCGGTAATGATCGATCCGCAGACCGTCGGCCCAGGTCAATTCAGCAGATTTGTTCTTAACGTCTACCCAACCCTGCGCGCTGTCGAAGTTAAACTCGGCGTCCTTCTTGTTGACGCTCTTGCCCAGCGGCTCGGTCTCCCAAGCGCTGGTGTAGTTGTTGATACCCCAGGTGAAGGTGCCCTTTTCTACCGAAACGGACTTTGCGGGGGCGTCCGCGGCCGTTGCGCGTGCGGGGCCTTCCCAGTTTTCGTTGGGCTTGGTGCCGGGCTGCTGAGCATCCGGTTCCGGCCCGGCCGGGGTTTCGCCCTTGCCGGTATCGGTGATCGCGGCGCGGTCAATGATGCTTACGCGGCTGCCGTTCTTCACGTTGAAGGGGTGAGAAACGTAGAGGCGCCTGCCATCTTCGGAAACGGAAAGATCGCAAACGTTGGAGTCGGCACGCTTGTTACCGGTGCTGGGCGTTACGCCCAGCTTGGTGAAATCGATGGTGCGTACCGCGCGGGTTTCGGGGTCCATCACCGAAACGCTGTTGGTGTACTTGTCCAGGCTGTAAAGCTCGTGGCTGACGGGGTTTACTTTCAGCCCCAGAGTCCATTCACCTACGCGTGCCAGCGGGCCGACGGGCTTCTTCGTCTTGATGTCGATGGTGACGATCTTGTCTTTGCCCTTTGTGGCCCAGGTGCTCTTGAAACCATCGTGCACACCCGCGTAAAGCAGGCCGCGCTCGCTATCCACGGCCAGGGTGGAGACTCGTCCGCCTACCTCTTCCCCGCCGTAGGAAAGGCTGCCGACGTTTACGGTGGCCGACGGCACCCACTGGTGGGCCACGGTGCTGTAGGCGGAAACGGTGCCGTCCTTACCGATAGCCATCCAGATCAGCTTGTTCTTGCTGTCGTAGGCGATATCGCCCGCTCCCGGATACTTTTCGTTGCTCAGCTGCACCGGGTCAGAGATTTCTCCCGTGGCGGGGTTTACGCGGAACAGGTTCGCCTTGGAATCGCTCACGTAGAGCATTTTTTCTTCCGGCACGTAAAGCATCGCCTTGGGGAACTTCGGCAGTTCCTGGGAGGTGATCTCGCGTATCAAAGAGCCGTCCGCAGGGTTCGTGACGCTGATTTTCTGCGTCCGATAGGCCAGCGTGTAAAGCTCGCTGCCATCGCTGTTCATAGCGAAGTAGGCGACCTCCGCGAGGGGCAGCGCCCACTCGGTTTCGCTGGCGGCCAGGGTGTCGGTGCCAAGCCAGGTGACGGAGGCCCCTGCCTGCTGCGGCTTTTCCTTAGCCAGGTAGAGGCGGGGGCTGTTGGGATCGTGCACCAACGCGCAGGCTGTTTCGCCCGCCAGCACGGTCTTGTTGTATGTGTAGTCCTGGTTGATCTGTTCTTCAGCGTGAGCGGTTACCGCTAGGGGGAGAGTGATGCTCACTGCGCTGAGAGACGAAACCAGTGCTAAGCGTAGTTTCCTACCGAAAATCACGAGGTTTAAGCCCTTCCCAGTTGAAAATGAGGTAAGGCTAACCTAGCCGATAAACGGTTTGGGGCGGAACGCCTGCGAAGGGGCCAATGTATGAGACTCTCGCCATATATTCGGGGAGCCTTTTTAGAGGCATAAAGCCAGGTTGGGGCAGGTTTTGCACCTGCCGCAACCCGGCTTCTTGGCTTGGCGGGAGGGTTACTTCTTGCCCGGCGTGGTGTCCACCATTACCTCGTAGTGGCGCACCTCGGAGTTCGTGTTCGTCCCCTCCAGGAGCTTCTTGCGCACATCCTTTTCGTGCTGGTCCATGTACTTGCGGCTCTCGCGCCAGGCCGCGTACGCGTCTTCGTCACGCCAGTAGGTGATGACGATCCAGCGGCCATCGGCGGGGTCGGTCGGCTTGCAGACGCGGAAGCCCTCGTAGCCATCCAGGCCTTCCATCTTGGCGCCGTTGGCCTTGAAGCGTTCGATGATTACATCGGCATTTTCGGCGGGAAGCGTGATCTGATTTGTGACAACTATGCTCATGCCGCAATGCTAGACCCGCGCCGCCGGGATGGGTAAGGGCCGTATCGGTTAGGCGGGTTTGCCGGAGGTTTTGCGGTTCACCCACTGCCTCACAGAGGGGGCGCTCATCGCGAGCACCACCAGCACAGAGGTGCCGCCGTCCAGCAGGCTGGTGAACGGGATGGCCTCGGTTGCGCTGAGGATAGTTAGTTGGGTGAATGCCGACAGGCCGGTGATCACAAGCAGGGCTAGCCGCGCCCAACGGAAGCGTTTTAGGGTGAGCAGTAGCAGCAGGATCTGCAGGGCTAGTACCAGCGCCGAGCCGGTGAGGGTGAGCGCGATGAGGACTATCTCCGCGTCCTTCAGGTTGCTGTGCTCCAGCCATAGATTGCTCCCGGTGAGGGCAGTGAGCAGGGTCTGGGTTGCCAGGAACAGACCCACCCAGTTGAGCGAGCTAGGTGGAACCTCGTGGTCCAGTGCCTTACCGGGGATGCGGATGGGGGAGGAATCGGCCTGGGTGATGTCGGCCCCGGCATCGCGTGCACGCTGGGCTGCCCCGGCTACGTTCAGGATTGGCATGTTGCCGTCCGTGAATACCGTGTCACCGCCACCGTTGCGGGCGTGGAAGGCGGGGGAGAAGTTCTCTATAACCTCTATCCGGCAGGCGGGATCGGCATAGCGGACGGTTTCGATGATGTAGTCGCGTTCAGCGTCGATGTCGTCGTCGATCTTGTGTGTGACCTGGAGCGTGAGGGTGGAAAGCCCGACCGAGGCGTCGTAACTACCTGCGGCGAGCCATTCGACCCTTTCGCCGCCGGGGAGCCGCCACCCCTCCGGCACGCGCCAAAAGCGCACGTGGTGGCGCTGGGCGGCGCTGCCATCAACCTCCTGCTGGTAAGCGAAGGCCTGCTGGTTGCCGAACAGGTAAAGGCTGGAGACGGGGGCGGCCTTGTAGGACTTGCCGGTGAGGGAGGAAACGATGATGCCGAGGGAGCTGCGCAGCGTAATCGGATCTGCTTTCACCCAGCCCGCGCGGTGCATGGCCGCGTGAATATCTTCTTCCGTGCCTAGCAGTGCTAGGTTTACCGGATCGCCCAGCAGGCCGTCGCCGGTTTTGGTGCGTGAAATGAAATAGTCGGGCAGGTAGAGGGTGGTAAATAGCTGGTGCATGCGTGGCAGCGCCAGATATGCCAGCACCGCCCAAAACATGATCAGCAGCACCACGCTGTGCCAGGCCAGGGTGAGGCCCGACAGCAGCACGATCCAGGCAAACCAAAAAGTCAGCAGCAACCCCGCCGCCGCGAAAGCGCTATCCAGCAGACTGTATATACGGCCCTTACTGGGGCGGTGAGGCTTTCCGTCTGCCCGATAAACAGGTTGCTTAGTGGGCAGCGGGTACTGCGCGTCGGTCAAAGACTGCTGCTGGGGCATGCTATTTCCTCACGTCGAATACGACCTAAGGATATAAGGCGCTGCCGCTGTCGGCGGCGGGAATGTGTTAAAGCGTGGATACTCCTGCGGCGGGGAGCTCCCGATCCAGCGTGTGCGCTATTTTTTCGGGGTTTATCCCGACGCACATTTCGCGCCACAGGGTGGTGGTGAAGCCTTCCCGCGCGGCGTCCAGGGCGCTTGCGCGCACACAGTAGTCGGTGGCAATGCCGGCCACGGTCAGATGGGTTATGCCCGCATCGCGCAGGGCCTGCGTTAGCGTGTGGCCATCCGCGGTGTTGCCTTCGAATCCCGAATAGGCGGCGCTGTACTGCCCCTTCTTAACCGATATCAGCACGCCGTGCGCTTCCAGCGCATCTGCTAGGGGGGAGACAATCTCGGCTCCGGGAGTGCCTGCTACGCAGTGCGGGGGCCAGGAATCTACGTAATCGGGGCTTTCGCTGAAGTGGTTGCCGGGGTCGATGTGCCAGTCCTGGGTAGTAACTATCGCATCGAATCGCGGGCTTGCGGAGGTCCGATTCGCGGATACTGCCTCGGCGAGCCTGGCGGCTAGTTGCCTGCCGCCGGTGACGGCCAGCGAGCCGTCCTCGACGAAGTCGTTTTGGACATCGACGATGAGTAGTGCGTGTTTCATGATCGCGCCTTTCCGGGCCTCGCCAGCAGCGGGACTATCGGGACTGTTTTCTACCCTACGCTCGGCAGTTTAACGGCATTTCCGCTATTTGACCTGCAATTTTGCCCTGCGCCATAAGCGTTTTGTGATCCGCTGACAGCCGGGACGTCTGACAACTAGCATTTTGTTTAAAGCCTTAACTTGAAAGGAGAAAGCCGATGGCTCACAGAATGATCTTCAACCAGACCTCCTACTTTGGACGTGGCGCAATCGAGAACCTGGTTCCCGAACTGCGTGCGCGCAACCTCACCAAGGCGCTGCTGATTACCGACGCGATTTTGGTAGAAACGGGGCTGGTCAAGAAGATTACTGACCTGCTCGATGCAGCAGATTTCCCGTACCAGGTTTTCTCCGATATCGCTCCCAACCCGCCGGTAGAAAATGTGAAGGCGGGCGTGGCCGCGTTCCAGGAGTCGGGCGCAGACGTACTTATCGGTCTGGGCGGTGGCTCCCCGCAGGACACCGCGAAGGCTGTCGGGATCATCGCCGCAAATCCCGAGTTCTCTGACGTCCTCTCCCTGGAGGGTGTGGCCGACACCAAACACCCCTCGATCCCGATCATCGGCATCCCCACCACCGCCGGTACCGCGTCCGAAACCACCATCAACTACGTCATCACCGACACCGAGAACCAGCGCAAGTTCGTCTGCGTTGACCCGCACGACATCCCGGTGCTCGCGATCGTGGACCCCGACCTCACCGACTCGATGCCGCGCTCCCTCAAGGTGGCTACCGGCCTGGACGCGCTCACCCACGCTATCGAGGGCTACATCACCAAGGGAGCCTGGGAACTGTCGGACTCCGTGCACCTGACCGCGATCAAGATGATCGCCGCAAACCTGCAGAAGTCGGCTGACGGCAACCTCGAAGCCGGGGAGAAGATGGCCTACGCCAGCTACATCGCGGGCATGGGGTATTCGAACGTTGGCCTCGGCCTGGTGCACGGTATGGCGCACCCGCTGGGCGGGCGCTACGACGCTCCGCACGGCGTCGCCAACGGTATTCTGCTGGCCCCGGTCATGCGCTACAACGCCGAATACACGGGAGAAAAGTACCGCGACATCGCCGCCGCATTCGGTGTGGAGGACGCCTACACCCTGCCGCTGGCAGAGGCTCGCGCGGCCGCCTGCGATGCGGTGGCGAAGCTGACCGCCGACCTGGGTAACCCGGTTTCGATCTCCGAGGTAGGAGTCGGCCAGGATGGTCTGGATGCCCTGGCCGACGACGCTTTCGCAGACGTCTGCACCCCCGGCAACCCGCGCCCGGCCACCCGCGACGAGATCCGCGAAATCTACGCCTCGCTGCTTTAAAAACCGGCGCTAAGAAAAGCCCTCCCATCGTGGATTAGCACAGATGGGAGGGCTTTTCTAGTCTGAAATTACAGTGGTGTCTCGTGTTAGCCTTTGGCTGGAATTTGGCGATTCCCTTACCTCAAAGGAGAGCTATGAGCTATCGCAAATTGGCACCAAAGCTGGTGTCCGCGGCATCAACCGCAGCGGTGATCTTAGGTATGGGGCTTATCTCCATGCCCGCCGCTAACGCATTAGATAATGACCTGGCGAAGACCCCGCCGATGGGCTGGAACTCTTGGAACCAGGTGCGCTGTTACGACCTGAGCGAGGAGGTCGTTAAGACCGCCATCGATTCGATCGCTGACCGTGGCCTTGCGGAAAAGGGCTATGAATACGTGGTCATTGATGACTGCTGGCAGGGCGGCCGCGACCCGGAAACGAACAAGCTGTTTTCTGACGAAAAGCGGTTCCCGAACGGCATTAAATGGCTGGCCGACTACGCCCATTCACGCGGCCTGAAGCTCGGTATCTACGGTGTTCCGGGCGATGAAACCTGCGCGAACCACTGGGACAGCTACAAGATTAAGAACCTCGGCAGTTACGGCTACGAAGAGATCGACGCCAAGACCTACGAAGAGTGGGGCGTCGATTACCTCAAATACGACTGGTGCCGCGCCGACGAAACCCTGGGCTTGAAGCGTCAGCCCAGCTTCAAGAAGATGCGCGACGAACTGGCCAAGCTTAATCGGCCGATCGTGTACGGCATTTCCGAATACGGGGATGAGAACCCGTGGGAATGGGGGAGCGAGGTAGCTAACCTCTGGCGCACCACCCACGATATTCAGCCCACCTGGGGATCGGTTAAGCACATCATCGACTCGCAGGCACCCCTTGCGAAGTATTCCGGTCCCGGCGGCTGGAACGATCCCGACATGCTGCAGATCGGGAACGGCAGCTTCGGCAACAAACAGAACCCGAACTACCTGGCAGAAAACCGCTCCCACTTCGGCATGTGGTCCATGCTGGCAGCGCCCCTCTTCCTCGGCACCGACATGTCGCGTCTGCCCGATGAAATCGTGGAGATCGTCGGAAATGAAGAGGTGGTAGCTATCGACCAGGACGCGCTGGGCAAGCAGGCGTCGCGAATCGCGAACCGTAACGGGCTTGAGGTTTGGGCACGTCCCCTGGCTAACGGGGACACCGCCGTGGCGCTGTTTAACTCGACCAATCGCCCGGCCACGGTTTCCACCACCCTGGCCGACCTCGGGCTGGAGGGAAACAGCTACGTTGCCCGCGACCTCTGGAACAGGCGGGACGTAGCGAACGTGCATGATGTCGTGGGCACCGAGGTTGGTGCGCGCGACACGGTGATCTACCGGCTGCGTCCGGGGACCGACAAGACCCTGCCCGGCGGTGTCCTTGGCGTGGACGGTTCCGGCGTTGTTGGCCAGGGTGAGGAAACTAGCCTGAAGGTCAAGCTCAGCAACTACACCGACGAAGCGTTGACCGATCTGCGGGTTGAGGTAACCGGTGCAGAAAACGCTATCGAAGTGGTCGACGGCAGCCTGAACGTGAAGCGGGTGGCTGGAGGTGAGTCGGCTACTTTGCGGGTTAAATTGCGCGCCAGCGAAGACGCGGTGAAGCAGAACTACGGGCTACCGGTACGGGTTACCTGGCAGGGTGGCGAGATGGAAGGCACCCTAAACGTGGCGGTCAGCACCGCAACCCCGAAGGGGGAACAAAACCTGGCCGACATTGAACCGTTGAGCGCGACCAGCGGCTGGGCAAGCGTGCAGCGAAATAAATCGGTTGACGGCAACCCGCTCACGATCAACGGCAAGGTTTACGAGACGGGATATGGCGCTAACTCGCCGTCCGATATCGAGTTCCGCCTCGGCGCAAACTGCAAGACCCTGACCGGCAAGCTCGGCGTGGACGATGACACCAAGGGGGGAGACCCGAAATGGGGGCACCCGTCGATCAACGGTGTCATTTCTGGCGACGGCACTACGCTCTGGGAAACCTCCAAGGTGCTGAGGTATCAGGAGGCCGAAGAATTCACCGTTGATGTGACCGGCGTGCAGACCCTGAAACTGCATGCGGGCATCGGCGGCGATAAGAACGCCTATGATCATGCGGACTGGGTTGATCTGCACCTAAGCTGCAACGATGAGGTAACTACCGAGCCGGAGGAGCCGCAGCCCGCTCCGGAAATGGAATTGGTACGGGCTGAGGCCACCGCTCCCGAAGCGGCCGTGTTCGCTGACGTTGCCGCCAACCGCATGTTTGCCGGTGAGATCGCCTGGATGCGAGAGAAGGGCATTTCTACAGGCTGGGCGGATGGTACGTTCCGGCCAAGCGACCAGATTCGCCGCGATGCGATGGCCGCCTTCCTCTACCGCCTGGCGGGATCGCCGGAGGTGAAGACCAGCCCGCGCGCTTTCAAGGACGTACCGCGCAGCCACCCCTTCTATAAGGAGATTCAGTGGATGCGTGCCAGCGGCCTTTCGACCGGTTGGGACGACGGCACCTACCGTCCGAATGAGCCGGTTAAGCGCGACGCCATGGCTGCGTTCCTGCACCGACTGTGCACGAACAGCCCCGACGTTTGTTCGCCCGCGTTCCAGGACAAGGGGATGGAGTCCGTGCCGGCCATGCAGTTCACGGACGTTAACGAGGACACCGTTTTCGGTGCCGACATCGCCTGGCTGAGCCGCACCAAGGTGACCACCGGTTGGGAGGACGGCACGTTCCGGCCGAACGAACCAATCACCCGTGACGCGATGGCCGCGTTCCTTTACCGCCTGGTGAACAACCAGTGGCAGGAGAAGGAGTGAGCAACCGTGCGTGACGGCCGTTAGACCGGAGGCATAAAAAGGAGGGGGCGTTGCCCGGTTTAGCCGGACAGCGCCCCCTCCGTGCTGTGTTGGATTGAGGCTTTGCTGATAAGTCTCCTGCTGGCAGGTTATATTCTGATGTGACTGCTAACTCTTGTGGCTTACCCTGGCTAGGTATACGCTTGCACATAACACGACCGGTTTCCGCCCTATTTAGCTAGGGTCCAGGGCCGGTCTTTTTTATCCCGTGGAGGAGGGGATGGCGAAGTGGCCAAACCGTTCATTACCTACTCTGAACAGGTAGATCTGCTTCTTGCGCGCGGTATGGATATCCGTGACCGTAGCTACGCTGAGGACGTACTGAGACAGATAAATTACTACCGACTATCCGGCTACTGGCATACGATGCGTGTGGTTGACCCCGCTACAGGTAGAGGGATAGATAGGTTCCGTGATGGGGCAACTTTTGAGCTGGTAGTTGCGCTCTATAAGTTCGACGAGAGGTTAAGAGCGGTAGTTCTTGAGGAGCTTTCCCGGATAGAAGTGGCTATAAGGGCTGCTTTAGGTTACTGCTTGGGTGAAATAGATCCGTTCGCTTACCTAGACGCTAGCAAGCTGGGTACTGTTGCAAGCTCGCTTTCTCGTGCGAAAAGACGAGGGAGAAGCGAATGCATAGCGCAAAACAAGACTGAGCATCAGGTGTGGTTGGCAAAGTATGAGTCTGCTCTGTCGCAGTCTACGGAAGATTTCGTAAAGCATCATCGTCAAAACTACGAAGCTAAGTTACCGGCATGGGTTGCGGTAGAAGTGATGGATTGGGGAATGCTGTCCTACCTTTATCGCATGGCTCCTTCGAAGGTTCGTGACCGTATAAGTAGCAGCTGTGGTTTAACTTCTCCGCAGTTGGAGTCGTGGCTGAAATCCCTCAACGTGATGCGGAATTATGCGGCGCACAATGCACGTATGTTTAATCGCAGCTATGACATAAAGCCACGTCTGAACATGGGTGACTCACGTCTGGTTCCGATTTCGGGCGTGGTTAATAGATCCTTTGGGCAATTAACGATGGTGCAGTACCTACACCGTGAATGGGGACTTTCTGCGGCAAATAATCTGCCGAAGCTTGTCACGAACTACCCCGACAACAGTTTGGTGCCGATCTCCCGGCTTGGTGTCCGGCCTGGATGGGAGAGGTTAGACCTCTGGCAGACGGTTTAGCTGTGTGCCTTTGCCTTTTCCTCCCACCGCTGCCTGGTCAGCAGGGTCGTGATACTGGCCGGGCTGTCATCTAGCGCCGGGGTTTCGGAGTGTGGCGCGAACCCGAGCTTTTCCTGCACCCGCTGCGAGCGAGTGTTCCACAGGAAGCTGTGGCACCAGACGGCGCGCATGCCCAGATCGGTGAAGGCGTGCGTGAGCAGTGCGTTCCCCGCTTCCGTAGCAATCCCCAGGCCCCAGTAGTCTGTGGCGACCCAGTAGCCCAGCTCGCATTCGTCGGCCCTGTCGGTCAGGTTGCTGATCCGGTGCGATTTTAGGGTGGCGGAACCGACCAGCAGGCCGGTCTCTTTCAGCACCAGCGCATTGGAACGGTCCGGGATGAGTATGTCTCGGATTATCTGCCTGCTCTCCGCGACGCTGGTGTGAGCGGGCCAGCCTGCGCCACGGCCCGTTTCCGGGTGGGAGGCGTGCTGGTAGAGCTGCTCGGCATCGGATTCCGACCAGGGCCGCAGCAGTAGTCGGTCCGTCTCCAGGGTTTTCGGTGCGGGCACGGCTTTTACCTATCTTGTTTCTCTTTCCGGGTAGGGAAGAGTTTACGCGCCCTGACCGTTTACCTTAGCCTCGCTGGGGCTCAGCTGCGCGGTTGCGTAGCGCCTTTTTCGATCCAGGAAATAGATGACCGTCAGGCCGATGAGCATGGCGAGCGTGGTCAGCACCGAGCCTTCGATGCCGAAAGCCCCACCGCTTAGCCAGTCGGCACCGGATGCCTTAGCTTTGAAAACGGTGCCGGGGATGACTATGCCGCTCACCTCCACGCCGAGCACGGGGCCGAGCAGGAAGTTCCAGGCCGAATGTAGACCGCCCACCAGCCACATGCTGTCCGTGTAGTAGAACAGGGCACCGATAAGCAGACCGTAGAGGAACAGGTTTACCAGCGGAAGGACTGTGATTCCCGAGTTCGTGCCGTGCAGCAGAGCAAAGAAAACCGCCTGAATGATGAGGGCGCCGACGATGCCCCAGCGCACGCGCAGACCGTTTTGCAGGTAGCCACGGCAGATGACTTCCTCGGTCATGCCCTGCAGCATGAATCCCAGCAGCATGAGGAAGACAAGCAGCCAGCCAACCTCCGGGTTGAAACTGATACGCAGCGCCCCGAACAGGGCCGCGCCACCGCAGGTGAAAGCGATCAGCAGCAGCCCGATCCCGGCTCCGGCCAGATACTTTTGCCCCCAGCCTTGGCGGTGGAAACCGAGCGCGGTAACGGGGCGCTTATACAGGTAACGGTTGAGCAGCAGCACCGCCGCCAGCGGGCCGGCGAAAGAAATCAGGGTGGCCATTATCTGGCCCGGCTGGTCTAGATTAAGCAGCATCGCGCCGACTATGAGCGGAACCGCCAATAGCAGTTGCGGCACGAAAAAGATCAGGATCGACCAAAGGATCGGCGTGACCCAGTGCCGGGGAGGATTCGCGAGGGTGATTTCGGTGCTGGTCATAGGCTCTTTTCCTTGGGAGATCGACTTACTGCTTCACTCTAACGCGCTACTCGGGAGGCCTGTCTATGCTTTTGGCATGCGCCTATGGACGATCCATCCCAGGTTTTTGGACAGGCAGGCACTGGTTGCCGGGTGGCGGGAAGCGCTGCTGGCACAGAAAGTGCTGTCAGGTGCGACCAAGGGGTACACGAAGCATCCGCAACTAAAGCGTTTCCGGGAGGCTCCCGACCCCGGCGCGGCCATTGCCGCTTTCCTTTCTGGGCTGGCCGACGAAGCCGATGCGCGCGGCTACAGGTTTAACCGGCAGCTGATAAGGAACGCCTGTGCGGGCTGCCCCCAGATTTCGGTGGCCGACGGGCAGCTTGCCTACGAATGGCAGCACCTGCTTGCGAAGCTGGCCCGCAGGAGCCCCGAACGCTACGCGGAAATACGTCACGAAAAACCGGCGCCGCACCCGTTGTTTGCGGTGGTGCCCGGGCCTATCGCGGACTGGGAGCGAGAGAACTAGCATTTCTCGGCTAGTCGATAGAAACGCCGTTGTCTCTCCTGATTTTCGTCTAAGCTCTGTCTTTCTTCTGTCGGCATGGATTGCGCCTAATAATAATATTCCGCCAAGGGGATAAGGGGGTGTGAGCCGTTAAATCCCTATTTAAGAACCCTGTTTGGGCGGGCTGTACAGATGGAGCGGTATTTCTTTGCGTAAGTTTGCTGGTGTTTTCCTGGATAAAGTCTGAACTTGGGTGAGGGGTGTTTCTATGCAGATTGACCTGCTGAGCAAAATCAGAGTTTTGTTAGGTGAACATATTTCTGTAAATCTGCGTGTTTGTGATTCTGCAGGTTCGGGTGTAGCGTATTTTGGTCGGGCGCTTACGGTCCGTTTTGAGTTTGCCGCAGGATTCCTTGCGGGATTCCTCCAGGGCGATAATCGGCGTTGTTGAGGCTTTATATATGGAAAATAGTTTTTTATTAGCTGACGTAAGCAAGAGCTTCGGCGGCAGGAATGCCCTGGATCGAGTTTCGGTGAGCGGGCGGATAGGCGAGGTGTTCGGTCTGGTCGGGCCGTCTGGCAGCGGTAAATCGCTCCTGATCGGGGTGCTCCTGGGGGAGCAAGCCCCGGACTCCGGCTCGGCGACCGTGCTTGGCAGCGATTGCGCTTCCCTCACGGAACCCGATCTGGGCAGGGTCGGTGTGATGTCCGGGCCGCACGCCTTCAGCGACCTGTTTACCTGCCGGGAAAACCTGTCTTTCTGGTGCTACCTGCGCGGCCTGTCCCCGTCGATTGAGGTTGACGCGGCGCTGGCTCGGGTGGGCCTGGGAACGGAGGCCGACAAACCGACCGGCAAGCTGTCGGCCGGGATGCTGGCGCGCCTGGAGATCGCCCGCGCGCTCATCGGTTCTCCCGAGCTGGTGATCCTGGACGAGCCGACCGCGCACCTTGACCGGGACAGCGCGGCGGCGATACGCGCCATCATCGAGTCGTTGGCGAAAGAGGGCAAGAGCGTCCTCTTGGTCTCCCACGACCTAGCCGAGGTCGCCCGGGTATGCGACCGGGTGGCGCTGCTGGCCCACGGCAGGATTGCCGGGGTGCGGGATGTGCCGAAGGCCGATGCCCGGGAGCGACGCGCGACGGAGGATCTGCGCGCGGCGACCGTGCAGCTCGAAGAGTGGTACGAGGCAAACCTTGAGGAGTCAGGCAATGAGTAACGCCATCAAGGCCATGTGGTACCACCAGTGGGTCGATCTCAAGCGGAACAGGTCGGTGTTGTTCGCCCTCCTGGTACTGCCGGTGCTCGCTAACGCTTTGGTCTTTAGCGGAATGGAAGCGGAGCAGAAAACAGTAGTCGGCTTCATGCTCATGTACGTCATGTTCGACCCGATCGTTTTCGTCAGTTCCACTCTGGCCGTCGACAGGGAGAAGGGGAGGAATGTCCTCATAAGGCGGGCAGGGGTCAGCAACATCCGCTATATCGCGGCGGTCGTTTCTTTTGTGGTCATGCTGCTTTCCCTGGTGGCGTTACTGTTCGTGCCGCTCGGGTCTTTCGTGGACCTGTCCGGTTACGCCGTATTCTTCCTGCCCTGCCTGCTCTGCTCGGTCTGCATCGGGGGAGTATTGGGAAGTTTGCCTGTGAGCGCCAAGGCGGTGTCGGCCCTGTGTAGCGTGGTCTCGATCGTCACCGTCGCCCTCTCCCTGCTACTGGGGGACGCGACCGGAGGCCACGGCCTCGGTCAGCTGTTTTACCCGGTGACGATGATCGTGGCACTCACGGAGGGTCCCGGAGCTGTGTCCGTGCTCGGCTGGGCCTCATTCGCGGGCTGGGCGACTATTCTGCTCGGGGCCTGGGTTTGGCTTTCCGGTAAGCGCAGGCGCGGGGCGTAATGCGATTTGAGGCGGGGCGGCAAAATGGTTCGCCCCGCCTTTCCTGTGGCAGTTCTTTTCTGTAACAGTTCTAGGGCAGCAGCGCTGCCACCTGCGGCAGGAATACCAAAAACGCGATTAGCGCCGCGCACGCCGCAAAGTCTCGCACCCGAAAACGCCGGTGGTGGCGCAGCGTGCGGGTCGGTAACGCGCCGAAGCCGCGTCCGTCCAGGGCGTCGGCCAGGCGTTCGCTGTCCTGGAAAGAAGCCACCAGCACCAGCGGGAACATGCTCAGGGAGCGCCGCCAACCGCCGCGCTTACGGCTGCGCAGCACGCGCAGATACTTAGCGGCGCGCCAGTCTCGGCGGATGCGTTCCTTGAAACGGTTACCGTAGATCGCCACGTCAAGGCCCCTATAGGGCACCTTGAAAGTCCCCACCAGGGTATCCACCAGCTCCGGCCAGTAAATGCGCGGCAGGAAAAGCGCGGCGGCAAGTCCCAGCGAAGCGAGCTGCGCGGCCGGTTTCAGAGCCGCTGCGGCGCGATCCGGGCTGAACCAGCCGGGCCCGTCGGCCTGTGGAACCTGCACCCAGGGCAGGAAGCCTAGCCAGGTGACGGCACAGGCCGCCCCCCCACAAGCAGCTGCAGCAAATAGATCCCGATGCCGCGGTTGCGCAGCGCGCTTACCAGGCCGATCGTCAATAGCACCCCGATTAGCAGCGCGAGTTCCGGCGGGGAGGTGCGCCGCGCGGCGGCGGCCCACACCGCCACCGTGCAGACCAGCAACGCGAGCGGATGCAGCAGGGAAGAGACCCTGCCAGGCACCTGCGGCGTTTTCTTGACGCCTTTTTTCTGGCTGCCTGTTGTTGCCCCGGCTTCCGAGTTTTCCGGCCGCAGCAGGTGCAGGCGCTGCGAAGGCGCCGCGGCCCGGGCAAAAGCGTCATCGTGCGTCACCAGCACGCACGCCAGGTCTGTCCGGTAATCAGCGAGCAACCGCAGGATGCTGGCGGTGCCGCGCGCGTCCTGCGCGCTGGTCGGCTCGTCCAGTAACAGCAGCGCCGGATGGGATACCAGCGCGGCGGCGAAACTGAGCCGTTGCCGCATGCCACCCGATAGGCGCAGCGGGCTCATCTCCAACGTCTCCGCCAGGCCCAATGCCTCCAGCAGTCCGGTGACTTCCTCCCGTTGCGCTGAGGACAATTCCGCCAGCGTGCCCACCGCGCCTCGGCTGGCTGCGCGCGCCATTTCCTCGGCCACGTTCCGCCCCGCCTGAAGCTGCGGCGAACGCTGGTTCACCCACGCGATCCCGTCGGCAATGCGCTGCGGCAGGGCGGGGCCGACGTTCCCGCCGGGGCTGAACGCCCCCGCCAGGCAGTTAAGCAGGGTGGTTTTCCCCGCCCCGTTCTCCCCGTACACATACAGCAAATCGCCCCGGTGCAGCGTGAAACTGACCGGCTCCAGCAGGGGTTCTCCGCTTCTGCCCAGCCGGTAGCTGAGCTCTCTCGCGGTTAGCACCGGTGGCGTATCAGTTTTGGCGGGAAACACCGCCGGGCGGGTGGCCCCGGCGTAGTCTTCTCCGGGCACGCGTATCCCGAGCTCCGCGAGGAAAGCGCAATCGCCTCCTAGCAGGGAGTTGAAATCTCCATCCCGCACCAGGCGGCCGGAAGCATCCAAAACTAGCAGCCTGTCGGCCAGCCCCGTGTGGTTTTCCGGCCTGTGGTCGATCGCCAGCACGGTAAGTTGCCGATCGGCGCAAACCTGCCGCAGAGCCGCGCGGAACTGTTCCTGCGCCGACGTATCCAGGGCCGACGTCGCCTCGTCCAAAACCAGCACTTTTGCGCCCTGCACGATCGCCGCCGCGAGTGCCAGGCGCTGCTGTTCCCCGCCGGAAAGCGTGAGCGGGTCCCGGGTTTCCGCAAGGTGCGAAAGACCCACCCGCGAAAGCGCCTCGCGGGCGCGGGCGTCGCCCTCCGCCGCGCTTACACAGAGGTAATCGAGCGGCAGGCTGGCCTCGCCCAGCACGCTGCGGGAGCACATCTGCCCGTCGGGCTGCTGCCAAACGAAAGCGACGTGCCGGGCCACCTCTCCCGGCCCGAGCGCGGTCAGGTCGGTGCCGTCCACGGTGAGGGAACCGCGCAGCCAACCGTTCATGGCAGAGGTAAAAACAGCGCAGATGGCCTGCGCCAGGGTTGTTTTGCCGCAGCCGGAAGGCCCGACCAAGACCGTGTAGCTGCCCGCTTCAAGGCGCAGCGTCAGGTCGGAAATAACGGCTTTGCCCCGCGTTTCCGGTCGAGAATCGTCGGTAGGCGGGGCGCCGAACCCGAGGCTCAGACCTTCGGCTTCCAGGGCGTAGGGCAGGCGCTCGCCGTTTTCGGTCGGCAAAACTGCGTCTGGCAAGGCAATTATGCGTTTACGGGCAGGCCCTGCGGGTTCACCCCGGACCTAAACGAGATGCGGGCGATGTAGAAGGTAGCCACGCCGTAGGCGATACCGAGCAGGATCTTGAGCGCCATGCCCAGCAGGAGCAGGTGCAGCGGCAGGGCGTCGCGCGCGGTAGAGACCATGAAGATGCCGAGCGACAGGCCGAGCCCGCCCATGCCGCCGCCGAAAGCGGCCCAGGTGAGAGCCGCGGAAGTGAACATGCCGCCGTCGGGGCGCAGGAGTTTCTTGCCCAGGAACGCCGCCAGCTCCACGCACAGGCCCGCGATCAGGGCCATGGTGCCGAAGCCGATCAGGGCGGTGATGAGGGCGGTCAGCGCGGCAACGCCGGGCTTGCGGATCAGCAGCACCGCAGCGATGGCACCGAAAAACATGGGGGTGGGGGCGGGGTAGGCGGCCCAGGGGAGGGAAGCCGACATCAGCGCATTGAGGACGATGGCGAGCCAAACGAATACGGCGCTACCCGCGCCAAGCACGACGCAGGCGAGCAGGGAGCGGGTGGTGAGGCGCTTCTTTGCGGCCACAGCCGCACCTCCTGAGGGTAAGAAGGGGAAACCGGGAAAGGCTTAACTTAGGTTAGTTATGCCTAACGTAGGGTATCCGGCGCGGTAGTGGTCTGCAATGGTTTTGCGGGCCCGGTTTCGCTTCAGCGTCCCCGCCGCAGCAGGCTGCCGTTCATCTTTCTGCGCGGTGCGTCGGAGGCCAGGTAAAGCTCGAACAGCTGGTTCTGCACGTCGGCCACGACGAGTGAGCGTATATGCGCGATTCCGTAGCGGCAGGACCAATCGGTTAGGGACGTATCATCGCCGTCCAACAGGCGCAGCGCCACGGACCGGGGGCGCAACCGGGTGACGATACCCCTCTCATTCATGCCGTCGTCCAGCGTGAACGAGATCAGGTGGGCTTTTTCCTGGGCTTCGGCGAGGCAGGCGTGCAGCGGCTCGCCGCCGCCCGCGAGAGGCCCGGCCAGTAGTTCGCTGAGCCGTGCGGTGAGGCGCTGCGGATCGAAGCGTTCGGGGGAGTGGGAACGGGCGGCCTCGGCGCAAAAACTAAGGTAGGGCGATTCGGTCACGGTCTTGCGGGGCACATCGTCCCGCAGCAGCAGGAGCGAGTCGAGCCGGGCTTCGGTGTCGATGGTCCCGTACAGGGTCCAGCCGGCGGCGCTGTGCAGCGGGTAGCCGACGGTGAAGATGTCGTATTCCTCGGGATTTAGGTGCAGTTCCAGCAGCGGAGTGTCGCGGATGTCGGGTGCGGTGTTCACGGGGTGCTTCTTCCGGGGATCGGGGCCTAGCCCAGGCCGAGGTGTTTCTGGAGCAGGATCTTTTGTTGGCTCGCGTACTCGAGCAGGCGGATGTCGGCTAGGCGCACGCTGGTTTCTTCCTCGGCCAGCGTCATCGTTTTCATGTCTAGCTGGCGCAGGGTGAGGGTAGCGTCGTCCAGGGTGACGGGCAGGCCCACCAACATCAGGTCGCTATCCGCCACGGCGATGCTGACCAGGCCACTGCGTGCTATCGCGTCCCGCAGACAGGCGGTAATGCTCCAGTCGGCCCGTTCCGTGAGTTCCGACAGACCCGCCGGATCAAACTGCGCGGGGGTGTAGGTGGATACTACGTGCCGGTAAAAGTCCAGGTAGCCGGATTCCCGCACAACGCTGTAGGGAACGTGGGAGGGGATCACCTCTATGGTGTCCAGCGTGCCGTTCGTATCGATGGTGGCGAACGCGGAGGTCTCCCCGTCGCGGTGCAGCCGGTAGGCGATGCTGAGGGAGTTACCGGTAGAAAATTCGTGGTAGAGCTCCACCGTGGGGAGGGTTTTTAGTTCTTGCGGGGACGGCATGCGAAGTTTCCCTTTGCTGTCTATTCTTTTGCACCGCCGACCGGGGCGTGCGAGTACAGGTTACTCCCACGGGGGGGGGGGGGGGAGGAGTCCACAAGCAAGCGCTTCCCAGGGCCTGCCCCTGCTTAGGGCTGGGGTATAGAAAACCGCCGGCGCTGATTCGTGCAGCACCGGCGGTTCCCTTTTTAGTTTTTAACCCGCGCAGGCTTAACTGGCAGGTCTGGCCGCCGTCCACCAGCAGCACGTGACCGTTGATAAAGCCCGCGTCCACGGAAAGCAGGAACCCCACAGCCCCCCCGATTTACAACGGGGT
>JAHUUK010000008.1 GCA_019218375.1 Dermabacteraceae bacterium TAE3-ERU5
GGATCTCCGTGATCTGCGCCAAATTGTCGGTCTGAGCTGTGGAAACGTTTTCCCGTTTCCCTGCTCCGTCCGGCGGGGCACGAGGAAAAACATTACTGACTTCCGTGGGGGCCGTCAACTCGAAAAGGGGATTTTGGGACGTGACCCCCATCACCGCGCCCTGACCTGCGGTTTTGCCCCTTTAATGAGCTACCGAGGAACGTACCCACGGTGCAAAGCCACAATCCCGCCGCTGAGGTTTCGATACTGCGCCCCCGCAAAACCGGCAGCCAACATGTCCTGACGCAATTCCTCCTGCCTCGGCCAAGCCACAATCGAATCGGCAAGGTACTCGTAAGCCGACGGATCGGAGCTGAAAAGTCCCGAGACCCGCGGCAGGGCACGCATCAGGTACTCGAAGTAAACCTTCGCAAACACGGGATTGGTCGGTCCGGAGAACTCACAGATCACAACCACTCCCCCCGGCCGCACCACACGAGCCAGCTCGGCCAGGGCCACACGATGATCCTTCACGTTACGCAGACCAAAAGACATCGTTGCGCCGTCGAACTCGTTATCCGCGAAAGGCAGCGCCATCGCGTCAGCCTTCACGAACTCGATCTCGGGATACCGCTTGCGCCCCTCGGCCATCATCCCCTCGGAAAAATCGGCCGCGATCGCATCCAGCCCGCTCTGCCGCAGCGCGGCGGTGGAAGTGCCCGTCCCCGCCGCAAGGTCCAGTACGCGGGCACCGGCAGGCAGTTCCAGCGCTTGCGTGGTGGCCCGGCGCCAAGCGCCCTCCTGCCCAAAGGCCAAGATCGTGTTCAGCAGATCGTACTTCGGCGCTACCCGGTCAAACATGGCGCTTACCTCGTGCGGCTGCTTGTCCAGGCGGGGGCGCTGCGCGGCGCTGTCTCGTTCGCTCATGGCTCCAGTTTGGCACGGCCTACGCACGGATGTCGGCCAGGCACGCAAAAGTCCCCCGGCCAAGCCGAGGGACTTTTACTAATGCAGCGCTACAAAACCACTCACACGAGCGGCTTCTTCTCCTGCACGAAGCGGTAGTAATCAGCCAGCTTCAGCTTGCTCGCCGCGGCGTCGTCGATCACGACAGTCACCTTCTGGTGCAGCTGCAGCACGGACGCCGGACAGAACGCGGATACCGCGCCTTCCGACATGGCGGCGATGGCTTCTGCCTTGCCCTCGCCGGTAGCGGTCAGCACGATCCGGCGAGCCTGCGAAATGGTGCCGAGGCCCTGGGTCAAGACGTGGATCGGCACCGTCTCGCCATCGGTGAAGAAACGCATGTTGTCGGAAATGGTCTGCTCCGTCAGCGTCTTGAGACGGGTGCGCGAAGTGAGCGCGCTACCCGGCTCGTTGAAGCCAATGTGACCGTCGGTGCCAATCCCCAGGATCTGCAGATCAACGCCGCCCGCAGCCGCGATCGCTTCGTCGTAGCGAATCGCTTCGGCGCGCGGATCATCTGCTTCACCGTTCGGCGAGTTCACGGCATCGTCCGCAATATCGATCAGGCTCGTGAAGTTATCGCGAATGAAGCGGTAGTAGGACTGTTCGTGGGTGCGGGGCAGGCCGACGTATTCGTCGAGCAGGAACGCCTGCGCGTTCTTGAAGCTCAGGCCCTCCTCACGGTGCCTACGTACCAGCTCCCCGTAGCTCTTCAGCGGAGAAGAGCCGGTAGCCAGGCCGAGGGTGATCCTGCCGTCTGCAGCATTGCGGATTGCGTTTTCGAACTCGTCGGCAACGCGGGACGCAACGGCTTCTTCGGTAGGAAGAATGATGATTTCCATGTGTCTCTGCAGCTCCTACGCTCAGATTGAATAAATTACGGGCCGGGCGGCAGCGCCCGGAAGCCTAACCCCTGCGGGGTTCCAGGATATCGAGAAGTTCCGCGAAAACGGCGGGACCACCGCCACGCAAACCGTCGTGGTGCAGGCGGTTAGTCACCGAGGTCGTGCACAGCGGCATGAGTTCCGCCGTGCGGCGCGAAAAATCGTACGGTACGTAGACGTCATCCAGATATACCTTAGCGGCAGACGGCACCGGGCAGTTTGCCAGCGCGTCGAGGTCGTAGAGCGTTCCCCAGTCGTCCTTTTGCGCCAGGATTTCGGCAGCTTCCGCAAAGGGTACGAGAGCGGGATCCTGCGCGAACATCCACGGATGGATCGATTCGCCTGTCAGCAACAGTTCATCTGCGAGCGGGGAGAAGTCATCGCGTTCGTCCTTCATGCGATGCGCCGACCAGCGGGTGGCCGGCCCCTGCGAATAGATCGATTCGTGCAGCACACCGTACAGAGGCACGCTCGCGAACGAGAGCGCACTACCGCACTCGGCCAGGAAACGGGTCGAAAGCCGTTTCCGGCTACCGTGCGCCGCCCAGGCATCCTCCACCAGGAAGGCCAGAGAGGTAGGGCCGTCCCAGCTGCCCAGGAACTTACCGAGCTGCTGCAGCCTTTCCGGGGTGAAGCGCTCCCCCGTAGGCAAAAATTCCTCGTTCTCCGCCAGATGATGCGCGATCCGGGAAAGCTCGCGCGCCTGGGCCGGGAAACGCCCCGCGAACACCGCGTGGCGGCGCTTCATCAGACCCAGGGTGGTCCGGTAAACGTCATCGATGTCCTCGTGAACAGTGGCGAGGCCGCCGGTGAACAGGGACGCGGTGAGGGAATCGGGGAAGCTAGACAGATAGGTGAGGGTGATGAACCCGCCGAAGCTCTGCCCGAGGCTGACCCAGGGACGGTCAGCGCACAGCAGTCGGCGCACCGCTTCCGCGTCGCGCACGATATCGGGCGCGCGCAGGTGGCTCAGGTATTCCGCCAGCTCCGCGGCAGGCAGGGACTCCGCCAGCGAGGCATCTACCGCGCTGGAGCGGCCGGTGCCGCGCTGGTCCAGCAGAAACACCCGGAAACCGCGCGCAAGGGCCTCTCCGAGCCAGCCGTCGGCGTTAAGCGGGCGCGGGGAAGGGCACCCCGGTCCGCCCTGGAAAAATACCAGCCCCGGAAGATCGCAAGCATCGAACGCATCGCCCACTTCCGCCTCGGTAAGCGGCGGGCTCTGCCAGGCCTTTACCGGGCGCACCTCGCGCACGAACACGTCAATCCGGCGGTTATCTGCGGGGTTCTCCCAGTCCAGTGGCGCATCCAGCACGTGATCCAGGAAGATCATGTCGCCCACCCGCTGCAGGCGGGTCGATTTACGCTGGGCGGTTACTGACGGTGCAAGCTGTGAAAAAACGGGCATGCCCCCATCACATCATGTGACGGGGGCATGCCGCGAGGTTTTCAGCTACCTGTCGGCGCTCAATCCTTCTTCTTCGGCGGAGCCGAGGCTGCCTCGAAGGCCGCGCGCGGGTTTTCGCCTTCCTTGATGCCGACCAATTCGCGTGCCGAGACGCCCTGGGTCAGCCAGCCCGCGATCACGGAGATCTTACGGCGCAGGGTGGGCATCGCGTAGACGTGGTAGGCGCGAGCCATCAGCCAGATCGGGAAGCCCTTGACGTCAATCACGCGGCCGCCGATCATCAGCTGACCAACGCCCTTGTAACGGCCAAGGGTGGCCATAGTGCCGAGGTTCTTGTGGAAGTAGTCCACCAGCGGACGGCCCTGGATGTCGCGCACCAGGTTGTCTGCGAGCTGGCGCGCCTGGCGCACGGCGTGCTGTGCGTTCGGCGGGCAGAACTTGCCCTCGCCCGCAGCCAGGTCGGGAACGGTGGTGCAGTCGCCCGCGGCGAAGATGTTTTCCAGCGGACCGTTTTCGCCCTTGACGCGCAGGTCGGGCAGGCAGTCGAGGCGGCCGGTCTGGTTGAGCGGCAGATCGGACTGCGCCAGTACCGGGTTCGGCTTGATGCCGGCCGTCCACACGATCAGGTCGGAAGCGAACTCGTCGCCATCGGAGGTCTTGACGATGCCGTCCTCGCAGGAGTTAAGGAAGGTCTCCAGCTTGACCTCAATGCCACGTTCGCGCAGCTGCTTGAGGGCGTACTTGCCCAGGTTCTCGCCAACCTCGGGCAGGATGCGGCCCATCGCTTCAATGAGCACGAAGCGTACATCGGAAGCGTGCAGATCCGGGTAGTAGCGCAGCACGCCACGGACCATGTCCTCAGCCTCAGCGATCGCCTCGCCGCCGGCGAAGCCGCCACCGACGAAGGTGAAGGTGAGCAGGCGACGACGGATCTCGGGATCCTTCGTGGTGGCAGCCTCGGCCAGGTTGCCGAGGATGCGGTCACGCACCGCAACTGCCTCTTCTACCCACTTGAAGCCGATAGCGTTCTCGGCCAGGCCCGGAATCGGCAGGGTGCGCGGCACCGCGCCGAGGCCGACCACGAGGTAGTCGTAGCTAACGTCCAGCTCTTCGCCCTCTTCGGTGCTCACCACGACGGTGCGCTCAGCATGCTTGATCTCGGTTACGGAACCGGTGATCAGCTTGCAGCCACGCAGCACGCTGCGGTGCGGGGCGAGGACGTTACGGGGATCGATAGCACCCGCGCCGACCTCGGGAAGGAAGGGCTGGTAAGTAAGGTACGGACGCGGGTCAACAACGCTGATGGACACCTGCGAACCGAGTTCTTTACGGACACGTTCAGCTACACCCATGCCGACGCTACCGCCGCCAAGGATCAGAATATGGGGCTTGCTTCCATTGAATGACATAGCTACAGCGTATGCCGACGGCCCCGCTGCGGCAATTAGCCGCCGGAAAAGATTCTTCGACCTCGCAGGGAAAAGCTTTCCTAGTGAGCAGTTTCACCGCCTGAAGAAAAGCTTTTTACGCAAGCTGCAGGGCGATTCCGTCCAGGATGTCGCTTTCGCTGGTGTAGGCGCGGGAAACGCCGCTCGCATCGGCAACGCGCTCCAAGATGCGCGCATAAATCAGGCAGCCAGCCGCGATTACGTCCACACGCCCCGGATGGATGGCCTTGATAGCGGCGCGTTTTTCGCGCGGCGCGGCGGCAATTTCACGGCAGGCAGCCACGATCTCGCAAATGCTGAAGCTAGCCCCGTTGATCTTCTCCGGCTGGTAGCTCTCCAGCCCCAGCAGGTAAGCGGTCACGGTGGTGATCGTGCCGGCAACACCCACGACGCTCGCCACGCGAGAGAAATCTACTGCCTGCGCGGCCTCGTCCAAAAGCCGATCGATTTCCGCGAGGGCGGCAGCTACCTCGGCTTCGCTAGGCGGATCGCTCAGCAGATAGCGTTCGCTGAGGCGCACGCTCCCCATGTCGGTGCTGATGCGCTGTTCGGCACGCTCGCTGCCCAGCACGAACTCGGTGGAGCCACCGCCAATGTCAATCACGAGGTGCGGCCCGGGGATGTCCTTGGCCAGGGTGCTAACCGCGCCCCGGAAGGAAAGCTGTGCCTCTTCCTCTCCCGGTACGACCTCTACCTCTACCCCGAGGATTTCCTTGACGGCAGAAACGAAGACATCCCGGTTTTCCGCGTCACGGGTGGCCGAGGTCGCCACGAAGCGCACCTGCTCCACCCCGTTATCGCGGCAAAGCTGCGCGTATTCGCGGGTTGCGGCCAGGGTGCGTTCTATCGCCTCGGGATCCAGCATGCCGGTCCGGTCCACCCCGTAGCCAAGGCGCACCACGCGCATTTCTCGCGCGATCTGAGTCATCTGGCCGCCCTGTACGTCGGCAATGAGCAGCCGGATCGAGTTGGTGCCGCAGTCTATGGCGGCCACGCGGCGCGGCTTGAGCTGAAGCTCCCCCGGCTCTTCGCAGCGGCAAACGTTCATATCCACACCGGCCTTTTCCAGCGCCAGGTCTCCAATCGGGTTCCCCCCCGGCCCTTCAGCCAGCGAGTGCCCGGCCAGGGCATGCAGGCATTTAACGCGCGTCGGCATGCCACCCGCACTGGTGTTTGCCAGGTGTTCCACTACCCCGAGCTGATTACGCCGCTGAATATAGCGATCGTGCGCCTGCGCGTAGGCCTCGCGCAGTTCGGTATCTTGCGCCAACTGTTCGTTCATACCGACCATCTCGCCATCCGCCTCGAGGCGCGACATCGCCTGAACCACGCTCGGCAAAGTCAGGTAGAGGCTGGTCGGGAAAGGAGTGCCGCCGGGGAGCAGCGTGACGGTGCGAACCACCGCCGGGTTGCCGCAAGCGCAGCGCCGCGCGATCGAATGCACCCCGCGCATGTGGCGCCCAACCTGCGCATACATTACCTCTAGGTCACGCTCCGTGGCCGGAGATTCGTACGGCAGAGCGGGCAGTTCGGGGGTCGTCACGTAATTTCGTTCCTCAAGATTATGGGCGGTCAATTGTTTCGTTCGGGAACCTGTTGAATGGCACCTGCGCCCTCCAGCGATTCCCACAGCAATGAATACCAGGGTTTTTGTTCCGCGCGCGCTTTTGCGCGTTGTTCCTCGGTAAGGGGCAGTTCCTTACCGCTCGAATCGGTCAGCCGGTACTGAGTTTCCCCCGGCATGACGTAAAGCAGCCTTTCGCGGGCTTGCGCAGCAACATAGGCCGGATCGTCCCAGCGCTTAACGTCTATCTGCAGCTCCGCCACTTCTTTTTCTCGCTGCGCCAGCTCGGCGTGAGCCGCAGCGAGCTGCTGCTTTTGCGCAACGTAGGAATTAACCCTGGGAACCACCATCATCAGGGCAAGAACAACCATTGCCGACAGGATGAGCGACTTACGGGTCATGCTCGCGGCGATCTCACGCAGCCTGATTGCAGTCGCGTTCGCCCCCGCGTTTCTGCGGGAGCGCTTTTTCGCCCTGTACGCGGCAACCGGGCGCCTCGCGTGCTGCGAGGCGCCCGGTCGTTTCGAAGTCATGCTATTAGGCTACCGTGAAACGCGGGAAAGCCGACGCACCTGCGTAGCGAGCCGCGTCACCGAGCTCCTCTTCGATGCGCATGAGCTGGTTGTACTTGTTCACGCGCTCGCCACGGGCGGGAGCGCCGGACTTGATCTGGCCACAGTTAACGGCAACCGCGAGGTCAGCGATAACGGTGTCCTCGGTCTCGCCGGAACGGTGGGACATCATGCAGCGGAAGCCGTTGCGGTGTGCCAGCTCGACGGCGTCGAGGGTCTCGGTCAGCGAACCGATCTGGTTCACCTTCACGAGCAGCGCGTTAGCGGCCTTGAGCTCGATGCCCTTGGCGAGACGCTCCGGGTTGGTAACGAAGAGGTCGTCGCCCACGATCTGTACGCGATCGCCGAGCTTAGCCTGCATGGCTACCCAGCCATCCCAGTCGTCTTCGTTCAGCGGATCCTCGATGGATACCAGCGGGAAGTCGTTTACGAGGCCCTCGTAGTAGGCAACCATGTCGTCCGAGGTCTTCTTCTCGCCCTCGAAGAGGTAAGCGCCGTCCTCGTAGAACTCGGAAGCGGCAACGTCGAGCGCCAGCGCGACGTCCTTGCCGGGCTCGAAGCCGGCCTTTTCGATGGCTTCCACGATCAGCTCAAGAGCAGCGCGGTTCGACTCGAGGTTCGGGGCGAAGCCGCCCTCGTCACCCAGGCCGGTGGCCAGGCCGCGGTCGTGCAGAACCTTCTTCAGGCTGTGGTAAACCTCTGCACCCCAGCGCATGGCTTCCTTGAAGGAGGGAGCACCGATCGGGGCGATCATGAATTCCTGAATGTCAACGTTGGAGTCCGCGTGGGAACCACCGTTGAGGATGTTCATCATCGGAACGGGCAGAACGTGAGCGTTCGGGCCGCCAACGTAGCGGTAGAACGGCAGATCAGCCTGGTCGGCGGCGGCCTTGGCCACGGCGAGGGAGATGCCGAGGATGGCGTTAGCGCCCAGGGTGCCCTTGTTCGGGGTGCCGTCCTGCTCGATCAGGAACTGATCGATCTCGCGCTGGTCAGCCGGGTCGAAACCGACGAGCTTCGGCTCGAGGTCACATACCGCCTCAACAGCCTGCTCGACGCCCTTACCCAGGTAGCGGGACTTCACGCCGTCGCGCTTTTCGACAGCTTCGAAAGCACCGGTGGAAGCACCGGACGGAACGGCGGCGCGGGCTGCGCTACCGTCTTCGAGGACTACCTCGACCTCAACGGTGGGGTTGCCGCGCGAATCAAGAATCTCGCGGGCGTAAACGGCATCGATAGCTGCCATGGGGTGTGCTCCTTCTTAAGAGAGGATAGATCGGGCAGGTCGGTCAGCACTGACCTCCCGCTCACAAGTCTATGCGGAACCGGTCCCGTTTGACATGTCCTGCAGCGTGCTTGAGAGAAGGGCCCGCAGACTTGACTCCAGGTCCACGTCCTCTCTTTCAAACTTGATAACCTCTGCCAGCAGGTTTAGCGCCGCAGCCAGTTCCGGCCGCTCGCGCGAAACCTTTTGCGCCGAGCACCATAGCGAATCAGAAAGTCCCTCTTGGCGGGCCCTGTGTGCGATCTTCCAGGCCCGCTGCAGAGCGGGCAAGGCCAGCGGCAAAGAGGCGTCCAGCGCGCGCTGCTCCCCCTTCGCCTCTTGCTTCTTCACCAGGTGCCATTGCGCCACTATTTCGTCGGTGCTCAGATCGCTCTGCGGGACCCGCCCGCCGTCCCCCTGGAACACGTGCGGGTTACGGCGATACATTTTTTCGTTCAGCACCCTGGCCACATCGTCAAAGTTCCAAGGATCGCCCGCTTCCTGCCCCAGCCGAGCATGAAACACCAGCTGGAACAAAATGTCTCCGAGTTCCGAAAGCAACTCTTTACGTTCCGGTTGGGGAGAATCGAGCAGTTCCAGGACTTCGTGCGTTTCCTCGAGCAGGTAACGGGCCAGGCTCGCATGGGTTTGCTGCGCGCTCCAGAGGTCTCCCCCCTCGCTACGCAAGGCGTCCATGACACGCACGGATTCAACCGCTTCCGCACCGGACAAAAGCGGGGACGCCTCTATCACCAGGATTTTTTCGTCTGCCCACCCCGCCTCGCGCGCAGCGGCAAAGGCGCCGACAAAAGCGGCACTTTCCCTGTCCAGCAACCAGCAGGCGTCCCCCACCGTCGGCAGCGGCGGTTTTTCTGCCGCACGGAAAAACACCCCGGCAGCGGTAAGCGCTTCTTTCCAGCCCGGTTCCCGACACGTCAAAACGGACGCCTCGGCATTACGCAAGGCCTGCCACCCCGCCCAGGTAAGCAGTCCGGGCGCGTTACGGGTAGAGACGGGAAGGATTCGCAAAACGGGCATACGGTGAGTGTAATTCCTGCAGTCAACCAGCACAGCTAAGAACGTTTCCTCAGATAAACACCGGTTTTTCCGTGATAGGATCACGGTGTCCTGCAGCAAAATTTTACAAACTAAAATGCAGCATAAATATCCCGGCTATTAAACGGAGGTTCGCGTGAATATAAATGTTATTTACGCTATCCCGCCCACCAGTATTAAATTCACCAATTGGCACGACGGCTTTACCGAAGCCATGAAGCTAGTTTCTGAGCATCACGCGATAAAATGGGTCAACGTCCATCCGTTAGCCGGGAAACCTAACAAAGAAGAAATTCTGAACTGCGACATCCTGCTTGTAAAGAGCGACTGGAACTGGATTCCGGATGGCGTGGTTAGAGACATCCTGGCAGCGCTGCCAGCAGGAAGCAAAGCGCCGCTTACCGCGCTGGCAATTTCGGGTTCGAATCCTCCACCAGAGGGAGAGCTTGACCGATTTGACGTACTCTTTTACGAAACCACCTGGTACGCACCTCAGGTGGCCGATCACCCCAATACCTTCCAGGCTTTCGGTATCGATACGGATACCATGTGCAGCACTCCCGTCTTGGAAAGAGATATCGACTATCTGATGGTGGGAAGGCCTGCGGGCTTCAAAAATGTAGACAAGCTGCTTGAGCGGAGTGGACGCCGCGTTCTAGTAGGCGAAATAGCCAACCATGATGACACAGTCGCCATGCTCAAGGCAGACGGCATCGAAGTCATCGACTTCATTCCTTACGAAGAGCTATCCGCCCTTTACAGGCGCAGCAAAACGGTATTGGTGGCCGCAGAACTACAAGGCGGCGGCGAACGCGCAGTACTTGAAGGCCGTTCGTGCGGCTGCAATGTAGAAATCGTTTCTGATAATCCGAAATTGAATTCTGTAAATGATGGCCCACTGCTTTCTCACCGCGATTATGCGCAGCAACTGCTGAAAGGGTTTGCTGCAGCACAAGAGAACCCGATGCCTAGCGCACGAAAACAGGCCGCTCTCCAGCTAGCTAAGACCCGTGAGGAAAAACGGCGCCGTAAAGCCACGGTAAAGAAAATAGCCAGGCTTCCGTACCGTGTGGCGCGCAAGCTATATCGCACTATAAAGCCGGCAAAATAGCAAAAAGTTGGGGCAGCCAAGAATTCTTGGCTGCCCCAACTCTTTAGGTGAGAGTTTCCAGCGCAGTACGGCACCATTCGAGAAGCTGCTTGTCCCGCAGCTCGCTGCCGCCGATCTTCTTGGTTACGGGCCTGGGCAAAAGCACCTGCCTGGTGGCCGGTTTCAGGATCGCGCCCGGGTAGAGGCGCTTCACCCGCATCACCACGGAATCGGACGGTTCCAGGTGCGCGAAGCGGATCATCTTCCCGACCGCCTGTACCTCGTCCACCCCGTGTTCGCGGCAATCAACCCGGAAACGCGCCACGTCCAACAGCACCTCCACAGGTTCGGGTAGCGGGCCGTAGCGATCGATCAGCTCGGTGCGCACCTCGGCGATCTGCTCGGGCGTATCCGCCTGCGAAAGTTTGCCGTATGCCTCCAAACGCAAACGTTCCGAGGGCACGTAATCGTGCGGTAGGTGAGCATCCAGGGGCAGTTCCACCCTGACCTCACCTCGCTCCGGGGCACGCTCGCCCCGATAGTCGGCCACAGCCTCGCCCACCATGCGCACGTACAGGTCGAAGCCGACGCCCGCGATGTGTCCCGACTGCTGGCCGCCGAGCAGGTTACCCGCACCGCGAATCTCCAGGTCCTTCATGGCAACCTGCATGCCCGCCCCCAGGTCGGTGTGCGCGGCCAGGGTGCTGAGGCGTTCGTGCGCCGTTTCCGTGAGCGGCTTGGTCGGCGAATACAGGAAGTAGGCGTAGGCGCGTTCCCTGCCACGCCCGACTCGGCCACGCAGCTGGTGCAGCTGAGACAGGCCGAACCGATCCGCCCGATCCACGATGAGCGTGTTCGCGTTCGCGATGTCCAGACCGGTTTCAACGATGGTGGTGCAGACCAGAACATCGAAGCGTTTTTCCCAGAAGTCCACGATCACGCGCTCCAGCTGGTGCTCGTTCATCTGGCCGTGCGCTACCTCGATCCTGGCGTCAGGCACCAGTTCGCGCAGTTTCGCGGCCACCCGGTCGATGTCCTCGACCCGGTTATGGACGTAGAAAACCTGCCCCTCACGCAGCAGTTCGCGGCGTATCGCCGCGCCGATCTGCTTTTCTTCCCAGGCGCCGACGTAGGTCAGCACCGGGTGGCGTTCCTCCGGCGGGGTGGCCAGGGTGGACATCTCCCTGATTCCGGTCACGGCCATTTCGAGGGTGCGCGGGATCGGCGTGGCGCTCATGGCAAGCACGTCCACGTCGGTGCGCATCGCCTTCAGCGTTTCTTTGTGTTCCACACCGAAACGCTGTTCCTCATCGATCACCACCAGGCCCAGGTTCTTGAACCTGACCTGCCCCGTAATGAGGCGATGGGTGCCGATCACCACGTCGATTTTGCCCTGCGCCAGCTCCTCGACGATTTCGGCTGACTCTTTGGGAGTCTGGAAGCGCGATAGCGCCCGCACCTTGACCGGGAAACCGGCGTAGCGCTCCGTAAAGGTTTCCAGGTGCTGCTGCGCCAGCAGGGTGGTCGGGCAGAGAACCGCCACCTGCTTGCCGTCCTGCACCGCCTTGAAAGCGGCCCGCACCGCGATCTCGGTTTTGCCGTAGCCGACGTCGCCACAAACCAGGCGGTCCATCGGCACCGGCTTTTCCATGTCGCGCTTGACCTCGTCGATAGTGGAAAGCTGATCCGGGGTTTCCACGTAGGCGAAGGCATCTTCCAGCTCGCGCTGCCAGGGGGTGTCGGGAGAAAAAGCGTATCCGGGAGCGGACTGGCGGGCCGAGTATAGGCGCACCAGCTCCCCCGCTATTTCCTTGACCGCACGCCGCGCCTTGGCCTTGGTTTTCGCCCAGTCGGAGCCGCCCATCTTGCTGAGGGTCGGCTCCTCCCCGCCCACGTATTTGCTGATCTGGTCAAGCTGATCGCTAGGTACGTAAAGCCTGTCCCCCGGCTGGCCGCGTTTGCTGGAGGCGTATTCCAACACCAGATATTCGCGCATGGCGGCTTTCGCGCCGGAACCGACGCTGCGGCTGGTCATCTCCACGAATCGGCCGACACCGTGGTGATCGTGCACCACGAAATCGCCGGGGCGCAGCTGCAGCGGGTCCACCACGGCCCGCCGCCGCGCGGGGATACGCGCGTCCTGCGCCCGGTAGGCCCCGCTCTTGCCGGTGACGTCCTTTTCCGATACCAGCATGGTCCGGCATTTCTCTGCCAGGAAACCCGCCCCGACGGGGCCGGTCGTGACCACCACTTCGCCGCTGTCTATCCCGTGCGGGTAGTCGGCCAGGAAATCCTTGCTGAAGCGGGCGGGCAGACCCGCCGCGGCAAGTTCCTGCGCGATGTGTCTGCCGCGCCCGGCGCCGACGGTAACGATTACGGTCCGCCAACCCTCGCTGCGCCGACGAGCGATGTCCGCCGCCGCCAGGCGCACGTCTCCTTCGTAACCGGGATGCGCCGAGATCGCGAGGCTGAGCACGTCGTTTTCTTCGTCGTCGGCCATGCCGAACGGCTGCAGGCGCAGCAGTCGCGGGGTGCGGGCCAGAATGTCAGCGCGCACGCCCTCATACTCGAGGAAGCTCGCATCGTGCACATCCAGGGGGATGTTGCCTCCCGCCGCCGCGCTGGACCAGGCGGCCCCGAGGAATTCGTCCGTGGTAGCCACCAAATCGGCGGCCCGGGCACGCACCCGCTCCGGTTCCATCACCGCGAAACGGGCACCGCGCGGCAGCACGTCGAGCAGCGATTCCATGCCGTCGACCAAGACCGGGCTGAGCGACTCCATGCCCTCCACGGCCACGCCCTGGGAGATCTTGGCCAGCATTTCCCGCGCGCCGGGCAGCTCGCTCATAAGCGCGGCTGCCCGCGCCTTTACCTCGTCGGTCAAAAGCAGTTCGCGGCAGGGCGGGGCGTAAAGGCCGTGCGGCGCTTCCTCCAGCGAGCGCTGATCGGCGAGGGAGAAGAAACGTACCTCGTCTACCTCGTCCCCGAAGAATTCCAGGCGCAGCGGATGCGCTTCGATCGGCGGGAAAACGTCCAGGATGCCGCCGCGTACGGCGTATTCGCCGCGCCGCTCCACCATATCTACCCTGGTGTATGCAGCCGCCTGCAGTTGATCGACGATCGTTTCGAGCGCTATCTGCTCACCGCGCTTGGCGGTTACCGGGGTCAGCTCCCCCAGGCCCTTTACCATCGGCTGCAAAAGCGAACGCACGGGCAACACCAGCACCCGCACGGCCCCCGCCTCACGCGGATGGGCCAGCCTACGCAGGGTAGCTATGCGGCGGGCGATGGTGTCCGAACGCGGTGAAAGCCTTTCGTGCGGCAGGGTCTCCCAAGCGGGCAGTTCCGCCACGCTTTCCGGATCTAGCAGACAGCGCAGCAGCGCCGCGGTTTCCTCCGCCGCCCTGCTGGTTGAAGTAATAACAACCAGCGGATCGCTGCCGTCGCCCCTGGTCTGGCCGGCTTCGTCGGCAAGTAGGAACGGATAGCTACCGGGGGGCGCCGTGACGCTAATCAGCGGCCCCTCCGCCTCACGCACCCTGGTAAAAGCCGGGTCAAGCTCTCCCAGCAGCGGCTTTAAGCTCACTTGCGATCCGCCTTAGCGTGCACTTCCTGCTGCGCCTGCGTCAGGCCGTTAAGCACCAGTTTCAGGGTGGCCTGCGCAGTATCGTCGATCAGCAGCGGCAGGGTCTGCCTTTCCTCCGCGGTGAACGGGGCAAGGACGTGGTCCGACACCTCCATACGACCCGCCGGGCGGCCGACCCCAGCCCGAACCCGCAGGTAGTCTTTCGTGCCGAGGCAGCGGCTGATGTCCTTCAGCCCGTTATGGCCGCCCTCGCCGCCACCGCGCTTCAGCCTTACGGTGTCGAAGGGGAGGTCGATATCGTCGTGCACCACCACCAGTTCATCCGCGCCGTAGAAGGCTTTTAGCTTCTGCACCGGGGTGCCGGAAACGTTCATGTAGGTGGTCGGCTTCGCGAAAACCACGCGCACGGAATCTGCCCCGTATCCGCCGAGGCGGCCCTCGATCACGTCGGCCTGCGCCTTTCCGGAAGCCTTGAAGGAAGCGCCGATTTCCTCCGCCAGCGCATCCAGCACCATGTGGCCGATGTTGTGGCGGGTAGCCGCGTAGCGGGGGCCGGGATTACCCAGGCCGACAATCAGAATGGGGGCGGACACGCCGGGTTCCTTTCCATGCAACTTCAGACAAAAACACCGTACCGGGAGACGCGAAAAACGCGGCCCCCGGCACGGCTCAAAAAGCTTGGCTTAGCGCCAGGATCACTCCTCTTCGGAGGACTCCTCGGCGGCTTCGCCCTCTGCCTCTTCGCCCTCTTCCGGCTCTTCCTCACGCGGCTCGGTGACGGAAACGACCAGCAGCTCGGGGTCGCTTACCATCTCGGTGCCGTTCTCGAGCGGGAGATCGCCAGCCAGCAGCTGGTAGCCGATTTCCTTGCCCTCGACGTCGATCTCGATGCCCTCGGGCAGGTGGATCGCCTCAGCGGAAACGGTGACCAGCTGGGTCTCGACGACAGCAACGCCGGGGGAAACCGGCTCGCCAACGATGGTGACGGGGATTTCGACCTCGACCTTTTCGCCGCGCTTAACGGCGATCAGGTCGATGTGTGCCAGGTTGCGCTTAAGCGGGTGGCGCTGAATGTCCTTGAGCAGGGCAACGTGCTTTTCGCCGCTGGGCAGCTCCAGCTCAACCAGAGCGTTAGCGTTACGGGCGATCAGAGCGGTCTGGTGGCCGGGCAGCACGAGGTGCAGCGGCTCCATGCCGTGACCGTAAAGAACAGCGGGGATCTTGCCCTCAACGCGCAGACGGCGCGAGGCACCCTTACCGAACTCGGTACGCTCTTCGACCTTAAGATTTTCAGCCATTTCGGCTCCTTCCAACAACGGATGAAGGCGAGGCGGGTAGCGCACCGATAAACAAGTACCAAGTACGAACGCCGCGTCGATGACGGACAAGGCCTAAAGCCTCTCCCTCGCCGGGGCAACCCTCTAATGATAGCGAGCGTGGGCCGCCCTCCGCCAGTACTTCAGGCGGCGGGTGACCCACGCGACGGAACCTAACCTCAGTGCGTGAAACCGCCGTGTTTCGCCACCTTAGGCATCGGTGATTCCAGGGCGTCCAGGTAGGCGACCTCCGTGCGCAGGTCGGCCAGGAACTTCTCGGCCAGGTCGCGGCTAAAACCGTTACGTACCACCACGCGCTGCACCGTCAGATCGGGAATGTTGTCGGGCATGGGATAGGCGGGCACCAGCCAGCCCTTCATGCGCAGACGCTCGGACAGGTGATGCAGGTTCCATTTATCGGTGTGTCCCGGCTTGAGGCTCCAGGCGAACACCGGAATGTCGCTGCCGTCGTTCCACAGCTCAAACTGGGGCATCTGCGCGATCTGTCCCGACAGGAAAAGCGCGACATCCTGCGACGCCTGCTGCACACGCCGGTACCCCTCGAAACCGAGGCGCAGGAACAGGTAGTACTGCAAGAGCACCTGCGAACCGGGGCGCGAGAAGTTAAGGGCGAAAGTGGGCATTTCCCCGCCCAGGTAACTGACCTTGAAGATCAGATCCTCAGGCAGCACGTCGGTATCGCGCCAAACGACCCAGCCAAGCCCCGGATAAACCAGGCCGTACTTGTGCGCCGAGGTGCTGATCGAGGCGACGCGGGCAATCTTGAAGTCCCATTCCAGATCCGGCTGAATGAAGGGCGCAATCATGCCGCCCGATGCGCCGTCTACGTGAATGGGGATATTGAGGCCGCGGCGTTCTTGGATCTCGTCGAGCACTCCGGCGATCTGCTTCACCGGCTCGTACATGCCCGTGTAGGTGACGCCCATGATGGCCACCACACCGATCGTGTTTTCGTCCACGTAGGAATCTAGATCGTGGCCATCGAGCACCTTGTGTTCGTGCGAAATCGGCACGTAACGCGGCTCAACATCGAAATAGTTGCAGAACTTCTCCCAGCACACCTGCACCGCGCTGGAGAGCACAAGGTTGGGCTTTTCCGTGCTCAGCCCCGCCGCGCGGCGGGCGTGCTGCCAGCGGCGCTTCAGCGCCAGGCCGCCCAGCATGCAAGCCTCGGAGGACCCGATGGTGGAACACCCGATGGCCCGCTCCGGGTCGGGGGCATGCCAGAGGTCGGCCAGAATACGCCAGCAACGCTCCTCCACGGCAGCAGTCTGCGGGTATTCGTCCTTGTCGATCATGTTCTTATCCGCAGCCTCGACATACAGCTTGCGGGCTTCGTCATCCATCCAGGTACTGACGAAAGTAGCCAGGTTCAGGCGGGCGTTGCCATCCAGCATCGCCTCGTCATGCACCACCTGGTAGGCGGTCTCGGGCAGGCTTTCCCCGGCGGGAAGAGAGAAACGAGGTAGTTCCCCCGCTTCCTCCGGCCGGGCAAACAGGGGGTTGATAGAAAGGCTATCGCTCATTTCTTTCTCGCTACGCGCGGGGAAAGCCGCCATTTAAGACTCCTTATATGTCTACACTTCACCTTCGAAGAGGCTGGTCACGCTACCGTCATCGAACACTGCGCGGATAGCCCGCGCAATGAGCGGCGCGATAGAGATCTGCGTCAGTTTATCGAACTGCTTCTCCGGCGGAATAGGCAGCGTGTTGGTGCAAATAACCTCAGAGATCGGGGCCTGCACCAGACGGGAAACCGCCGGGCCGGACAGGATCGGATGGGTGGTGGCCACGACCACGTCGGTCGCGCCCTGTTCCATTAGCGCCTCCGCCGCCTGGCAAATGGTGCCGGCGGTGTCGATCATGTCGTCCACCAGGATGCAGCGCTTACCGCTTACATCGCCGATAACGCGCTTGGCCACGGTCGAGTTCGGGCGGGTCGTATCGCGCGACTTGTGCACGAACGCCAGGCCAACGCCACCGAGGCGCTTGGCCCACAGCTCCGCAACGCGGATACGGCCCGCGTCCGGGGACACCACCACGATGTCGTCCTTGCCGTACTTACGCTCCACGTATTCGGCCAGCACGGGCAGCGCCATCAGGTGATCCACCGGACGGTCGAAGTAGCCCTGCACCTGCGGTGCGTGCAGATCCACGCTCATCACGCGATCCGCGCCTGCGGTCTGGAAGAGGTCTGCTACCAGGCGGGCCGAGATCGGTTCGCGACCGCGGTGCTTCTTGTCCTGGCGGGCGTAGGGGAAGCAGGGGGCGATGGCGGTGATCCGCTTGGCCGACGCGCGCTTGAGCGCGTCGATCATGATCAGGTTCTCCATCAGCCAGTTATTGAGGGGGGCAGGGTGAGACTGCAGCACGAAAGCGTCGGTACCGCGCACGGATTCCCCGTAACGCACGTAGATCTCTCCGTTGGCGAAGTCCCACGCATCAACCGGCAGTACTTCCACCCCCAGCTCTTCGGCTACTTCCTGGGCCAGCACCGGATGCGCTCGTCCCGATACGAGAACCAGGCGCTTTTCGCCGGTTGCGCTAATACCTGTCATGACTTATTTCCCCTCGCCGTTTTCCCGACTCTCGGCTGCTGCCTTGGCTGACGCGGTACCCGCCCGGCGCGCCTCGGTCCAGCCTTCGATATTTCGTTGCCGTACCTCGTTGATGCCCAGGGCACCAGCGGGAACGTCCTCTCGCACCAGCGTTCCCGCGCCGGTTGCGCAGCCGTCTCCCAGGGTGACGGGCGCTACCAGCACGTTGTCGCTACCGACACGCACGTGCTTGCCGATCTTGGTGCGATGCTTATTGACCCCGTCGTAGTTAGCGACGATGGTGGCGGCACCGATGTTGGTGCCCTCGCCTACCTCGGCGTCGCCTACGTAGCTGAGGTGGGGAACCTTCGCGCCGTCACCGATGACGGCGTTCTTGGTTTCGCAGAAACCACCGATCTTGCCCTTGCGGCCCAGTACGGTGCCGGGGCGCAGATAGGTGAACGGACCGACGGTAGCTTCGGGGCCGATTTGCGCCTGCACACCGTGCACGCGGGTCACGGTAGCGCCGTCGCCGACCTTCACGTCGGTCAGGGTGGAGTCCGGGCCGATCTCGCAGCCGGAGCCGATCTCACAGGCCCCGTTTAGCTGAATGCCGGGCAGCAGCACGGTATCGCGGCCGATGGTGACGTCGCTGCCGATCCAGGTGGTGGCGGGATCGACCACGGTAACGCCCTCGCGCATGTGCTTTTCCACGATGCGGCGGTTCATTTCCCGCCCCAGGGTGGCAAGCTGCACTTTGTCGTTCACGCCCTCCACCAGCAGGGCGTCAGAAATCGGCAGGGCGCCGACCTTGCCGCCCACCTCGCGGGCAATCGCGAGCACATCGGTCAGGTACATCTCGCCCTGCGCGTTATCGGTGCCGACCTTGCCCAGTGCGTCACGCAGCACCTGCAGGTCAAAAGCATAAATCCCCGAGTTCACCTCGTTGATAGCGAGCTGTTCGGGGGTTGCGTCCTTATGTTCCACGATGCCGGTGACCGCGTCACCATCGCGCAGAATGCGGCCGTAACCGGTGGCGTCATCGAGCAGGGCGGTGAGTACCGTGACGGCGTTGCCCGCCTCTTCGTGCGCAGAAACCAAGCCGTTCAGGGTATCGCCATCCAGCAGCGGCACATCGCCGTAGGTAACGAGGACGGTACCGTTCGCGGCTTTCACCTTTTCCAGACCGCACTGCACGGCGCGGCCGGTGCCGGGGATGTCATCCTGGTCAGCGATCAGCGCGTCAGCGGCAACGTCGGCCAGGTGGGAAACGACCTGTTCCCGCTCGTGACGCACAACTACCACCAGGTCGGCCGGGTTCACGGCCCGTGCCGCCTCAATCGCGTGATGCACCAAAGCGCGCCCACACATGGGGTGTAGCACTTTGGGGAGGGAGGACTTCATCCGGGTACCTGCCCCCGCCGCGAGTACGACTACTCCGGCTAACTGGCTCGAGACGGAACTGGGCTCGCTCATGCGCTGCTCCTGCAGATAGACACCCCACTATTCGTGGTCGTTCCGCCACCAGGACTCGAACCTAGAACTTCAGAACCAAAATCTGAGGTGTTGCCAATTACACCATGGCGGATTGTCCGCACCTAGGCCCGGACGCACACAGCATTCTACCCCGACGTGTCAGACTTACGGGCATGAGTAATGAGCCTTGCGCGCAGACCGACGAGGTCGACCGCATTATCTCCGCCTGGCACGGGGTGCGTCCCGACATGGATACCGCCCCGCTGGCCGTAGTTTCCCGTCTCACCAGGGTGAATCACCACATGGATGCCCTGCGTAAACAGGTGTTTAGCGAATCCGGGCTGGAGCCGTGGGAGTTCGATGTGCTCTCCACGCTGCGTCGCGCCGGGGATGCTCACGAGATGACGCCGGGCGATCTCACACGCGAAACCCTTGTGACAAGCGGCACAATGACCGTGCGAGTGGCGAAACTGGCAAAGCGCGGCCTGATCGTGCGCCTGCCCGATCCCGAAGACGGCAGGGGCGCCATCGTGCGGCTGCTGCCCGACGGCGTGGAGCTGGTAGATAAAGCCATGGAGCGGCTGCTGGAGCGCGAACAGGAAATGCTGCGCGACCTCTCCCCCGCAGAACGCGCGAGCCTTGCCGCGTCCCTGCGCGTCTTGCTGCTGTCCCTGAACGAAGAACGGTAAAAGGAGAAAAGTGGCGCACCTACTCGGGGCACACGAAGTCCATCTGGCGCACCCGAACCGGGTGCTGCTCGATTCGGTCACGCTCGGCGTGAACGAGGGCGACCGGATCGGCGTCGTCGGCCGTAATGGCGATGGCAAATCCACCCTGCTGCGCATCCTGGCGGGAGTGCAGCAGCCCGACAGCGGCCGGGTCACGGTGCGCGGCGGCGTACGGGTGGGCATGCTGCGTCAGGAAGACACGGCGGAACCCGGCGTGAGCATCAAACGCGCCGTGGTCGGGGACGTTCCCGACCACGTCTGGGCTTCGAACCCGCTGGTACGCGACGTGCTTGAGGGGCTGCTCGGGGACCTCGACCTCGAAGCAGAACTGGCGTCCCTTTCCGGCGGGCAGCTGCGCCGCGTGCACCTGGCGGCGCTGCTTGCGGGCGATGATGACGTGCTTTTCCTAGACGAGCCGACCAACCACCTGGACATGGAGGGCATCGCCTGGCTCGCCGCGCACCTGAAAAAGCGCTGGCCCGCTAACGCGGGTGGCCTGGTGGTGGTCACCCACGACCGCTGGTTCCTGGACGAGGTATGCACGGATACCTGGGAAGTGCACGATGGCATCGTGGAGCCTTTCGAGGGCGGTTACGCCGCCTACGTGCTGCAGCGGGTAGAGCGCGACCGCCAGGCCGCCGCGAGCGAAGCGAAGCGGCAAAACCTGATGCGCAAGGAACTGGCCTGGCTGCGCCGGGGCGCGCCCGCGCGCACCTCGAAGCCGAAGTTCCGCATCGACGCCGCCAACGCGCTGATCGCGAACGAACCGCCGGTGCGCGACACCGTGGAGCTGACCAAGCTCGCCACCAGCCGCCTGGGCCGTGACGTGGTGGACTTCAAGGCGGTCAGCAAAAGCTACGACCGCCCGGTTTTACGGGATGTAGAAATTTCGATCGGCCCCGGCCAGCGGATCGGGATACTCGGCCAAAACGGTGCCGGAAAGTCCACTTTCCTGAAGCTGGTGACGGGCGAGGAACAGCCCACCGAGGGCCGTGTGAAGCGCGGCAAAACCGTGCAGATTAGTTCGCTTAGCCAGCGCCTGGAGGGCCTGGAGCCGTATCTGGGCCGCAAGCTGCGCGACGTGATAGCCGACTATCGCACCAGTTACAGCGCGGGTAAGGACGAGCTGACGCCGGGGCAGCTGCTGGAGCGCCTGGGATTCACCAGCGCGCACCTGTCGGCGCCCGTAGCGGAGCTTTCCGGCGGCCAAAAACGCCGCCTAGAGCTGCTGCTCACCCTGCTTGACGAGCCGAACGTGCTGATCCTGGACGAGCCGACCAACGACATGGATACCGACATGCTGGCCGCCGTCGAGGACCTGCTCGACACCTGGCCCGGCACCCTGCTGGTGGTGTCCCACGACCGTTACCTGACCGAACGCGTCACGGACGATCAGTACGCCGTCATCGACGGCCGCCTGCGCCACCTGCCGGGAGGCGTAGATGAATACCTGCGGCTACGTGCGAAACAGGACGAGGCGGCGCAGTCCAAGCCCGCCGCTCCCCCTGCCCAGGCAAGCGCATCCGGGGGCCTTAGCGGGGCCCAGCGGCGCAGCGCGGAAAAGGAGCTATCCGCCGCCGAACGCCGCATGGAGAAGCTGTCGGCGCAGATCGAAAAAGCCAACACCGCCATGGCCGACATCGACCCGTCGGATTTCACCGCGCTGCAGCAGGCCGCGGCGAAGGTGCGGGAGATGGAAGACGAGGTAGCTTCCCTGGAGGAGCGCTGGCTGGAGCTGTCTGAACAGCTCGGCTAGGCACTCCCCCATCAGGGCAAACAAAAGGCCGGGGTGGCCGCTCTCCGTATTTGGGAGGCGACCACCCCGGCCTTTTAGTTGGGATCTACTTAACCGCGCCCGTCAGGCCTTCCGCGAAGGAACGCTGCAGGACCAGGAACACGATCATGGCCGGGAGGGACGACACCAGCACGGCCAGCATCAGCATGCCGTAGTCGGTGACGTAACCGGCGCTGAGGTTAGAGATCAGCATCGGCAGGGTCTGGTAGGCGTTGTCTACCAGGATTACCTTGGGCCAGAGGAAGTTGTTCCAGGCGGTCATGAAGGTGATTACCGCTGCGGCCGCGTAGGTCGATTTCATGGTGGGTAGGAAGATCGTGAAGAAGATCTTCAGCTCACCGAGGCCATCGATACGCGCCGCCTCCAGGATCGAATGCGGGAAGGACCGCGCCGACTGCCTAAACAGCAGGATAAGGAACGGCGTGGAGATCGCCGGGGCAACCACCGCGAGGGTCGAATTAACGAACCCGGCCTGCGAGAACAGCTGGAACAGCGGAATCATCGTGGCCGCGAACGGAATCATCATCGCAAGCAGCAGGATCTTCATGACGAAGTCCTTGCGCTTGGAGTGGAACACCTCAAAGCCGTAACCGGCAATGGAGCAGATAATCAGCGCCCCCACCGTGGTGACGATGGCATTTACCGCCGAATGGTAGAAAGCCGCACCCAGGTTTTGCGAGGCAAGCAGGTTGTTCAGGTTTTCCATCAGGTGGCCGCCGGGAAGCAGCCGTGAGGAAAGCACGTCCTGAGAGGTGTTGGTGGCGGATACCGCCATGAAGTAAAGCGGGAAGATGCTGAACGCCGCGAACACGGTCAGGATCGCGTACTGCGGCACCATGCGCATTTTGTTAGTCACGCTTATCGCCTACTTTCATCTGGATCAGCGCCAGCACTGCCACCAGGATCAGGATTATGTAAGAGATCGCCGAGGCGTAGCCGAAGTTCGGGTTGTTTTCGAACGAAACCTTGTACAGGTAGTGCGAAACCGACATCGAGGTGTAGGCCGGACCACCCTGGGTCAGGTTGAAGGATTCGTCGAACAGCTGCAGGGTGCCGTTGGTCGACATGATCGCGGTAAGCAGGATCATCGGCTTGAGCTGCGGCACGATCACGTACCAGAAGGTTTTGAAACTATTGGCGCCGTCGATCTTCGCGGCTTCGATGGTGGACGGGTCAATGTTTTGCAAACCGGCCAGGAAGAAGATCATGTTGTAGCCGGTCCAACGCCAGAGCAGACCGAGGATCAGCACGAAGCGTGCGGTGCCGGTCTGCGCCAGCCAGCGCACCGGCTCATCGATCAGGTGCATGCTCATCAACATGTCGTTGATGAAGCCGTTATCCGCGAACAGGGTGCGGAACACCAGCGAATAGGAAACCAGGGAGACAGCGCAGGGAAGGAAGATCGCCGTGCGCCAAAAGCCCTTTAACTTGAGGCGCGGGTTATTCAGGATCACCGCCAGCACGATCGCTATCGTCAGCATGATCGGCACCTGGATGATCAGGTAAATGAACGTGTTCCCCAGCGTGAGGTGGAACAGTTCGTCGTCGATTAGGCGTTCGTAGTTGTACCAAAGCGGATCGGCAAAGTTCAGGTTGGCTCCGCGCCCGGTTTTCAGGGAAAGGAGCGCGGCCTGCAGCATCGGCCAAAAGCTCATTACACAGATCAGCAGGGCGGCGGGGATCAGAAATGCCCAGCCTGTCAGGCTGCGGCGGCGCTCTCCACTCAGGCGATCACGCGTCCTTGCGCCTTCGGTGGGAGCCCCCTTTACGGAAAGGGAAGTCATGAAAGGTTCCTTTGCTAGGAGTTCGTACGGTTGGCCGGGGCATTGCCCCGGCCAACCACACACCGCATGTAGCTAGCGGGCGACTTTGCCGCCTACTTCATTGCGAATTCGACGTTCTTCTGAGCTTCGTCAAGCGCCTGCGCGATCGGCGCACCGTTGACTACCTTGGTGATGGCCGCGCTTACCGCGTCACGGCCCTCGTAGAAGTAGACGCCGGTGTTGGCGGTGGGAACCTTCGTGCCGTATTCCACTACCTCGGAGTAGATCGGCTGTCCGCCGAAGAACGGCTGCGGTTCCTCGTAAACCTTCGACTTACCGGCCGGCTCCCAGTTAGCGATAGCGCCGGAGGTCGGCAGGATCGTGTCGTAGAACTCGGTCGAACCGGCGAAGGTTTCGCGCAGGAAGTCCTGCGCGAGGCTCTTGTTTGCCTTCGAGCTGACGGCCCAGGACGAGCCACCGTTGGTGGTGTAGTTGGTCGCGCCGGAAACACCGTTGAGCGAAGGCACGTTGGTGATGCGCCACTTGCCTTCCTGGTCCTTCGCCGTCTGGATGGAGCCGACGATCCAGACGCCGTTCATGACGCCCGCGATGTTGCCGGAAACAAAGCCACCAACGTATTCGTCCCAGGCATTGACCTGTACCAGAACGCCTTCCTTCATGGCCTTCACGTAGGTTTCGATCGCCTTGATCAGGGTTTCGTTACCCGCGATGGTGGGCTTGCCGTCCTTGTCGAACAGGGATGCTCCGGCGGACTGCATCATCATCATGATGAGGTCAGAGTTCGCGGCGTTGGTGGCGATCATCGGGTGGCCGGTCTTTTCCTTTACGACCTTGCCCTTGGCGATGTAATCGTCCCAGGTAATGTTCGTGAAGTCTTCGATCTTGAAGCCCGCGGCCTCCAGGTAATCGACGCGCAGCGCGTTAATCGCGGTGCCGGAATCGAACGGAAGACCGAAGTGCTTGCCGTTGATCGTCGAGTAGTCCTCAACCGCCTTCGGGAACTGCCCAAAATCGACCTTCGAATCTTCAAAGTCGGCAAACAGTTCGGGGTAGTTCGTGACGTTCTTCTGGAATGCGTTGTTCTGCATCAAGAAGATGTCGGGCAGGCCATCGAGCTGGCCGGACTGCGCCATCGTGGTCAGCTTGGTCTGAACATCGTCCCAGGCGATTTCGGAAATGTTGAGGGAGAAGTCGGGGTTCTTCTGCTTGAAGATTTTCTCGGCTTCCTTCAGGGCGTAAATGTTGAACTGCGGGTCCCACGCCCAAACGGTCAGGGTGTTGCCGGTGCGTTCTCCACCTCCGGAGGAGCTGCCACCGTTCGAGCCGCACGCCGTGGCAGACAGTGCGACCGTCCCTGCAAGGGCGCCGAGCATGAGATTCCTGCGACTAACGATCACTGTTACTCCTTCGTAGGTGATTCGCTCCACCGATCTGCTTCCAACGGCAGAGCTACCGAGAAACCATTGCGGTCATGTGAAGCGTAACACTATTAGGGTAGGAGTGCCGAGAAGGAACCGATTAGTTTGACGGTTTAACATACGGGTGGCGAAGTTCGCTCCCACCCAGGCCTCAAGCCAGGGGGCCTGCAACCCCGCCCGTTACGGGAATCGCCGCCAGACCCGCCGCAAAACAGAAATCAGCCAGCGCCGCCGCTTCCGCTTCCCCTTCCGCCAATGCCATCACGGTGGGCCCGGATCCGGAAACGAGCACTCCCAGCGCTCCCCCGGCGCGCAGGGTTTCCAGTACCTCGCGCAGCGGCGGATGCAGCGCCAGCGCGCTTTCTTGCAGGTCGTTGCGCAGCAGTTTGCCAACCCTGTGCGGGTCCCCCTCGGCAATGGCCGACAGCAGCTCACGCTCTACTTGCGGCGCGCGGCGATCGGCGCTTCCCGGCAGGACGGTGTTTTCCGACAGGGTGCTTTCCGACAGGACATCGAAATGCCGATACACCTCGGGAGTAGCTAGTTTGGCCGCCGACGGCACGAGCACCCAGTGCAGCGTGCCCGCCGCAGGCAGAGGCGTAAGCACATCGCCGTAGCGGGTGCCCAGCATGGTCTTGCCGTGCAGGCAGAACGGCACGTCGGCCCCGAGTTGCGCGGCAAGCAGGGTCAATTCCTCGCTACTTACCGACAACCCCCACAGTTCGTTCAGGGCGCATAGCGCGGCGGCGGCGTCCGCAGAGCCGCCCCCCATCCCGCCCGCCACAGGAACTGTCTTAGCGATTGCCAGGCGGGCGCCGTAGGTAACCCCGCAGTGCTTTTGCAAGAGCCGGGCCGCACGGCTAACCAGATTGCTTTCGTCGCAGGGAACAAGTTCGCTATCGCGCCCCGATACCGAAATAGCTAGCGTCCCCTCCGGCGCCGCAGAAGCGGTGACCGTTTCGTAAAGAGACACGGCCTGAAACACCGTCTCCAGCGGGTGGTAGCCGCGCTCGTCCACGGGCCCCACCCGCAGCGAGAGGTTCACTTTTCCGGGCGCACTGACCCTAACTTCGCGACTTTCCATACCCGTTAGCCAACCCGTTTACGGGCCTCAGCGCAAACCGCGACGAAATCGGCGATTGTCAGCGTCTCGCCGCGCCGCGCCGGGTCTATTCCGGCGCCGCGCAGCAGTTCTTCAGCGCGCGCCGGACTACCGGCCCAGCCCGCCAGTGCGGCGCGCAGCGTTTTGCGCCGCTGCGCGAATGCCGCATCAATCGCGGCGAAAACCTCTTCCCTGGCGATCCCCTCCGGGTAGGGCTGCGCGCCTTCTTCCCAGCGGGTCAGGCGCACCAGTGCGGAATCGACGTTCGGCACCGGCCAAAACACCTGGCGCGAAATCTTGCCCGCCTTTTCGCAGCTGCCAAACCAGGATGCCTTCACGCTGGGTGCGCCGTAAATGCGCGAACCGGGGTTGGCCGCGAGCCTGTCGGCCACCTCCATCTGCACCATCACCAGCACCTTTTCCAGCTGAGGAAAGCGCCCGAGCAGGGTAAGCACGATGGGCGTGGCCACGTTGTAGGGCAGGTTCGCCACCAGCGCGGTGGGCTGGCGCCCATCGGGCAGCGTGGGCAGTTCGGTGACCTGCAGAGCGTCCGCGTGCATCACGCTGAGCCTGCCCTCGGCGATACCGCGTTCTGCGGCGGTCTGCGGCAGCAGAGGTGCTAGCACCGGATCGAGTTCAATCGCCACCACGTCGGCACCCGCGGCAAGCAGCCCGAAAGTGAGCGAGCCGAGGCCGGGCCCGACCTCCAGCACCACATCGCCTTCCTTCACGCCGGCCTTCGCGACGATGGAACGCACCGTGTTGCCGTCGAGCAGGAAGTTTTGCCCCAGCTTTTTGGTGGGGCTAACGCCGGCTTTTTCGGCGAGCGCGCGGATATCTACCGCGCTGAGCAGATCAGACACCGTACACCTCGCGGGTGTTTTCGCGTACCGCCGCGCAGGCCTGTTCGAGGCTGACTTCTTTCAGTTCCGCAATCAGGCACATGGTGTGCGGGATTAGGTAGGAGGCGTTCACCTTGCCGCGGTAGGGCACCGGGGTCATGAAGGGCGCGTCCGTCTCTACCAGGATCCTATTCAGCGGTGCGGCGATGACGGCCTCGCGCAGTTCGGGTGCGTTCTTGAAGGTGATGTTGCCGGAGAATGACATGTAGTAGCCCTTTTCGGCGCATTCGCGGGCCATTTCACCGTCACCGGAGAAGCAGTGGAAGACGGTCTTTTCCGGTGCGCCGACCTCTACCAGGAGGTCGAGCACGTCCCGGTGCGCGTCGCGGTCGTGTATCTGCATGGGCAGGTCGCGTTTCTTCGCGAAATCTATATGGGCGCGGAACGACGCGAACTGCGCTTCGCGCGCCACTTCGTCCTTGCGGCTGGTGCGGAACCAGTCCAGCCCGGTTTCGCCGACCGCAACCATGCCGGGGGTGTCCAGCAGTTCGTCTATCAGGGCGAGGGCTTCGTCTAGCGCCGACTGCCCTCCCGTGCGGGCGATATCTGCCGCGTCGTTGGGATGGATCGCCACGGCGCCGCTGATGCCTTCGTGTGCGCGAATGGCCTGGGCGGTCCAGCGCGCCGAATCTAGTGAGCAGCCGACGGTGATGATGTGTTCGATACCGACCTCGCGCGCGGCCGCAACCTGGTCGGCTACGGATAGCGCGCGACCGCCGTCACGGTCGCCGAAGTCCAAATGGCAGTGGTTGTCTACCACGGGCGTGGGCAGCGGCTGCGGCAGCGGCGGGAACTTGTCTGTACCGGGCTTACTCATAACCTTTATGGTAGGAGGTGCATGGAGCGCCGCGAGCGTTTTTCGCCCACCACCCACGCCCAAAAAGTGTGCGGTGTCGCATCTCACCGCCAGAGCATTCGCCTAGCGCCGCCGGGTGTGGTTGAATGGTGGTTCGTTGCGCGCCATTCCGCAGAAGTATGCGTTGAATGCGCACACCAGTAACTTTTCCACAACGAGGAGCTCTCTCATGGCAGTGCCCAAGTTTAAGATGTCCCGGGCTCGCACCCGCATGCGTCGCTCGCAGTGGAAGGCCACCCCGGAGGGCCTCGTTGAGGTGACCGTTCGTGGCCGTACCGCTGCGGTTCCGCGTCGTCTCGTCAAGGCCTACCAGCGCGGCCTTCTCAAGATCGAGGACTAAGCGTATCCCTCTCGCCTAGCGCGAGAAACTAAAAGGGACTCACCCAAACAGGTGAGTCCCTTTCAGTTTGCGTTTTAGCGGCGCTTAGTGCGCCCGCACGCTAGGGGGCGGCAATAAATATCAGAAAGCACCCCAGGGGTTTGCCCTCATTCAACGGGCCAGGTCGTAGATTTCCGACGCTTTCACTCCCCGGTGCTGCGCCGCCACGCGCTTAGCGGCCTCCTTGAGGCGCACGCCGTCCTCTTGCGCTATCTGCCTCGCCCGCTGCGCCAGCTCCGCCAGCGATACCTCCGCATCCTGCGGGGCACCGGAAACCACCAGCACTATCTCCCCCAGAACCTCGTTTTCTTCCGCCCAGGCGGCCAGCCGCCCGAGTGGCAGGCGCACTACTTCCTGGAACGTTTTGGTTAGTTCCCGGCAAACCGCCGCCTGCCTGTCGGCTCCGAACGCTTCCGCCGCGGCCGCCAGCGTTTCGCTCAGCCTGCGCGGAGACTCGAAGAAAAGCATGGTGCGCGGTTCCTGCGCCAGGGCCGACAGCGCCGCCGCCCGCTTCCCCTCTCTCCGAGGCAGGAACCCCTCGAAGGTGAAGCGATCGGGAGCCAGGCCGGAGGCGGCGAGTGCGGTCAGGGGCGCAGAAGGGCCGGGAAGTACGTCCACCTCATACCCCGCAGCGACCGCCGCGCGCACGGCACGGTATCCGGGATCCGACACCACGGGCATGCCCGCGTCGGTCACGATAAGCACCTTTTCCCCGTTTGCGAGCGCGGCCAGGATGTCTTGGGTGCGCGTTTCTTCGTTGTGTTCGTGGTGGGAAAAGACGCGGGCCGAATAGCGCACGTTGAGCGAGGCGCAGAGCCGGGAAAGCCTGCGGGTGTCTTCAGCGGCGATCACTTCCGCTTCGGCGAGCGCCAGCCGCAGACGCACGGAAGCATCGAGAGGGTTCCCGATCGGCGTGGCAGCCAGGGTGAGTACACCGCCGCGTAGCACCGTTGTCTGCTCACGTGTTTCTTCGTGCTGCACGGTTTTTCTCTTTTCTTCGCTAGTGTGGGGCCCGTGAATAAGGCTACCGATAGGCGGGCGCTACCGGCGCCATTATGGGGCTGGTTCGGCGCGTTAAGCGTGACCGCGCTGGCCGCACTGCTGCGCTTTTGGGAACTGGGGCGCATAAAAACCCTCGTTTTCGACGAAACCTATTACGTGAAGGGCGGCTGGTCCCTCTGGCGCGAGGGTGTGGAGATGGCCTGGCCGGAAGGGGCCAATCAGGCTTTCGAAGCGGGAAACGTTAATTCCTACCTGCCGACGGGCGACTACGTGGTGCACCCGGAGGTCGGCAAGTGGCTGATCGGCTTGGGTGAGGCCCTGTTTGGGGCGAGCGATCCGGCTTCTTGGCGGATCGCTAGCGCATTCGTCGGCACGCTGTCGGTGCTGGTCTTGGCCCTCACTGCCCGCAGGCTTTTCCGCTCTAACCTGCTCGGTTTCCTTGCCGGTCTGCTGCTTGCGATAGACGGTAGCGCCGTAGTGCATTCACGCACCGGCATGCTGGATAATTTCCTGGCATTTTTTGTGCTGGCCGCGTTTGCCGCGCTGCTACGCGACCGGGATCTTTTCCGCGCCCGCCTCTACCGCACTTCTTCGCGGCTAACGGGGCCTCCCCCGCGGTTGGGAGTGCATTGCGGTATCCGCTGGTGGCGTTTGGTGGCGGGTGTTCTGCTCGGCCTTGCCTGCGCCACGAAATGGTCGGGCCTCTACTTCCTGGCGGTGTTTGGCATCATGACGGTGCTATGGGACTTTGCGGCCCGCCGCCGTAGCGGTGACGCACGCTGGCCCTACACGACCCTGCTGCGTGATGCCCCCACCGCATTTTTGTCTCTGGTTGGCACCAGCGCGCTCGTCTACCTCGGCTCCTGGGCTGGCTGGTTCAGCAGCGGTAAGGGCTGGGGACGTTACGCGATAACGGGCGGCAATCCCGTTTCCGACGCGCTGGCCTCCCTGTGGAAGTACCACCGCGAAATGTTTAATTTCCACGTTTCGCTCGGCACCGAGCACCCTTATGCGGCCCCCGCCTGGAGCTGGCCGCTGCAGCTTCGCCCCACGCTGTTTTATTTCCGTAGCTACGATTCGGGAGAAGCCGGCTGCGAGCTGGAGCGCTGCTTTAGCGCGATTAGCAGCGTCGGCAATCCGCTCCTGTGGTGGCTGTCGTGCCTGGCGGTCCTGTTTTGCGTATATGCGCTGCTGGTTTGGCGCGATGGCCGCGCCGCAGCCTGCCTGAGCGGAATCGCCGCGGGCTGGGTGCCGTGGCTGTTTTTCCCGGAGCGCACGGTGTTCACCTTTTACGGCGTGGTTTTCCTCCCCTGGCTGGTGCTGTGCCTGGTTTACGCCGCGGGAATCATGCTGGGTGATGAGGGTGCGGAGCGCGGCCGACGCTTCTACACGGCGCTCTTCGTGGGCAGCATCGCGACCCTCTTGGTGCTTGTCTCTGCGTTCTTCTACCCGGTCTGGACCGGGCAACTGATTTCGCCTTCTCAGTGGCAGTGGCACCTGTGGCTTCCGACATGGGCCTAGGACCAAACTAGTTATACGATTGGGGCTATGTCTCAGCAGCGTGAAGCGCACAAAACGGCCCTTACCGTGGATGAAGCACAGCTTCGTCAGCTAGCCAGGGAACTCGGTGTCGGCACCGAATACTGGGGCTTTGACGGCAACCTCCACGATGTCAGCACGCAAACCTTGGTAAAGGTGCTTGCCGCACTGGGGTGGCAGGTAAATAGCGATGCCGATCTGGCGCGCGTACGCACGGAACGTGAGCTGAACGAATGGCGGCGCGTGCTGCCGCCGAGCCTGATCGCCCGCACCGGCGTTGATTTTTCTTTCCCCGTACACGTTCCCGACGGCACCGGCCTTGAGGTACTGATTCATACCGAGGACGGCCGCACGGTGGGCGCCTGGCAGGGCGAGGACTTCACCCCGGCCCGCGAGGTCGATGGGGTCTGGCGCGGTCGTGCCCGCTTCCATTTGCCCAAGGACCTCCCCCTTGGCTGGCACGAGGTCGAGGCGCGCACCGTGGAAGGTTCTTTCCGCTGCACCCTGGCCGTGGTGCCGCACCGGGTGGATGTGCAGGACCGTCTGGCGGGCAAGCAGGCCTGGGGCCTGCAGGCGCAGCTTTACTCGGTGCGTTCGCAGCGTTCTTGGGGCGTGGGCGATTTCAGCGACCTGCGCGACCTGTGCACGCTGGCGGGGGCACGCTACGGGGCCGACTTCACCCTGATTAACCCGCTTCATGCAGCGGAGCCGATTCCCCCGGTGGAGGCCTCCCCCTACCTGCCCACAACCCGCCGCTTCGTGAACCCGCTCTACATTCGCGTGGAGGACATTCCCGAATACTCCTACCTGCCCGGCAGCGATATCGCACAGATTCGTTCGCTGCAGGAGGCCCTGGCGGCGGATAACAGCAACCCGCAGCGCATCGATAGGGACGCCAGCCTGGAAGCCAAGATCGAGGCGCTGGACATCGTCTATTCGGCGGGGCTCTCCCCCGCCCGCGAGGCGGCCTTCGAGGCGTTTTGCAAGGCCGAGGGCGAGGGCCTGGAACTGTTTGCGCTCTGGTGCGTACTGACCGAGATACACGCCGATGCCACCGGCCCCTGGGCCGAGGCCTACCTGGACCCGCACAGCCCGGAAACTCGTCGCCTGCTGACCGAAAGCGCGGATCGGGTGCGCTACTACTGCTGGCTCCAGTGGGTGCTGGACGAGCAGCTCGCATCCGCCCAGCGTGCAGCGCTGGCTTCCGGCATGCGTATCGGTATCGTGCACGACCTCGCGGTTGGCGTGCACTCTGCCGGTTCCGATTCCTGGTCGCTCGGCGATGCCCTGGCGCGCGGCGTGCACGTCGGCGCTCCCGCAGATCAGTACAACCAGCAGGGCCAGAACTGGCATCAGCCGCCGTGGCGTCCGAACGCCTTGGCCGAGGCCGGCTACCGCCCCTGGCGGGACATGCTGCGCACCCTGATGCGCCACGCCGGTGCGCTGCGCATCGACCATATCCTTGGCCTGTTCCGCCTCTGGTGGATTCCCGAGGGGCAGCTCGCCAGCGAGGGCACCTACGTCTTTTACGACCACGAGGCCATGATCGGTGTGCTGGCGCTGGAGGCGCAGCGCGCGGGCTGCATCATCGTCGGTGAAGACCTGGGCACCTTCGAGCCGTGGGTACGCGATTACCTGTCCGACCGCGGCATCCTCGGCACCTCGATCCTCTGGTTCGAGAACGACGCTGACGGCCCGATCCCGCCCGAACGCTACCGCCGCCTGTGCATGGCCTCGGTAAACACCCACGACCTACCGCCGACCGCCGGTTATCTAGCGGGAGAGCACGTTAAGTTGCGCGACAAGCTCGGGCTGCTGGAGCGTAGCCTGGCGGAGGAAATTGCGGCCGACCGCGAGGCACAGGAGAAGGTGCTTTCTCGGCTACGCGAACGCGGCCTGCTCAAAGAGGGCGCATCGCAGGAAGAAACCCTGCGCGCCCTGCACGCATACCTTGCCGCCAGCGATTCCCTGCTGCTTGGCGTTTCTCTAGTGGACTGCGTCGGCGAATACCGCATCCAGAACCAGCCGGGAACCGACAAGGAATACCCGAACTGGATGGTGCCGCTGGCCGATGGCGACGGCAAGGCCGTGATGCTGGAAGATCTGACCGACAACGATCTGATGGCGAGCCTGGCCCAGACTGTCAATGACGCCCTAGCCGCAAAGCAGCGTTAGCCGAATTTAAAACTGGCAGGCCGCGGATGGGTAGCAAATACCCGCCCGCGGCCCGCCAGCTTTTATTTGGGCCTACCAGCTCAGCGCGAACTGCGCGGGGTGCGCCCACGCACGATACCGACCACGTCCTGGCAAGCCGGGGAATCTACCTCCCGGCGCCACACCAGCGCGATCTGGGTCGGTTCTTCTTCGCTAAGCACCCTGTGGCGCACGTCTTTCCGGGCGTATAGCCGCGCCAGCGAAAGCGGCATACGGGCGTATCCGACTCCCGTGGCCGCTACCGCCACCCGTTCTTCGGCATCGTCCGGGTGCTGCGCGGCTAGTTCCACGCCGCCGTGGGAGAGGTCCGCCGTCGGCAGGTCTCCCTCTTCTGCCGCTAGGTCGCTATCCGCCGAAAATACCGCTACGGGCCTTTCCTGCCACAGTTTCAGGCAGTGCACACCCGGTGCATCGTAGGGCAGGCGCAGCAGGCACATATCTAGTTCCCGCACCGCCTGTTCCTGGGCTGATGCGGAAATCGGCACGAACTCTAAAACCGCCCGTTCCGAGGGCCGACGGCTGCGCTGCAGTTCGCGCCAGCGCCGGGAGAACCTGTCGGGCTCCACTCCGGGCACGAAACCGACCCGCAGGTGGATTCGCTCCTGCTTTTCTGCCCGCTGTTCCTGCGGCTTTTGCTGTTTCTGCGCACGCTGCTGTTTCTGCTGCTTTTTGGGACGTGCTTTTTGCGCCATACCGTCTACCCCAGTCTATTTTTCACGTAAAGAAAAAGCGGTGCGCGTAAGTGCCGCGCACCGCTTTCGCTACCTACTATTTTACGATCGGAATATTGACCGGGTAGTTGTAAATCTCGTTGTTCGAGGCTTTCATCATGCCCAGTACAGGGAAAACGATCGACATTACGGCTAGCACCAGCCAGCCCACCAGTGCCACGGGAAGCAGCACAATGGTGATCGCGCAGATAGCCATGACGAAGCTGGCGATGGCAACCGTGATAGAGAAGTTAAGGGAGCTGGCGGAGGCACCGCGCACCAGCTGGCTCTTGTCCTTATACATGAACCAGAGGATGAGCGGCCCGACGAAACCGAGCATGCCGATCCCGAGCAACAGCCCGATCAGGCAGGAGCCGTGCGCCAGGATTGCCAACATACGTTCGTTGTCGCCCGCCATGGGGTCTAGGTTCTGCTGCTGCATAATGACTCCTTTGCTGGGTGGAGGCTTCCATTAGCTATAGGCTACGTCAGTATTCTGCTGATATGAACACTCTTCCCGTAAGCGCCGCCTTCTCCCCTGAGCTGGGCGGACGTTGGACTTCCCTGCGCGGCGGCGGGCGGGAATGGCTGTGGCACAACGAGCCGCTGCGCGAAGCCCGCGAGGCCGTGCGCCCAGGCGCTGCCTTTGTTGATGCGGGCGGCGGCGAAGAATGTTTTCCCTGCCTGCGTTCCCCCTACGACCACGGCGACGTCTTTAACAGGCCCTGGCGCCGCGTCCCGCCACAGCCTGGCTGCGTCGCCTCCGGGCAGAGCGTCACCGAATCGGTGGCCACGCCGCAGGGTCTGAATTTGCAGCGCTCTTACCTGCGGGAAGGGAACGACGCCGTGCTGCGCTATCAGGTGGATGCCGCAGCACCGGCGGATTTTTCTCACCACGCCCATCTGCTGCTCGACCTTTCCCCCTCGACTCGGCTCATTCCCGGCCCTTACCGGCGCAGCCATTTTTGGGATGGGGAACAGGAAGATCCCGCGGTCAGTGAGCAAATGATGTCTCGCCTGGGCGACGGCCCTACCTCGGCACGCTGTTTTTCCCTGTTCGGCTGCTCCCAGGTGCGCATCGTGGACCGCGGCTTAAGCCTGGTTCTTACGTTAGAGCCCCTCAGCCACGGGCTGCCAACTAGCTTTGTGGTTTGGCGCAACCTAAACGGCTGGCCAGAATATTCCCCCTACCGCAGCATCGGGATAGAGCCGAGCATCGGCTGGGGCGTTGACCTCCCCTCGGACTTTCCGCTGGCGCATGCCGCTCCCGGCAATCACGCCCGCTGGTCCCTGCGGATATCTTGCGAGGAGGCGCCGGATGCCTAGTTATCGCATGCACATTCCCATCGGCCAGGTACGTGTTCCTCCCGCCTCCGTCCTGGTGCAGGCAGCCTCATGCGTACCCGCCGGGTACACGGTGGAGAAGAAAGATATAGAGCTTGTGCGGGGCACACCGCGCCTGGTGCTTCGCTTCTTTGTACCACCGACCTCGCGCCAGAACGAGGACTTCGCCGCCCGCGAAGCGCTGAGTGCGACAATCGCGAAAATCTCCGCCTTTGCTGAGGTGAGACCGCTTAATGAGGTGCTTTTAACCCGCCGCGAGAAAGGCCGTTTCCGCCCCCTGCCACACACCTAATGGCTGTTTTTAATGACTTAACGTACCGCAGATTGGCGGGCTTTTCTGCTGTCCGGCTACCCTGTAAACATGTCCGTTTCTGAATTATCTGCCAGCACCCAGAACTACCTGAAGGTGGTGTGGGGACTATCGGAGTGGTCGGATGCCCCCGTAACAGCGACCCTGATTGCGGAAAAAACCGGACTCAAGCTCTCTAGCGTCTCCGACGCCGTGCGCAAGCTGGCCGCGCAGGGGCTGCTAAACCACGCCCCCTACGGGGCCATCAGCCTGACCGACAAGGGGCGCAGCTACGCGCTGGCGATGGTGCGCCGACACCGCCTGATCGAATCTTTCCTGGTGAGCGTCCTGGGATATACCTGGGATCAGGTGCACGACGAGGCCGAGAATCTGGAGCACGCGGTGTCGGACTTCATGGTGGAACGGATAGATGCTTTCTTGGAGCACCCAACCCGCGATCCGCACGGAGATCCGATCCCGGCGGCCGACGGCACCGTGCACCTGCCCGACGCGAAGCAGCTTTCTGCGGTGGGAGCGGGAGGTGCGGTTAAGGTAGAACGCATTTCTGACGACGACCCGAACCTGCTGCAGTTCTTTGAAGAAAACGGCATTGTTATCGGGGCCGTTTTAGAGGTGAGTGCGGGAGCACCTTTTAGCGATTCCCTTAACGTCACGACCCCCGGTGGCGAGGTCCCGCTGGGGCGTGCGGCCACCGACGCCCTCTACGTTTCGCAGGCTTAGCCCAAAGAGGCTACCGCGCCCTAACTAACCGGCCCGCTTTATGCGCGGGCCGGTTTTGTTTTGCCGCGCAACATTTCAGGCTTTCCCCACCGAGCCTTCGCCCTTCAAGCACCCGTCGGAGACGGGCCGCATCAACGCGATAGCGCACCGCCTTGCGGGCGCGAAATCTCTCACACCGCTTAGCCCCACCTCGCGGGCGACACCACGGCGCGCTAATGTTTGTCATGCCGTAGTTAGAAAATTCGGCGTGTCGTAGCAAATCCTTCCCCGAAACTGCTACTACTAGAACTTGTGTTCCGAAACTTAACGGCACACAAGATATAGCCAGTTCATTGACGGGTAAGGAATGTGCCATGCCAAGCAACGTGACCGCGTTGAACCCGGGTGAGACGCCGCCGGTGCGCCTGCTCAGCGAGGAAGAGTCTCCCGCCCTGGTGTATTTCTCAAGCGTTTCCGAGAACACCCGGCGCTTCATAGACAAGCTCGACATGCCGGCGGTGCGCATCCCCTTGCGGCCCCGCCGCGAGGGGCAGATTCGGGTTTCTCGTCCCTTCGTGCTGATCGTGCCGACCTACGGCGGCGGGGAACGTTCGGGGGCGGTCCCCAAACAGGTGATCCAGTTTCTGAACGATCCGGTGAACCGCGCGCTGCTACGCGGCGTCATCCCGTCCGGAAACACCAACTTTGGCCCCTACTACTGCCTGGCCGGACCGGTCATTTCCGCCAAATGCCAGGTGCCGGAGCTTTACCGCTTCGAGCTTTTAGGAACCAGCCGGGACGTCAACCGGGTTCGTGAGGGCCTGGGCGAGTTCTGGGAATACCGTGCCCGGGTCGAGGCCGAGGAATCCGGCCTGCTACTTCCCGGCGCATCCGCATCAACCACCACACGATTAAAGGAAACCGCATGAGCAATTCTTCCGCTCCGGCTCGCGAGGGCATCGGCGCCCGCAAGGACTATCACGCCCTGAACGCGCAGCTAAACCTGTTCGCGGCGGATAAGTCGATTCAGTTCGACAAAGACCGTGAGGCCGTGGACGCCTACCTAAGCAGCCACGTCGAGCCGAACACGGTGCGCTTTGCTTCCCTCGAAGAAAAGATCGCCTACCTGGTGGATAACGACTACTACGAAGAAGCTCCGCTCAAGGCCTATCGCTGGGAGTTCGTGAAGGACCTCTACCGACAGGGGTACGCGCTCAATCACCGTTTTGCTTCGTTCCTTGGTGCGTTTAAGTTCTACACCTCCTACACCCTGCGCACTTTCGACGGCAAAAAGTATCTGGAAACTTTCACCGACCGCGCCGTGATTACGGCTCTGTTCCTGGGCGGTGGCGACGAATCGTTGGCGAGCCGGCTGGTGGACGAGATCATCACGGGTCGTTTCCAGCCCGCCACCCCCACCTTCCTGAACGCGGGCAAGGCGCAGCGCGGCGAACTGATCTCCTGCTTCCTGCTGCGGATGGAGGACAACCTCGAATCTATCGGGCGCGGCGTGACGTCGGCCCTGCAGCTTTCTAAGCGCGGCGGCGGCGTGGCGCTGCTGCTGAGCAACCTGCGCGAGCAGGGCGCACCCATCAAGAAGATCGAAAATCAGGCCTCCGGCGTGGTGCCCGTAATGAAGATCCTGGAAGATAGCTTCAGCTACGCGAACCAGCTGGGCGCACGCCAGGGCGCGGGCGCGGTTTACCTGCACGCCCACCACCCGGATATTCTGCGCTTCCTGGATACCAAGCGCGAGAACGCGGACGAGAAGATCCGCATTAAGACACTTTCGCTGGGCGTGGTCATCCCCGACATCACGTTCGAACTGGCGAAACAGGGCGGCGACATGCACCTGTTCTCTCCGTACGATGTGCTGCGCGAATACGGCAAACCGCTCTCCGATATCGGCGTGAGCGAGCACTACGACGAGCTGGTGGCGAATCCGAACATACGCAAGAGCACCATCAAGGCCCGCGACTTCTTCAAGACGATCGCGGAGCTGCAGTTCGAATCGGGCTACCCGTACGTGCTGTTCGAGGACACGGTGAACCGCGCGAACCCCGTGGCGGGCTGGATCACCATGTCCAACCTGTGCTCGGAGATCCTACAGATCGCCACCCCGTCGGAATACGACGAAGCCTCCAACTACACCAAGGTTGGCCGGGATATTTCCTGCAACCTGGGTTCTTTGAACATCGCGCAGGCGATGGCTTCGCCCGATTTTGGGGCCACCGTGGAGACGGCGGTACGGGCGCTGACCAGCGTTTCCGACCAGTCGAACGTGGGCGCGGTGCCGTCGGTTGCGAACGGTAACGCCCATTCGCACTCGATCGGCCTAGGCCAGATGAACCTGCACGGCTACCTGGCTTCACAGCGTATTTTCTACGGCAGCGAGGAGGCCATCGACTTCACGAACATGTACTTCTACGCCGTCACCTACCACGCGATTCGGGCCTCCAACCTGATCGCGCGCGAGCGCGGCGAAAAGTTTGCCGATTTCGCAAACTCTGCTTACGCGGACGGCAGCTATTTCGATAAGTACACGGGCAAGGAGTGGGCACCCGCGACCGAGCGGGCGCGGGAGCTGTTCGCCAACGCGGGAATAGCGCTGCCGTCCCGCTCTGATTGGGAACAGCTGCGCGCCGATGTGATGGAGCACGGCATGTATAACGCCTACCTGCAGGCGGTGCCGCCCACCGGTTCGATCTCTTACATCAACAATTCGACCGCTTCGATCCACCCGATCGCGGCGAAGATCGAGATTCGTAAAGAGGGCAAGCTGGGCCGCGTCTACTACCCCGCCCCGCACATGGACAACTCGAACCTGGAATACTTCCAGGACTCTTACGAGATCGGCTACGAGAAGATCATCGACACCTACGCGGCCGCTACCCAGCACGTGGATCAGGGGCTGTCTTTGACGCTGTTCTTCCGCGATACGGCGACTACGCGCGACATCAACAAGGCGCAGATCTACGCCTGGCGCAAGGGCATCAAGACCCTGTACTACATCCGCCTGCGTCAGCTGGCACTCACCGGCACCGAGGTAGAGAACTGCGTTTCCTGCGAACTGTAACCGGCGGGCGCGGCCCGCATTAGGCGCACGGGCCGCGCCCACCCCCTCATCATCGCCCCGAAAAGGGCGCTCCGCATTTTCAGAAAGCGAATCAGACATGGTTTACATCGATCCGAACAAAATCCTGGAAAGTTCTGTCACCCCGCCGCATTTCCGCCACGATCCCGCCGCTCGCCTGCGCCCGATCAACTGGAACCAGGTGCAGGACGAAAAGGACCTTGAGGTGTGGAACCGCCTCACGGCTAACTTCTGGCTGCCGGAAAAGGTGCCGCTCTCGAACGACATTCCGGCCTGGGGCAAGATGACCCCGGAGGAACAGACCCTCACCATGCGCGTGTTCACCGGCCTGACCATGCTGGATACGCTGCAGGCCAGCGTCGGCGAGATCGCCCAGATTCAGGACGCCCGCACCGATCACGAAGAGGCGGTTTATACGAATATCGCCTTCATGCAGGCGGTACACGCGCGCTCCTATTCTTCCGTGTTCTCTACGCTGACCAGCACGAAAGAGATTAACGAGGCCTACGCCTGGGCCGTCGGCAACGATCTGTTGCAGGAGCGCGCCAAGAAGGTGCTGGTGCACTACTACGGTGACGATCCGCTCAAGCGCAAGGTTTCTTCCACCCTGCTGTCGTCCCTGCTGCTGTACGCCGGCTTCTACCTGCCGCTGCACTTCTCGGTGCATGCCACCCTGACGAACACGGCCGACATGATCCGCCTGATCCTGCGCGACAAGGCCGTGCACGGCTACTACTCGGGCTACAAGTACCAGCGGGGCCTGGAAACCCACAGCCGGGCCGAACAGGAAGAGATGCACGAGTTCACCTTCAACCTGTTGGAGGAACTGTACGAGCTGGAGCTGAAGTATTCCGGTGAACTGTACGAACCCCTCGGCCTGATGGACGACGTGGCTGTGTTCGTGCGCTACAACGCGAACAAGGCACTAATGAACCTTGGCTATTCGGCCCGCTTCACCCCGGAAGAAACCGAGGTGAACCCGGAGATCCTGGCCGCGCTCTCCCCCGGCGCGGACGAGAACCACGATTTCTTCTCCGGCTCCGGTTCCTCCTACGTGATGGGCAAGGGCGAGGACACGACCGACGCGGACTGGGATTTCTAGCCCGGCCGAAGCTTCTGACCCGCCGCAAAGAACAGGAAAGCGCCCCGCGCCCGGACCATAAGTCACGGGGGCGGGGCGCTTTAGTTGCTTTCAGTTAGCGGTAGGTTGCGAAGTTTTGGGTGCCGTAATGCTGCACCTGGCCGGGGTAGCTGCGCGATGGTTCGCCGGCCTCCCCGAATCCCATGTGGGTGAATTCCGGGGTGAGGATGTTGGCGCGGTGCCCCGGCGAATTCATCCACTGCGTGACCATGTTGCGCGCAAGCGTTTCCGCGCTGGTGCCGGGCTTTTCGTAGCGGTAGAGCACGTTTTCGGCGCTCGCGCGCCAGCCGCCGGGAATCTGGCGCGAATAGGCCGGGTTATGGGATAGGTTCTTTTCCCCCGGCTGCGCGAGTAACTGGCGCGACCACGCCTGCGCCACCGCATCGATCTTGGCGTGCGGCTTGAGCGGCTTCAGGCCGTGCTTTGCCCGGTGCGCGTTCACCTCGCGTAACACTAGGGCCGAGAGGGTCGGTTTTTCGGCGGGGCGAGTATTGAAGTAGCGGTAAAGGAGCGCCGCGGTGGCTTCGCGGCTAATGGGGAGCTTCGGGCGGAACGTGCCGTCGGGCCAGCCGCGCATGATGCCGTTGGCTTTTGCCCAGGAGATCGCGGGAGCGAACGGATGGTTTATGGGCACATCGCGGAACGGGGCCTGCGGATTAACCCGCGGTTCTCCGGCTAACCGGTGCAGCACCGCCACCGCCGCTTCGCGGGTGATGTTTTCCCGCGGCCTAAACTTACCGTCGGGCCAGCCCCGGAAAATGCGTTCCTGCGCGGCCCAGCTGATTTCCCGGTAGAACGGGTGATCCGACTTTACGTCTTGGAACGGGGAACGTGCGGGAGGGCGATACCCACGTACCTTTTGCGCCCGGTAGAGAAAAGCGCAGAAGGCTTCGCGCGTAATGTTGTTTCCGGGGCGGAACGTCCGATCCGGCCACCCCTTAGTAATCCCGCGCGCGTGCAGCCATTCGATCTCCCTGCGGAACCTGTGCCTTGCGCCCACGTCCCGGAACACGGTGGCGGCCGACGCCGCGCCAGGCAAGGTAGCGGCTCCGATCAGCCCTAAAGATCCTGCGAGCAAAGCGCGCCGCGAAAAGTCCATGTGCATGTTCATCCTTCCCTGCGATCCGATTATGTGCGCCAAACCGTACCGGCTTTTCCCCGGTGTTACCTGGAAAGCATCTACGCAAATCCTGGTGACGGGCTACACACGGTCAGCAAAAAAGAATATTTCTTTGCCTACTTTTTGCAATTCCGCCGCGACGCCCAGGCGACAGTCAAATGTGAACGCGCACATTTTTCGTGAACGAATACATTTACACCGCACAAGCAGACGGATGTAATTTTTCTAATGTTAAATGCGCAATTTAAGTGCCACACCTCACCCGAATAGTAAAAAGCGGGCCTGCAAAGATTTTCTTAGCCGCCCATAGATCCCCTTTGAGCGGTTACTTCCTGGTAAAACCCCTCTTCGAGGCATATATTTGAGACCTCTCAACTTTCGGGGTTAGGGCCTGGCATAAATTGAACTTATATTCAGTGTTCGTTCACATGTTCAGCTGCCGCCTCGACACAGATTTTACCGCCAAAGGCAGAAAATAGTTTTCAGGAAGGAAACATTCATGACTAAAGAGGCCGACTTAACCGCTAAAAGCAGCCCCATTAGCCGACGCACTATTGCGCATGGCGCCCTCTGGGCGGCCCCGGCCATGGTGATCGCGTCGGCCGCCCCCGCTTTTGCAGACTCCACCTGCGCTATCCACACAGCAAAACCTATACCCAGCACCAGCAGGGAGACCATCACCTTTAACGGCCCCGACGGCCTAATAGTTACTGGCCATGTAATTCGAAACACCTCTGACCTCGCCGAAAATAACTTGCTGGTGCTCGAAAAGGGAAGCGTGGTTATTGAACAAGAGGCCGCCCAAAACGAATACCAGGAAATTCGGTTCACATTCTCCCGACCTGTCTATAACCTGGAATTTGTGATCAGCGATATAGACAACAACTGGCAAAACAACGGCGGATACACCGATGCCATCGCTATCAGCGGTAACGTTACCGCCACTCCCGTAAAGCCCGGCTATCTGCGCGTAAGCGGCAATCGCGTTAGCGCACCGCTTGCAAGTCACGACTGGGATACACGGGGAGTTTATCCCAACGATCCCGCGGGTCAGGTACGTATCAGCAGCACCTCCGGGCAGCCCGTAAGAGAGTTCAGCTTGCGTTACCAGAACCTGAGCCCCTCGTACCGGCGACGCAACCAGGTGGTGCTAATCAAGTTCATTAAATACACCAGCACCGATTGCACCCCTAAATAGACCCGTTCGCGTAAAGCACGCGCCGTTCCCTTCATTCGCACCGCCAAAGTACGGCACCGGCGGTCGCGGAAGCGTGCGCGCGCGAACGAAAAAGTCGGGGCCGCGAGGATGTTCTCCTCGCGGCCCCGACGCCTTCACTCCGATGTATTTACGGGATTACTTCGGGGTGCAGTTACTGCTGGTGTACTCGATGGGGGCGATGTACACGAATTGAGCATAAGCACGCGATGTCTCCGTAGAGGTGTTCTCGTAGCGCAACGTAAACCCGGTGACGGGGGCATCGCCACGGTTGGTGACCAGCGCCTGCCCTCGAGGATTGAACGGCTTAAAGTCGCGCACATCCTGCGGGCCGTAGGGTTGGGAGGCACTAATACGGGTACCGCCGGTGGACTCCTGGCGGACCACCAGGGAGCCGGGGCGGACCGGCTCGACGTGCACGTCACCGTCGATCACGATGGAGTCCACGTAGCCGTCGCCGCCATGCTCCCACTGATTGTCGATATCGCGAATCACGAAACGGAGGTTGTAGACCGGCCTCGAGAACTGGAAGCGTACCTCCTGGTACTGGCCATAGTCCGCAACCTGTCCGAGGGTGACGCCGCCGCCACTAGTGACCGACATATTTGGACTACCGATTGGGCGCACGCTCAGTTCAGAGTCGTGTGAAACAACGGTACCGGTTACCTTGAGCCCGTCCGGCCCGTTGAAGGTGACGTTGCGCAGATCTCCCGCGCTAACGGGGCGCGCCACCTGCACATCACATTCCTGGGAAGAGGCAAATGCCGGCGCGGCAGAGGCCACGACCAGAGCCGGGGCGGCCCACATGGCACCTTTCGCTACCGCGCGGCGCGAGGGGGTCACCTGCGTTTCGGTCCTATCGTTCATGTTCCTAAAGGTCCTTCTATTTCGAGTCTGGGAGCAAAGATCCCGTTGTAAGGCGCGTTAAACGCCATCCAAAACTGGGAGTTACCCACGAGTAGATTGTACTTGATTAAGTAAGGACAAATGTCGCGAGCCCCTTCTCCGACGCATTCCGGATCCATGAGTCGCGAACTATGGTTGCCGACGCGAAGCTAAGCACTATGCGATACCTCAAAAATCGCTTTAGAAGAGGCACTATTTAGCCGTTTAGAGGCCGTTCCCTGCTCGAAAATCACCTATTACGGTTCGGCTTGCTACACCGCGCAGGGCCGCGAGCGTTCCGTCGGATATTTCTCGATGGCTAAGCCAGCGCCTGACACCGTGACTATCCATTAGGGAACCTAGGAACACTTCGCCCACTTTCCTCCCCGGCAACGGGGCGGCGGTAACTGCCGCCTGGCGGGGATCTCCGCCTCCACTTCCCCCGAGGCGCACGAACCGCACGCTTTGGGGCAGTGCGGAATGCAGGGCGATAGATACGCTATCCCGATACGGGCTGTGTACCCACAGGATGACCACTCGTAGGGTATCGGGGTCTATCGCAGCCATCACCTTCACCGCAAAACCGGGATCCGCCCAATCCGCATCGACCGCGACAAGGAGCGGGTGCTGCGCAGCAGCGAAACCGCTCGCCCGGCGGCTAACCAACACGACCCGCAGGCCCGCGGCAAGCAAATCGCCAACCGCGGGGGCAAGCATTCCGGTGCCGCCGATAACGAGGACGCTGTCCCCGCCGCGCAGGTTGGGGAACGGGGCATCCGCGCCGATGGTATCCATCATTACGCTTGCCACCCTCCCCCAACGCCAGGCTGCGCTGGCTAGCTGTTTACCAGGTGCGTATCCGCGCCGCAGGTACTGCCGGTTTCGCTTTCCGCGCAGTCGGTGCACAGCAGGATCATTTTGCGGCAATCGTCATCGGCACAGTTATAGAACTTGCGCGTGGGCGCGGCGCAGGTGACGCAGTGGCCCAGTTCGGCCGCATCCTCACCGAACTCCATGTGCATGCGCCGATCAAAGACGTAGAGCGAGCCTTCCCAGAGGCCCTTGTTGCCGTATTTTTCGCCGTAGCGCACGATACCGCCGTCTAGCTGATAGACCTCTTTGAAGCCGCGGTCCTTCATCAGCACGCTGAGCACCTCACACCTGATGCCGCCCGTGCAGTAGGTGACCACCGGCTTGTCTTTCAGTTCGTCGTAGGCGCCGGATTCGAGTTCGGAAATGAAATCCCGGGTGGTCTCCACGTTAGGCACGACGGCGTTCTTGAAACGACCGATCTCGGCTTCCATAGCGTTGCGGCCGTCGAAGAAAACGACCTCTTCCCCGCGTTCCGCCATCAGTTCGTGCAGCTGCTCCGGCTTGAGGTGTGTACCGCCGCCGACCACGCCGTTCTCATCCACCTTAATTTCGTCGGGAGCACCGAAAGTGACGATCTCTGGGCGTACCTTTACGCTCAGCCGGGGGAAATCGTCGGCCCCGCCCGCGGAGATCTTGAACTCCATATCCTTAAAAGGGGCGTAGGCGCGGGTCTCGCGCATGTACCGCTTGCAGGCGGCGAGGTCACCGCCGACGGTGCCGTTAATGCCGTGCTCAGAGATGATGATGCGCCCGCGAAGCCCCAGCTTCTCGCAGAGGGTGCGCTGCCACATCATCACGGCCTGCGGGTCTGCGAGAGGAGCGAAACGGTAGTAGAGGAGGATGCGGCTTTCATTCACGGCTCCAAATTTACCGCACACAATCCCGCGCAGACGGCAGCCAAAACGCCCAGCTATCAAACGGGGTATTTTTACGCCTTGTTAACCACAACCTGCCTCAAGGTTAGCTGGTGCAGCTTTGGCGTTACCGGGTTGGGTACACCAGAACATGCCGCTCCATAACTATCCGCCCAAAGACGCGGGGCCGGTCAAAGATGCGGTATTGACCCCGCTTTTCTGCTTATGATAAAATGAGGCATGGATCACATCGCAAAGATTGCCGCAGTGGCATTGTTGCTTTTTTCTTTAGGTGGCTGCTCCACGCAGAGAAGCGTTGAGGTGAAAGACTCCCCATCAGCGCCGGGGCCGACAACCGCCACTGAATCGAATACGCCTCCCGTAAGCCTCGCGGATGAGATTCACACCACTCCGCGGGAAGGGGGCGTAAAGGAGTACCTCCAGAACGAGGACAAAGGCAAGTACGCGAGCATCAACGCTGACTGGAAATCATTCATGTCTGCAAAAGGGCAGGTTTCCGTCAAATGGGGTGAAGTTCGCGAGGTAGTATTCATCCCCGTATGCGACACCAGTTCCGGAAAGTTCGTCCTGTACAGGAACGGAAAGAATATTGGCGACGGCCCGTGCGGCCCGGGGCAGGTAAATTCTTTCTCCCCGCCGCGCCCAGAACCGGCAGTGGACGAGGAATTTACCTTTGAAATCCAGGGAGCCAATAAATCCGAAGTGGCAGTTTTTCAGGAAAGAAAACCAACCTAATTTAGGCGTAACTGCCGAAAACTGTGGAGCTAAGGGGAATCGAACCCCTGACCTTTTCATTGCGAACGAAACGCTCTACCAACTGAGCTATAGCCCCTCCGCTGCCGAAGCAACGTCTCTACTTTACCACCACCGGGGGCCGAGTCGAAACGGTTAGTGCCAGATCACACCGCATCTTTTATTGGCCGTCCTCGTAGCGGCGCCGATATGCCCCGGCCACGGTGTCGGCCACCAGCGGGTATTCCTGGCTGCCGCTGTAGGAGAGCAGGCAGGGGCCGCTCAGTAGGGCCGCTTCGCCCTCCCCCGTTACCTCGCGCCCGCCCGGCCAGCTGATGCTGCGCCCGCCTGCCGCGCGCACAATGGCGATACCGGCGGCGATGTCCCACGGCTTGATCGCGGTGTGGAAGCAGGCGTCGGCCCATCCGGCGGCCACGTAGCAAAGCTGTAGCGCGGCGGGGCCGACCTCGGTCAGCAGGTGGGTGCCGGCCATCAGCTCCCGGTGGCGTTCCCGGGAGAAGTTTTCGTCCGCGTTCAGATCGTTCAGGGTCGGGAAGCGCGAAAGCACCATCGCGTCGGCCTCGCGGCGCGGCTCGGGGGCGCGCAGGGGCCGACCGTTCAGATACGCCCGCTCCTCGTCGGATGTAAACAGCCAGCCCAGGATGGGTGCGTTCACCACGCCCGCGACGATCCGGCCGCCCAGCACCACGCCGATGGAGACGCAGAAATTGGGCATGCCCGACGCAAAGAAGCTGGTGCCGTCGATCGGGTCAACGAAGAACGTGGGGGTATCGCCCTCCCCCAGCGAGTCGGCGCCGTACTCCTCGCCGACGATCCGGCAGCCGGGAGCGAGCCGGGCCAGCTCCTCGCGAATCAGCTTCTCGCAGTGCTTATCGTGCACCGTCACGATGTCGTGGCTGCTGGTTTTCGCCTCCCTGCCCATGCTGGAACGGTCGATGCTGCGCAGGTAGCGCGCGGCGACCTCGGAAGCGGCAACGGCAACGGACAGCAGATCGTTAGACACGGCTCTATTCCTCGCGATAGTGAAAAACTGGCTACCCCTGCAGCGCGTGAATACGCACTGCAGACGCCTTCACCGCAAACACTACGCGGGAACCCACCCGCAAATCCATGCCGGCCACCGCCTGCAGGGTCACCTCGGCGGACAGGCCCGCCCCGCGCACCAGGACGGTGCGCCCATGCTGTTCGATCTCGCTCACCTCTGCCGCTATCGCGTTACGGGGCGAGCCGCCGGGATCGCTCATAAAGAGCGCCACGGACGAAGGCTCGATGACGGCCACGGCGGGGCCTACCCCCATGTCTTCGTCGGCAATACCGCGCAGGGTGATGCCGCTTTCGGCGTGCAGCGCTTCGCCGTCATAGTTCCCGGGCAGCACGCACGTTCCGGCCAGGTAGCCGAGGAACGGGGAGGTCGGCCTGGCGAGCACCTCGCCCACCTGGCCCGAAGCGGTGAGCCTGCCGGATTCAAGCACCGCCAGATCGTCGGCGAGCGCCAGCACATCCAGCATGTCGTGCGTTATCAGCAGGGTGGTGCGGTCGCGCAGCAGGGTCGCGAGCAGCCGCCTGATGGGGGGCGTCGCGGTAACGTCCAGCGCGGCGAAGGGTTCGTCCAGCAGCACGAGGTCGGGGTCTCCGGCCAGCGCGCGGGCGATCGCGGCGCGCTGGGCCTGGCCGCCGGAGACCTCTCCGGGCAGGCGTTTTTCGTATCCGGCAAGCCCGACCTGTGCGAGGAGTTTTTGCGCCCTACGCTGGGCTTCTTCTTTGCTCGCGCCCTGGCTGCGGGGCGCGAACGCCACGTTTTCGAGCAGGCTCAGGTGCGGGAACAGCAGCGGGTCCTGGCTGAGGTGGGCGATGCGTCGTTTTTGCATGCTCAGCCCGTCTAGTTCCCGCTTCCCCAGCCGTGCATGCCCGGAGTGTGCCACCGCGCCGGTGAGAGCGCCGAAAAGGCTGGACTTTCCCGCCCCGTTGGGGCCGACGATAGCTAGGGTGCGCCCGGCAGCGACCTCCAGCGTCGCGTCCACGTTTCTTTCCGCGATAGCGATATGCGCATTGAGCGCGCGGGCGGGGGTTTCGCTAACGGGGGCCGTTGCCGCCGGTAGTGCGGGCGCGGTGTCTTCCGGCACGCTCTCGCGACGGCCCGGTTTGGCGCGCCTGGGCCGGTAGGCCGCGAGCACCACGGCCCCGGCCACCAGCACCAGCAGCAGGGAGAGCGAAGCCGCGGCCTCGGGCGCGATCTCTCGCTGCAAATAGATCTCTAGCGGCAGGGTGCGGGTGGTTCCCTGCAGGCTGCCCGCGAAGGTAAGCGTGGCCCCGAATTCGCCCAGCGCACGGGCGAAGGAAAGAATCGTGCCGGAAACTATGGCGGGTGCGAGCAGCGGCAGTGTTATTCGCCGCAGGATGCGACCACCGCCTGCGCCCAGTCCCGCCGCGGCCCGTTCGTATTTGGCGGGGGTGGCGTTTAACGCTCCCTCCAAAGAAAGCACGGTGAACGGCAGTGCCACGAAAACCTGTGCCAGGATTACCGCCCCGGTGGTGAACGCGATGCGCACGCCGAAAAAATCGAGCAGCGGCGCGGTAACGCCCTGCCTGCCGTAGGTGAGCAGCAATGCGAAGCCGCCTACGACCGGCGGCAGCACGAGCGGCAGCAGGATCAGCGCGCGCAGCACGGAACGGCCGGGAAAATCGCCCCTCGCCAGCACCAGTGCCAGCGGCACCCCCAGGATCAGGCAGGCCAGGGCCGCGCTGAAGGAGGTCAGCAGGCTCAGGCGCAGCGCGTCCAGCGATGCGGGCGAGGTGAGCAGGGCGGGAACGTCGGCCCAGGGAACGTTGGCGAGTATCCCGACCAGCGGCAAGAGGATAAAGCCCGCCCCGGCCAGCGCCAGGAGCGGCACCGGCCAGGGAAGGTGTGAGGGGTTACGGGGCATTTGGTTTCCTATTTGCGCTCCACTAGAGCGGAGCGGAACTTACTTGGCGTCGGGGGCACCGAAGCCTGCGTTTTGCAGAACTTCCTGCCCCTTGGCGGAAAGCACGTACGCGATGAACTGCTTGCTCAGCTCCGGCTGAGCGCTGCCTTTCACCTGCGCAATCGGGTAGGTGTTAAGGAACTTACCAGCCTCTGCGATCTGCACGGCCTCGGCCTTGCCGTCGGCGCGGGCAATGTCGGTCGCGTAGACTAGGCCCGTATCCGCCTGTCCGGTGGTGACCTTGGTCAGAACGTCGGTCACGGAGTTTTCTTCGCTGACCGGGGTGAGCGTGACCTTGGCGTCGGCCAGCACCTTATCGGAGGCGGTGCCGCAGGGAACCTGCGGGGCGCAGCGCACCACGCTGGTGTCGCCGGTCAGGTCTGCCAGGCCCTTCACGCCTTTCGGATTACCGGGGGCCACTGCGATCACCAGGCGGTTGCTGGCGAAGTTTTCCGGCTCCCCCACGATCAGGCCCTTCTCCTGGGCCGACTTCATGGTCTTTAGGTTGGCGGTGGCCAGCACATCGGCGGGAGCCCCGCCCTCTAGCTGCGTGACCAGCGCGGTGGAACCCGCGGTGGAAAGCAGCACCTTGGCCCCGGTTTCCGCTTCGAACTGCTTTGCGATTTCCGCGAAGGTCTTTTGCAGGGAGGCGGCGGCGAAAACGGTCAGGGTCTTGCCCTCCCCCGTACCCTTTTCCTGAGCTTTATCGTTTCCGGCGGCGGGCTGCTTCTCCTTGCCGGAGCAGGCGCTGATTCCAGCGGCCAGGCAGATGCTTCCGGCGGCGGCGAAAAGGTTACGGCGAGAGAAAATGGGCATGACAAATACACCTTCCAAAAGATTGTTGCGCGCTGCGCGTTAGCCGTTAGCGGCTTTTTGTTCCGGGCAGCGCCGGGCTGCCGCGGCGTTATTTAACGGGGGACTTCGACAATCACGTTGGTCGATTTAATAACCGCGGTGGCGACCTTTCCCGGCTCCAGCCCTAGGTCGCGCACGGCCTCGGTGGAAAGCAGGGATACCACTCGGTTGATACCGCACTGGATCTCTACCTGGCTCATCACCGTATCGGAGGTGACGGCGGTGATGATGCCGGTAAAGCGGTTGCGGGCCGAACGGCCGATGTCGGCGGGATCTGCGGGCAGCACCGCGTTAGAGGCCGCTACCTTAGCGAGCTCCAAACCATCCACGCAGGCACGGCCGGATTCGTCCTTTTGCCTGGTTAGCACGCCTTGGTCGATCCAGCGGCGAACCGTGTCGTCGCTTACACCCAGGTAACGGGATGCGTCAGAGATCCGAATATGCGCCATGAAATGGAGTATATGGCACGCAAATGCGAAGCGTTGCCGTTTTGCGGATTTTAGTTAACCAACTTTCCGCATCTGCGGGAAAACTACCCCGCCAAGGCGCAGGTGCGCAGTCAGGCGCGGCGGCGCTCCAGGACGTCGTCAAGCTGCAGGTCCACCGCCGCGGGCAGGGAGGCAACCGCCGCTTCCGCCCATTCCGCGCGCGCTTCCTGTTCTTCAAGGTCTTCGTCCTCGAACGGCATCTGCGCAGAGGTGGCGAAGGGCTTGGGCTGGGAAAGCTCGCGGGAGTAAACGTCACGCAGGTAGCTATCGTGGCGTGCGCTGAGGTCTTCTACCTCGCCGCGCAGCTGGTAGGCCGGGGCCGGAACCGGGACCGGGGTCCACTCGCGTGTACCGACGGTTTCCGTGCTGTTTTCTGCGGAAGTTTTTTCCTCGTGCGGCGCGGTGACCCAACCGGGCAGGGAACTGCGGTGCTTAGGGCGGGTCGGCTGTGCCGTCCGCAGGTGCTGGCGCGCACGCTTGCGTACGGCCAGAGAACGCAGCGCAAACACGTAGGCCGCCAGCAGGGAGAACACAATCACCAGCAGGGTGAGGGGCAGCAAGGAGACGGCGTAAAGGGCTGCGCAGAGCGCGTTCGCCGCGAGCAACAGGACGAGCATGCGGCGCTGGCGAACCTGCATCTGGGTTGGCTTTGCGGGCATCGTGGCGACCTCCTGCTGGCGTTTACGCAACTGCGGGGTTATGTCCCTGCCCCCGAGCCGCAAATGTTCTGTTCTGCGCGATTCGATCTCCGCCAGCACGCTTCTGCGCTGCGCGATGCGCGGCAGAACGTACCCGAGCCAGAGCACAACCAGGGCCACTACGGCCAGTGTGCCCGGGTTGAAGGAATCGCTCACGTTCCCTACGTTAAATAACACCGGTGCTTTTTTCTTTCAACCGTGCGCGTGTCGCGGTAAAAAAGCGGTAAATCACCTGTCTGCCCCACTTTTTGACTCCCGCTGCTGCGCTTCGCGGCTTTTTCTGAAACGATCGAGGAATGGACGCTTCCAGCGAAGAGAAAAATCGCCTGCGCAGCAGTATTCGCGCGCGCAGGCGTGAGCTTCTCGCGCAAGGCTCGGCCGACACCGCATCGGCCTCCGCCCTGCGCACCCACCTGGCGCGTTTAACCGTGGGGCTTGAGATAGGCAGTCAGGACCCGAACCAGGCCAGCGGCGGGCAGGCGGTGATCGCCGCGTTCCACCCGACCGCTGCGGAACCGCCCTTGCTGGCGGCCTGGGAAGATCTGGCTTTCAGCGGTTTCATCCTCTTATTCCCGGCCTTTTCCCCGCAGGGGCTGGATTGGGTTCCCTGGGACGGCAGCACCGACTTTCTTCCCTCTGCGGCCAAGGGGTTTGGCCTAGAACCGGCCGGGGAACGGATGGGGGTGGACGCATTGCAGTACGCAGACCTGGTGATAGCGCCAGCCCTGGCGGTGTCGGAAGACGGCACCCGGCTCGGGCAGGGCGGCGGCTATTACGACCGCGCCCTGCTGCACTGCCGCCCGCAGACCCCGATCTTCGCCGCCGTACATCCCCACGAGGTGCTGGCGGCGGGAGAACTTCCTCGCTGCGCGCACGACTTTCCCGTGGACGGCGCGGTGACGGCGGCGGGCATCACCCTCTGCGGCGCGTCCGGCTGACGCTGCTTAATAGCACCGACGCAACGAAACGGCCCCGTTCAGGAGCGGCGAGCCCGCCGACCTCGCGGACGCTCCGCAGCAGGCTCCACCTCCGCCAGCAGCGGCACTTCGCTTTCCGCATCCCCTTTCCCGGCCAGCAACGCCGCGATCCCCGTGGTTAGGGGAATCGCCAGCACCAGGCCGATGGAGGCGACCAGGGTGCGGAAGATTTCCTCCGCGATCTCCCCCGCCAGCAGGGTGTCCAGGAAGGAACGTTCGATGGTGGCGGCCACCAAAAGCACCGGCAGGGCGGTGCCGATGTAAGCGAATGCCAGGGTGTAGACGGTGGAGGCGATGTGATCGCGCCCGATCCGCATCGCGGAGGTAAAGACCCGCAGCCGGTTCGCGTTCGGCATAGCGGCGCGCAGTTCCCAAACCGCCGAAGCCTGCGTGATGGTGACGTCGTTAAGCGCCCCGAGACCGGAGATGAGCACCCCGGCAAGCAGGATCGTGCTGAGGGAAATGTTTAGCCCGGAACCGTAAAGCAGCGAGGGCGCTTCCCCCTGTGTTCCCGTCATTCCCGTCGGCCCCGCCGCCAGGAGCGCCATCACCAGCGTGACGGCCGCGCCCGCGATGGTGCCCCAGAGAGCCGTTGTAGTGCGGATAGAGATGCCGTGCGCCAAATAAACCGCAGGGAACATCATGGCCGACGCCCCGATCATTCCGACCAGCAGCGGATTGTTCCCCGCCAGCAGCGAGGGCAGCATGAAGAAGACGACCACCGCGACGCTGGCGGCAAGCCCCACCACCGCCCGCAGCCCCCTGCCGCGCGCCACGGCGGCGACCACCAGCAGATAGATCGCAAACAACAGCAGCATCGGCGTGGAGCGCTGCATATCGAAGTAGGAGTAGCGAGTCACGGGCTTGCCGTCTTCCCCCTGATCCACCAGCCCCATCACGCGCATTTCGCTGCCCCGGTGGGTGCCGTTCGCGAACACTTCCGGCGGTACGCTCACCTCGATGGTTTTACCGGCTATTGGCCCGGTCAGGCCGCGCGCCGAAACCTTCACGAATTCGCGCGGGTTCTTATCCGGTGGCACCTCCTGCACGCGCGCTACCTCCAGGTTCACGCCGGGAGCGAGCAGGGCCGTCTTGGGGGGCAATTTTCCTGCCGCGGGCCAGAGCAAAAACATGCCGAGCAGGGTGGCAAGCAGCAGCGGTACGGTCAGCGCGGCCAGCAGCAACCGCGCTCGCTTTCCCTGCGCTTCCGGGAGCGTGTGTTCGCCACCGTGAGAATGTCCGTGCCCCATGAATACCCCGCTAACCAAAACGGTTTACACTGTCACCGCAACTGTAGCCGTTTTAGCGCGGCTAATACCGACCCTGAGCGAGGACAAGTGCCCACCTACGTTTACGCCTGCAAAGACTGCGAGCACCGCTTTGAGCAGCACCAGAGCTTCAGCGATCCCGCGCTGACGGTTTGCCCCGAATGCCAGGGGACGCTACGCAAGGTGTTTAACAGCGTGGGCGTGCAGTTCAAAGGCTCCGGTTTTTATTCGACCGACAAAGGCTCCGGCAAGTAGAACTTTTCCACACTCGGCAACATTAGGAACTTAATAGGTAGTCTTTGCCGGGTTATCCACCGACGGGTGGCATCGTTTTTTCTCGCGCCTAGCGTCTAGGCATGCCACTGCGAAAAAGGTTTTCTTTACCGAACCGTCCTCCCCGCGCACTACTCAGGTATCGCTATCCGATTGTTTGCTGCCTGGGCGGTTTGGCCCTGCTTTGTCTGTTTGCAGCGTTTTTTAACCGAGCCGAACCGCAGCGGGAGGTTCTGGTTAGCGAGGTTTCTCTGCCGCCGGGGGCACCGCTGCTGAGGGAAGCGCTACATGCCCGGCTCCTTCCCGCGCGCGCCGTACCGGACGATGCCCTATCCCCGGCCGACCTCGCATCCGCGCAGCACCTTAACTACCCCCTCCCGGCGGGGCAGGCACTGACTCGCAGCCATCTTTCTCCGCTGCCGCACGAAGATGAGCGAGTCATCGCGCTACCGTTACGCGAACAGGTGCCCGCGAGACTCGTCACGTTTGGGAAGCGGGTAGAACTGATTTATCTTTCGCCCGAGGGCGGCAGCGAAACCCGCATCTTCGGGACCATAGTCCCGCTACCTGGGCAGACGTCCGATGTTTCCGGTCCTGGGATGCTCACAGCTCCGACCGAGGCTGCCTTGCTCTGGGTGAGCGTGCCGAGTGTGAACGTTCCTGACGTGTTGCGTGCCATACGCGAAGAACGGCTAAATTACGCGTTTTACCTGTAGGTTCTTCCATGGATATAAACGCTATGTACGTATCCCACAAGTTTTTTCAGCAAAATAAGGAGCACCCCCGTGAAGGGCTTTAAAGATTTCATTATGCGCGGCAACGTGATTGACCTCGCGATTGCGGTCGTCATTGGTGGCGCGTTCACCGCTCTGGTTGGCGCTTTCGTAGAGAACCTGATCAACCCGATCATCGCGGTTGCCGGTGGCTCCAACCCCAAGGGTCTGGCCTGGCAGCTGATCGCCGGTAACGAAGCTACCACCGTGAACCTGGGCGCCATCATCGGCGCGATCATCACCTTCGTGATCACCGCCGCCGTTGTTTACTTCGTCTTCGTGGTGCCGATGGCCAAGGCCAAGGCTCTGCGTGACAAGAAGCTGGGCATCGAAGAGGGCGAAGAGCCGGTTGCAGCCGACATCGCTCTGCTCACCGAGATCCGCGACCTGCTCAAGAAGTAAGCCGCATAAAATATCGGCCCTCCCCGAACCGGGGTAGGGCCGATATTTTTATGCCTGCGCTAATCAGAAAGCGATACCTTCATCGCTCCGGGGGCGTGCAAACCTAATTTCCTCCACAATCCCTAAGCCGGAAACCCCGAGAGCAATCACCAAAATCAGCAGGGTCGGGGTTGCCTGAGTAAGAGCAAAACCGAGGCAAGCGACAAACAGCAGCAGCGAATGCGTGCACAATGCCGCAATGCGCCTCATAGAAAGCAGCCAGTGGCGTGCCCTTCCCCCGGTATCGCGCGTATCTACCTGGGTGCCATTTCCGGCTTCTTCCTGCATCAACAGCACGAACTCGCCGCCCGCCGCGGGAATGGCCACCAGCAGGGATAACAAAAGCAGTCCCGTAGCCGCACCATCAGGAAGATTCAGGTAGTTGCTGGCGGTTATGCAAGGCAATAGCAAAGCCGCGCTCCATAGGTTGCCGCGTCTACGTGTAAACGCTGCCCGCCCGATGAACTCCATGCTTTCCTCCTACTAAATGCGCTATAAAACTAAGCCACCGATATGTGCTTCAGGCTACACCCGTGGCGGGAAGAATTAAGGAAATAAAAGCGCGCGGCCCTAAAGGTGCAGGATCATGCGGGTATTGCCGAGGGTGTTGGGCTTTACCCGCGCCAGGTCCAGAAACTCGGCCACGCCGTCGTCGTGCGAACGCACCAGCTCAGAAAACACCTTCGGGTCTATCGGTTGTTCGGACATTTCCGTGAAGCCGTACCGGGAAAAGAACTCCGTCTCGAAAGTCAGGCAGAACACCCGCCGCAGCGAAAATTCGCGTGCGCGCTCCAGCAGGTGGCGCAGTATCGCCCCGCCCACTCCGCGGCCACGCACCTCGGGAGCAACGCCCAGGGTGCGTACCTCTGCCAGGTCGCGCCACATCACGTGCAGCGCCCCGCAGCCGACCACCCGGCCGGTCTCGTCCACTGCCACCGTGAATTCCTGGACCGCCTCGTAAAGCGTAACCAGTTCCTTGCCCAGCAGGATACCATCTACGGCGAGCGGCTGTACCAGCGCGTTGATTCCCTCAACGTCGGCCGGTACAGCCGCTCTCACGTTAATCTCGCTCATGGCGAGGTTAGGCCTCGGTTCCCTGCCCGCCCTCTGCGGTGTCCGCGTCGGGCAGGCTCACCTCTTCGCTGCGCGCCTCGGTGATCGCCTCTACGCTCACTTCATCGCTGACGGGCGACAGCTCGCCGTCGGCTCCGCGCCGGGAGAAGTCGAATTCTCCCAGGATGCCTTCGCCGTGCGCGTCGATCACGATCTTGTCGCCCGGACGCACCTGGCCGAACAGGATCTTCTCGCTCAGCACGTCTTCGATATCGCGCTGGATGGTACGGCGCAGCGGGCGCGCACCCAGGACCGGGTCGTAGCCCTTTTCCGCCAGCAGGTTCTTCGCCGCCGGGGTGAGTTCCAGCGCCATGTCCTTTTCGTGCAGGCGGGAATCGAGCTTCGCGATCATCAGATCCACGATCTGCACGATCTCCTCCTGCAGCAGCTGCGGGAACACCACGATGTCGTCCACGCGGTTCAGGAACTCGGGGCGGAAGTGCTGCTTCAGCTCCTCGTTTACTTTCGCCTTCATCCGCTCGTAGTTCGTGGACAGTTCGCCACCCGCTTGGAAGCCCATCTGCACGCCCTTAGCGATGTCGCGGGTGCCCAGGTTGGTGGTCATGATGATGACGGTGTTCTTGAAGTCCACGTTGCGTCCCTGGCTGTCGGTCAGGCGACCGTCCTCCAGGATCTGCAGCAGCGAGTTGAAGATGTCCACGTGTGCCTTTTCGACCTCGTCGAACAGCACCACGCTGAACGGCTTGCGGCGCACCTTTTCGGTGAGCTGGCCGCCCTCGTCGTAACCGACGTAGCCGGGGGGCGAACCGAACAGGCGCGAAGCGGTGTGCTTCTCCCCGAACTCGGACATGTCGAGCTGAATCAGGGCGTCTTCGTCACCGAACAGGAACTCGGCGAGCGCCTTCGCCAGCTCGGTCTTACCGACGCCGGTCGGGCCTGCGAAGATGAACGAACCGCCGGGGCGCTTCGGGTCTTTCAGGCCCGCGCGGGTGCGGCGGATCGCCTGACTGAGCGCCTTGATGGCGGCGTCCTGGCCGATGACGCGCTTGTGCAGCTCGGCTTCCATGTTGAGCAGACGCGAAGATTCTTCCTCGGTCAGCTTCACGATCGGGATACCGGTAGCGGCCGCCAGCACCTCTGCGATGACGTCCTCGCTAACGGTGGAGACGACGTCGGAATCGCCCTCGCGCCAGGCCTTTTCCTTGGCGTCGCGTTCCTGCTGGAGCTTCTGCTCGGTGTCGCGCAGCGCGGCGGCCTTTTCGAAGTCCTGCTCGTCGATGGCAGACTCTTTGTCCTTGCGGGTCTGTTCGATCCGCTTGTCGTATTCCTTCAGTTCCGGCGGCGCGGTGAGGCGACGGATGCGCAGGCGAGCCCCGGCCTCGTCAATCAGATCGATCGCCTTGTCCGGCAGGAAGCGGTCGTTCACGTAACGGTCGGCCAGGTTCGCGGCCGCCACCAGGGCGCCGTCGGTGATGGTCACCTTGTGGTGCGCCTCGTAGCGGTCGCGCAGGCCGCGCAGGATCTCGATGGTGTGGGCGATGCTCGGCTCGTTCACCTGCACCGGCTGGAAACGGCGCTCCAGCGCGGCGTCCTTTTCGATGTGCTTGCGGTATTCGTCCAGCGTGGTCGCGCCGATGGTCTGCAGCTCGCCACGCGCTAGCATCGGCTTGAGGATGCTGGCCGCGTCGATAGCGCCCTCGGCCGCGCCCGCGCCGACGAGGGAATGGATTTCGTCGATGAACAGGATGATGTCGCCGCGCGTGCGGATCTCCTTCAGCACCTTCTTGAGGCGCTCTTCGAAGTCGCCACGGTAGCGGGAACCTGCCACCAGGGAGCCGAGGTCCAGGGTGTAAAGCTGCTTGTCCTTGAGCGTTTCGGGGACGTCGCCACGCACGATGGACTGCGCCAGGCCCTCCACCACGGCTGACTTACCGACGCCCGGTTCGCCGATCAGCACGGGGTTGTTCTTCGTGCGGCGGCTGAGCACCTGCATGACGCGCTCTGCCTCGGCCGCACGGCCGATGACGGGATCGAGCTGGCCCTCGCGGGCGGCCTGGGTCAGGTTGCGCCCGAACTGGTCGAGGATGAGGGAGCCGGAGGGCTGGCCTTCGGCGGGGCCGCCCGCGTTAACGGTTTCCTTGCCCTGGTAGCCGGAGAGCAGGTCCATGACCTCCTGGCGTACCGCCGACGGGTTCGCCTTGAGGCGTACCAGTACCTTAACGGCCACGCCTTCGCCCTCGCGCAGCAGGCCGAGCAGGATGTGCTCGGTGCCGATGTAGTTGTGGCCGAGCTGCAGCGCCTCGCGCAGGGACAGCTCGAACATCTTCTTGGCTCGGGGCGTGAAGGGGATGTGCCCGGTCGGGGCCTGGTTGCCCTCACCGATGATGTCGCGCACCTGCTCCCGGGTGTCTTCCAGGTTGATTCCGAGCGCGGCGAGCGCCTTGGCCCCGACGCCCTCGTTCTCGTGGATCAGCCCGAGCAGGATGTGCTCGGTGCCGATGTAGTTGTGGTTAAGCAGGCGGGCTTCGTCCTGCGCGAGCACCACGACGCGCCGGGCGCGGTCGGTGAAGCGTTCGAACATCTTTCTCCCCATCTATATGAAGTGTCGTTGTGAGCCTAGTGGCTTTCGTGCGCCGGATGGCGCGTGTTCGCAATCGGCGTGATTATGCGTCCCGGTTCTCGCTCGGTTTGGGCGGCTATGCTCGCCTGTGGAGACGTGAGGAGCAAGCATGACAACACCCCCAGACGAGATCGAAACTGCCGACGCGGTGCTGGTGGGCGGCGGAATCGCCTCCGCCACGCTGGCCGCGATGCTGACCGAACTGCAACCGCAGTGGCGGGTAGTGGTGCTGGAAAGGCTTTCCTCCCCCGGTCAGGAAAGCTCGGACGCCTGGAATAACGCGGGCACGGGTCACAGCGCGCTGTGCGAGCTGAACTACACGCCGCAGGGCGCCGACGGCAGCGTGGATACGGCCAAGGCGCTGCGCGTAAACAGCCAGTTCCAGGCCTCCCGCGAGTTTTGGTCGTTCCTGTTGGAGCGCGGCGCGCTCGGTGAGGCTAGCGAGTTCATCAACCCGGTGGCGCACATGAGTTTCGTTAGCGGCGCTGCCGACGTCGATTTTCTGCGCCGCAGGCACGCGGCCCTGGCAGCGCACCCCCTATTTTCTTCCCTTGCGTTCAGTGACGATCCGGGCAGGATTAGCGGGTGGGCTCCCCTGGTCATGTCGGGCCGCGCGGCCGATTCCCCGGTAGCGGCGACCCGCAGCGCGGAGGGCAGCGATGTTGATTTCGGCGCGCTCACCCGTAAGTTGCTCGCGCACGCGGGTAACGCGGGGGCGAGCGAGTTCCGGACCGGCTGCGAGGTAAGAGGGCTACGCCGGATAGGAAAGCGTCACTGGGGCGTCATGTACCGTCAGGCGGGGCGCTCCCACCTGGTGCGTGCCCCGTTCGTTTTCGTCGGCGCGGGCGGCCGGGCACTGCCGCTGCTGCAAAAGGCCGGGATTGCCGAGATTCGCGGATACGGGGGTTTCCCGATCTCCGGCCAGTGGCTGCGCTGCACCAACCCGGAGGTGGTGGCCCGGCACGAGGCCAAGGTTTACGGCAAGGCCGCCGTGGGCGCGCCGCCGATGAGCGTGCCGCACCTGGACACCCGCTACATAGACGGCAAGAAGGGGCTGCTGTTTGGCCCCTACGCGGGCTGGTCGCCCAAGTTCCTGCGCCACGGCAGCCCGCTCGATCTGCCGCTGTCCCTGCGCCCCGGTAATCTGCTGCCGATGATGCAGGTCGGCATCGACAACCTGGACCTGACCGCCTATCTGGTGCGAGAGGTTGCCGCGACCCGCAAGGCGCGGCTGGCGGCCCTGCGCGAGTATTTCCCCGAGGCGCGGGACGAGGACTGGGAAAGCGTCACCGCGGGGCAGCGGGTGCAGGTCATAGCGCCGCACCCGAAGAAACGCGGGGTGTTGCAGTTTGGCACGGAGCTGATCACCTCTGCCGACGGCTCGCTGGGCGGTCTGCTCGGGGCCTCCCCCGGTGCTTCCACCGCGGTCACCGTGGCCTGTGATCTGCTGCGGCGCTGCTTCCCGGAGAAATGGGGCGGCTGGGAACCCACGCTGCTGAAGATGGTGCCCAGCCTCGGAAAGGACCTGACCAAGGACGCCGACGCAGCCCGGCAGAGCCTGGTACGTACGGCAAAGATTCTGGGCCTACTTTAGAAATCCCGGTATTTACGGGCACCATAGGGGTAACAGCCCCAAGGCAAGGAGAAAACGCATGAGCTTGGCACGTGACCCGCAGGGCGAGCGTTACACGATCCGCGCGGGAGCCTACGAGGCCGAGATAACGCAGGTCGGGGCAACGCTGGCCCGCCTGCGCTACGACTCGCGGCCCGTGATCCTGGAGACCCCCGAGGGCGAACCGATGTGGTTCTACCGGGGCGCGCTGGTGGCACCGTGGCCGAACCGGATCGCCGATGGCCGCTACACCTGCGACGGCGAAACCTACCAGGTCGCGCTCAGCGAGCCGGAACGCGGCAACGCCCTGCACGGCCTTGTCTCTTTCCAGGCCTATGAGCTGCTGGAACAGGACGAGGACCGAGTTGTGCTGGCCACCACCCTGTTCCCCACCACCGGTTACCCGTTCCATCTGCGCCTGGTGGTCGAGTATTCACTCGACGCAGCGGCGGGCCTGCACACCCGCCTAACTGCGGAGAACGTCGGTTCCCGCACCGCCCCCTACGGCTGCTGCCCCCACCCCTACCTGGTTGCCGGGCCGGAACCGCTGGATACGTGGACGCTCGCGTTCGATGCGCATTCGCAGATGCAGGTAGATCCCGAACGGCTGCTGCCGCTCGGCACCGGGCCGGTCGATCCGGGCAGCCCGCAGGACTTCCACGGCGAGGGCCGCGTGATCGGCGATACCAAACTGGATACCGCCTTTAGCGATCTGCTGCGCGATTTCGACGGTAATTCGTTCGTCACCGTCACCGCCCCCGGCGGCACCGGCGTCGAGGTCAGCTTCGGCTACGACTGTTCCTGGGTACAGATCTACACCGGGGACCGCCCCGAGCCGGAACTAAACCGCCTCGGCCTGGCGGTGGAGCCGATGACCTGCCCACCGGACGCCTTCAACTCCGGCATGGACCTGATTCGCCTCGCCCCCGGCCAGGCACACAGCGCCAGCTGGCGTATCCGCGCCTGGTAACGGCGTGCAGCAAGCCGCATAGGGGCCGACGCAGGCCCGGCGCTAAATAAAACGGCTGGCCCGCGCAGCACCGGATTTCCGGGGCACGCGGGCCAGCCGTTTCTTATGCACCTAGTTCTTATTCACCTAGCGCGTAGCGGCCTTCATCTCGGCCACGAATTCGCGCACGCGCGGATAGGCGGCGGTGACGTCCCCCTCCTTGATCGCCCGTTCGATGAGCGCAACCACTGCGGAGCCGGAGATCGCTCCCGCCGCGCCCGCGCCCACGGCCTCACGCACGTGTTCGGGCCGGGAGATGCCGAAACCGAGCAGCGCCGGGGGCGCGTCGTAGCTGCGCAGCCTGGCCACCGCCTCGCTCAGCCCCTCGGTACGCGAGACCACTTCCGCGCCGGTAACGCCGGTGCGGGAGACCGCGTAAACGTAGCCGCGCGAGTTTTCCGCCACCGCCCGCAGCGTCTCGTCGTCCGCCCCCGGCGGGGCAATGAAGATCTGGGCGATCCCCGCGTGCTCCGCCGCAGCCACGAAATCGGCAGATTCACGCACCGGAATGTCGGGCAGCAGCACGGAATCCACCCCGGCCTGCGCGAGTGCCTGGTAGAACTCGTCGAGGCCCCAGGAGAACGGCAGGTTCCCGTAAACCAGCAGCCCGATCGGCAGCTCCGGGTGGCGTGCGCGCACGCGGGCGACGATACCGAGGGCGTCCCGCCCGCTCACCCCCGCTGCGGCGGCACGCAGGTGGGCGCGCTGGATAGTCGGGCCGTCGGCGACGGGATCGGAGAACGGCAGGCCGAGCTCGAGCGCGTCCGCGCCCCCCGCGATCAGTTCCTCGATGATCTGCTCGCTTTCCGCGATCCCCGGATCGCCCAGCATCACAAACGGCACGAACGCCGCCCCACGGGCGAAGGCGCGCGCGTAACGCTCCCCCACCGGCGGCTGCGGCACCTGCGCGGTGACTTCTGCCGCCGGTTTCGCCACCACGGGGACGTCCGCGGGAAGCACCGGCGCGTCACCCGCTGCCGACTTATGTGCCGTTTCCTGCGCCGCCGTTTCCTCAGCGGGGTGCGTTTCTTGCGCGGCGGCAAACTGCCTGTGCACGTGCGCCAGATCCTTATCGCCTCGCCCGGAAAGCGAAACCAGCAGCACGGTGCCCTCCTCCGCGGTCTGGGCCCGTTTCAGCGCGTAGGCCAGCGCGTGCGAGGATTCGAGCGCGGGGATGATGCCCTCGTGCCGGGAAAGCAACCGGAATGCTTCCAGCGCCTCGTCGTCGGTGATTCCCACGTACCGGGCGCGCCCGCTCGCCGCGAGGTACGCGTGCTGCGGGCCGACTCCCGGATAGTCCAAACCGGCTGAGATCGAATGGGACTCCTCCACCTGCCCCTCGGCGGTGCGCATCAGGTAGGAACGGGCGCCGTGCAAAATACCGATCCTGCCCGCCGCGATGGGTGCGCCGTGGCGGCCGCTTTCCATTCCTTCCCCGGCCGGCTCCACGCCCACCAGGGAAACGGATTCGTCGGGGATGAAGTCGGCAAACATGCCGATGGCGTTGGAGCCTCCACCCACGCAGGCGATCACCTCGTCGGGCAGGCGGCCGATCCGATCCACGATCTGTGCCCGTGCCTCGGTCGAAATCACGCGGTGGAACTCGCGCACGATGGTCGGGAACGGGTGCGGGCCCGCAGCCGTACCGAGCAGGTAGTGACTGGTGGCGAAGCTCGCGGTCCAGTCCCGCAGCGCCTCGTTAACGGCGTCCTTGAGGGTGCCGGAACCGGAATCTACCGGCACCACCCGCGCTCCCATCAGCTCCATTCGCTCCACGTTCGGCTGCTGCCGCTCCACGTCGAGCCGCCCCATGTAGACGGTGCATTCCAGGCCGAGCAGCGCGCAGGCCAGCGCGGTCGCGGTGCCGTGCTGCCCCGCCCCGGTCTCCGCAATCACCCTGGTTTTGCCCATGCGTTTGGCGAGCAGCGCCTGGCCGATCACCTGGTTCGTTTTATGCGCGCCGCCGTGCACCAGGTCCTCCCGCTTGAGGAAGATGCGCGCCCCGCCCGTGAGCGGCAGGTTGCGGCATTCGGTGAGCGGCGTGGGCCTGCCCAGGTAGTCCCGCAGCAGGCCCGACAGTTCGGCCCGGAAGGATTCGTCGGCCATCGCCTCCACGAACGCGGCCTCGAGCTGATCGAGCGCGGGCAGCAGCAGTTCGGGCACGTACTGGCCACCAAACTCACCGAAATATGCGGGTAAGAGGGTCTTTTTCATTGTCTTTCCTTAGGCCTTGGGATAGCTACGCAGGTTACGAAACGCGCCGCTAACGCGGGAGGGGTCTTTGCTGCCGGGCAGGTGCGGGTATTCAAGCCGCGAGTTCATGTCTAGCCCCGCGAAACCGGCGTCGCGGGCCGCGGCCGCGTTTTCCGGCCCGATGCCTCCCGCCAGGAGGGAGATTTCGCGCAGGGACTGCGGGATTAGGTGCCAGTCGTAGGTTTCGCCGCTGCCGGGGCTGGGCGAATCGCACACGAAACGCGACAGCGCCGGATGCTCGGCGAGCGCCTCGGCGGCGGCTTTCCCTGCCGGGGTTTGCGGGCTGAGCGCGCGCCAGAGCGTCACTTCGGGCAGCAGGCGCGCCACCTCATCTAGGAAGGCGCGTTCCCCGTCGGCGCTTTCCAGCGGGGCGCGATGCAGCTGCAGGATGGAGGGCGCGGGGGCGGCGGCAGCGGCGCAGGCCTCGGCATAGGCCGCGTATTCGCGGGCAACCTCTGCCGGGGTTTTCGCGGTGCTTACCAGCACCCAGCGCAGTTCCGGGGCGGCGGCCACGATCTCGGCCGCACGCTGCGCGGTTACGTAACGCGGCGAACCGGCGGCGGCGATGATTCCGCCGTAGAGCGCGCCGCTGGCTGCGGCCAGCCTGCCGGCATCCGGTTCGGTGATGCCGCAAACCTTGGTTTCGCCGTAGAGGAGTTCCCGGCAGGCCGCGTCAATGTCGGGCTGCCCCGTGAGCTGGCTGCCGACCAAGAACCCCGATACGTGCGGGGCCAGGGCGCGCACGTCACGGTGGCTGCGGATGCCGGATTCCGATAGCAGCACGGTATCTTCCGCCACCCTGCCCGCCAGGGCCAGCGTCCTGCCCGTATCTATGCTGAGATCGCGCAGGTCACGGTTGTTGATGCCGATGATTTTGGCGCCGTGGGAGAGCGCCCGCGCCATTTCGCTTTCGTCGGAAACCTCGGTGAGCACGTCTAGCCCCAGGGAGTCCGCGCAGTCCGCTAGGCGGGCGTATTCCTCGTCCGTCAGCACCGACAGCATGAGCAGCGCGGCGTCGGCCCCCGCGAGCCGGGCCGCGTAAAGCTGCGCCTCGTCCACGATGAAGTCCTTGCACAGCACGGGCAGGTGGGTGCTCGCCGCGACCGTCGCCAGGTGCAGGTAGCTGCCGCCGAAGAAGTCGGGTTCGCAAAGCACCGAGATACCGGCCGCGTAGCGGGAATACACCGAGGCGATCTGGCCCGGATGGTAGTCCTCGCGAATCATGCCGAGGGAGGGCGAGGCCGCCTTGCATTCCATGATGAATCGCGAGCCGCCCCGCTGCCCCGCACCGAGCGAGTGATACAGGCTGCGTGCGGAGCGTGGCGGGCGCGGGCTGTTTGCCACCAGTTCCCGGATCGCGCTCAGGTGGGTGCGCCGCTGCGCGACTATCTTGCCGAGCACACTTTCGCCGTCGGCCAGCCGGATCTTGCTAAAGCGCCCGCTCATGCGGCGGCCTCTTGTGCGAGGAGCTGCGCGGAACGGGAGGCGATCTTTTCCAGGTGGGCCGCCCCCTTCCCGGATGCGACTATTTCGCGGGCTTTCGCTACACCGTCCGCGATGCTGTCGCTGAGCCCGGCCAGGTAGAACACCGCGCCCGCGTTGGCGCATACCGCCGCCGCGTGGGCTGGCTGTCCGTTACCCGCGAGCAGGGCGCGCAGGTCCCGGGCGTTTGCATCCGCGTCTCCCCCGCGCAGCTGCTCGAGCGGGTAGCGAGACAGGCCGAGCTCTTCCGGAGTGAGCCGGTAATGTTCGACCTTCCCCTCGCGCAGCTCCCAAACGTCGGTTTCTCCGTGCAGCGCGATTTCGTCCAGCCCCTCCCCATGCACCACCAGGGCGCGTTCCCGGCCGATCTGCCGCAGGGCGTTGGCGATCAGTTCGCCTCGGCGCGGATCGGCCACCCCGATCAGCTGCGCCCGCAGCGGGGCCGGGTTAAGGAGCGGGCCGAGCAGGTTAAACACCGTCGGCACCGCGAGTTCGCGGCGCACCGGCATCACCCGAGCGATGGCCGGGTGGTAGCGCGGGGCGAACAGGAACGCGAAGCCGGTTTCATCGCAGAGCTGACGCGCGGCCTCGGGCCCCAGGTTCGTGGCGATGCCGAGGCTGTCCAGCACGTCGGCGCTGCCGGAGCGGGAAGATACGGAACGGTTCCCGTGCTTGAGCATCGGCACACCGGCCGTAGCGGCAACCAGCGCGGCGGCGGTGGAAATGTTGATCGTCCCCGCGCGATCCCCGCCCGTGCCGCAGGAATCGAAGCCGCTCTCGCCCTCCGGGAAAGCCACCGCCTGCGCAACGAACGCGGCGGCCGCCCCCGATACCAGTTCGGGGGTTTCTCCCCTGGCGGCGAGCGCGGTCAGCAGGCCCGCCAGCACCGTGCCCGGCAGTTCCCCCTGCGCTATCCCGGTGAACAATGCTCGGGACTGCGCGGCGGTTAGTTCGCTGCCGCAGATCGCGTCACGGGCTAGGTCTATCGCTTGCTGGGCCGTCTGCTGGGCAGTCTGTTGGGCGCTCATGCGGCGCTTCCTTTCGTCTGGGTGAGGGAATGCACGGCCGCCGCGATCAGCTGCGGGCCGGAGTCGGTCAGGATGGATTCGGGGTGGAACTGCAGCCCCAGCGCCGGGGCGTCTTTGGCACGAGCGGCCATCACCAGATCGCCGATGCGTGCCAGGCAGTCCATTTCCGCCGGAACGGTGGTGCAACCGAGCGAGTGGTAGCGCGCCACCCGCAGGCCCGGCAGAGCGGAGAACGCCGGGTCTTGTTTGCCCTGCTTGGTGAGCGTGACCCGGTGAGCCTGGCCGTGTACCGCGCCGACCGGGCCGACGCCTGCCCCGAGGTGTTCCAGCATGGCCTGGAACCCCAGGCAGATCCCCAGCAAGGGCACCTTTCCCCAGGACTGCGCCAGCACTTCCATCATGTTTCCGGCCTGGCACGGATGGCCGGGGCCAGGCGATAGGCAGATCAGATCGGCCTCCTGCCCCAGCACTTCCGCAACGGGCACGGTATTGCGCATAACCAGCGTGTCAAAGCCCAGGGTCTGGAACTCGCTACGCAGGTTGTAGACGAAAGAATCCTGGTTGTCCAAAAGAAGAACCCTCATCGCACTACCTCCACCGTGCGTCCCTGTGCCGCGGCGATAGCGCCCAGCACGGCCATTGCTTTATGTACCGTTTCGTCGGCTTCGGCGCGGGGGTCGGAATCCCGCACCACCCCGGCCCCGGCCTGCACGTGGGCAACACCGTCGCGCACATAGGCGGAGCGAATCACGATGCAGGTATCCATCTCTCCCCCGCCGGTGAAGTAGCCGACCGCGCCGCCGTAGAAGCCGCGCCTGCAGCCCTCGGCTGCGCGCAGTAGCGCGGTGGCCGACAGTTTGGGTGCTCCCGTCAGCGTGCCCATGTTCATGCAGGCCCTGTATGCGTCCAATGCGTCCAGGCCGTCATCGAGTTCGGCTACGACGCGGGAGACCAGGTGCATGACGCGGGAGTAGCGATCCACCCCCAGCAGTTTGTCCACCTTGCGCGTGCCGGGCTTGGCGATCCGGGCCAGATCGTTTCGTGCCAGGTCCACCAGCATGATGTGTTCCGACAGTTCCTTCGGATCCGTGCGCAGGTCAAGCTCGCGCCGGGTGTCCAGTTCGTGCAGCACCTCGCCGTTCGCGCCCAGCCCGCGCGGGCGAGTTCCGGCGATGGGGTACATGCTTACCTCTCCCCCGCTCACCGTTACGGACGCCTCCGGGCTGGCCCCGAACAGTACCTCGTCCGCCGTGCGCAGCAGGAACATGTAGGGGCTGGGGTTTTGCTGGCGCAGCACGCGGTAGGCCGCCACCGGGTCGGGGCACGGCAGGGCGAAGGAACGGGAGGGCACCACCTGGTAGATGTCCCCGGCCGCGATGTGTTCTTGCATTTGCTTTACTCGCGCCATGAAATCGCTATCGCTCATGCTGGCGTGGGCGGTAAGTAAATCTTCGGGCGCTTTAACGGGAGCAGTCTCAGCGCCCACCGGGGCTGCCTGGGATTCGGCTAACGCAGTGGTTACCCGTTCTTCTAGGACCGCCAGTTTCGCTTCGGCCAGTTCCCGGTTTTCTGCCGCCACGCTCAGCTGCGCCGTTTGCGCCACGTGGTCTATTTGCACCAGTTCTTCGCCCAGCAGGAAATAGAAATCTTCCGGGGTTGCCGCTCCCCCGGTTACGGTGGGCAGTTTCTCGTAGCTATCTATGAACTCGTAGGCGAAGGCGCCCGCTAACAGCGGTAGCGCGAGGGAATTTTCCGGGGTGCGCCCTAGCGAAGTCAGGAAGCGCAAAACATCTAACGGGTTAGGTTCGCGTAGCCGCTCGTTTTCATCGCTGGCGATGCCGCGCGGAAAATCGCAGACTAAGCTATTTTCGATGCTTTCCACGGGGAAAGCCCGGGCAGCCTCCGCACAAACCATTTGGCCCAATTTAGTAACGGGGGTTAGTTTTACCTTGGTGCCGCGGCAGGTGATTCTTACACTTGCCGATAGCAGCAACAGTGAACGTTTACTTTCGCGCGTAGTGGTATCCGCAGACTCCAGTAAAACCGTATCCGGGGTAGTGTTCGCAAGCGCGGCGAATAGGTTTAAAGCGTCGGCAGAGCAACGCAGTTCGCGCTGGACGATATACACAAAAAGCTCCTCGCGGTAAGTATTACTTTTAACGGGCAATCCGCACGGGAGCTTCTTAATGAAAAAGGCTCGCCATGCGGCGAGCCCAGAGATACGACAGAACAGGCGGCCCGCCTAAGCAGCGAGCCACCACCAGTTAAGGGAAACTGTCGTCATGCTGCGAGATTAGCGCTTCTTCGGGAAGAACACAAGCCTGACCTTTACATTCGGTCACAAATACATCTGCCGACAAAGCGGAGGCGGCCACCCCGACATGACCGGGGTGGCCGCCTCGCGAACCAGGTTTAGTTTGGTACGGCTCAGTGAGCGTCCAGGTACATCTTGCGTACGTCAGCAGAGATGCGGCCGCGCTCGGACACCGGAATGTTGTTTTCGCGGGCCCAGCGGCGAATCTCGGAGTTCTGCGAACCGCCGCCGGAGACCGGGCCGGTGCCACGGCGGGCACGGCCACCCACGCGGCGCGCAGCAGCCAGCCACGGAGTCAGCGCTTCGCGCAGCTTCGCGGCATTATCTTCGTTCAGGTCGATCTCGTAATTAACACCGTCCAGGCCGAAATTAACGGTTTCGGCCGCATCGGTGCCATCGATATCATCGACTAGAACAACGTGCGTCTTGCGCGCCATGAGCGATTCTCCTTTTTCTGGTGGCGAAGTACGACACTATACTGTCGGACTAATTGAGTTTCCGCAACCCCATAAGAAACCGTAATAGATCTTTTTAAGAACTTTTGGAGTTTCTTTCTTGGTACTCATTTTCGACCCGCGCATCTTCTTCGCGCTGTTTCCTATCCGCGGAGAGCAGAGCGCGCATAGTAAACCAAAACAGCAGGCCAACGCCAAGCGAGGGAACTAGCGCTCCGAGCTCGAACCAAAAACCGCTTCCCATAGCGTTTAGTTTTCGCTTTCGGAGGAATCCGACTGGGCGGGCTTAACTAGCGGGAACAAAATGGTTTCGCGAATACCGTAACCGGTAAGCGCCATCAAAAGTCGATCCAGGCCCATTCCCATACCGCCGGTCGGAGGCATGGCGAATTCCATGGCGGTCAGGAAGTCTTCGTCCAGACGCATCGCTTCGTCATCGCCCGCCGCGGCCAGGCGTGCCTGCGTCTCAAAACGCTCACGCTGCACGACCGGGTCCACCAGCTCGGAGTAGCCGGTGGCAAGCTCAAAGCCGCGCACGTACAGGTCCCACTTCTCCACCACGCCCGGCTTCTCGCGGTGCGCACGCACCAACGGGGAGGTTTCCACCGGGAAGTCGCAGACGAAGGTCGGCGCGTAGAGGGAATCGCCGAGGCGGTGCTCGAACAGTTCCTCCACCAGCTTGCCGTGACCGTACTTGGGGTGGTCCAGGTCAAGCTCGAGCGAACGCGCGATAGCGCGCAGTTCCTCAACGCTCGTTTCCGGAGTGATCTCCTGACCGAGCGATTCCGAAAGGGATTCGTACATGGAAAGCCACTGCCACTCACCCGAAAGGTCGTATTCGCTACCGTCGTTGAGGGTGACCACCTGGCTACCGCAGGCCGCTTCCGCCGCCTCCTGCACCAGGGAACGGGTCAGTTCCGCGATCGAATGGTAATCACCGTAAGCCTGGTAGGCCTCCAGCATCGCGAACTCGGGCGAATGCGTGGAGTCGGCGCCCTCGTTACGGAAGTTGCGGTTGATCTCGAACACGCGCTCGGCACCGCCGACGGCGGCGCGCTTGAGGAACAGTTCCGGGGCGATGCGCAGGAACAGCTCCAGATCGAAAGCGTTCATGTGCGTGGTGAAGGGGCGGGCCGCAGCACCGGAGGGGATGGTCTGCAGCATCGGAGTTTCGATCTCCATGAAGTCGCGGCGATGGAACGAATCGCGCAGGCTGCGCACCACTGCCGGGCGCATGCGCGCCATCTGACGCGCTTCCGGCCGCACGATCAGATCCACGTAGCGCTGACGCACCCGCGCCTCTTCGCTGGGCTGCGCGTGCAGCACCGGGAGCGGCCGGATGGCCTTGGCGGCCATGCGCCATTCCTTAGCGAAAACGCTCAGTTCGCCGCGGCGGGAGGTGCCGATGGTGCCGGCCACGAACAGGTGATCGCCCAGGTCAACGTCGGCCTTGAACGCCGCTAGGCGCTCTTCGCCGACCTCCGCCAGGCTCAGCATTACCTGCAGCCGGTTACCTTCGCCGTCCTGGAGGGTTGCAAAGCAAAGTTTGCCGGTGTTGCGCTGGAACACCACGCGCCCCGCCACGCCCAGTTCCCGGCCGGTGTCCTCACCGGCGGGCAGGGTGCCGTCGGCCAGCTGCGGATCGTATTCCGCGCGCACGGCCGCGATGGTGGTGGTTACCGGTACCGCGACCGGGTATGCCTCCTCCCCGCGGGCCAGCAGGCGTTCCCGCTTGGCCTTGCGGACGGCAATCTGATCGGACGTATTAAGGTTGGGGGCGTTTTCGGCAGAACTCATGCGGCTAATTCTCTCACTCTCCGGCACGCAAATGCACAATAGTGTTATCCAAAAGTCGCGTGCCTCCCACGCGCGCGGCAATCATCACCAAAGCCTCGCCACTAAAGGACTCATCAATCTGCGCAAAGGTGCGATGATCCAGCACCGCCGTGTAGTCCCAGTCCAGGTCAGCACGGTTATCCGCAACCGCGCGCAGCACCGCAGCGGTATTCGGGGCGGCGGCTTCCGCAGCCCTCACTAGGCGGCTCAAAGCGAGCGCCGCTTTTCTTTCTTCGGCGCTCAGGTAAATATTGCGGCTGGAAAGCGCCAAACCATCGTCAGCGCGCGCAATCGGAACGGCTTCCAGGGTGAGAGGCAAATTAAGGTCTTCCACCAGCGAGCGAATAATAAATAGCTGTTGGGCATCCTTTTGCCCGAAAATAGCCACGTCCGGCGCGGTAAGCGTGAAGAGTTTGGTCACCACCGTGGCCACCCCGTCGAAATGACCGGGGCGAATCGCGCCCTCGAACAGCGTGGCGATCTCACCGCAGGTGACGCTGACGCGCGGCGGCAGCACCGGGTACATGTCGGCCACCTCCGGTGCGAACACCAAATCAGCGGCTCCCGCCAAAGTTGCCAGATCCGCCTCCAGATCGCGCGGGTAGCGCTCGAAGTCTTCTCCGGGGCCGAACTGGAGCGGGTTCACGAAGATAGAGACGATCACGTGATCCGCGATTTCCCGGGCGCGGCGCACCAGCGTCATGTGGCCGTCATGCAGCGCCCCCATCGTCGGCACCAGCGCCACCTTCCCGGTCAGTTCGGCGCGCGCGGCACGCAACTCGTCGGGCGTGGTAACAACCTTGGTCATTTCAGTTTCCTTACACACGTGGACAATGAAAAATAACGGGCTTCTCTTAGTTGGTTTCCAGCGCCGACAGCAGGGCCGCGCGCTGTTCGGCGCTGATTGCACCCGCCGCGTAGGCTGCCTCGGTGGTGGCGCGCGAAAGATCGCGATAGGTGCGTTGCACATCGGGAGCGACTTCTCCCAGGCACTCCAGGTGGCTGGCTACCGTGCCCGCATCGCCGCGCGCCACCGGCCCCGTGAGCGCGCCTATTCCCCGCCCCAGGGATTCCTGCAGAGCGGCGCTGAGAAGCGGCGTTAGGAAACGGCCCGGTTCGTCGATGCCGATGCTACGCAGGGTTTCCCGAGACTGTTCCACCAGCGTGACCAGGTGGTTTGCCCCGTGCGCGAGGGCGGCGTGATAGAGCGGGCGGTCCGCCTCCGCAATCGTGAACGGCTCCCCGCCGATCTCTACCGCGAGCGCCTGCGCTATCGGCAGGAACGCGGCGCGCGCGGTGACGGCGAACGGGCAGCCCTGCAGGCGCGGCAGGTCGATGCTGGTGCCGGTGAACGTCATGGCGGGGTGCAGCGCTATCGCGATCGCCCCCGCTTTCTCGGCGGGCGCAAGCACCTGGGTGCCGTAGCGGCCCGAGGTGTGCAGCACTATCTGCCCGCCCGGAATCAACCCGGCCTCCGCCGCACCGCTCACCAACGGGCCAAGCTGATCGTCCGGCACCGCGAGCAGCACCACCTCGCTGCGTTCCCAGATGGCGGGGGCGTCCAGCAGCGGCACGCCCTGGAGCAGCAGTTCGGCGCGTTCCCGGGACGCCTCGGAAACGGCGTAGGCCCCGGTAATCGCGTGTCCCTGTGCACGCAGGGCGGAGCCGAGAACGGCCCCGACCCTGCCCGCACCGATAATGCCAATCCCCATGCGGGAGGCCGGATGCACTGTAGTCACGAGGTGAGGCTACCAACTTCGGGCTGGGATGATTCCGCTTTGATCCGCTGCTGACGTGCCTTTTCCATCTCATTGTGGGTGGGGAGGGCACGCGCCGGGCGGGGCCAGCTGTCGTAGTCGCGGTAGCGACGCTCGGTGGCGGCGCTGCGCTCCATCTCAGCCAGCAACCTGAGCGCGTCCAGGGCGGGTAGATCCTGCGCAGTAACGCTGTTTTCGTCTCCCCCCGTGTAGGAGAGCACAGTAGCGCTGCCGAGGCGCCTGGCGAGCGGCCCCTGCGAAAGGGTCACCGACTGCACCCTATCGCGCGGCAGCACCTCCACTTTAGGCACCAGCCAGCCGCTGGTGGTGAGCAGGGCACGCTCCGTCAGGTAGATGCCGGTGCGGTGGTTGTCGAACGGACTGAGCCAGCGGGCCCCCGGAACGGCGCGGGTGTCGAGCGCCGTACCGACGTCGCTTGCCAGCAGGGTGTCCAGCAGCGGCATCAGTTCCTCGCCCCGGTGCCCCTCGATCTTAGGCAGCAGGTAGGCGAGGGTGGTCTCCAACTCCTCGCGGGTGGCTACCGGCAGCAGGTAGTCGAGGGATTCCTCCTCAAGAGACTCCATGAATCCGTTGGAAGCCACGGTGACCTTCAGCCGATACCAGCCCATGATGCGCCAGAAGATCGGCTGCTCGATAGCCACCGCCTGCACCCTGTCGGGCGCGATGTTGTGGGTAGAGGTCGAAGTGAGGCCGCGCCGCACCCGGATGGATTTCGGAGTCAGGCGGGCGACGAAGCCCCAGCCCGCGTTGAGGCGTTTCATGATGCTGGTGAAGATCGACCAGACCACAACCAGTGACACCACGCCGACCCCGTAACCGGCGTCGAACCAGTCAGACAGCAGCCAGTAAAGGGACAAAACCAGCAATGCCAGCTGGAGCGGCAACAGAAGCAGGAACTTGATGTCGCGCAGGTTCGACAGCAACAGGCGGCGCTGCGGGACCTCGCTCAGCAGCACACCGTCGGTGACGCCGTCGCGCATGGCGCTGCGCAGCGCCTCGCGTTTCCCGGCCGGTTTGGCGGGGGCGATTTCCTCGGTGCCGTCCACCGGCGAGGCCAAATCCGACTCTGCAACGGTAGCCCCCGCATCGGTATCCGTCAGGTTCTCCTGCGATTCCTCTTGCGAGGTCTCCTGGCCTGCGGAGCGTTCGATGTCGCGCATGGCGATGTCGAGCAGCTCCTCCCGGATACGTTCCGCGTCGGCGTTCCTGACGTAAGAGAGGGTGAAGTCGTCGCCGCTCCCCACAACCTCGACCTTCACTTTCGCCAGGCCAAGGATACGGGGCAGGAAGGGACGGCCGATCTCTACCGACTCGATCTTGTCGCGGTTGGCAAGCGACTGGGTGCGGGTGAACAGGCCGGAGCGTACCTCTAGCCCTTTCTCGGGGTTCACCCGGTAGCTGTAGCGGCGCCAAGAAAGATATCCCAGGCCGATCGCCAGCAGGGTCAGCCCGAGAGCAAAAACCAGGACGAACAGCACGAGATTCTCCAGTTCGCCCCTCCCTTTCTGGGCCGCCTCGCCGCCTTTGAACAAGAGCAGAGCCAAAGGCGCGACGAGGGCCTGCCAGGAGTCGAGCAGTGGGCTGAGCCTGCTGGTGCGGGAGAAGCCGGGGCTCAGCTGCCAGGGGTTTTCTTCGCGCGGGGGGCGGTTCTTCTTGCTCATAGCGCCGCCATCACCGAGCGGGAGCGCTGCAGGATGTCGGAGCGCAGGCGGCGCGCTTCCTCTACCGGCAGCCCGGAGATGTTCAGGTTGGAGGATGCCGTGGCGATGTCCAGGCTGGCCAGCCCGTAGCGCCTCTCGATCGGCCCCTCGGTGAAGTTGACGGTCTGGATGCGGCCGAGCGGCACGATCTCCACTTCGCGGAACAGGCGGCCGCTGACGTGCACCACGTCGTCCTCACGCACCGCGTAGCCGCACACCCGCGACTGGCGCGGGATCAGGACCAGGTTCAAGACCATCAGCGCCAGCAGGGCGACGGCGACCGGGTACATCCACCACCAGCCCCAGAAGGCGCCCGCCAGGACGCAGAGCACCACGACCACCAGACCGGGAACGCTCCATATCGCGGCGGCCAGGTAGCGCGCCTTGATGATCCGCTGGTCTATCTGCGTAACCTCGATACCGCTCAGGGAGTCGTTGAATACCATGCCCAAAGTATTTCAATTAGGGGTCGCTAACTCCCACATACTTTCGTCTAGCCGTGGGGTTATTTAGTACCGCCGTAGGGGTAAAAATTACGCGTTAGGCGCGGGCATTGCCGCCCGGTTCGGGAGGCACCTCGCCCCACCCCTCGACCAGATAACCGATGCCGCTAAGCACGATTCCAGAGATCGCCGCCAGGAGGGTCGGTAAAAGCGCCCCCGTGAAGCTAACCTCCGCAGACACCAACAGGAATAGCACTTCTCCGGAAAATACTCCCCCGGCCATGGCTCCGGCCAGCGCACAGGCGGTAGCGAAAGCAACCGTTTTTGCGGCGGTGGTCATGTCTATTTCGTGTTTCCGCGGCGCGCTGGTCGGCTTTTCCCGGCGTTCCTCGCATTCCTGCATGTACCACTTCAGTTTCAGGCCCAAATAGAGCAGAACTCCCGCTACCGCGAAAAGCACCACGCTGGATAGGTAACCGGGAAAAGGCAGGGCTACACCGAAAGAGGTGAGCAGCGCGCTCACCCCGTTGCTGAAACAAACCGCGCAGAGAAACAGGGCCAACAGCAGCACCCAGGGGGTACGTTTCATTTTTCCTCTCCCTCCGCTGCCGTATCCGCAGCCGTAATCAGCTTTTCCCGCAATTCTGCCACCGGGCCGCGGCCAGGCAGTTGCGCGGCGGCGTCCAGGGAAAGCCACGGGGCAAGCACGAAATCGCGTTCGTGTGCACGCGGATGCGGCAGCGTCAGCACCGGATCGCTCAGTTCCAGCCCGCCGTAAGAAATGATGTCTAAATCCAGGGTACGCGGCCCCCAGCGCACCTCCCGGGTGCGCCCGGCGGCGTTTTCGATCTCCGCCATCTTTGCCAATAGTTCGTATGGGTCGAGGCAGGTATCCAGCAGCGCCACACCGTTGAGGTAGTCCGGCTGCGCGATCCCTCCCACGGGGGCGCTGCGCAGCCAGTCTGATACCGCGACCAGCCTGCTTCCGGGGAGCTTACGCAGGGCCGACACCGCATTATTTAGCAGGGCGCGCGAATCCCCCAGGTTACTACCGAGCGCGATCACCGCACGTTCCGGCTTAGCGCGGCGGAAGATACGCACCGCAACGTCGGAAAAAGCCACCGGGATGGGGGCCGACGGTTTGTGTACGCTCACCTCTACCGCGCGCAGCAGGGGCGAAAAAGCCAGGGTTTCCTGCGCGATACGCTGCGCGAGCGTTTCGATCAGGTCGAAGCTGCCGGTGCCGATGACTGCGTGTACGCGCTGCGCGATCTCCGCGTAGTTAAGCGTCAGGTTCAGATCGTCGCGCCGTGCTGCCGGGGCCAGGGAAAGGTACAGCGTCAGATCGCAAACGAAATCCTGCCCCTCGCGTTTTTCCTCCGCCAGCACACCGTGCCTACCGAAGGCACGCAGCCCGGTTAGCTGAATCGTGTCCGTGGGCAGCGGCGCGTCCTGCGCAAACTCGCCTGCGCGGCTCATTAGCGCTGCGCCTGCCGCATCGCGGCCGCCACCCGCACCGCCGCATAACTTGCCGCCGCCTCGTGCACGCGCACGGCCCACACGCCTCGCGCGGCAACCAGCGCGGTCAGCGCCGCCGTTGCATCGTCCTTATCTACCTCTAGTGCGGCGAGGAAACGCTTACGGCTCGCGCCGATCAGTAGCGGGTAGCCGAGGGCCGCGATCTCGTGTAGATCGGCCAGCAGCTCCCAGTTGTGCCGCACCTCTTTGGCGAAACCAAAACCGGGATCGAGCACCAGGCGCGCCGGGTCTATCCCCGCAGCGAGCGCCGCACCGATACGCTGGGCGAGTTCCTCGCGCACGCTCAGCACGGTGCTTTGGCCGTAATCGACCAGGGAATCCATGATGTCGCTGTGGCCGCGCCAGTGCATCGCCACATAAACCGGCGGCTCCCCCAGCCGGGTACGCAGCCCGGCAACGGTTTTGAGCATTTCCCTGTCGGCCAGGCCCGCGGAAACGTCGTTGACGATGAGCGCGCCCGCCTCCACGCAGGCCGCCGCTACCTCGGCGCGCATGGTATCCACGCTCACCACGTAGTTATCGGCCGCCAGCTGACGCACCACCGGCAGCACCCGGTCAAGTTCTTGCGTCACGCTGACCCGCTGCGCTCCCGGACGGGTGGATTCCCCGCCCACGTCCAGGATGCTGGCGCCCTTGGCCGCCAGCTGCTTAGCGTGCGCGAGCGCCGCCTCTGCGCTGTTGTAACGCCCGCCGTCAGAGAACGAATCCGGCGTGACATTAACGATGCCCATCACCAGAGTTTCGTCGGGCATGCTGAGCTGCTGCGGCAGACCGGCGGGGCCTTTAAGCATTTCTTCTTCCCCCCATGATGAGGCTCATCGCTTCGGCGCGGGTGGCGGCGTCGCGCAGGTTGCCACGCACCGCCGAGGTGATCGTGGAGGCTCCCGGGGTGGCCACGCCGCGCATCGACATGCACATGTGTTCGCATTCCAGCACCACTATGGCACCGGAAGCGCCCAGGGTTTCCATCAGGGCGTCGGCCACCTGAGAGGTCAGTCGTTCCTGCACCTGCGGCCTGCGCGCGAAACCGTGCACCGTGCGCGCCAGCTTGGAAAGCCCCGCCACCTTGCCACCCTGGCCGGGAATGTAGCCGACGTGGGCGCTGCCGTAAAACGGCAGCAGGTGATGTTCGCACATCGAATAGACGCGGATATCGCGCACCAAAACCAGCTCGCGGTGTTCGATATCGAAGGTCTTTGCCAGGTGCTCGGTCGGGTCTTCCCCGATACCGGAAAAGACCTCACCGTACATCTTCGCTACCCGCTGCGGGGTTTCCCGCAGACCATCGCGGTCCGGGTCCTCCCCGACCGCGAGCAGGATTTCGCGCACCGCCGCCAAGATGCGCGGCAGATCGATGGCTGCGGAATCAGTCAAGGCCGCCGCCCGGAACGCCGGGAATGTGCGGCCCGGCATCCTGGCCGGGCAGACCGGGCTCCCCCGGCGCGCCGGGGATGTGCGGGGAGTCGTTCCCCGGCAGTTCGGGGGCGTCCGCGTGAGGCGGCTCCCCCGCATCGCTATTGCTGCCGCCGCCTACCAGCGGTGCGTTAAATACCGGTCGTTCACTGGAGGACTGCCAGACCGCGCGTTCGGGAGCCTTCTTTACGTCCTTGAAGATCTCCGCAAGCTGGGCTTCGTTCAGGGTTTCCTTGTCGAGCAGTTCCAACACCAGGCGGTCCAGCACGTCGCGGTTTTCGTTGATGATCGCCCACGCTTCATCGAGCGCGTTATCGATCAGTCGGCGCACCTCTTCATCGATCAGGTTCGCCGTTTCATCGGAGTACTGCGGGGCCTGGCCCTGCTGCATACCGACGAAAACTTCGTCCTGGCCGGAGCCGAGCGCAACCTGCCCCACGACGTCGCTCATACCCAGCTGTGTAACCATGGTGCGGGCGATCTTCGTGGCGTTTTGCAGATCGGAGCTGGGGCCGGTGGTGAGGTCGTGGAAGATGCCTTCCTCGACCGCGTAGCCGCCCATCGCGTAGGCCAGGCGGTCCAGCAGTTCGTTGCGCGACTGGTAGTTACGGTCGGCGGTCGGCACAACCATGGTGTACCCGCCCGCACGGCCGCGCGGCAGGATCGTCACCTTGGTGACGGGGGCCGAATGGCGCAGCGCCGCCGCGACCAGGGCGTGGCCGCCCTCGTGGTAGGCGGTCATCTGCCGCTCACGCTCGCTCATCACCTTGGAGTATTTCTGCGGGCCCATCGAAACGCGATCGATCGCCTCATCCAGCGCCCGGTTATCGATGATCTGGTTGCCGGAGCGGGCGGTCAGTAGCGCGGCCTCGTTCAGCACGTTGGCGAGGTCGGCGCCGGACATGCCCACGCTGCGGCGGGCGATGTTTTCCAGATCGACGTTATCTGCGAGGGGCTTGCCCTGGGCGTGCACCTTCAGAATCTGCAGGCGGCCCTGCAGATCGGGCGCTTCCACCGCAATCTGACGGTCGAAACGGCCCGGACGCAGCAGGGCCGGATCGAGAATGTCCGGACGGTTGGTGGCCGCGATCATGATGACGTTCTGGTTGGCCTCGAAGCCGTCCATCTCCACCAGCATCTGGTTCAGGGTCTGCTCACGTTCATCGTGACCGCCGCCCATGCCCGCGCCGCGATGGCGGCCCACCGCGTCGATCTCGTCAATGAAGATGATCGCGGGAGAGTTCTCTTTCGCGGTGTTGAAGAGGTCGCGCACGCGGGAAGCGCCCACGCCAACGAACATTTCTACGAAGTCAGAACCGGAAATCGAGTAGAACGGCACGTCGGCCTCGCCCGCTACGGCGCGTGCCAGCAGGGTCTTACCGGTGCCGGGAGGGCCATACAGCAGCACGCCGCGGGGAATTTTTGCGCCGACCGCCTGGAAGCGTGCCGGATCAACAAGGAACTCCTTGATTTCGCCGAGTTCCTCCACGGCCTCCTGCGCCCCGGCTACGTCAGCGAAAGTAACCTTCGGCGATTCCTTGTTAAACAGCTTCGCCTTCGACTTGCCGAACTGCATGGCCTTGCCACCGGCCTGCGCGCTCATCATGACGTACCAGAACAGGCCGATGATGATCAGCAGGGGCAGGAAGCTCACCAGTAGGCTGCTCCACCAGGAGCTAACGGCGTGTTCGTCCGTGAAGCCCTTGCTCGGCTTCGCCTGCGTCACCGCCGCCACGACCTGTTCGCCGCGCGGCTTAACGTAGGTGAACTGGACTTTCTTTCCCTTATCGCCGTAGTCCTTGGCCAGCACGAGGTCCACCCGCTGCTGGTTGCCGTCAATTATCTTCGCCTGCTCAACCTTGTTTTCGGAGAGCAGCTTCAGACCTTCCTCGGTGTCGATCTGTCGGTAACCACCGCCCGAGAAAATACCCCCGAACAGCGTTGCCAGCGCAACCAGCGCCACCAGGAAGGTGATCGGCCCGACGATAAAGGACTTCTTCTTTTTGGTCATTGACGAGCAAAACTTCCGTGAGAAGGAAAAATACGTTGGCACGAGGCTAGCGGCAGGCCAATGGCCAGCGCCCGCTTCCTCGCTCTGGGCGTAACGCCCTAGGAGTAGACGGACTCTTTCAGAACGCCGATATAGGGCAGGTTGCGGTAACGCTCGGCATAGTCCAGGCCGTAACCGATCACGAACTCGGGATCGATATCGAAGCCGACGTACCGCACATCAATCTCAACCTTGGCAGCCTCGGGCTTACGCAGCAGGGTGCAGATTTCCACGCTCTTCGCGCCACGGGTCAGCAGGTTTTCGCGCAGCCAGGAAAGGGTCAGGCCCGAATCGATGATGTCCTCCACGATCAGCACGTGGCGATCCGTGATGTCCTCGCCCAGGTCCTTGAGGATGCGCACTACTCCGGAGGACTTCGTGCCGGAACCGTAGGAAGAAACCGCCATCCAGTCCATCTCTACCGGCAGGGTGATTTCCCGTGCCAGGTCGGCCATCACCATGATGGCTCCCTTCAACACACCGACTAGCAGCGGCGGTTCGTCGGCATAATCGCTGGAGATCTGCGCCCCCAGCTCCGCCATGCGGGCGGCTATCGCTTCCTTGTCGAAGAGGATATGGGAGACGTCACTGTGCATGTCGCTCACGCTTTTTCCTTAACTGGGTGGCTGAACAAAGCGAATTCGGCCGTTGTTACGGCACGCCTCGATCCTACCCGGTAGCGGCACCGGTCCCTGGCCGCGCCACTCGTGCACCAGCGCGTCCATCATCAAAATATGGCTACGCCCCAGGGTTTTCCCCGACGGTGCCTCCCCCAGCTGCGCGGCCCGGCGGGCCGCATCACGCAGCACGCGGCGGGTCAGGGGCCTGGGGGCGGCCGCCAGGCGCGGCAGTGAGAGCGCCAGCAGTTCCTCGTCCTCCGGGGCCAGCGTAGCTTCCTCCGCGAGCGTCAAAGCGAGGCTTTCCAACAGATCGCTGTCATCGCGCAGCAGGTCGGCGCTGCGGCGCAGGTTTACCGGCACCTGCTCGCCCAGTTTTTCGCGCAGCAGCGGCATCACCTCGTGCCGCACCCGGCTACGCAGGTAACGCGCATCCCGATTCATCGGGTCGCGCCAAAAGGCAATCCCGCGCAGGCGGCAGATCTCTTCCGTTTCTTTTCTGCCGATGGCGGTGACCTCGTCCCTACCGGTGCCGAGGAAGGGCCGCAGCAGATGCTCGCGGCGGCGCGGCACCCCCGCGAGCGCGGCGGCCCCGGAACCGCGCGCCAGGGAAAGCAACACCTGTTCCGCTTGATCATCGGCAGTGTGCGCCAGCAGCACGGCGAGCGCGGCGCGTTCCCGGCAAAGCTTTTCCAGCTCCGCATGGCGGGCCTGCCGCGCGGCGTCCTCGCTGCTGCCCGCTACCAGGACGCGGCGCACGTGAATTTCGTTTATCCCTATTTCGCGGCAGGCGGCGGCTGCCCGTTTGGCGACTTCGGCGGACTCGGCCTGCATGGCATGGTCGATAATCGCGGCTTCGCAGGTTATGCCGAGCGCCGGGCAGACGTCGGCGCAGACTGCCGCGAGGGCCAGGGAATCGGCCCCGCCGCTGACCCCGACCAGGATGCGGGGCCGGGCGGCCGGATCGCTCGCGTCGGCCCCTTCCGCGATGAGGCCGACGAGGGCCGCCCGCACGGCAAGCTGCGCCCGGCGCAGGCTCGCTTCAGCTGCCACGGCGTGCCGGGTCTTTGTTTTCCGGCCGGGCCGGTTGCGGCTGGGTGCCGACAGCGCCTTCCGGTTGCGAAACGGGTAGGCCGCCGACTCCCAGCACCGCGCTGGCCAGCCGGTCTACCTTGGCGCGTGCTTCCAGCCCCAGTTTGGGGTCGAACCCGTAAACCACCACCGAATAAGCCACCAGCCTGCCGCCGGGGCCGATGCCGATGCCGGCGAGGGTGGTGTTGCCTCCGAGGTAGCCGGTTTTGCCGCGCACGAGGCCCGCTCCGGGGGAGGTTTCAGGCAGGTCGAAACGCTTCGCCAGGGTTCCCGTCAGTTTCGCAATCGGCAGGTCCCGGCTGATGGGGATGAGGCGCGGGTCTTTGCCCGACGCGACTAGCGCAAGCAGCCTGGCCAGGGTGCGCGGTGAGATACGCGAATCAACGCTCAGCCCGGAGGTGTCGTACAGGGTGATCGGGTCCAGCTGCAGATCGTATTTTTTCGCGAGCCCGGCGATGCGTTTTTCTACCGCCTCCACCGCGCCCTGCGGGGTCGGCGCTATCCCGTCGTGCAGCGCAACCAGCCTGCCCAGGACTTCCGCCACGGTGTTGTCCGAATGCTGCAGGGTGTGCGCTACGAGTTCGCCGATGCTGGCGGAAGAAACACTCGCGTCGGTGCCGTCGCGTGGCGCAGGAGCGCGGCTGGGCTCACCGGTTACCACTACCCCGCGTTCGCGCAGCAGGCGGGCGAACTCCCGCGCGGCATGGAGCGCGGGGTCTACCTGCTTCGGCCCGTAAACCCCGGCCACGTCACCCCTGTTTACCGCCAGCGGGGTGATCGGCGCGACCCAGCCACCAGCCGGGCCGTTGTCTTTCCAGGCGGGATTCAACGGGGCGTTCGCGAAAAGCGCGTCGTCGAAGTGAAGCGTTAGCGGCTTATTACCCGCTTTCTTCACGTTTTCTGCCGTGGCGTCGGCGAGCGCGGCCAGGGAGGCGCGTCCGTTTACTCCCGGGGTGGCGGGGCCTACGCCCAGCAGCATGTCTCCGCCGCCGATCAGGGTGAGCGTGTCTCCCTTTAGGCGGGCCGTGGTGAGTAGACGGGCATCCGGGTCCAGGGCCTCCAGCGCCGACATCGCGGTGAGCAGTTTCAGCGTTGAGGCGGGCGTGCGCGGCGTGGCCGCGTCGTGTTCTAGCGTGCCTTCCCCGCTGTCGGCATCGATCACGGAAACGGCGTAGCTACCGGGGGCCGGGGCCGACTCTCCGACCTGCTTAACCGCTGCGGCGCTGGCTTTTTCGGCAGCCAGGTCACGTGCCTTAGAAAGGGGCGCCACCAGTTCCGCGTCTTTGCGCTGCGGGAAGCGTTCCCCCCGCGCAGGCACCCCCAGCGCACCGCCCGAGTCGCGTTTTACGAAGGTCAGGAAACCGGGAAAAGTGTCGGTGACGTCGCCAACCGCATAAAAACTGAGGGGCAGGGCGGCGCAGAGAACTACCGCGAGAACCCGCAAAATCCTGTCACGCAAACGCATTTATCCTCCCCTCGGTGTGCTAGGCAACATCGCTACGTTTAACAGCAATGTTGCAGCCTGTGGCATGATAGCTAACGTTAGCTGCCAGCGCGGATCCGTGCGGCATTTCCCTCACGGCAACGGAGTCTTACGTGGAATTCGACGTCACAATTGAGATCCCGAAGGGCAATCGCAACAAGTACGAGGTGGACCACCACAGTGGCCGCATCAGGCTTGATCGTATGCTCTTCACCGCTACTCGCTACCCCGATGATTACGGGTTCATCGAGGGCACGCTGGGCGAAGATGGCGACCCGCTGGACTGCCTGGTCCTGCTCGAAGAGCCGACCTTCCCGGGCTGCCTGGTGCGCTGCCGTGCCCTCGGCATGTTCCGTATGCGCGACGAATCGGGCGGCGACGACAAGATCATCGCGGTACCGGTCGGCGACAAGCGCCAGGTGCGCCGTCAGGAACTGACCGACGTTTCCGAGTTCCACCGCCTCGAGATCCAGCACTTCTTCGAGGTCTACAAGGACCTCGAGCCGGGCAAGAGCGTTGAGGGCGCCCACTGGGAGGGCCGCGCCGACGCCGAGGCCGAGATTCGCCGCTCCTACCAGCGTGCTGTCGGCACCGAGCACGAGAACGAATTCACCCAGAAGATCTGAGCCTTAATGCGGCCCGCCTAGAACCTGGCGGATGCTAAAAGCGGGGCCGGTCGCAGCTGCGACCGGCCCCGCTTTAGTATGCCGAGCTGGGTTTAGGCTTCGTCGCCGGAAACCGTTTCCCCTTCGATCTCGGGGTGCTGCCGTGCCACGGAGGCGAACACCTGGCGCTGCGCGGCGATCACGGACTTCGCGATCATGTGGTTGCCGACGCCGCCGATGACGGCACCGATACCGAACGGCAGCAAACGGCCAAACCAGACGCTGCCGAGCTTGGTGGCGACCTTGCGCTGCAGCCACTTCTTGGCGTGACGGTTCACCGCGTTAAGCACCACCGGGGGCACGTTTCCACCCAGCAGGGTTTCCCACTGCACGCCCTGCTTACCGAGGGCCTTGGTCATGATTTTTGCGCCCTCTTCACCGCCCAGCAGCGCCATCGTGACAGTCTGGCGCTGGCTCGCGTCGGCCATGTTCACACCGTAGATTTCCGCTACCGCGAGGGTGAGGAAAGCACAGGCCTCCGCGAAAGCCACGCCCTCGCCCGCGGTGAGGGCAACCGCGCTCACGGTACCCACCACGGGCAGCGCGGCCACGCCACCGACGCCCGCGCCGGTCGCGGTCATCAGCTTGCGGAACTTATCTTCCACCGCGGTGTGAAGCTGTTCGTTATTCCATTCGGGATGCTTATTGCGCAGGCGCTTCACGTAACCGCGCGCCAGCGGGCCCTGCACCTTGAGGGCGGTATCGAGCATTTTCATCTGGCTCTGGCCCAGAACCTGCTGCTCCTCGCCGCTTTCGGCGAGCTGCTTGTTTTCTTCGCTCATCACTTCTTCCTCAACTTTAAGGCGGGACGCGCCTACTGTACCCAGACTCCGCCGTTTGCGGCGGCGCGGGTGACATCACCGGAAAGCCCGAGTCGTTTACAGGCCGACTCCAGATCCGGCATGCGCGTGACGTACTCCTCATAGACGAGCGAACGCGGCACGGCCTCATCGTGACACAGGACACCCGAGAGATGATCGGTTTCGTGCTGCACGATCCGGGCGGGCCAGCCGTGCATATCCGCCGCATGTTCACGAATCGTGCCGTCGGCATCGCGCACCAGGCAGGTGAAAGCAACCGAGGTGGCCCTCGGCACGATGGAGCGCAGGCCGTCCATGGAAAGGCAGCCCTCCCAGGCGTAGGCGCGTTCGCCGTCCAGTGCCCGATAGGTCGGGTTAAGCACCGTGAGCAGCGGCAGGGGTTCTTCCGGGTCGTCGTGTTCCATGACCGCGAGCCGGAGGGGAATCCCGACCTGGGGCGCCGCCAGGCCCACGCCGGGGGCGTCGCGCATGGTCACGATCATGCACTCCACTAGCTGCGCAAGGAGCTCGTCGGAAAGCTGCCCGGCCCAGTCCTGGGAGCGCCTGCGCAGGGCGGGATGACCGGCCTGCACGATGGGTAGCACCCCCGCAGCGTCACGCCGGTCGAGAATTTTTTTTGTGAGGGTGGACAGATCCATGCCGAGTCCTATTCGATTCGTGGGTATAGTGCAAAGCATCGGACACCGTTAACCACGGGCCGATGTTCGTCGGAGATTTTTGACGGACTCACTTCACAACGGATCGTCCGGCACGTACCTGCCGGTGAAGGGAAGGTAAGTCTCCTATGGCTACCGTAACTTTTGATAACGCAAGCCGCATCTACCCGGGCACTGAGCGCCCCGCGGTCGACTCCCTCAACATCGAGATCGCCGATGGCGAATTCCTCGTTCTGGTCGGCCCCTCCGGCTGCGGTAAGTCCACCTCTCTGCGTATGCTCGCGGGTCTCGAAGAGATCGACGCGGGCCGCATCCTGATCGGCGACCGCGACGTCACCAACGTCCCGCCGAAGGACCGCGACATCGCAATGGTGTTCCAGAACTACGCTCTCTACCCGCACATGACCGTTGCCCAGAACATGGGCTTCGCGCTGAAGATCGCGGGCACCCCGAAGGACGAGATCCGTAAGCGCGTCGAAGAGGCCGCGAAGATCCTCGACCTCACCGAGTACCTCGACCGCAAGCCGAAGGCGCTCTCCGGTGGTCAGCGTCAGCGCGTCGCCATGGGCCGCGCAATCGTGCGCTCCCCCCAGGTGTTCCTGATGGACGAGCCGCTCTCCAACCTGGACGCGAAGCTGCGCGTTTCGACCCGTACCCAGATCGCGTCGCTCCAGCGCCGCCTGGGCGTCACCACCGTCTACGTCACCCACGACCAGACCGAGGCCATGACCATGGGCGATCGCGTCGCGGTCCTCAAGGACGGCGTGCTGCAGCAGGTGGACACCCCCCGCCGCATGTACGATCACCCGAACAACGTGTTCGTCGCCGGCTTCATCGGCTCCCCCGCCATGAACCTGATCGATCAGCCCCTCTCCGAGGGCGGCGTGAACTTCGGCGGCTCCCTGCTGCCGGTTGATCGCAGCACCCTCTCCGGCACCGGCCAGAGCACCGTCACCGTGGGCGTGCGCCCCGAGGACCTGGAGCTGACCGGCGAAGGCCAGGGCCTCCCGGTAGAGGTCGATGTGGTCGAGGAACTCGGCGCCGACGCTTACGTTTACGGCCGCCTGGCCGGTAGCGATCCGTCGGCCAAGCCGATCATCGCCCGCGTTGACGGCCGCCGCCCCCCGATGAAGGGCGAGACGGTTCACTTCATGCCGAAGCAGGGCCACGTGCACCTGTTCGATGTGGAGTCCGGCAAGCGCCTCGGCGACTAATCGCCAAGCTAGCTTTTCAGCCACGGGGTCATCGCGTTCTACGCGGTGGCCCCGTGGCTTTATGTCTACGCCAACACTTAGCGCGGCCCCTTATGCTGCGGGCGGCGAACATGAGATTATAGGGTCATGCAGAATTTGGAGATCACGGCCGTCCGCGCGGACCCGGCTCTCCTTGACCTGCCCTGGGACACGCCGCTCGAGGACTGGCCCGAGGACATGCTGGCGGCGCTGCCGCGCGGTATCTCCCGCCACGTCGTACGCTTCGTGCGCGTCTCCCACCGGGTCCTGGCGCTCAAAGAGATCAACGCCCGCCTGGCACGCAGCGAATACGAAATGCTGCGCGTGCTCAACAAGCTAAAGGTTCCCTCCGTGGAACCCTTTGGCGTGGTCTCCGGGCGTACCGACGCGCAGGGCAATCCCCTGGACGCCGTCCTGATCACCCGCCACCTGCAGTTTTCCCTGCCTTTCCGTGCCGTTTTCGCGCAGCTCAGCAAGCCCGATACGGCCCGCAGGCTGATCGACGCCCTGGCGGTCCTGATGGTGCGCGTGCACCTGGAAGGCTTCTACTGGGGGGACGTTTCGCTCTCCAACACCCTCTTCAGGCGTGACGCCGGTGCCTTCGCCGCCTACCTGGTGGACGCCGAAACCGGCACCCTCTACGAGCAGCTTTCCGACGGTCAGCGCAACTATGACGTGGACCTGGCCCGCACCAACATCATCGGCGAAATGATGGACCTGCAGGCGGGTGAGCTCATCGGGGAAGAGATCGACGTCATCGCGGTCGGCGACTACCTGGTGGAACGCTACAACGAACTATGGTCGGCCCTCACCGAGCGGGAAAGTTTTTCCGCACAGGAAAAGTGGCGGGTTGCGGCGCGCATCGAACGCCTCAACGAGCTGGGCTTCGACGTGGACGAACTGGAAATCACCACCGACCTCGGCGGCACCACCGTCTCCATCCAGCCCAAGGTGGTTGACGCCGGGCACCACGCCCGCCGCCTGATGCGGCTGACGGGTATCGACGCGCAGGAAAACCAGGCCCGCAGGCTGCTAAACGACCTCGACCACTACCGCGCGATCACCGATCAGCAGGCGGAAGAGGAAGAGTTCGTGGCCCACGAGTGGCTGCAAAACCAGTACGAACCGGTGGTGCGTGCCATTCCCCGCGATATGCGCGCGAAGCTGGAACCGGCAGAGTTCTATCACGAACTGCTAGAACACAAGTGGTACCTGTCCCAGGCGAAGGGGCGCGACGTACCCATGAGCGATACGGTGAGCGACTACATCGACCGGGTGCTGCGCTACCGGCCGGACGAAAAACAGCTAGTCACCTCCGAGACCTCGGCCATCCCGATCTTCATGCAGGGCCTGTAGCGGCATACTCCGTGCGCGTGGCCCGCAATTAGGGAATAAAAAGCGAGGCAACCGGCCAAAACGGCGGGTTACCTCGCTTTTGCTATCTGCTCTGACGCGCTTTAGGCGATGCCCTTTTCCGCGCGCGCGGTGGCGACGTCGTAAAGCACGATGGAGGTCGCCACGGAGGCGTTGAGCGATTCGGTTTCGCTGCTCATCGGGATGCTAACGATCTGGTCGGCGCTCTCCCGGGTCAGGCGGGACAGTCCGCGTCCCTCGCTACCCACGACCACGACAACCGGTTCGGTGCCGAGCTGGCATTCCTGCGAGGTAACGTCCCCGCCGGCGTCCAGGCCCAGCACGAACACGCCGCGTTCCTTCAGTTCCTTCAGGGTGCGGTTCAGGTTCGTCACCTGCGCCACGCGCACGCGCGCTGCCGCGCCCGCCGCCACCTTCCAGACGGAGGCGGTCATGCCGACGCTGCGGCGTTCGGGCAGAATCACGCCGTGCGCACCGAACGCGCCCGCGCTACGAAGCACCGCGCCGAGGTTACGCGGATCGGTCACGCCGTCGAGCGCGATCAGCAGCGGGGCCTCGAAGCGATCGCTCGCGATCTTCAGCAGCTCGTCCACGTCCGCGTAGCTGTAGGCCGGAATCTTCAGCGCGATCCCCTGGTGCACGGAATGGTTCGTCATCCGATCCAGGTCGTGGCGCGAAACCTCCAGCAGCGGCAGGCGCTTAGCCGAAGCGATGCGCAAGATTTCCCGCACGCGATCGTCGGCGTCGATCTTGTTCATAACGTGCAGTTCTAGCGCCGGAATGTCCTCCCGCAACGCCTCCAGCACGGAGTTGCGTCCCGTCACGAAGTCCGGCCCGGTCTGGCGGGGCTTGCCTCCCCCGCTACGTTCCGGCCCCTTGGGGGGCTTGTTTCCCTTGTAAGCCTTGTGCGCCGGGCGGTCTTCCGCCTTGGGTGTGGGGCCGCGCCCCTCCAGGCCACGGCGGCGTACGCCACCGCTACCCACGGTGCGGGCCTTCTTAGAACCCGCCTTTCGCACGGCTCCGCGCCGCTGCGAGTTTCCTGCCATTTTCTTATCTCCTAATGTTTAAGATTCGATGCTCCAACGCGCCCCGTTCGCGCCGTCCTCCACGCGGATGCCCGAGTTTTGGAGCGCGTCACGGATAGCGTCGGCGCGTGCCCAGTCCTTCGCCGCGCGCGCCTCGGCGCGCTGCGCAATCTGGGAGCTAACCAGAGCGTCCAGCGCGCGCAGGGCGATATCGTCACCGCCACCGGTGCTGCGCCAGTGTGCGTGCAGCGGGTCCAGGCCAAAGACGTCGAGCATACCGCGCACCTCAGCCAGTTTCTCGGACACCGCAGCGCCGTCATTACCGGAGAGCGCGGCGTTCAACGCGGTAATTCCCCGGTGTACTTCCGCCATCGCCCCGGCGGCGTTGAGGTTGTCGTTCATCGCCAGGGTAAACGCCTCCGGCAGGCTTTCCGCCGTCAGCAGCTCCACCCCGTCCATTTCGCTGGCGCGCTTCACCGTGGCGCAGAAACGCCCCCAAACGGTTTCGGCCTCCGCGATGGAATCCGCGTTGAACTCCAGGGTCGAACCGTACGAGGCGCTCACCAGCGCCAGGCGCACAGCGGCCGCAGAGTGCTTGCTAAGCACGTCCTCAGCGGTAATGAAGTTGTTGAGGCTCTTGCCCATCTTCATGCCGTCCACGGTGACCAGGCCGGAATGCAGCCACAGGTTCGCAAAGCCGTAGCCAGCGGCCCACGACTGCGCCTGCTCGTTTTCGTGGTGCGGGAAGCGCAGATCCAGCCCTCCACCGTGGATGTCGAACGCTTCGCCCAGGTACTTCTTCGCCATGGCGGAGCATTCCAGGTGCCAGCCGGGCCTGCCGCGCCCCCACGGGGTCGGCCAGGAAGCGGTTTCCGGTTCATCTGCCTTCGCGGATTTCCAAAGCGCGAAATCGGCCGGGTTGCGCTTACCCGCCTCGGCATCGCCACCGTCCTGCATGGCATTTACATCCTGCCTGGTCAGCGCGCCGTAACGGGGGAAACTGTGCACGTCGAAATAAACGTTGCCGTTGCCGTCCGGGTAGGCGTGACCGCGCTCGATCAGGCGCTGCATGAACTCGATCATTTCCGGCACGTGACCGGTGGCGCGCGGTTCGTAATCGGGCCGACGCGCTCCCAGCGCGTCCATTACCCGCCCGAATTCCAGTTCGTGCCGCAGCGACCAGGCCCACCATTCGGCGTCGTTTTCCTTCGCTTTCGCGAGGATCTTATCGTCGATGTCGGTCACGTTACGCACATAGGTGACCCGGTAACCGCTGCGTTCCAGCCAGCGCACCAACACATCGAACGCCAGGAAGGTGCGCAGATGCCCCAGGTGCGGGCTCGACTGGGTGGTCGGCCCACACACGTAAATAGCTGCCTGTCCCTCCTGCAAAGGAGTAAAAGGCACGTTGGCACGGGATGCGGAGTCATACAGGTGAAGTGTCACCCCTCCAGGGTATCCCGAATAGCGAAACGGCCGGCCCTAAATGTTAGGGAACCGGCCGTTTCACACGCTTGCGGAGGTTACTTTTCGACCTCTACCTGCTTGCCGTACAGCTCTTCGAAAGCAGAATCGTAGTCACCACGGGAGCTGCGGCCCTGGCCGCGCACGGCCTGCGCCGCGCCCTTCACCGTGGCGATCGTGCGTTCGGGAGCCTGAATCGAAGTCACCTTCTTGTAGCCGATGAACGCGGCCAGCGCGGCGATCAGCACCAGCACGGCGGTCACGATCAGGAAGGAGGCCCAGCCGGGCAGACCGGCCGCAACCAGTCCCCAGGCGAATGCGCACAGCAGGGTGAACCAGGCGCTGATCAGGAACACGGCGGCAACGATGAAACCGGCGGAAGCGATACCCGCGCGGATGCCCTGAACCTTCAGTTCCCGCTTAGCCAGATCGACTTCCTGGTGGACAACGCCAACCAGTTCGGTACGGATGGAAGAAACCAGCTCGCCGACGGTTCGCTGACCCAGCGAGGGCTTCGGCTGCTCGGGAGAGGAATTAATCATGGTGTTGAGCCTATCAGTCGACGTGAACACGCTGACGCTTGGGAGCGTCAACCCGCGGGCTAGCGGAGGTGGAGCGGCGCACCACCAGTTCGGGGGCCACCGCGACATCGCGCGGTTCCCCATCAAAACCGCCGATGCGTTCCACCAGGAACTGCGCGGCGATGGAGCCTAGACGATCGGAGTTCGGGTCCACGCTGGTGAGCTGCGTGGTGCCCGAGGCCGCCATGGAGGTGTTGCCGTATCCCGCAATCGCGAGCTTGCTGGGCACATCGTAGCCAGCATCCGTCGCGGCCGACAGCACGCCGAGCGCGCAGGGGTCGTTGACGCAGGTGACGGCGGTCGGCGCGGAGAAACCGCGCAGCAGCATGGAACCGGCGGTGACGCCCACCTGTTCGGTGAAATCGCCCGGTTCTACGCGGGAGTGATCGCCCAGGCCGTGGTGTTCCATCGCCTTGCGGAAAGCCTCCGCGCGTTCCTTGGCTACGGTGGAGCCGACACCGCCGACGTGCGCGATGTTCTTGTGTCCCAGGCTGACCAGGTGCGAGATGATCAGGCCCATCCCGATCTCGTCGTCAATGCGCACGGTGTCGCAGCGGCCGACGAGGTCGCGGGAACCACCCAGCGCCACCACGGGGGTATCGCCGATGGCTTCCATGATGTTTTCGGTGTCGGCCAGATCGGAGATCAGAATGAAGCCGTCCACCCCGAGCGCGCGGATGCTGCGGATCGATTCGACGTCTGCCGCAATCGGGAATTCGGGCACGCGGCGGCGCGTCGGCGCCACCACCACGGAACGCCCGGTTGCGGAAAGCTCGATGCGGATGGCGCGCACCAGATCGGAAATCCAGGTGTTGCGCATGGTGTTAACCAGGATCGCTACCACGCCATTGCGGTGCTCCTCGGCCTCCACCTCGCTCAGCGGGTAACCGAGACGTTCGGCGGCCTCTTTCGCACGTTCCACCATCTTGGGGGAAATGTCGGACTCGCCGCGCAGCGCGCGCAGCGCCACCGCACTCGTGATGCCGAGGCTACCGGCTACGTCCTTCAGGCTGGCGCGTTTCTGCGCGGAGGTTTTATCAGTCATTCCTTCACTTCTTTTCGTGGGTTAGCCAGAGGTCGCCGTCCGCATCGTAGCGCGCGGTATCTCCGGTGTAGTAGGCGTCCTTCCCTTCCGGGAAAAACCGGTCAAAGTAATCCGAATCGGCATCGGAGGTAAAGGCCAGCGAGGGCCAGGCGGTGGTCAGCACCAGCGCGCCCTCTCCCCCTTCGTCCTGCGCACCGCGTACCTCGGCCGACAGCGCGGGCAGCGGGCGGTGCAGGCAGCCCGGTTTGGTGGCGGTGACGCCGGGTAGCGGGGAAATAACCGCCGTGCCGGTTTCCTTCTGGCCCCAGGTGTTCACGATCGGACAGCGGGAGCCGCCCACCGCTTCCCGATACCAAAGCCAGGTCTCGCGATCGATCGGATCGCCACCGCAGCCGAGCACGCGCAGGCTGGAAAGATCGTGGCTGCTTGCGGGGTCCGGTGTGCGCTCGCACTGGCTGCGCAGCTGCGCGGGCGAGGTGAAGAATCCGCTCACCCCGTTGCGCGCGATGATCTCCCAGGTGCGTTCGGGGGCAGCCTGCGGGTCCTCTTCGCAGATCACCTGCGGCACCCGGTTCAGCAGGGGCGCGTACACCAGGTAGGAATGACCGGCGATGGTCGAGATCGGGGCGGTGCACCAGTAGACGTCGCTGCCCGGTTTCAGGTCAAAGACGTTACGGTGCGTGTACGCCGACTGCACCAGGAACCCACCCGTCGGGTAAAACAGCGCCACCTCCCGGCCATCCTGTGCGTGCGCGTACAGCGCGAACAGAGGATCGGTGGCGGCCACCGGCACCACCGGGGCGCTCTCGCTAGCCTCCGCGCGCAGCGCACGCCACGAATGGCTGTTTTCGCCGTCGGCCGGGCCGTCCAACACCAGCAGCGCAACTCCCTCGGCACCGGCGGCGCTAAGCGCCTCACGGCAGGTGGCGAGCGCCTTAGCGGAGGTGAGCACAAGACTCGGGCGGGCGTCCACGAAACGCGCCGTAAGCACGTCGGCCCCCGTATCCTGCGCCGACACCGCATGTACCGCGCCGATACGGGCGCAGGCCAGCATCGCAATTACGGTTTCGGGCAGGGTGGGCATAACTATCGCCACCCGCTGCCCCTTGCTGACCCCGAGCTGCGTGAGCACGTTCGCCATGCGGCAAACCTCGGCCAGCAGCGCGGAATAGCTGAGGACGCTACGGCTGCCGTCACGAGCCTCAAAGATGAGCGCGTCCTGATCGCCGTATCCGGCATCGACCTGACGATCTACGCAGTTGAAGCAGGCGTTCAGTTCCCCGCCCACGAACCAGCGCACGCCGCGGATGCCCTCGCCCTCGCGAACGGCCGTGAAGTAACGCGACCAGCTCACCAGCGAGGCGCGCATACGCCAGAAATCCTCGCTGTTACGCGCGGCCTCCTGATAGAGGCCCGCGTGCGCGTTTGCGTTCTCCGCAAAGCGGGGGTCGGGCCGGAATACTTCCTCGTTTTCCTTAGGGGATGCCATTGCCTCTCCTGCGCGTAGCTGCTGGTTTATAGGTTTCATTGTCTACCGCGTGGCGCGTCGGCTCAACATTCGACCACGCTGACGGGCACGACGTTTACCGCCAGCCCACCCATCGCGGTTTCTTTGTAGCGATCCGACATGTCCTTGCCGGTCTGGCGCATAGTTTCGATCACCGTATCCAGCGAAACGTGGTGTTCCCCGGTGCCGCGCAACGCGAAGCGGGCGGCGGTGATCGCCTTGATCGCGGCCATGGCGTTACGTTCAATGCAGGGAATCTGCACCAGCCCACCCACCGGATCACAGGTCAGACCCAGATTGTGTTCCATCGCGATCTCCGCCGCGTTCTCTACCTGCGCGGGCTTACCACCCATCACCTCGCAGAGCCCGGCGGCGGCCATCGAGCAGGCCGACCCGACCTCTCCCTGGCAGCCGACCTCCGCGCCGGAAATGGAGGCGCGTTCCTTGTAAAGCGAGCCGATGGCGGCGGAGGTCAGCAGGAAGCGCACGGCGGCATCGTCGGGGTCTACCCCGTCCACGTAGTTGCAGGCGTAGAACAACACCGCCGGAATGACCCCGGCAGCCCCATTCGTGGGAGCCGTAACCACCCGGCCGCCAGCGGCATTTTCCTCGTTGACGGCGAGCGCGGCCAGGGAAACCCAGTCGAAGGCGTTCAGCGGGGAGCGCTCCGGGTCCTCCGCGTCCAGCGAATCGAACCAGGCTGCGGCGCGGCGCTTCACGTTGAGGCCGCCGGGCAGGACGCCCCGGCTACGGGTGCCCCGTTCGATGCAGTCGCGCATGGTGCGCCAGATGTTGAGCGCCCCGGCGCGCACCTCGTGTTCGCTGCGCCACTGCAGTTCCCGGCGCAGCATGGCGCCCGAGATGCTGATGCCCTCGTTTTCGCAGACCCGGAGCAGTTCCGCCCCGCTCGTGAACACCGCGCGGCCGTCGTCCTCGGCCACCACTTCGGTCATGTCCAGGCCGGTTTCGTGCTCGTCGACGACGAAGCCGCCGCCCACGGAAAACATGGTGCGGCTCTGGATTTCCTCACCGGACGCATCGAACGCGCTGAAACGCATGCCGTTCGGGTGCGCGGGAAGCACGGTCAGCGGATGCAAATGGATTTTTTCGGGGGCGACGTTTACGCGCAAGCTTCCTCCGAGCAGCAGACTGCCGTCGGCGGTGATTTCCTCAACCCGTCTGCGGCCAGCGTCCGGGTCGATGGTTTCCGGATCGTTGCCCTCCAGCCCCAAAACCACCGCGTCCAGGGTGCCGTGGCCGTGCCCGGTGGCCGCCAGGGAACCGTAAAGGTGCACGGCGACGTCGGCCACCCGCGGCCCCAGTTCCGGGTCCGTAAGCAGATCGTTAGCGAAGGTGGCCGCCGCCCGCATGGGGCCGACGGTGTGGGAAGAAGAAGGGCCTATGCCGATCTTAAAAAGGTCGAACAGGCTCACGCTCATCGAGCGCGGCCTCCCCTGCCTCCGCGCTGCTGACGCCCCTTGCCCTGGCCACGGCCCTCACCGAAGCCTCCGCCACGCTGCTGGGCACCACGCCCGCCGCGACCGCCGCGACCGCCACCGGGTGCTCCCTCGCGGGAAGCGGCCGCACCACGACCGCGCACGGGGGCTGCGCCACGGCTGCTCTTGCTGAGCGAGCGGGCGCTGCGTCCCTGCGGTTCGTCCTCGTAGACCTCGCGCAGCTTCTCGTTCATGCGGCGCGCCTCGGCGTAGCGCTGGTTAGCGCCCTTTCCGCCGCGAATATCAAGTTTGCGGGGAGCGCCCTTGTACTTAGTTAGGGCCGGGTCCTCGCACGGCTCGCCCGCGGGTTTACGGGCACCGAGCGGCCCCAGCGCGTCGTGGGGCACCTGAGCCACCTCAGCCTCGATAGGCTCCGCCACCCCGGCCTTTTTCACCATGCTGCGCGCCTTATCAACCTGGTGCGGCAGCACGATGCTGGCAACCAGACCGGCCTTGCCCGCGCGGGCGGTACGGCCGGAACGGTGCACGTAGTCCTTCATCGTTTCCGGCGGATCGACGTGCAGCACCAGCGATACGTCATCGATGTGAATACCGCGCGCAGCCACGTCGGTCGCCACCAGCACGTCAAACGCGCCCTGGCGGAATCCTGCCAGCACGTTGGTGCGCAGCCCTTGCTGCTTGTTTCCGTGCAGCGCGGCGGCGGGAATGCCTACCTCGCACAGTTCCTGCGCGACTCGCTCCGCGCCGAGCTGCGTGCGGGTAAACAGCAGGGTACGGCCCTTGCGCGCGGCAATCGCGGCCGTGACCTGGCGTTTGACCGACGGATCGATGTAGAGCAGGTGGTGCTGCATGGTCGCTACCGCCGCCGCCACGGGCACCATCTCGTGCGAAACGGGATCCACCAGGAAACGGTCCACGATCTCGTCCACACCGTCCAGGGTGGCCGAGAACAGCATCTTCTGCGTGCCCATCGGGATGTGCTGCAAGATCTCGGTGATGTCGGGCAGGAAGCCCAGGTCGGCCATGTGGTCGGCCTCGTCGATCACGGTGGTTTCCACCCGATCCAGGAAAAGCTGCTCGCGCTCGGCCAGGTCGATGAGTCGGCCCGGAGTCGCGACGATGATCTCCACGCCGTGCTTCAACGCGGCGGCCTGCTTATCGACGTTCATGCCGCCCGCGACCAGCTGCGCCTTGATACCGGCAGCGCGCGCGAACGGGTGAATGGTGTCCACCACCTGGGTGGCCAGTTCGCGCGTCGGCACCATGACCACGCCCAACGGACGGTGACGGTGCACCTTACGGCCACGGAAGCGGGCGCACATGGCGAGCGTGAAAGCGAGCGTCTTACCGGAGCCGGTTTCGGCGCGGGCCAGCACGTCACGCCCCGCCAGGGCGTCGGGCAGGATCGCCTCCTGAATCTCGAACGGACGGGTGAAACCCTGATCCGCGAGAACGTTCAGCAGCTCCTGCGGGAGCGCCATCTCCTCAAACGAGGGGCGCTTCTTACGCGAGGCTTTCGGCATGGGGTCTCCTTATGGGTGGTGCGTCAGGTGCCCGAAACGGTCACTGCGCACGGACATACCCCTCTATCGTCTCACGTATATGTGATGGACATCGGCGTATCCGGGTGAGTGTAACCACCACGCGAGGCGCTGCCTGCACCTATAGTGAACAGCGTGCTGCGAGAGATGATGACCGGAAAGATCCACCGCGCGACCGTGACCCAGGCCGACCTGCACTACGTCGGCTCCATCACGATCGACGCGGACCTGCTCGATGCCGCCGGCATTCTCGAAAACGAGAAGGTCAGCGTGGTAGACATCGACAACGGCTCGCGGCTGGAAACCTACGCCCTGCGCGGCGAGGCGGGCAGCGGCGTGATCTGCCTAAACGGCGCGGCCGCCCGGCTCGTGTCCCCCGGAGACCTGGTAATCATCATGGCTTACGCCCTGATGGACGATGCCGAGGCGCGCGCGCACGTGCCGAACGTGGTGCACGTGGATCGCGACAACAAGATCGTGGCGCTGGGCAGTGACGCGGCGCAGCCGGTGCCGGGCGCGAGCGACCAGAAGGCGTCGCGCTAACTCAAGCGTCAAGCCGTTAAATCAGCGACCGCTACTGAGCAACGCCTGAATATGTTTACTGCGTTCAGCCAATAGGTCATTAACCCGGTTGAGGTGCTTGCGCCCCTCCCCGTCGGCATCAGCCTCCCGAGCGGCTAAGGCGAAGGCGTCCGGAGCGTACCGGGCCAGCATCCCGGCGCCTGCCAGCGCGGCGTCTTCGGGAACTCCCAGCGAACGGGCAAACTTGCGCACGTGCGCACCCGTAATCCTCAGCATTTTCTTTTCCCCGCCAATCCCCATAGCCAGGGCGTCCCAATCCTTCTCATCCCCCAGGCCGGTCGCGACGTCATAGAGGGGCGCTAGATAGGGCACCCCCTCGGGCGTGAGGAAAACAGAGAAATTCTTAGCGTGCGCATCCGGTGCGGCGATAACCCAGTTGGCGAGAACGGCCTGCACGAACTTTAGAATCTCTTCCTCGCTGGCACCGAACTTGCGCAGCGCGGTCACCACATCCACCGCCGCCACTTCATATTTATTCTTCGGCAGGGTGGCGGTTGCCTGGCACATATCTTCCTGGTGCACCCGGCGCAGCACACCCGCATCATCCCTCATGCGGTCGAATCGCTCCACCACGATCGCCCCCTCGCCCGCAAAGCTAACGAATTCGGTGCGGGCCACACTCAGCCCCAGATGGTGCAGCGTACGCATACTCACGTGCTCCAGCAGCGCCTGAGACTTCATCCGATGTATTCCGGGCTTGATGATGTGGGAGGTGGCTTCATTGCCGAGCGCCTGGAACCATTCCCCGTTTTCGTAGCGCAGCGCTATCTTCGCCTGCGCACCGGCAAGCGACCAGTGCTCAGCTTCGGCCCCCCAGTCGCGCTGCCCCAGCCGAAAGTTTTTAAGACGCTCGGATATCTCTTGCTCGCTGATAGGCGACAAACCATCGCGCGAATTATCTACCTCAGGCTGCGACAAGAACTGGATAGCCCCCGGACAGTCCTCCCCGATCTTGCTCAGTAGCGCGAACTGACTTTCCGGGGACACCCCCAGCCTGCGCGCCATTGCCCGGCGCACCTCTTCGCTATCCGGGAGCAGACCCGCCAGATAGGGGCGAACTAGTTTCTGCCCCACAGTGGTTTCCCCCTTGGGAAAAGACAGGGAGATAGGGGGCGCGCCTTTTTGGGGAACAGTTTCTACCTGCAGTTTCCCGTATTTATCCTGATGCAACCGGCCGACCACGGCGCCATCTAGGAGCATGTGCAGGGTCTTGGTACTCACCCCTCCTCCTCGCGCGCGTTTTTCCTAGCGAGCAAACCCAGCAGCTCAGCGCTGGGGCGCGGCATCAGATGGGAAACGTCGGGCATCAGGTGGGAAAGGTCGGGCATAGCAGCAGATACAGCCTTGTCCAGACCAGAATTGCGAATGGCCGACTCCATTACCTTTTCGTATAGCCCGGTCGATGCAACAGGTACTCGGGAACCAGCTATAGCGCGGCGGGTCACTTCAGCAGTGCTCATTTTCCGTGCACATTCAGCCCTGCCATCTGCATGCTTTGGCGCATCGGTTTCGCGTTCTTCCTCCGCGCCTGGCGCAGCAGAGGCTGGCACCGATGCACTTACAGAGAGCTGCATTCCCAGCGCGCCGAGCACGGCGACGATCTTGGCAAACTCAGCGCGCGGTCTGGCACCGCGCTCCAGCCCGATGAGCCATTCGCGAGACACCCCGGCACATTCGGCAAGTTGTGCCTGGGTAAGCCCGGCGGCAACCCTGGCGTCTTTGACTGCAGCACCGAGATCGTGCGAGGTAAGAATGCGGCGAAGGTCCATGAAGTGAATATACCTGCACTTTTGGGAAAAGTGGAAGAACTTACACTATTGATAAAAGTTGATATTCGTTAACTATCGCCAAAGTTAGCGAATGTCCACTTTTCATCCGTCCTCTCTGAGGCTCTCACGTTACGTTTGGGTGCACTTTTTGCCGGGCGTTACGTTTGGGTGCACTTACCGCCGGTTAAAGGGCCTTTTCGCAGCGTTTAGTGCACCCAAACGTCAAAGCCCCAGAACGCAAAGAGGTGCCCACCCCGGAGTACGGGGTGGGCACCTCCCACGTCGGCACTACAGCGCCGCTAAGCGGCCTTAGCCGAGGCGGCGGGGGCGCTTGAACTCCTCCCCCAGCACGTGCTGGGCCAGGAACGCATACACCGTCTCGTACCAGAGGGCCGAGTTGCCGGGCTTGAGGATCCAGTGGTTCTCGTCCGGGAAGTAGAGGAAGCGATGCTTAAGTTCCTCGGGGCTCGCGTTCGCGTATTTAAGCAGGTCGAACCAGAGGCGCAGGCCCTCGCTGATCGGCACCCGGTAGTCCATGTCGCCGTGGATCACCAGCATGGGGGCGACGATGTCCTTCGCGAACAGGCACGGATCGTAGAGCTTGTTGTGCTCGTCGGTCAGGTTTTCGGCCCAGAAGAACGACGTATCGGTGGTGGCACGGAACTGCTCCATCGAATAGAGCGAGGCGTGGGTGACGATGCAGTCGAAGAAGTCGCCCGTATGCCCGGCGATCCAGTTCGCCATGTAGCCGCCGTAGGAGCCACCCATCGCGGCCTTGCGGGTTTCGTCGATGTCTTCGCGCTCGAGCGCCACATTCGTCAGGCGCATGATGTCATCGAACGGGGTGCCGCCCATCTGCCCCCAGCCGCGATCCAGCATCTTTTGGCCGTAGCCGGTCGAATAAGCGGGGTCGGGCAGCAGCACCGCGTAGCCGCGCGCGGTGGCCGTCCACGGGTTCCAGCGCCAGGTCCAGGAATTCCAGGACCCGAACGGCCCGCCGTGCACCCAAAGCAGGAACGGCGCCGGCTCGGTGGCACCTTCGGGCAGGCAGAGCCAGGCGCGCAGCGGCGTGCCGTCCTCCGCCACAGTCTCCACCTCGGTCAGGGTGCCGGGCACGCTAAACGCGGGCACGGGGGTTTCCACCGTGACCGGCTCCACGGCCGCTTCCGCGAGGGCCGCACCGGGCAGGCAGACCGGGGTCGGCGGGGCATCGATAGCATCCCGCAGCGCGTAAACATCGCCGCTGGCTTCGTCGAGGCTGAGGCTCGCATAGTGGCAGCGGTCGTCGGTCAGTTTCGTGACGGTGCCGGTGGCCAGGTCGCAGCGGGCGATCAGGCCCGCCCCACGGTGGTCGGCGGTGAACAGGAAGGCCGACGAATCCGGGGTGAAGGTGACATCGCTCGGCCAGTCCTCGAACGGCGTGCCGTCCTGCCAACGCATGTTGAGCGGTTTCGCCTCGCCGCTCGCGAGGTCGAACAGTTCGGGGCGCACCGCCAGCGCCACCTTGTCGGTGGAGGCGGGGCAGGTCCACACCAGTGCGCGCGAGCCGTCCGGCGAGATCAGCGGGTTGCTGACGTCATACCCCTCGCGGGAAAGCACTACCTGGCTCATACCGGAGTTAACGTCAATCGCCACGATCTCGGTGCGGCGCTGATAGCCGGTGGTGGAACGGGTGACGGCGGCGAGCGCGAACGTGCCGTCGGCGTTGATGCTGTAGCCGTCCAGGTTTTCGCTGGCCGACAGCGCGGTGACGCGGTGCAGCACCAGTTCCCCGTCGGTGCCGTCCAGTTCATCGAAGAAGAAGAGCTGGTTTACCTCGGGCCCGAGGTCGCGATCCCAGTTACGCACCGGATAGGTGGTGTGCAGGATACCGCTCACCTTGAGTTCGGCGCGTTCCTTGGCGAGCTCTTCCTCATCGTCGGAGCTGAGCGCCCACGGGGAGGAACCGGTGGTGAAGAATACGCGGCCGCCGGTGCGGGCCGGGGTGAGGTTCGCGAAGCCGCGCCGACGCCGGCTCACCACGTGGGCCTCGCCGCCCTCACGCGGCAGGCGGAACAGCCGCACGCGCTCGTCGTCCCCGCCCCGGTTTTCGGGCTTTTCGTATTCGACGCCGCCCTGTAGGCGGGAGGTGTCGGGACGCTTCGCGGTGAACAGCACATCGCTTTCGGGCGTGAACCCGGCAAACGCCTCGCCCTCGCCGCCGCGGGTCAGGCGAACGGGCTTCTGCGGCGCTCCCGGATGCGGGGTGGGTAGCTGCCAAAGGGAGGTGACGTAGGCGTTCTTCTTTTCGTTCAGTTCCGTCACGGAGGCGATCAGGCGTTCCCCGTCGGGAGAAAGTGCCAGGCCGGTGTGGCGCCGGGTCGCAACGAACTCGTCAAGCTGCAAGAATTTTTCGCTATCACTCATAGCCACCAGTTCATCACACGCGGGAGGCCCCAGGCCGGGAAAGACGGTCACATTTCGCTTGCAAATGCCGCGCCCGGCTTCGGCCGACAGGCGTCTGCCTCCCCCACCGGTTACTTCCGGGACCCGCCCCGCCACCGCCCCGGTGGTTACGCCCACCCGGCCCCGCGTAGACTTAGCTGGTAGAGCTATATACGCCAATCAGCATGCGAGGAATCATGAGCGAAGCACCGCACCGTTATACCGCCGAACTGGCGGGGCGGATCGAGGAACGCTGGCAGGCCGAATGGGAAAGCAGCGACGCGTTTGCCGCCGCTAACCCGGAGGGCGCGCTGGCGGGGCCGGTCAGTGACGAAAAGATGTTCATCATGGACATGTTCCCCTACCCGTCCGGTAAGGGGCTTCACGTCGGCCATCCCCTCGGCTACATCGCCACCGACGTGGTGGCGCGCCACGCACGCATGCTTGGCAAGAACGTGCTTTACACGATGGGTTACGACGCTTTCGGCCTACCCGCCGAGCAGTTCGCGGTGCAGACCGGCACACATCCGCGCGTCTCCACCCTGGACAACATCGAGACCATGGCCGCGCAGCTGCGCCGAATCGGCCTCTCGCACGATCCGCACCGCCGCCTGGCCACCATCGACCCGGAATACGTGAAGTGGACGCAGTGGGTATTCCTGCAGATCTTCAACTCCTGGTACGACCCGGACTTTAAGAACGAGGACGGCACGGTGGGCCGCGCCCGCCCGATCAGCGAGCTGAAGGGCGCGATCCAGGATCGCGACGTCGATCCGTGGGCGCTCGCGGAACGCCTCGGCGTGGAGCTGCCCGAGTACTGGGTCGGCCGTAAGCCCGCCGAAGAGCACTGGAACCCGGAGCACGACACCCCGTTTGACTGGCTGGTGCAGTACGACCCGGAGCACATGCAGGAGCTGGTGGATTCGTTCCGCCTGGCATACCTGTCGGAAACCCCCGTCAACTGGTGCCCCGGACTCGGCACGGTGCTGGCGAACGAGGAGGTCACGGCCGAGGGCCGCTCCGAGCGCGGCAACTTCCCCGTATTTAAGAAGAAGCTGCGCCAGTGGAACATGCGCATCACGGCCTACGCCGATCGTCTGGCCGACGACCTCGACCACGTGGACTGGCCCGAGGCGATCAAGGCGATGCAGCGCAACTGGATCGGCCGCTCGCATGGCGCGCAGGTCACTTTCCAGATCGATCGCCCCGAAGGGGGCGAATTCGAGGTGTTCACGACGCGCGTGGATACCCTGTTCGGCGCTACTTTCTGCGCGCTAACCCCGACCCATCCGCTGCTGGCCGACCCCGCCTCCCTGCCCGCGCAGTGGCCTGCCGACGTGCCCGAGGTGTGGCGCGGTGGCGCGGCCACCCCGGCCGAGGCCGTCGCCGCCTATCAGGCGCAGGCCGCCGCTAAGAGCGACGAGGAACGCACCGACGACGCGACCGAAAAGACGGGCGTGTTCACCGGCCTGTACGCCACCAATCCGATGGATGGCCGCCGCATCCCGGTGTTCGCCGCCGATTACGTGCTGGCCGGTTACGGCACCGGCGCGGTGATGGCGGTTCCCGCCGAGGACGAGCGCGACTGGGATTTCGCGGAGAAGTACCAGATCGAGGTGATCCGCACCGTGCAGCCTCCCGCCGATTTCGCGGGCGGCGCGTACACGGGCGACGGTGTCAAGATCAACTCTGCGAGCGACAAGCTGGACCTGAACGGCATGAGCATCGCCGAGGCGAAGCAGCGCGCAACCGAGTTCGCCGAGGCAGAGGGCTTCGGCCGCGCCAAGACCACCTATCGTCTGCGCGACTGGCTGTTCTCGCGCCAGCGTTACTGGGGCGAGCCGTTCCCGATCGTTTACGACGAGGCCGACCCGACCACGCCTATCGCCCTGCCCGCTGAGCACCTGCCGGTGGACCTGCCCGAGGTGGACGACTTCTCCCCGCGCACGTTCGATCCGTTGGATGCCGACAGCGAGCCGCAGACCCCGCTTTCGCGCAACCGCGATTGGGATCGGGTCACGCTCGACCTCGGTAACGGCGAACGCACCTACCTGCGCGAAACCAACACGATGCCTAACTGGGCCGGTTCGTCCTGGTACGAGATTCGCTACATCGACCCGAGCGATACCAACGAGATCGTTTCGGCAGAGAACGAGAAGTACTGGCTCGGCCCGCGCGGAGAGGGCGATTTCGGCGGCGTAGACCTGTACGTCGGCGGCGTCGAACATGCCGTGCTGCACCTGCTGTACGCGCGCTTCTGGCACAAGGTGCTGTTCGATCTGGGCCACCTTTCCAGCCGCGAACCGTTCAAGAAGCTGTTTAACCAGGGCTACGTGCAGGCCTACGCCTACACCGATGCCCGCGGCGTGTACGTGCCCGCCGCCGACGTTGTGGAGGAGGAACGCGACGGCAAGACCGTGTTCCTCTACAACGGCGAAGAGGTCAAGCAGGAATACGGCAAGATGGGTAAGTCGCTGAAGAACATGGTGACGCCCGACGAGATGTGCGCCGAATACGGCGCGGACACCTTCCGCGTCTACGAGATGAGCATGGGCCCGCTCGACATGTCCCGCCCGTGGGAGACGCGCGCCGTGGTCGGTTCCCAGCGCTTCCTGCAGCGCCTGTGGCGCCTGGCGGTGGATGAGGAGACCGGCGAGCTGATCGTCAGCGACGAACCGGCCCCCGAAGCCACCCTGCAGGCGGTACACAAGACCATCGCCGGCGTGAGCGCCGACATGGAGGGCATGCGCTTCAACACCGTGGTGGCGAAGCTGATCGAGCTGGTCAACTTCCTCACCAAGCAGGCGGGCAGCGGGAAACGGATTTCCCGTGAGGCGATTGAGCCGCTGGTGCTGATGGTGGCCCCGCTCGCCCCCCACATGGCGGAGGAACTGTGGCAGCGCCTCGGTCACGAGGGCGGCATCGTGCGCGCACCCTACCCGGTTGCCGAGGAACGCTACCTGGTGGAGGAAAAGGTGACCTGCGTGATCCAGGTGCGCGGCAAGGTGCGCGCCTCCATCGAGGTCTCGCCCGATGTTTCCAAGGAAGATCTGGAAAAGCAGGCGCTGGCGGTCGAAAAGATCCAGGCGCTGGTGGGCGATAACCCGATCCGTAAGGTGATCGTGGTGGCCCCGAAGCTGGTAAACGTGGTTATCTAAGCGGCCAACGCCGTCGGATACGAATAAGGGAGGGGTTCTCGGCCTATGGCCGGGAACCCCTCCCTTAATTAATGCGTTCTACCCGAGACTGGGTACTAGCGCCGGTTTACTCCTGACCGGGCTGGACCGACAGTGCCAGTCCGTCCCCGTCCTCAGCCAGGCCGACCACAACGGTGTCCCCGTCGTGCACGGCCCCTTCCAGCACCAGGCGGGCCAGGGAGTCGCCGATCTGCTTTTGCACGAGCCGCTTGAGCGGACGCGCGCCGTAGAGCGGGTCGAACCCTTCGCTGGCCAGCCAGTCGGTAGCCGCAGCGGAAACGTCCAGCGTGATCCGGCGTTCGGCCAGGCGCTTGCCCACCTGCGCCACCTGGATGGTGACGATCCGGGCCAGATCTTCCCTGGTGAGCGGGTCGAAGATAACGATGTCGTCCAGGCGGTTGAGGAACTCCGGTTTAAAGGAGGCCCGCACCACGCCCATCACGCGCTCGTGCTGCTGCGCCGTCTCCAGCTCGCCATCCTGCAGGAACTGCGCCCCCAGGTTGGAGGTCAGGATCAGGATGGTGTTGCGGAAGTCCACCGTGCGCCCCTGGCCGTCGGTCAGGCGACCGTCGTCCAGCACCTGCAGCAGGATGTCGAATACGTCCGGGTGAGCCTTCTCGATCTCATCCAGCAGGATCACGCTGTAGGGACGGCGGCGCACCGACTCGGTAAGCTGCCCGCCCTCTTCGTAGCCGACGTATCCGGGGGGCGCACCCACCAGGCGGGAAACACTGTGCTTCTCGCCGTATTCGGACATGTCGATCCGCACCAGGGCGCGCTCGTCGTCGAACAGGAACTGCGCAAGGGACTTCGCCAGTTCGGTCTTGCCGACGCCGGTCGGGCCGAGGAACAGGAACGAACCGGTGGGGCGGTTCGGGTCGGAGATACCGGCCCGCGCGCGGCGTACCGCGTCGGCCACCTCGGTTACGGCCCGCTGCTGACCGATCAGACGCTCACCGATGATGCTTTCCATGCTGAGCAGCTTTTGCGTTTCGGACTGCAGCAGGCGCCCGGCGGGGATACCCGTCCAGTTCGCCACCACTTCCGCGATGTCGTCGGGGCCGACCTTGTCGGCCACGAGCGGCTTCTCGTCACCCTCCTGCTTATCGTCGTTTTCTTCGGCGGCAAGCAGCTGCTTCTTCAGCTCGGGAATGTCGGCGTAGAGGATCTTCGAGGCGGCCTCGAGGTCACCCTCGCGCTGCGCCCTGTCGGCCTGCATGCGCAGGTCCTCCAACTTCGCCTTCAGCTCACCGACCTTGTTCAGTCCGGCCTTTTCGCGCTCCCAGCGGGCCGAGAGCTCGTCGGCCTCCTCCTGCTTGTTGGCGAGCATTTCCCGCACGGAGGCGAGCTGCGCCTTGCTACCGGGATCGTCACTTCCGGCGAGCGCCAGCTCCTCCATCTTCAGCCTGTCCACGCTGCGGCGCAGGATATCCAGCTCAACGGGGCTGGAATCCAGCTCCATGCGCTGGCGCGAAGCCGCCTCGTCTACCAGGTCGATGGCCTTGTCGGGAAGCTGCCTGCCGGTGATGTAGCGGTCAGAGAGGGAGGCCGCGGCGACCAGCGCGGCGTCGGTAATAGACACCTTGTGGTGCGCCTCGTACTTGTCCTTTAGGCCACGCAGGATCGTAATGGTGTCCTCCACGCTGGGTTCGCCCACGAACACCTGCTGGAAGCGACGCTCCAGGGCGGGATCCTTTTCGATCCGTTCGCGGTATTCGTCCAGGGTGGTGGCACCGACCAGGCGCAGCTCACCGCGCGCCAGCATCGGCTTCAGCATGTTTCCGGCGTCCATCGAGCCGTCTCCGCTGCCGCCCGCGCCCACCATGGTGTGCAGTTCGTCGATGAAGGTGATGATCTGCCCGTTGGAGGTGCGGATCTCGTCCAGGACGGCCTTCATGCGTTCTTCGAACTCACCACGGTACTTGGAACCGGCGACCATCGAGGAAAGATCGAGGGAGATCAGTTTCTTGCCGCGCAGGGATTCGGGGACGTCGCCCGCCACAATGCGCTGGGCCAGGCCCTCCACGACGGCGGTTTTACCGACGCCGGGCTCGCCGATCAGCACCGGGTTGTTCTTGGTGCGGCGACTCAGCACCTGCACCACGCGGCGGATCTCGCTGTCGCGCCCGATCACGGGGTCTAGCTTGCCCGCTTCGGCGGCGGCGGTCAGGTCTACACCGTACTTTTCGAGGCTCTTGAACGAGCCTTCGGGATTTTCGTTATTCATGTAGCTTCCTCCTCTCACCGCGGGCAGCGCCTCGCGCAGGGTTTCCGGGGTGATTGCGTATTTGTTTAGGGTGCGCGCGGCGGCGGTCTTGCCGCTGGCCACGCCAATTACTAGATGTTCGGTAGAGATGTATTCTTCGCCGCTGCGAGCCGCTTCTTTTCCGGCCGCTTCCAGCGCGTCATAGCCTGCCCCCACGAACGTCGGCCGGGCTGCCTGGCTGCCTTGCACGGTGGGCAGGGCGTCCAGCAGGGAGCGCGTTTCCGTCTCCAACTCAGCCAGGCGCGGGCCCGCCAGGTGGGCTATGAGCGCCCGCCCGATTCCGTCGGCCTGCCCGAGAAGCGCGGATAGCAGGTGTTCGGGGGCTATTTGTGGGTTGCTGCGCGCGGTGGCTTCTTCCGCTGCTGCCGCTACCGCTTCCTGTGAGCGGGTGGTGAATGTGAAGTCCACTCCTGCTCCTTTCTGTCTTTCGGGCCGGTCGCGCCTTTGGCGCTACGGCGTCTTACGTCTATGACCATCCGTGGGCTTTCATCGCCTACGTTTGTCTGTCATCTTTCACAACGCAAGCCAAGTTGAGTCTATTCCACTCAACTCTCTTTGTGGTGCGGATTACATGCCGGGCTTAGAGTGCCCATCTCCTCAGGGCGACTATCCCACGAGAGGCCCCTCTATTCCCTTAACGTTTGGGTGCACTTTTGGTTGCAGCTGACGTTTGGGTGCACTTTTGGTGGGTTAAACGGGGTTTTAATAGCGCTTAGTGCACCCAAACGTCGCCGGGTGGAATTAACTGCGAAAAGTGCACCCGAACGTCAAGAGGCACCCAGACGTTGCGGGGGCGGAATTAAGCATCGAAATCGCGGCAGATAACGACTCTGCAAACACCGCGACACATACCAGCGGGTACTCGCTACGCGTCGTAAACTGGTACAAGTTTCCCTAAATCCCCGACGTCAGGAGACGGCCGTTGAGCCCCGAGACGAACACCGAAGCCCCAAGGGTGGAGCTGCCCGATTGGACTAAGCAGTACGCGCCCGGCGTACCGGCTCAGATCGAGGTCCCGCAGGGAAGCCTGGCCGACATGTTCGACACCTCGGTGCGCACCTTCCGCCGCCGCCCCGCACTTTCCTTCTTCGGCAAGACCCTCAGCTACCGCGAACTGGGCGAACAGGTTTCCCGTGTTGCCCAGGCGCTGGTGCAGCGCGGCGTGAAGAAAGGCCACCGGGTAGCGATGGTGCTGCCGAACTGCCCGCAGGCTGTAATCGCTTTTTACGCGATCCAGCGGATCGGCGCGGTTGCCGTCATGCACAACCCCCTCTACACGGGCCGCGAACTACGGCGCATGTTCGAAGATCACGCGGCCGACGTCGCGATCGTCTGGGCCAAGGCCGTGGAAACCATCCAGGACTTTCCGTACGACGTGCGCCCGCACACCATCGTGAGCGTGGACCCGACCCAGGCCATGCCGCTAAAGACCAGGCTCGCCCTGCGCCTGCCGCTAAAGAAGGCCAAGGAGGCCCGCGAAGCGCTCACCGCGAAGGTGCGCGGCGTGGTCGATTTCCGCGAGTTCGCCTCCGCCTCCCTACTCCCCGGCGTGCATCCCCGCCCGGATAACGACGATCCGGCGGCGGTCCTCTACACCTCCGGCACCACCGGCTACCCGAAGGGCGTCGTGCTGCGCCACCGTAACCTGCTGGCGAACGCCGTGCAGGGCGGGGCCTGGATGCCCGACATTCGCCCCGGCAGGGAAACCTCTTACGCCGCGCTCCCGATCTTCCACGCTTTCGGCATGACGCTTTCCCTAATCTTCGGCATCTCCAAGGGCATGCACCTGGTGTTGTTCCCGAAGCCGGAGATCGGCCTGGTGCTGAAAGAGATGCGCCGCCTGCCCGCCACGGTGCTCTACGCCGTGCCGCCGCTGTTCGACCGGATCGCGAAAGCCGCCGCGGAAGAAGGCATTGCGCTCACCCAGATTCGTTACGCGCTTTCTGGCGCCATGACGCTCAGCGCCGACATCGCGGAACGCTGGGAGAAAGCCACCGGCCACATTCTGGTGGAGGGCTACGGCATGACGGAATCCTCCCCCGTCACGTTCGGTAACCCGTTCGGGGAGAACCGCCGCATTGGCTACATCGGCGTCCCCTTCCCCTCCACCGAGGTGCGCATCGTGGACGTGGACGACGCGAGCCGCGACGTGCCGCTCGGCGAGCCCGGCGAGCTGCTGGTGCGCGGGCCGCAGGTGTTTAGCGGCTACCTGCATCGCCCGGAGGAAACCGCGCAGGTGCTCACCGAGGACGGCTGGCTGCACACGGGAGACGTCGTAGCGATGGAAAGCGACGGCTTCGTGCGCGTCGTGGACCGCAAGAAGGACATCATCATCACGGGCGGCTTCAACGTCACCCCCAGCGAGGTCGAGCAGGTTCTCGATTCGCACCCGGCGGTAGAGAAATCCACCGTGGTGGCGCTGCCCGGCAAGGACAGCATCGACCAGGTGGCCGCAGCGGTAGTGCTGCTGCCGGGAGAAAAGCTGGGCGAAACGGTAGACCCGCAGGAACTGCGCAAATACTGCCGAGCCCGGCTCACCGGCTACAAGGTGCCGCGCAGCTTCCACCAGCTGGACGAGTTCCCGCAGTCGCTGATCGGCAAGATCCTGCGCCGCGAGGTGGCGAGCCTGCTAAAGCAGCAGAGCGAGGGCGCTACGGCCGCCCCTGCGCAGGACAACACGCCGGATAACGCGCCGAATAGCGAAAAGCAGTAACTCACGCACATCTAGATAACGCGCACATAGATAACGCGCGTTTAGCTGCCACACGCAGAGACCGGTGGGGGGCGGGGGGAACCACCCCCCCCCCCCCCCCCCAAAAATATATTAACATATTTAATGATGTAACCGAGTATTTAGAAAAAACCCAGTTTATAAAAACAACACCAAAACCAATTAAACAAACAAAAAAAACACAACACCGAAAGCGTAACCAAAAAATATGTAGTTTTACAAAAAAAAAAAAACGCAAAACGATTAGTGAAAAAA
>JAHUUK010000009.1 GCA_019218375.1 Dermabacteraceae bacterium TAE3-ERU5
GCCCGGCCGCCCCTTCCCAAACAAAGACATAACCCACCGCTACTACAACGAGGGCTGGGCAGACGCCTACCTAGAAACCACCTACACCGGCCAATACCAGGTAAACAACGGTGAATGGAAACCCATCTACGGCACCATCACCGTCACCTCGGAAAAACGCTCGTTCTACATCATGCGGCTCCTGCCCTACCTCGGCAGCGAAAACCACACCCCGGCCCCTATCCAGGTCCCACCCCGCGACGGCAGCAACGAAAGCAAACCCGACCAGTACGCGCGCCACATCCCGCTCGACAAAGAAAAACCCCTATAACCCACACCGCCACCACGAACAGAAACGGCAACGGGCACGGGCACCAACGCTAACCTGCGCACTCTAACCACACCGATAACACTTAGGTGCAGTTTTGGCTGCCCGTTACACCTGGGTGCACTTTTGGTGGGTTAAACCCCGTTTTCGCAGCGGTTAGTGCACCCAAGCGTTACAGCGCTCCCACCAAAACTCACCATAAACGTCCCCCAAACGTTAACGGCCCGCCTGGCCCACCTAGCAGAAACTATCCGTTCACGGCACATGCCAGTGCCCGGTAGGCAGCAAACAGCCATCCCGATAGGCAGCAAACAAAATGGGGAGGCACGCCATGCGCGCCTCCCCATTTTTCTAAGCTTTTCGCTCTATTTGTTTCTAGCCCTATTTAGCTTTCCAACCTAGCCAGCTCTTCCTCTACGATCTTCGGGTCAAGCTTGGTGAAGATCGGCGAAGGCTTAGAGACGGGGGCGCCCACCTTAACCTCACGGTGTGCCCAGGCGGGAACATCCGTGTAGTCGCCGGTGATGATCGGGTACTGTTCGTCGCCGTCCAGATCGGTCACTTCCTCGATCACCGGCAGCGGCGCCACCACTCGGTCGCCGCCAAGCGCCTTTTCCACCAGGTTCGCGGAGAACGGCAGGAACGGTGCCAGCATCGTGTTCAGGTCGGTCACGGCCTGGGCCAGGGTGTGCAGTACGGTGAGTAGACGCTGGCGCTGTTCCGGCGCTTTCATCTTGAAAGGCTCGGTTTCGGAAACGTAGCGGTTGGCTTCTCCCACCAGGCGCATGATTTCGGCGATCGCGGCGCGCTGACGATGCGAACGAATCATGCCGCCCACGGTCTCGAAGCCTGCCTCGATCTGGGAGAGCAGCGCCCGGTCTACGTCCTCCAGCTCGCCCGCGGCGGGAACTTCGCCCACGTTCTTCGCGATCATCGCGGCGGTGCGGTTTACCAGGTTGCCCCAGCCCGCCACCAGTTCGTTGTTGGTGCGTGCCACGAATTCGGCCCAGGTGAAGTCGGCGTCCTGGTTTTCCGGCCCGGCGGCGGAAATGAAGTAGCGCAGCGCATCCGCCTGGTAGCGGGAAAGCACGTCGCGTACGTAAATAACCACGCCCTTGGACGAGGAAAACTTCTTACCTTCCATGGTGAGGAACTCGCTGGAAACGACCTCGGTAGGCAGGTTAAGTTCCCCGAACGGGCCGGGCTTGCCGCCCTTTGCTCCCTTACCGTTTTGTCCGAGCAGTTCTGCCGGCCAGATCTGGGAGTGGAAGACGATGTTGTCTTTGCCCATGAAGTAGTAGGTGAGCGCCTCCGGGTTGTTCCACCACTTGCGCCACGCCTCCGGTTCGCCGATACGGCGCGCCCATTCTACGGAGGCCGACAGGTAGCCGATAACGGCGTCGAACCAAACATAGAGGCGCTTGCTCGGCTGGTCCTCCCAGCCCGGAACCGGAATGCCCCAGTCGATGTCGCGGGTCATGGCGCGGGGGCGAATGTCTTTAAGGATGTTCTGGCTGAACTTGATTACGTTCGGGCGCCAGGTGCCGGACTCTTCGCGCTCATCCAGCCACTCCCCCAGGGCTTCCGCCAGCGCGGGCAGGTCAAGGAAGTAGTGGTTAGTTTCGATGAACTTCGGGGTTTCCCCGTTGATGCGGGAGACCGGGTCGATCAGATCGGTCGGATCGAGCTGGTTACCGCAGGCATCGCACTGGTCGCCGCGCGCACCGGGTGTCTTGCACAGGGGGCAGGTGCCCTCGATGTAGCGGTCGGGAAGCGTACGCCCGGTGGAGGGAGAGATCGCGCCGGAGGTGGTCTGTTCGATCATGTAGCCGTTATCGCGCACCGTCTCAAACATCTGCTGCACCACGGCGTAGTGGTTGCGGGTGGTGGTGCGGGTGAAAAGGTCGTAGGAAAGACCGAGGGCTACCAGGTCTTCCACGATAATGCGGTTGTTGCGGTCGGCCAGCGCACGGGGCGTGATGCCCTCTTCGTCTGCCGCCACCAGGATCGGCGTGCCGTGTTCGTCGGTGCCGGAAACCATTAGCACGTCGTGCCCGGCCATTCGCATGTAACGCGAGAAAACGTCGGAAGGGACCCCGAAACCGGCTACGTGGCCGATGTGTCGGGGCCCGTTTGCATAGGGCCAGGCAACCGCAGACAAAACTGTGCTCATAGTTTCTAAGTCTACCGGGCAAGTGGCCGACAGGCGGCGGACGTTAAGCGTTGGCGATCACACAAGCGGCGACTAGAGTTAAAGCATGAGCATTGAGGCACTCCACAGGGCACAGCAGAAGATGCGCGACGCAGGTGTCGCAGACCGTGCGATCGACGTCTTCAGCCACTACTACGAGAAATTGGAGGCCGGCACCACCGGCCAGATTCCCGAAGAAACGATCACCCCCTACCTGGATCCGCCGCAGCTGGCGGAGGTCGAGGTAGACGAGGAAACCCAGCGTGAGGCTTTCAGCAAGCTCGCCGTGATTAACCTGAACGGCGGCCTCGGTACCTCGATGGGCATGGACCGCGCTAAGTCCCTTCTGCCGGTGCGCGACGGCATGCGCTTCCTGGACATCATCGTTAAGCAGGTGCTGGCGGCGCGCGAAAAGACCGGCTCCCGCCTGCCCCTAATCTTTATGAACTCTTTCCGTACCGAGGCCGACACGCTGGAGGTACTGGGCAACTACCCGCAGCTGCCGGTGGATGATCTGCCGCTCTCGTTCGTGCAGAACAAGGAACCGAAGCTGACCGTGGACGGGCTGGAGCCGGTCGAATGGCCCGCCGATCCGGAGCTTGAATGGTGCCCGCCGGGACACGGAGACATCTACACCGCCCTAGAGACGTCAGGCCTGCTCGATAAGCTGCTGGAGGCCGGTTTCGAGTACGCGTCGGTGTCTAACTCCGACAACCTCGGCACCGTTCCCAGCCCGAAGATCGCGGGCTGGTTCGCGCAGTCGGGCGCGCCCTACGCCGCCGAGCTGTGCCGACGCACCGTTGCGGATCGTAAGGGCGGCCACCTGGCCATCCGCAAGAGCGACGGCCGCCTGATCCTGCGTGATACGGCGCAGACCCCCGATCATCAGATGGAGTTTTTCACCGACGAAAACCGCCACCCGTTCTTCCACACCAACAACCTCTGGTTCAACCTGCGGGTGCTGAAGGAAACGCTGGAGGAGCGCCGGGGCGTGCTGGGCCTGCCGATGATCCGCAACGAAAAGACGGTGGATCCCTCCGATAAGTCCAGTACCAAGGTGTATCAGATCGAGACCGCGATGGGTGCCGCCATCGAGGTGTTCGAGGGTGCTACCGCGATTGTGGTGGAGCGCGCCCGTTTCCTGCCGGTGAAGGCCACCAGTGACCTGCTGCTGGTGCGTTCCGACGCGTACGTGTTGGACGACGATTACGCGCTCGTCAAGCAGGTGGAGACGGTGCCGCTGGTGAAGCTGGATAACGACTACTACAAGCTGATCGGCGATTTCGAGGAGCGTTTCCCGAAGGGCGTCCCCTCGATCAAGGACGCAACCTCCCTTACCGTGGAAGGCAAGCACACCTTTGGTGCCGACGTCACGGTGCGCGGTGACGTGACCGTGAAGCCGACCTGCCCGGAGAACATCCCGGACGGCACCGTCATCGAGCAGTGATTTCTTTCCTCGCGCGCGGGTAGATCCGCGTTGAGAAAATGAGGGGCCGGTACGTGCAATACGTACCGGCCCCTATTTTTAGCTTTTCGAGCTTTGGTTTCAGCGGGTTGCCGCAGAGAGCGGAACTTCCGCGTCGGGCTCGTGGGTAATGCGGTTACGCAGGTCGCGCCTGGTTAGTTCGATCAACCACATCCAGAAAATGTGTCCGAAGCATTCGCTGAAGTGTTCGCCGAACGGCTGGCCCCACATCGGCGGCACTAGCCCCATGGCGGGCATCAGCAGCAGGTGGAATACGACCCACACCAGGAAGCCGAAGGCTGCACCCTGCCAGAGCTTAATTCCCGGGTAGTATTCCGCGGCCACACAGTAAATGACGCCGAAAGCGATCGCGAAGGAGAAGTGGATCAGGAACGACATGATGGGGCGTTCGTTCCCGTTGTAGATCACCATCAGGTGCGAGGTGTCGGGGCTCATTCCGAACAGTTCCAGCAGCGCCTGCGGCGGGTTGGTCATGTCTCGCATCGGGGTGCGGGGCGGGAAGGGAACCTCCCAGCCGAACTTTACGATGGCGGAGATCGTACCGGTTATGACGCCTACCAGTAGCGCTACTCCGATGCGCCGCCTGCTGGGGTCGGTTTTAACGAACAGATTTTGCATTTTGCCGTTCCTTTCATCTAGGCAAACGCTTAGATATTAGGTGCGGTAAAAATGCTTTTTAGGGACAAAAGTCCATGCGCACAAATACTGATACAAGCGAAAAATTCGTTACTTGCAAGTAAGGGCTTTAAAGGGGTATTTTCGCCTAAATTTTTACGCGTGCATCACACCGTGGTGTAAACGGTTTCTCCGTTTCCCAGAGTAAAACCAAGTTTGATGCTTCCCGGAGCGTACGGCCCGCCGCCGAGCTGCAGCTTCGCTTCCCCGTTCCAGCTCTGCCCAAAGGAAAGCCGCCGCTCGGGTAGCTTTGCACTTGCCCCGGCCCCGCCGTCGGCACTCGCGGTGATGTTTATGTCCGACAGCGCCACCGGTTCCTCACCGTCGCAGGTGATGTGCAGTTCCACACTGACTCCCCCGGGCACCGCTTCCTGCAGGTAGGCGAATACCGTCACATTGCGTTTTCCGTCGCTAACGGCGAGCTGCGTGTCTACCGGCTGCGCGTCCTCTTCGCTGAGCGGCGGAGTCGCGAATGCACCGTCTAACGATTCTTCTTTACCGGATACGTCTGCGGGATCGGGCGGCAATAAGCCGTTTTCGTCTACTTTTTCTACCGGGTGTAGCGGCGGCTGAGTCATGGCGGTTTCGCTTTCGAACGTGGTTTTCGGGGCACATGAGGCAAGCGGCAGTAACAGTGCGGCGCAGGCTGCTAAAGCCGCCGGGTTACGCATCACGGGAACGGTCTTTTCACGTAGGGCTTTACGTACCTATTTCCCCAAACCACGCTGCTATAGGCGCGTTCGTGAACGTTTCTTTCCGCAGCGTGCGCGATCTTGCCGTCCCCCAGGTAAATGGCAATATGAGTTACTGTGCCGCGCGAGTTTCCGTAGAAAATCAGATCTCCGCGTTTTCTCTGCGCAAGCGGCACGCTGAGCAGGCGCTTGTCGGCGTAAAACATTTGCGAGCTGCGGTATGAGGGTTCCGCGTGCGCCACAACGTTTACCGGTTGCGGGTCCAGTCCTGCCGAATACATGGCCTGCAGCAAAAGACCGGAACAGTCGTATCCCGCTACGCTGCTATCGCGCCACCCGGCACCGCCCCAGGTGTATGGACTGCCGTAGACGCTGCGCACGAACCTGATCATTTCGTCTATGCGCTGCTGTCTGCTGGCGTGTTCCGGTACTCGAATGGGGGTCTGCCAGGCATCCATGTCGAACGGATATTCGGGCGCTATGTGCCGCCAGGTGGCGGCATCTACTATGCCGTTAACGGGCAGTTTGTGCCGACGCTGCACCGCTTTAACAGCTTGCTGGGTTTCATAATCGTAGGTTTGCCTGGCTCCGGTACGCGCTATCCCCAGTTTCTTTTGGATGATGCGCACCCTGGTGCCGTTCCAGCCGCGCCGGATCGCAACGCCGCCTTTCACCGGGGTTATTTTGTTTACTGGCCCGTGCATTCCTCGCGGCGGTGTCCAGGGAACGGCGTGCATGATTTGCCCGCCTTCAAAGCTTTGCCGGAAACTATCGCCTTGCCTGCTCTCCGGAGAGGTCGGAAAGCCGAATTCGCCTTGCGCTGCTCCCGCCTGCGCGTATCTCATAGCAATCTGTCCACGTACCGCGTGCGCGCCCGTTCCGGGACTCCATGCCACGTATCCTCCGGCAAATTTTTGCTGCGCGCCGCGATTTCCGCTCACCTGGGAGGTGAGGTCGTTAGCGTTCCCTTCGGGTAGGCCTAGTTTTCCGTGCGGCCCGCCGACGGCCCAGTAGGCAACCCCGAGCGCCCCCGTCACGGTTACGTCTTTGCCGAAAACGCCGCCGTTCACGTAACGGTAGATAAGGGCAGCCGCCGCGTCTCGATGAATGGGGGCGGTGGGCAGGTAGCGTCCGTCGGGCCAGCCGGTCATGTAGCCGCGCGAACGCGACCATTCGATTTCCTTACGGAAAACGTAATCCGTCGGCACATCGGGCACGGGAGCGCAAACGCCTATCGCGGGCCGCCCGCTTATGCGGTAAAGCACCGTCACCGCCGCGTCACGCGCTATAGGCAGGTCAGGACGGAAGGTTTTATCCTCCTGCCAGCCGGTGAATATGCCCTGCTCCAGATTCCAGCAAATTTCCCGATAAAACTCGCGCTTGTCGTCAACGTCCGCGAAAGGGCTTTCTTCCGGGGCTTCATAATCCGGGCTGCCCGCTAGCCGGTAAAGAATGGCGGCGAACGCTTCGCGCGTTATGTTTTCTAGGGGTCGAAAAGTGTTGTCCCACCAGCCTTTTAATATTCCCTGCTGCCTGGCCCACATGATCTCGCGGTAAAACATGCTGTTTTGCGGTACATCGCGATACGGGGTGGCCGCCCGGGCAGGCAACGTTGTCACCGCGAGGGCACTCCCCGCGAGCAGTCCGCGCCTGGTGATCTTGAGGCTGTTCTTGCGGGATGACACGGTTTTCCTTACAGGCTTTAGATGCTAATGACCCGGCTAGTTACTAACGAGTCTAGCCGGGTCATTCACCGCAAAGGGGTGGTTAGCTGTCTGCGTGCAAAGACATACCCCTCTCGTGCGCCCTGCGGCGCTCTTCGCGCAGCTTTTCCTTTTCCCGACGGTTGCGGTCGGTCTTGATACGCAGCACCGTGTACACGACGAAAATACCGGTGTAGAGGACCAGCGAAAGGTAGGTGTCTACCAGGTAGGCGGGTTCTTTCTCTAGGTATTCACCGAATACCAGGATCCGGCGCACGAACACCAAAATCACGTTCGCGAAGAGGATGAAGTAGAACGCGTAGGACCACTTGTGCAGCTTCTGCCAGGCCGCCGCCTTCATCGAGAAACGAATCTTCTTGAAGGAGGTAATGAACAGCGGAATACCGATCAGCAACAGAGCCAGGGAAGTGTAGAACAGGATTTCGTAGGGAAGTTCGAACTCGTCATCGCCGCCGTAGAAGTATCCCAGGCCATAAACCATCAGGTGAGCAAAGGAGAAGATGCAGGCCAGGATCGATATTTCGCCGCGAATCGCGTAAAGCTGCTTGGTTACGGTGTTCCAGGGCTTGATCACCCCCTGGAACATGACAACGGTGAACAGCACGAAACCAAACGAACCTCGCCTGATCTGGCTGTTGATGGGCCACCACCAGGTTTCGGTCGGGTAGGTATCGGTGAGGCCCCAGTGGATTTCCATGCCGATTGAGAGGAAGCAGAGAATCGTCGCCCCCAGGTAGTACCAGACGGCGTGCTTACGAATATTTTTCCGAAGCAGGAAGAGCAGGGGAACCAGCGCAGCAAAACCGAAAATAATCTGGTTTTCCTCGTACAGGAATTTAAGAACGGTAAGCACCGCATCCTCACAAATCTATCTAGTTATTAAATAAGGCAAGGCTTATCTTGCCCCTAAGTTGCGACTCCCCCACACATAGGTGATGTAACACACAATGTTTTTTCTTGAGCCTGACACTACGTGGGGCCTCAGAGTGGAGGGCATGAAGAAAAAGCCCCTATACAGCGTGGGAGAAGTGGCCACCATGCTCGGTTTGACCGTGCGCCAGTTGCATCACTGGGATGAGCTTGGTTTAGCTCCCGCGAGCCGCCGCTCCCCCGCTGGTTATCGGATCTATACCGAGCATGACGTGGAACGCTTGCAGAGGGCGCTTGTTTACAGGGAAACGGGCATGGCGCTTGCCAGAATCAGGCTTTTGCTCGACAATCCCGCCTCGCCGCAAGAGCATCTGGTTAGCCAGCTTGAGTTGCTGTTGGCACAGCGGGAAACCCTGACGAAAAAGATCACCGCAGTAGAGCAGCTATTGGAGAAAGAAATGGCCAAAACGCCGGTAAGCGTGGCAGAGAGAGCCGAGATCCTGGGACAAGAATGGAACCCGGCCTGGGACGAAGAGGCGGCAGAAAGATGGGGAGATACCCATGACTGGCAGGTTAGCCAGCAACGACAGGCACGAATGAGCGCTCAGATTGGCAGGAATTTGTGGATCGCTTGAAGGGTATCGAGGAGCGCTGCGCCTTGGCCGTTTCTTCCGGTATCGCCCCCGACAGCGTAGAGGGGATGGCTTTGGCGGAGGAATACCGGGAAGCGCTAAGTGCCATGTTCGAGGTCACCCACGCAAAGCAGGTTCTGCTCGGACGCATGTATTTGGCCGATGAACGTTTCACCTCCCGCTACGAGAGCCTGCGCACGGGTCTGAGCGAGTGGCTATCGGCCGCCACCAACGCGAATGCCCTGGCGCACGGGACAGATCCCGCCAAGGCGAGCTGGGAGTAGTTTCCACCCGCCCGCTGCCTCCTCACAAACTTTCCTCTTCATATAAGACAGGTGGGTGTGACTCCGGTACCGGAGCCACACCCACCTGTTTCAGCTGTTTAGCCTGGCGCGCGGCGTTTATCGTGGCGCGCCAGGCTAAAGGTTATTTCTCGTTTACCGCGAGCTCTCCGGCGGTTTCGTCGGGGTGCGTAGCCATCACTACGGCACCCGCAACTAAGCCGCCACCGACTACCCCGAGGTAGACGACCATCATGACGATTGCAGATAGAGACATGTCTTTTCCTCCTAGGTCAGTGCGCGCGGTTTTCTACCGGCGGGGTGTTTTCCTCGTTGCGGAATTCCTCCGGCAGGGAGAAATCGGTGTCCTTATGCCAGGGCACGAACGTGAACACCAGCGCGGCGGTGTAGATCACCGCAGCCAGCACCCAGCCGTACGTTAGTAGCTGCGGCCCGGTGTAGCCCTCGTAAGGGCTGGCGAGGAGCTCTTTCACGTTGCCGAAGAAAGTAACCGCGAGAACCGCCGGGGTCAGCACGCCGACGGCGGCCGTCCACCAGCCGCGGGTACGGATGGTCGAGCGGGCATCGAGGTGGCGGGAAAGCACCGGGAACATTTTCGCTCCCCAACCGACTACCACCAGCGTGAGCAGGGCGATCAACACAATGCCAAAGACGTTGATGAAGCGGTCCATGATGTCGAGCGTGGCCAGGCCCGTGGTGGTGGGCAGCAGCACCAGGGAGAACAGCGCAGCGGTGGAGCCGACGACCACAACCGCCTTCTTCCTGCCCCACTTGAACTTGTCCATGCAGGCCGAGATCGGTACCTCGATGATGGAGAACATGGAGGTGAAGCCCGCCAGGAAGAGCGAACCGAAGAACAGCACCCCGAAGAACGGGCCGCCCGCCATGGTGGAGATGATCTTGGGGAAGGCGATGAAGGCCAGGCCGATGCCGGAGGAGACGACGTCACCCACGGCCGCGCCGCTCTGCTGCGCCATGAAGCCGAGCGCGGAGAACACCGCGATGCCGGCCATTACCTCGAAGCAGGAATTCGCGAAAGCGACCGTCCAGGCGGTGGTGGTGATGTCGGTGCGCCGCTTCAGGTAGGAGGCCTGCGTCAGCATGATTCCAAAGCCGACGGCGAGCGAGTAGAAGATCTGGCCGTAGCCCGCCATCCACACCGTCGGGTCAAGCAGCGCCGACCAGTTGGGGGTAAACAACGCGTCCAAGCCTTGCGCGGCGCCCGGCAGGGTGAGCGCCCGCACCGTGATGATCAGGAACAGCACGACCAGCGCGGGCACCGCGTAGCGGGATACCGCCCCCACACCGTGTTCCACTCCGAGGGACATGACGAGGAGCAAAACCACCCAGAGGATGGCCAGCACCACGGTGAGGCCCGGGATGAAGGTTCCTGTGTGCACATGCGCGGTGTCGGCCTGCAGGAATTCCTGAGAGAAGAACTTATCGGGGTCGTCTCCCCAGGCCAGCGTTGCCGCGTAGTAGGTATAGAAAGCAGCCCAGGCCAGGATCGCCATGTAATAGACGGCGATGAAGAACGTGATGAGCGTCTGCACCCAGCCGAACGGCTCCGCCCAGCGGCGTATCCGCGCGAAAGCAAGCGGCGGGGCGGCACGGAAACGGTGGCCGATCGCATAGTCGAAGAAGAGCATCGCCACGCCGCCGGTGACGAGGGCGATGACGTAGGGAATGAGGAACGAGCCGCCACCGTTTTGGTAGGCGATGTAGGGGAACCTCCAGATGTTGCCTAGGCCGATAGCCGAGCCTATGGCGGCTGCCAAGAAGACGGTACGCGATGACCAGACTTCTCTGACGGGGGTGTTAGACATGGGAATTCTTCCTGGTCTTGTGGTGTGTTTGGGCAAACAAAAAAACCCTTCACTGCTTTGCGTGAAGGGTGGGTGCGCAAGACGGCGGCTACGCGGCTTCTCTAGCCTGCGCACCCGTTCATAATCTCGACCATCTTGAACATACTGACGATGATACTCCTGGTAGTGCAGAGAACAAGGGGAAAGTTAGAAATGTGAACAAATAAGTATCGAGGGGCGCAAGGAGTGCCGACCGAAACGACTCTGGAGGCCGCAGAGTTAGCTGCCGGCGTGTAGCGACACGCCCCTCTCGTGCGCCTTGCGGCGTTCTTCGCGCAGCTTTTCCTTTTCCCGACGGTTGCGGTCGGTCTTGATGCGCAGCACCGTGTACACGACGAAAATACCGGTGTAGAGGACCAGCGAAAGGTAGGTGTCTACCAGGTAGGCGGGTTCTTTCTCTAGGTATTCACCGAATACCAGGATCCTGCGCACGAACACCAAAATCACGTTCGCGAAGAGGATGAAGTAGAACGCGTAGGACCACTTGTGCAGCTTCTGCCAGGCCGCCGCCTTCATCGAGAAACGAATCTTCTTGAAGGAGGTAATGAACAGCGGAATACCGATCAGCAACAGAGCCAGGGAGGTGTAGAACAGGATTTCGTAGGGAAGTTCGAACTCGTCATCGCCGCCGTAGAAGTATCCCAGGCCATAAACCATCAGGTGAGCAAAGGAGAAGATGCAGGCCAGGATCGATATTTCGCCGCGGATCGCGTAAAGCTGCTTGGTTACGGTGTTCCAGGGCTTGATCACCCCCTGGAACATAACGACGGTGAACAACACTAAACCTATCGAACCACTCGTGATCTGGTTATTGATCGTCAACCACCAAGAGTCGGTCAGATAGGTGTCGGTCAGTGTCCAGTAGGTTTCCATACCGATATTTAGGAAGCTGAAGACCGTCGCCCCCAAGCAGTACCAGACGGCGTGCGTACGGATGTTTTCCTGAGCAGGAAAAGCAGGGGAACTAGGCTGACGAAACCAAAATGATCTGGTTTTCCTTGTACAGGAATTTAAGAACGGTGAGCACCGTAGCCTCACATATATATCTAGTTGTTAGGTACAGACAATGCTTACCTTACCCCTAAGTTTCAACATTCAACATAGATACACATAGTCAATTTAACGCACACTAATCCTTCCTAAACCCGCTGACACACCAGGTGCACTAGGTTTCGGAATGAGAACGATTAATTCGACACGAAAGAACCTTATTACACATTCAAGGCGTAGGAAAAATTTTATCCAGTTTTACCTGCATTGAATTTTAGCATAGAAAAGCATTTTTCAATTTTACTCGACCGGGGAGCGACAAAAAGAATTTCAACAACAGAAAACTTTCTCAGTGCCACAAAGAGAGAGCAAACGCCAATGCTAACACCTGAAATTAATACCCAATAGGCAGTCGGGGAAATTGCAATTCCGGGTAACTTGTGTATAAAAATATCCCCTACAAGCTGCTGCACTGGAAAATGCACTACATAAAATACTATTGAATTCTTTCCTGCCCATTTCAAGAACTTCATATCAAATCTTGAGGAAAGAAAATTGACCAGCCCAATAAGCCCCAAAATTCCAACCAAAACCATTAATATACGCAGGCCACTAAGGGTAAGATACACTCCCTTTATCCCTCCTCCCCACAGCGATGCGCCGACGAATGCCGTCATGGGAAGCAGCAGGAGGAAAACATTCGTCTCAAGAAGGCGCATAAATTTTTTCATGTGGACGCCGATAACATTGCCCACGCCAAAAAATATTCCGAAAAATAACAGTGAAGTAAGCTGCGACTCAGTCCCGCCATTAAAATGAACAGATGCTTGCATTGCCGTAAAAAATATTATAGGAATAGCAGGAGACGGAATGAACCTAAAAGTGGGTGCGATTATATACAGTACAAACAAAAAAGATAGGTACCAGAGGTAGGTAGTCATAATCCAGTTCTGATACTCAAACAAACTAAGTATGCTACCTAGGTATAGAATCTGGTAGGCTTGCCACCCTAAGAAAGGCCAAAGTATCCCTCTAACCTTACCTTCATAATATCTTGCAAGGGGTTTTCTAAAAGAAGCCTGAAGTAGAATGCCCGATAAAAGCATTAAAGTCGGCATTCTATAAGACTGAAAGAATTCGTTAACCCATATTAGAGCATCAAATAGTGCGGATTCGGCATAGTTTATATTTTTGGCATCCGCGTATCTAACCGCCGCGGCGTAAGCATGGAACAAGACTACTAGTAGTATCGCCGACCCTCTTAGGATATCCATCCATAAATAGCGATTTTTTTTTGAATCAGTATTAGAAAAACGGGAACTGGTGGGAGTGGTAGAACTCAATAGAGTCAGCCTTACTGGTAATCAAAAAAAATAGCACCCCAGAATGAGATGCCATTAATAGTGGAGCTAAGGGGAATCGAACCCCTGACCTCTTCCATGCCATGGAAGCGCGCTACCAACTGCGCCATAGCCCCGTGTCGTTTCTTGCCCGTTCCCGGGCCGACATGAATACTTTACTACGCTTCGCCGCCACTGCCAAAACCGGGAGCGGTGTTATGTGACGACAACCGCATTAGCCCTTCCTGGCCGTAGTCGCGCAGCGGTACGAGCGTGGAAAAGTGGCAGTTGTTCAGGCCTGCAATCCCGTTGAACGCCTCCGCGTCCAGACCCAGCAGTTCGCCTATCGCGAGGCGGGTGGCCGCGCCGTGGGAGACGATCATGGCGCACTCCCCCGCGTGCCTAGCCATGATTTCGCGGCAGGCCTGCGCGTAGCGCTCAGCCGTGGCGGTGCGCGATTCCAGGCCGATGGCAGGGTCTACCGATCCAGTGCCGCGCCAGGCGCGGGCGTCCTCGGGCCAGCCGGAGAAGATTTCTTCACCCGTCAGGCCCTCCCAGATGCCGAATCCTCGCTCTAGCAGGCGCTCATCAGTGCGCACCGCCAGCCCGAGCGCGTCCCCTACCGCCTGCGCGGTTTCCAAAGCGCGGCGCAGCGGCGAAGAGAACAGCGCCACCGGCCTCTCCGCGGCGGGAAGCGCCGCCACGGTGCGTGCAAGCGCACGCGCCTGCGCCCGGCCGGCTTCGTTCAGATCAATGTCGGTCTGCCCCTGTAGCCGCCCCGCACGGTTGTATTCGGTTTCGCCGTGCCGGGCCAGGATTAAGCGGGCGGCGCTCACGAAGCGTCTGCGGTGCCCTCTGCGGGCAGGTCCAGTTCGATCTCGGGGCAGTCGCGCCACAGGCGCTCCAGTGCGTAGAACGCGCGGTCTTCCGCGTGCTGTACGTGCACCACGATCTCACCGAAGTCCAGCAGCACCCAGCGCGCGTCGCGTTCGCCCTCGCGGCGCAGCGGCTTAACCCGCAGCTTGAGCAGCGCCTCTTCAACCCCGTCCACGATCGCGGATACCTGGCGCTCGCTGCTTCCCGAGCAGACGACGAAAGCGTCGGTGATGACGAGCTGCTCGCTCACGTCGAGGGCGATGATTTCTTCCGCCAGTTTTTCCGCGGCGGCACTAGCCGCTACGCGGGCAAGTTCGATGGCTTCTTTAGAGGCGCTCACAAGGCTCCTTAGCTAAGGGATGAAAAGTCTGAAAAATTGGTTCCGGCTCAGGCCAGGCCTGCGGGCCAGTTTCCGGGCAGCAGGGCGGCAGCCAGCGCCGCCGCCTCCGTCTTGCCGGAGGACAGCAGGCCGTTTACCAGCAGCGCCACCAGCACGATCAGCACCACGATGACCACTGCCCAGCTGATCCAGAACAGCGGGTTCTCGCCCAGGCGCGAACGGGTCTGCAGCACGGTGCCCTCGAAACGCGGGGCGGCCACGGGGGTAGGCGCTTCCTCGGCGGAAAGCTCGCCGAAGTCCTGATCGGCAGCCCCCGCGACTTCGGTACGCGCGTTTGCCTTGACCGGGGCTTCCGCCAGGGCCTGAGTTTCCTCATCACGCCCGACGAGGCGCTTGAGGCGCTTAAGCAGCGGACGCGGCTCGTCCTGCTGCGGCGGACGCACCGCGTGGCGGTAAGTCAGTGGCAGTTCGTCGCTCTGGTTTGCGGCGCGTCGGCGGCCCTTCACCGCCGGGCGCGTCGAAGCCTCCTCGACGCTGGCTGCTGCCCGCGCACGCCTACCGTGGCGGCGCGGCTTCTTTTCTACCGGGGCTTTAGGAGCGGACATCGTCCTCACTTCCCACATACAGAGCGTATTTGTTGATGTATTGCACTACCCCGTCGGGCACCAGGTACCAGACGGGCTGCCCGGCGCTGACTCTGCGCCGACAGTCGGTAGAGCTAATCGCCATGGCCGGAACCTCGATCAGGGTGACCGAATCTTCCGGAATTCCGGCGGTATCAAGTTCGTGGCCGGGCCGGGTGACCCCCACGAAATGGGCGAGATCGAAGAGGCCGTCGGCGCTCTTCCAACTCACTATGTTGCGCAGCGCGTCGGCACCCGTGATGAAGAAAAGTTCCGCATCCGGGTATTGCCGACGCAGGTCGCGCAGCGTGTCTATCGTGTAGGTGCTGCCGGGCCGTTCGATATCGACCCGGGAGACCGTAAAGCGAGGGTTGGCGGCGGTGGCAACGACCGTCATCAGATAGCGGTGTTCCGCATCGGAGATCTTTCGCTCCGCCTTCTGCCAGGGCTGTCCGGTCGGTACGAAAATCACTTCGTCCAGAGCGAACTTGCTCTGCACCTCGCTTGCCGCCACCAGGTGCCCGTGATGGATGGGATCGAAAGTCCCACCCATGACACCGATACGGCGGCGGGGAGAACTAGTGCTTGGCATCCGTCCCGCTCAGCGGCTTCTGGGCAGCGTCCTTATCGGTCATGCTGCTGAAAAGGAACGTGATTCCCAGCAGGGACATCAGGATGACGAACGTGGCCCCGGCTGCGTATAGGGGGTCAAGCCCTTCGGCGTGGTGCGCGGCGCCCTCAGCGAGCAGCACTACGTTGTCCAGCATTCGCATGCCTTTCTGGTTGGTATATCGCTAACTGTGCCATTCTGTCACAGGAACGGGCTAAGGCCGGGTATGACCCTCCCCAATCAACAACCATTTTGTGGTGGTCAACTCAGGCAGGCCCATCGGGCCGCGGGCGTGCAGCTTCTGGTTCGATATTCCGATCTCCGCGCCGAAACCGAATTCGCCGCCGTCCGAGAACCGGGTGGAGGCGTTGCACATCACCACGGCGGCGTCTACCTCGCGCAGGAAATATTCCTGGCTGGGCAGGCTGGCGGTCAAAATCGCCTCCGTGTGGCCGGTCGAGTAGGCCCGGATGTGAGTGACCGCTTCCTGTACGTCGGCCACGATCTTCACCGCGAGGTCTAGGGACAGGTATTCGCTGGACCAGTCGGTTTCCTCGGCCGGAAGCACCCGCGCCCCGCAGTCGTTAAGCAAGGCGGCAGATTCCTCGTCGGCGTGCAGCGTCACATCGGCCGCGCCCAGCAGGCGGCCGCATTCGGGCAAGAAGTCGGCCGCCACGCTGCGGTGTACGAGCAGCGTCTCCGCCGCGTTGCAGGCACCGACCTTCTGCGTTTTAGCGTTCAACACGATTTCGTAGGCGGCCGACAGATCGGCGGATTCGTCCACGAAGATGTGGCAATTCCCCGTGCCCGTTTCTATGACGGGCACCTGGGCGTGTGTAACCACGTGGTTGATCAGCCCGGCCCCGCCGCGAGGAATGGCCACGTCCACCAGCCCGCGTGCGGTAAGCAGCGCGGTGACCGCCTCACGACCGTAGCCGTCTACCCCGACCACCAGGTTTTCCGGCAGCCCCTGCGCCGCTAGGCAGGCTCGCAGGCACGCCACGATTCGTTCGTTGGTGTGCGCGGCGGCGGATCCGCCCCGCAACACCACGGCGTTACCGGATTTCAGGCAAAGCCCGGCGGCGTCAACGGTCACGTTGGGCCGCGCCTCATAGATCATGGCCACCACGCCCAGCGGCACCCGCACCTGGCTTAAACGCAGCCCGTTGGCGAGCACTCCCCCGCGCGTGATCTCCCCCACCGGGTCCGGTAGCGCCGCCGTATCCCGCAGCTGGGCGGCGATAGCAGCCACCCGCTGGGTGTCTAGCCGTAGCCTATCCAGCAGCCCCGGCGTCATTCCCGCTTCGCAGGCCGCGTCCAGATCCAGGGCGTTCGCTGCCACGATCGCTTCGCTGTCGGCCACCAGGGCATCGGCCAGCGTGTGTAGCAGGGCGTCTTTCTTTTCACGATTCAGCGCCGCCAGCGTGGGCTGGGCGCTGCGCGCCAGGCGGACGCGCTCGTGTACCAGGGCCGTAACATCGCTGGTGTCCCGCGTCGCGGGCTTTCGGGTAGCTTCGCTCATGTCCCGATGTTACCGGGCCGGGCCGTTTAAAGCAGCACCAGGTTGTCTCTGTGCACGGCCACGGGCGTTGCCACCTGCCGCATCAGGGCCCCCGGCAGCTCGTCCTCCATGCGCTGCAGGTTCATGCCCTGCAACCTGCGCACTATCTCGCTGGACTGCGTAGCGAAACCGCGTGCGATTAGCTTTCCGTCAAGGCCCACGATGTCCACCGGGGCGCCTTGCGCGAAAATGCCGCGCACCTGGCAAATCCCCGCGAATAGGAGTGAAGCGTTGCGCTCTTGCAGGGCCTTGGCCGCGCCCTCGTCTACCGTCAGGCTGCCTCCGGCACGTGCGGCGTGCTTGAGCCACTGCCTGCGATCCCCGCGGCAGGAGTCGCTGGCCGCAAAGAACGTGCCGGGGCAGTGCTCACTGCCCTCTGCGAGGCGCGAAAACACGAGCGGCAGATCCGAGGCCTGCAGCACCAGCGTGGCACACCCCGCCTCCGTCGCGATCTGCGCGGCCTCCAGCTTTGTCACCATGCCGCCGGTGCCGACCTTGGAGCCGACCGTGCCGAGGCTGATCCCGGCCAGTTCCGAAAAGTCCCGCACCAGGGGGATCCGCTGCGCGCCGGGCGTGCCGGGCGCGGCGGTATAGAGGCCGTCAATGTCGGTGCAGAGCAGCAGCAGATCGGCGCCGACGGTCTGTGCCACCAGCGCGGCCAGCCGGTCGTTATCGCCGAACGAAATTTCGCCGGTAGCCACCGCGTCGTTTTCGTTGATGATGGTGATCGCGCCGAGGCCCTGTACGGGTTCCAGCGCGGCGCGGATGTTAGTGCGGCGCGAAACGCAGGAAAGATCATCTTCCGTCAGCAGAAACTGCGCGGCGCTCAGCCCCAGCTCGGCAAAAACATCACGCCACGCTGCCAGCAGCAGCGGCTGCCCGACCGCCGCGAGCACCTGCTGCGTGGCGAGCTCGCGCGGCCGTTCCCGGAACCCCAGCACGGGTAGGGCCGCCGCGATTGCGCCGGAGGAAACCAGCGTGACCGCGGCCCCGCTGCTTTTCTGCCAGTGGGCGGCGCAGCGCGCCACCTCTGCCATGCGCTCCAGGTTGAGTGCGCCGTCCTCCCCCACCAGGGACGAGGAACCGATCTTGATTACGACCCTGGCGGAAGTGGTGACGTCCGCGAAATCCCGGTATCGCTCCGGAGGCCGTTTCATGTCGTGGGATCGGTCCAGTGACCGGCGCGGCGCTCCTGCTCCATGGCCGCCAGCCTGTCTAGGCGGGCCGCGGTGCGGGCCTTTTGCTCCTCGCGCTTTTCCTGGCGGGTCGGGCGCGAGGTGTCTTCCAGGCGCATGTCGGTACCGCGGGCGCCGAGTAGTTCCGCGCCACCCACCATGGTGGGCTCCCAGTCAAAGACAACCGCGTCGTCGCCCTCGCCGATGAGCACGGTGTCCCCGGCCTGCGCTCCCACGGCGTAAAGCTGATCCTCCACGCCCAGGCGCGCGAGCCTGTCGGCCAGGTAACCGACGGCCTCGTCGTTGGCGAACTGAGTCTGGCGTACCCAGCGTTCGGGCTTTTCGCCGCGAATACGGTAGGCGGTCTGGCCGTCCAGCTGCTCGGGAGTCACCGTGAAGCCGCTATCGTCCAGCGCTTCGGGGGCGAGCACGATCGGGGCCGCTTCCGGTGCGGGCAGCGCCGCGCGTGCCTCTTCCACCAGGCCGCCCAGCACGAATGCCAGCTCGCGCAGGCCCTTGCGAGACACCGCGGAAACCTCCAGCACCTGCGTGCCGCGCGCGGCAAGCTGTTCGCGCACCATTTCGGCCATGTCGGCGCCGTCCGGCAGATCGGTCTTGTTCAACACGACCACGCTGGGGCGTTCCATCAGCGGGATGCGCTGACCGGCATCGCTGTCGCCCACCAACCTATCGGCGTAGGCGCGCAGCTCCCCCTCGATGGTCTCCAGGTCCTGTAGCGGATCGCGGTCAGATTCCGGAGTCGCCGCGTCAAGAACGTGCACGATGACATGGCAGCGCTCGATGTGACGCAGGAAGTCCAGGCCCAGCCCCTTGCCCGCGCTCGCGCCGGGAATAAGCCCGGGCACGTCGGCGATCGTGTAGCGGAACTGCTCGGCCTCGACCACGCCCAGGTTCGGGGTCAGGGTCGTGAACGGGTAGTCGGCGATCTTTGGGCGCGCGGCCGACATCGCCGCAATCAGCGAAGACTTACCCGCGCTCGGGTAGCCGACCAACGCCACGTCGGCCACGGTCTTGAGTTCCAGCGTGATGCGGCGTTCCTCGCCAGGCTCGCCCAGCAGGGCGAAACCGGGTGCCTTGCGCTTGGCGGAAGCCAGCGCCGCGTTGCCCAGGCCGCCACGCCCGCCGCGCGCCACCACGAGCTCCGCGCCTGCCCCCACCATGTCGGCAATTACCTTGCCCTCGGGGGTCTTCACCACGGTGCCGTCGGGAATACTGAGGATCAGATCCTCCCCCTTGGCTCCGTGCCGGAAATCGCCCTTACCGAAGCCACCGGAATCGGCGGTGCGGTGCGGCCTGTGGTGGAAAGGCAGCAGGGTGGTGACGTCGGGGTCTACCCGCAGCACGATGTCCCCGCCGTGCCCGCCATTGGCCCCGTCAGGGCCCGCCAGCGGCTTGAACTTTTCGCGGCGAATGGAGGCGCAGCCGTTACCGCCATCCCCCGCCTTCAGATGGACGGTTACGCGGTCAACAAACGTGGTCATGAAAACTCCCTAGGAGCGGGTGCGGATAGCCCAAGAGGGACGGCCCCTGTGCGGGTCCCGTCCCTCTTGAAAAGTTTTTGCGAGCGTCTCAGGCAGAGACTACGCTGACGACCTTGCGGTCGCGCTGACGGCCAAACTCGACGGTGCCAGCGGTGAGGGCGAACAGGGTGTCGTCCTTGCCGCGGCCTACGCCGGAGCCGGGGTGGAAGTGGGTTCCACGCTGGCGGACGAGGATCTCGCCGGCGAGGACTTCCTGGCCACCGAAGCGCTTAACGCCGAGGCGCTGAGCGTTCGAGTCGCGGCCGTTCTTAGAGGAGCTAGCGCCCTTCTTATGTGCCATGGCTTAAACCTCTCCCTTACTTAATTCCGGTGACCTTGAGCTGGGTCAGCTGCTGACGGTGACCCTGACGCTTCTTGTAACCGGTCTTGTTCTTGTACTTAAGAATACGGATCTTGGGGCCCTTGGTGTGCTCGAGAACCTCGGCAGACACCTTGACCTTGGCGAGAGCGTCAGCGTCGCTCGTCACCTTGTCACCGTCAACGAGCAGGACCGGCGCGAATTCGACAGTGTCGCCTGCCTCACCCGCAACGCGGTTGATCTCGATGACGTCCCCAACAGACACCTTCTCCTGACGACCGCCAGCGCGGACGATTGCGTACACCACGAATCAGCTCTTTCTCTTGAACGTTCTTTAACGTGCGATCCCGCTTACCGGGCCACGGTCCGCAGCCACCACCGCAAAGTACTTGCGAGGGGCGCGGTCTCGTGACCGCCTCGGCGGGCACGATGGTGGGGGCATTAAAAAATGCACCGACGAATAGACTACGGCTGTAGTGGTGGCGGGTCAACTGCGACATGCCGAAAGGCCTGCGCTTTTACCCGCCAACCACTGTGTAGCTCGTCACCTATTTTTCGGGCTCGGCCTCCGGGGAAGCCGATTCCGGGGTTACTACCTGCCCAGCGACAGTAACCTCGGGAGTCTCATGATGCGTCGATGCCGCAGCGGCGATAGAGGCGATGGTCGCGCGCGCGATCTCTCGTGCCTTATCGTCATTTGCCAGCACCTGCACGTCAGAAGCGGTTTTTTCATCTACCAGTTCGGCCACCGCTTCTTTCGCGCTACCGCGGCTGCCACGCTTCGCCCTGGCCGCCTTGCGGGAACGCTTGGCTCCCTGCGCGGGAGCCTCCTTCTCCTGCTGCGCCGGAGTCGGAGCGGTGTTTCCCTGCATATCAATCACGATGCCGCGGCCGTGACACTGCTCGCAGTCGTGCGAGAACATCTCTACCAGGCCCTGGCCGACGCGCTTGCGCGTCATCTGCACCAGCCCCAGGCTCGTCACCTCGGCCACCTGATGCTTGGTGCGGTCCCGGGAAAGGCACTCCACCAAACGGCGCAGTACCAGATCGCGGTTGGCCTCCAGCACCATGTCGATGAAGTCCACGACGATGATGCCGCCGATGTCGCGCAGACGCAGCTGGCGCACGATCTCCTCGGCCGCTTCCAGGTTGTTCTTAGTGACCGTCTCTTCGAGGGAGCCGCCAGCGCCGGTGAACTTGCCGGTGTTGACGTCGATCACGGTCATGGCCTCGGTGCGGTCGATCACCAGCGAGCCGCCGGAGGGCAGGTAGACCTTGCGGTCCATCGCCTTCAGAAGCTGCTCATCGATGCGATGCTTCGCGAACACGTCCTTTTCACCGACGTGCTTCGTTACGCGATCAAGCAGGTCGGGCGCTACAGAACTGACGTACTCATGCACGTTCTTGTAGGCCTTATCGCCCTGCACGATGAGCGAGGTGAAGTCCTCGTTAAAGACGTCGCGCACAACCTTGATTACCAGGTCAGGCTCGTTCGAAAGCAGCGCCGGAGCACTCTTGCTGCCCTGCGCCTTCTGGATGCGCTCCCATTCCTTACGCAGGCGCTCGACGTCGCGGGTCAGCTCTTCCTCGCTCGCTCCCTCGGCGGCGGTACGCACGATCACGCCGGCATCCTTGGGGATGATCTGACGCATGATCTTCTTCAGGCGAGTGCGCTCGTTGTCGGGCAGCTTGCGGGAGATACCGGTCATGGAACCGCCCGGCACGAACACCAGGTAGCGCCCCGGAAGGGAAATCTGGCTGGTCAGGCGCGCGCCCTTATGGCCGATCGGGTCCTTGGTTACCTGAACCAAAACCGAATCGCCGGGCTTAAGCGCAAGTTCGATGCGACGCGGCTGGCCGTCCAGGCCCGCAGCATCCCAATTGACCTCGCCCGCATAGAGCACGGCGTTGCGGCCACGATCGATGTCCACGAAGGCCGCTTCCATGCTGGGGAGCACGTTCTGCACCTTGCCGAGGTAGACGTTGCCGACCATCGAGGTCTGCGACTTACGCGCCACGTAATGCTCAACCAGGATGTCGTCTTCCAAAACCGCGATCTGGGTGCGTCCGGCGGCTTCACGCACAACCATGGAGCGCTTAACGGCCTCGCGGCGCGCCAGGAACTCGGCTTCCGTGATCGAGGTCTTGCGTCGACCGGCATCGCGGCTTTCCCTGCGGCGCTGCTTCTTGGCTTCCAGACGGGTGGACCCCTTTACGGCCCGCACCTCGTCACGGCCCTCGCGCACACGTACAACGGTGTTCGGCGGATCATCGCTCGCGGCATCATCGCCCTGGCTGCCGTTGCGGCGGCGACGACGGCGACGGCGAGTGGTGCTTTCCCCGGCCTGTTCATCCTCACCGGTTTCGTCGTCCGCAGCCTCCTCTGAGGTCTCTTCTTCCGAGGTCTCTTCGCTGCGTCCCCGACCACGGCGTCCACGCCCGCCTCGGCGGCGGCGTCGGCGCTGCGGCGCACCCTCTTCGTTTTCTTCGTCTTCCGTCTCTTCCGCATCTTCCGCCGCGCTTTCGTCTGCGACGGTGGCTACCGGGGCCTGGAATAGCAGCGAGGCGAAGTCCAAACGTGCAGCGTTGCTATCCTGCGCGGTCTCTTCCTGCGGCGACGCCTTATGCTGCTGGGCCAAATTAGCCAGGTCGTCCAAGACGGCGGAGCGGTCTTCGCGCTCGGGCGCCACAAAGACGGGAGCCGAAGTAGTTTTGCTGGTTTCTTCGTTTGCGGAAGCGCTTTCAGCAGCCTCCTGCTTCTCACCCTGCGCTTCCTTGCGCTTTCCGCGGCTGCTGCGGCGCTTGCGCTGCGACTGGCGCGGTTCTTCCTGCGCGGTGGCCGCATCATCGCTCTTGGGGGCCTCGCCGTCTGCCACCTTGGCTTCCGGTTCGGATGAATTCTGCGAGCCACCTACGGCGGGCTGCGTTTTTTCGTCGGGCTCCACGGCGCGGCGGGAATTACGGGTCCGGCGCGGCTTTTGCGCGAGCACCTCTTCAGCCACAGCTTCCTGGGGAGCAACCGAGGTCTTTGCCTCCGTTTCCTTCGCTACCGGGGCCACCACCTGCGGGGGACCCGCCGGAGCCGCCACCGCGCGGCGCGGCCTGCGCTGCGGGGCCTCCGTCACTACCACGGCCTCCGCAGGCTGAGCCGCCACCATGGTGGATCGCGTGTCAGCGGAGACCGGGGGCACCTCTACGCTCGGGGCGCTTGCGGGGGCCGTTGCCCGCCGACGCTCACGCCTGCGGGGCGTTCCCTCGGCGTGGGGGGTTTCGCTATGTTCAGCCATCTGGCTGCTCCTTTTAGTCCTCTGTTCCAGCGCATCCTGGACGGGACGGTCATCGCCCTGAGGGCGGAAGTCATGTGCCCCCTGCGTGTCGCGCGGCTCCTGGGAAGAGCGCAGCGTGTCAACCGTGCCGCCGCAGTCACGAATGTAGCTGCGTCACCAAAATTCGGTAACGCGCGCAAACTGTCGGCACGGGCAGGGGTTCCTCCGCCCGATGCGGGACGGAGAAGCGCTCCCCCCAGTATGGCACAGCACACCGCCGCACCAGAGGAAGGGGGAAGAAAACGAGTCCGACACCAAAAAAAGACTGATAAACTGACAAGGCGTCAGAACAGTGTTGCCGCTGTTCAAAGCGCATTTTTTTTGCTTTCAAGGTGCCTTTTTCGGGACTTTCGTCCCAATTTATTTTTCGGTACCGGATAGCGTACAGATCATCACTACCACTCCGTCCTAATATAAGGAACCAAATGGAAGCCCTCGACCTTGCACGGTGGCAATTCGGTGTAACTACCGTCTACCACTTTATCTTCGTGCCGCTGACCATCGGTCTTTCGCTGCTCGTGGCGATCATGCAGACCTACGCCTACCGCGCGAAGGATGCTGAGACTCGCACTGCCTGGGTGAAGATCACCAAGTTCTTCGGCCAGCTGCTCATCATTAACTTCGGCATCGGCATCGCCACCGGCATCGTGCAGGAGTTCCAGTTCGGCATGAACTGGTCAAAGTACTCCATCTTTGTTGGTGACATCTTCGGTGCTCCGCTCGCGCTCGAAGGCCTGCTCGCCTTCTTCATGGAATCCACCTTCCTCGGCCTGTGGATCTTCGGCTGGGACAAGCTGCCCAAGAAGATTCACCTGCTGAGCATCTGGATGGTAGCTCTCGGCACCGCTCTCTCGGCCTACTTCATTCTGGCCGCGAACTCTTTCATGCAGCACCCCGTAGCCGCTGTGTTCAACCCCGAAACGGGACGCGCTGAGCTCGATCCGAGCCAGGGCGGCATCTGGGGCGTGCTCACCAACAGCACCACCCTCGCTACTTTCCCCCACGTCATCACCGGCGCTTGGCTGGTGGCTGCCTGCTTCGTTACCGGCGTTGCCACCTGGCACATGATCCGCCACACCCGTAAGGGCCAGCAGCTCGGCACGGACACCGCCGAGGGCGCTGCGCACATCAAGCAGGCCCGCACCATCTTCCGCCCGGCCGTGCGCTTCGGCGTGGTCTGGATGCTCATCGCTGGCGTCGGCCTCGGTATCAGCGGTGACGCGCAGGCAAAGCTCATGTTTGAGCAGCAGCCCATGAAGATGGCTTCCGCCGAGGCTCTCTGCCACACCGAAAAGGGTGCTTCCTTCTCCCTGCTTACCCTGGGTGGGCCCGACGCTTTCAATGCTAACTGCGACAACGTGCGTGACGTCATCACCGTTCCCTACCTGCTTTCCGTTCTAGCCACCTGGGATCCGCACGCGGAGCTGAAGGGTGTTACCGAGCTGGAGAAGGAATACAAGGAAAAGTACGGCGAGACCGTCACCATGCCTGACGGCAGCGTGGTTCCCGCTAACTACACCCCCGATCTGTTCACCTCTTACTGGTCCTTCCGTCTGATGATCGGCCTGGCCGGTTTCGCCGCCGTGCTCGCGCTGTGGATGCTGTGGGTGACCCGCGAAAAGAAACAGGGCGATGAGATCTCCAAGCAGGGGCTTACCACCTCCAAGCTGGTTTCCACTTTCGCTCTGATCGCAATTCCGATGCCGTTCCTGGCTAACTCGTTTGGCTGGATCTTCACCGAAGTTGGCCGTCAGCCGTGGGTAGTTGCCCCGAACCCGACGGGCGATCCGATGGTGCGCCTGATGACCATGCAGGGCGTGTCCAACCACCCCTCCTGGATCGTGGTTACCTCGCTGGTGGTGTTCACCCTGCTCTACGGTGTGCTCGCAGTAGTCTGGTATCAGCTGATGCACCGCTACTCGGCCAAGGGCATTTCCCTCCCGGCCCCCGATGAAGACAAAGCGGACGCGAAAGAAGTTTCGCTGTCCTTCGGGTACTGATCGATCAGGTCACTGGAAAGGACACTGAATCATGGATATGACTTTTCTCCAGATCCTCTGGTTTACCCTGATCGCGGTACTCTTCACCGGGTATTTCGTACTGGAAGGGTTCGACTTCGGCGTCGGCATGAACGTGCTGTTCCTAGGCAAGGGCGATGAGGAGCGCAGGAGCGTCATGCTGCGCACCATCGGCCCGGTCTGGGACGGTAACCAGGTTTGGCTGCTAGTCGGCGGCGGCGCTATGTTCGCCGCTTTCCCGGCCTGGTACGCGACCCTCTTCTCCGGCTTCTACCTGGCCCTGCTGGCCATCCTCGTGGCGCTGATCGTGCGCGTCTGCGCATTCAAGTACCGCGAGAAGTCGGATTCTGCGCGCTGGCGCAAGAACTGGGACCTGATGCACTTCATCGGCGGCTTCTTCCCCTCCCTGCTGTGGGGCGTCGCTTTCGCCAACATCGTGCAGGGCGTAGCGATCAACAAGCAGGGCGAGGTCACCACCTCCCTGCTCGGGCTGCTGAACCCGTTCGGCCTGCTCGGCGGCGTCGTCTTCGTGCTCCTGTTCTGGATGCACGGCACCCTCTACCTCGCTATTAAAACCGACGGAGAGGTGCGTGCGGACGCCAACAAGCTGGCGGGCAAGCTGTTCATCCCGGTAATCCTCGGCGGTGCCGTATTCCTGGTTTGGGCCCAGCTCATGTTCAACGGCAAGGCGCTCACCTGGATCCCGCTGGTACTGGCGGCGCTTTCCCTGATCGCGCTGATCCCGCTGCACGCCAAGAAGCTCGAAAAGGCCACCTTCTGGACCTCTTGCTTCGCTATCGCAATGGCATCGGCGTTCCTGTTCGGCTGCCTGTTCCCGAACGTGCTGCCCTCGAACCCGGTTCCCGCCAACTCACTGACCATCCCGGCCGCGGCCTCCACCGAATACACCCTGCTGGTGATGACCGTCGCGACCGTGCTGATCCTGCCGTTCGTGCTGGCCTACCAGATCTGGGCCTACTGGGTGTTCCGTGACCGCATCTCGGATAGCTCCGCGCCCGCCGAAAACGGTCTACTCTTGAAGGCGAAAGAAAAGATCGCTCAGAACTTCTCGGTCTGACATCACCTAAGGAGGTCGACCATTTCCGGTCGTACCGCATCCGACACGCGCCGTCCGCCGCTGGATCCTCGTTTGATCCGGAATGTGCGGGCGGCGCGCGTTCACGTTATTCGTACCGCGCTACTCGGTCTGTTGCAGACCGTTTGCGTTATCGCCACCGCGCTCTCGCTCGGCAAGATAGGTGCCGACCTGCTCGTATCCGGCGTTTCCCCGCTGGCAAGCCCCGGCCTGCTTAGCATCGCGGGAGCCTCGCTCGCGCTGCGCGCACTGGCGCTCTTTGGCCAGCAGCGTTATGCCCACCGCGCGGCGACCGATACCATTTCGCAGCTTCGCACCGACCTGGTGCGCCACACCGCCCAAACCTCGCCTCGGGTTTTGGCCGACCGGGGGGCCGACGTTACCGCGCTGGCCACCAAGGGGCTTGATAACCTGCGCCCCTATCTGACCTCTTACGTGCCCCAGCTGCTGCTCGCCGCGACCGTCACCCCGATCTGCCTCGCAGTGGTCGCCTACCTGGATCTCACCAGCGCCTTGATCGCGGGCTTCACCCTGCCGCTGATTCCGGTTTTCATGATCCTGATCGGCCTGCTTACGCAGGGGCGCAGCGAACGGCTGCTACTCGATATGCGCACGCTGTGGTCTCAGGTGATGGACCTGGTGCAGGGGCTGCCCACCCTGCGGGCGCTGGGCCGCGAGCACGGCCCGGAAAAAACGGTGCACGAGCTAGGCACTCGGCACTACAACTCCACGATGGGTACGCTGCGTTACGCGTTCCTGTCGGCCATGGCACTTGAGCTGCTGGCCACCCTGTGCGTGGCCCTGATCGCGGTCAGTATCGGCCTGCGGTTGGTCGCGGGAAACATGGAGCTTTTCCCTGCCCTCGCGGTGCTGATTCTGGCCCCGGAAATCTACCTCCCGCTGCGGCAGGTAGGCGCGCAATTCCACGCCTCCACGGACGGCCTGGCCGCTTTGGATGAAACTTTCACTCTGCTGGCTACCCCGCTGGTTAGCGATGGCGATGCCCCCTGCCCTCCCCTGGCGTCCTCCCCCATCACGGTCACCGGTCTATCCGTAAAAAGCCGCAACGGCTACGCCCCGCACGATCTTTCTTTCACCGTTAAGCCCGGCAGCATAGTCGCGCTGGCAGGCGCGAACGGTAGCGGCAAGTCCACCACCGTCCACGCCATGCTGGGGCTCTTACCGCCCGATAGCGGCGAGGTTCGCTACGGTGATACCCCGCTGACACAGATCTCCCGAGAGACTCTCTGGAACCAGCTTCAGTGGCTACCGCAGCGCCCGCTACTCGCTCCCGGCACGGTGCGGGAACTGCTCGGTGCCAGCCACAGCGAGGCGGAACTATTAAACGCCTGCAAGCTGACCGGATTCGACCATGTGCTTAACGGGCTAGACGACGGGCTCGATTCTCCGATCGGGCGCGATGGCGTGGGCCTTTCCGTCGGCCAACGCCAGCGTTTGGCACTGACTCGCTGCCTGCTCACCCCCTCTCCCCTGGTGATTTTGGACGAACCGACGGCCCACCTCGATGCCGGTTCCGAGGCGACCATCGCGGCCGTGGTGCGCGAGCTCTCCCGCCAGGGAAGAACCGTTTTGCTGGTGGCCCACCGCAAGTCCCTGCTTAACCTGGCCGACAAGGTGGTGACGCTGTGAAGCAGCAAGATTCCCTGGATCGCGCGGTAGCTCTGCTGCAGATCCGCAGGTCCTCGCTGGTCGCTGCGGTAGTGGCAGCTACCGCAACCTTCCTGGCCGGTTACACGCTGGCCGTGGTTTCCGCGTGGCTGGTTACTACCTCCTGGACGCAGCCTCCCGTGCTAACGCTCACCGTGGCGGTGGTTTCGGTGCGTGCCCTGGGTATTTCTCGCGGCGTATTCCGTTACATGGATAGGCTGCTCACGCACTCCACCGCGCTGCGCGGCGTGGTGGAGCTGCGCACCGGACTATATTCGCTGCTGGCAGACCGCGACGACGATACGCTCTTTAGGCTGCGCCGCGGTGATCTGCTGGCCCGACTCGGTAACGATGTGGACGAACTCGGCGACCACATCATTAAGGCCGTAGTTCCCGCCCTGGTGGCAGCCGTGATGGCCGTGTTGGTAACCGTCTCCATCCTGCCGTTCTCCCTCTTTGCTGGCATCAGCCTGTTGCTGGCACTGCTGTTTAGCGCCGTCGTCGGCCCCTACGCCTCCTACCGTTCCGCGCAGGTCCACGAGAGCGCGGCGCTGGAATCGCGCGGCGAAGTGGTGGCGCAGACCCTGACCGTGCTGGATGACGCCGCCGCTCTGCGTGTGCAGGGGCGTCTCACCGAACAGTGCGATCAACTCACTGCCGCGCAGGAAAGTTTTGATGCCGCCCTGGACAGGGCCGCCTGGCCTTCTGCGGTAGCGCAGGCGGCCACCCCGTTTGCGGTTACGCTCGCCGTCCTCGGCTCGCTGTGGGCCGTCTTCCCGATCTGGCAGTCCGGTGCCAGCGCGGGAGTGATCGGTATTCTCTTGCTCGCTCCGCTTTCTGCTTTCGAGGCGCACGGCGCCCTCGCGGGGGCGGCCAGCCAGCTTGCCCGCAGCAGGGCTGCCGCGCGCAGGCTTGCTGCCTTCACCGGCGTCACGGAAGCGCCGACGAGCCGGGCAGAGACGGTCGGCACCGACGTGATAGCGACTTCCCTGACGACCGGCTACAGCGAAGCCAAGCCTCTCAGCAGCGGCATAGATCTGCGCATCACTCCCGGCTCCCGCATCGCGGTGGTGGGCGATTCCGGCATCGGTAAAACTACCCTGCTACTCACCCTGGCGGGGCTGGTGCGCCCGCTTGCGGGAAGCGTCACCCTGGGCGGGGTGGAGAGCACGCAGATCGGCACCGCAGATGCGAGCGCGATCGCCGTCTGCTACGCGGAGGACGCGCACGTTTTTTCAACCACGCTGCGCGAGAACCTGCGCGTGGTTAAGCACGGGCTAACTGACGAAGAGCTGATCTGCGCCCTCGCCAAAGCCGGGCTCGGGGATTGGTTTGAGAATCTTTCCGACGGCCTTGATACCCAGCTCGCGGCGGGCGCGCTATCGCTTTCCGGCGGCGAGAGACGCCGCCTGCTGCTAGCGCGCGCGCTTTTGCGCAACGCCCCCGTGACGCTGCTGGACGAGCCTACCGAGCACATGGACATGCAGCAGGGAGACGCCCTCCTGCACGCCCTGCTGACGCGGGAGAACGGCATTTTTTCGCCGCAAAACGCGGTCGTAGTAGTGACGCATAGGGTCTCTGCGCTGCAAAGCGCGCCAGACATCATCGCGCTTGGCAAAAACGGTATCCTCGTACGCGGAACCTACGCCGATATAGCGGCGCACCCCGAATGCGCGCATCTTTTCGAGGAGAGCTAAGTGGCCCTTGCTTGCACTTACGACATCGCCGTAGCCATTTTGAGCGGTGGCGATAATGAAGAGGTGCTGCAGCTGATAGTCGAACGCAGCACGGAACTTACCGCTGCCGATACGGCCGCCCTGATACTGCCCGGGATGGACGGCAGCTGGGTGGTGGAGTTCTGCCGCGGAGAAGAATCCCTGATCGGTTACACGCTCCCCGACTCTTGCCCTGCCGCCCGGGCATTAAACGCGCAGGACCTGGATACCCTGCGTAATTGCCGGGTAGAGCTACCAGGTGGCTGGCAGAAAACTCTTGCTTTCCCCATCCCCGGCGCGGCTGAAGTAGCGGGCATCCTGGTGCTGGCCTACCGCGAAGAGCGGCAGGATAAGCATGTTTATGCGCAGTCCCTCGCTTCCCTGGCAGGATTTTGCCTCGGCATGGCCGACGTACAGGACATGCGGGACACCTCGGATCTCACCGAAGAACGCCACCGGATCGCGCGAGACCTGCACGATATGGCAATTCAGGAGCTGTTCGCCGTCGGTATGCAGCTGGATAGGATCCGGCAGGAAGCGCACGCCCTAAGCGGCGGTGAGGCGCTGGTCCGACAGGTAACCGAATCGCTGACGGGCGTGGATCAGACCGTTACGCAGATTAGGCAGATCGTGCAGTCGCTGCGCCGGGATAGCCCTTCCGCAACGCTCTCGCAGCGCCTGCACCACGAGGCCGCGCTCGCGATTTCCGGGCTCGGGTTCTCCCCGAGTATGCAGATAGATGCGGGTCCGCTCGATCAGGAAATCGATGATGATCTGGCGCAAGACGTCGTGGCGGTGGTGCGCGAATGTTTGGCTAACGCTGCGCGTCACGCGCACGCCTCCGCTGTAGCGGTTACGGTGTCGATCTTTTCCGAGGGGGTGGACCGGGTGGTGCGGGTGAACGTTTCCGATAACGGTCGCGGTATCGATCCGACTGTGACCCGTTCCTCCGGGCTTTCCAACATGCGTTCGCGGGCGCGCAGGCACAACGGCTGGGTGGATGTGCTGCCCCTTGATCAGGGCACCATGGTTTCCTGGCGCGCTACCCTGCCCGCGAAGTAGCGCTAGCGATAAAAATGCCCCGCACGATCTGGCCGTGCGGGGCATTTTCTTTGGTTTATTTTGGCTACTGCGACCAGCCGTTGCTGTGCCTGCTCGCGGCCCAGGCGGCGATCTGGGTGCGGCGCTTCAGCCCCATCTTCGCGAGGATCTGGGTGAGGCGGTTCTTCACCGTCTTTTCGGCGATTCCCATCGAACCGGCGATTTCGCGGTTCGAATGGCCCTCCCCAATCAGTTCCACGATGCGTACCTCAACCTCGGTCAGGCCGAAGCTGGAAAAGGAATCTTCCTCTTCCACCGCCACGCCCTTCCAGGCGTCGGAGCCTGCCAGGATCTCGCGAATGGCCACCACGATCTCGCTGCTGCGTACGGATTTCAGCAGGAAGCCGCGTGCGCCCAGTTCCTGCGATGCCTTAACCGCTTCCTGATCGTCGAAAGAGGTGAGCACGATCATGACCTGCTCGGGGTTCAGTTCCTTCGCCGCGCGCATGACGTCAAGGCCGGTACCGTCTGGGAGCTGCAGATCAACCAGCAGCACTTCGGGTCGCACGGCGGGCAGTCGGCGCAGCGCCTCCTTGACCGTACTGGCCTCAGCGGCCACGGAAAGATCGCCCGCGCTATCGATAACATCGATAATTCCGCGTCGGACAACCTCGTGGTCGTCGACCACCATAACCCTGTGCGTTTCGCTCATCTACCTGCCCATTTCCTATTTTTAGCCGTAATCACGCAGTCCGCTGGCACTGTTTGCAATGATAGCAAGAACGTCCCTGCCACTTCGTGATATGTAGCGGTTTACCACAGCGTCGGCAGGGCTTGCCGCCCCTGCCGTAAGCGGCAAGAGACTGCGCGAAATATCCAGAGCGCCCATCCACGTTCACGTAGAGGGCATCGAAACTCGTACCGCCCGCATCCAGCGCGCGCAGCATCACTTCCTTAGCGCCGTCAACCAGCTGCCCCGCTTTCACGGCAGAGACATCCTGCGCGGAAGTTAGCGGGTGCACGCGCGCCTGCCAGAGGGTTTCGTCGGCGTAAATGTTGCCGATGCCGCTGAGTACCTCCTGGTTCAGCAACACCCCCTTAATCGGCGTGCGCCGCCGGCGCATCGCTGCAACTACATCCGCCCGGCGCATGTGTGGATCGAGGACGTCGCGGGCGATGTGGGTGACGCAGGCCGGGATTTGCGGCGTATCGCTACCGCAGCCGCCCGCGTACCCATCGGCCGTATCCACGAAACGATCCAGGTGCATGCCGCCAAAAAGGCGCTGGTCTATGAAATCAATCTGCGTGCCGTCATCCAGCGTCAGCGTGATCCGCCGGTGGCGCAGCGGGTCAGGGGCCGGGCCCTGGTGTTCCGCACGGGCCTGCGCAGCGCCGACCTTATCCGCATGACGCACCCGCATCTGGCCGCTCATGCCCAGGTGGGTCACCAGCGCGCCGGCCTCCAGCTCAAACCAGAGGAACTTGCCACGACGCGCGACGGCAGAGATGAGATTGCCGCGTAGCGCGTCGGCAAAGCCCTCCGGGCTGCGCGCCTCACGCTTTAGGGAACGCGGATCGACCACGCTGACATCGGTGATGGTGCGCCCCACGGTGTGGGGCACCAGGCCGCGCCGTACGACCTCAACTTCGGGAAGCTCAGGCATCGGCACCGGCCTCTTGCAGCAGCGAGGTCACGGCGTCCGCCGCCGCGGCCTGCTGGGCGGCTTTCTTGGAACCTCCCGTGCCGGTGCCGCAAAGCTCGCCGCCGAGGAACACCTTCGAGGTGAACACGCGGGCGTGGTCCGGCCCGTCAGATTCGACCTCGTAGCGCAGTTCCCGGCCCGATGCCGCAGAGATTTCCTGCAGCCGGGTCTTGTTATCGAAGGCTGCCGTGAGCGCGCGGTCGTCGGCCAGCAGGGGCGTGATCAGGGAACGCACGAAATCGCGCGCAGCGTCACGCCCAAGCCCCAGGTAGACAGCGCCGATGATGGCTTCCGTGGTGTCGGCCAGAATGCTTTCCTTCTTGCGGCCGCCCTCCAGGAAAGCGCCCTTGCCGAGCCTGATGTAAGGCCCCAGCCCGATTTCACGGGCGATGCTCGCAAGCGCGTGCATGTTCACCACCGCGGCGCGCCGACGCGCCAGCTGGCCCTCCGGCAGATCGGGGTGGCGCTCGTAAAGCAGTTCGGCAGAGGCCAGACCCAAAACGGCGTCGCCCAGGAACTCCAGGCGTTCGTTGTTTTCTCCCCCGCCGTTTTCAAACGCCCAGGAACGGTGGGTCAGTGCCAGGGTAAGCAGCGACGTCGGGATTTCGAGGCCTAGCGTTTCGGCGAGCGCGGCCGGGTCTTTGGCCTCGTATTCTGCGAGGTTACGCTTCCTGGTCATCTTTGAAGAGTCCTTTGAGGGCGGCGAAGCGGTCGTCGATTACCTCGTGCTCGTGGCCTGGGTTTTCGTCCATGCGAATACCGCACTGGCCGCACAGGCCCGCGCAGTCGGTGCTGCACAGGGGCTGGTAGGGCATGGCTAGGGCGACTACGTCGCGCACCAGCGGCTCCAGGTTTACCTCGTCGTCTTCCAGCAGGACTACGTCTTCGTCTGCGCTGGGTTTCTTGGCGGGGTAGGTGTATAGCTCGTCGAAGCGCACGCGCACGGGCTTGCTTACCGGGTCTAGGCAGCGGGAGCATTCGCCGACTGCCGTGCCGCTGACGTGTCCGGTGGCGTAGATGCCTTCGCTGACGGATTCGAGCGATACTTCCAGGGTGATGTTTTCGCCTTCGGGCAGGCCCATCACGTCGGAGCTGAGTCCGGCGGGGGCCGGGAATTCGAGTTCTACCGTGCGCTGGGAGCCGGGCCTACCGACGAGGTCGATGGCCTCGATTACGAAGGGTGAGGCGGTTTTGCCGGTGCGGTTCACTGATGCTCCTTGGAGGAAAGTTTTTGCTGCGCGGGAGGTGGCAGCATAGCACCGACGTCTCCGCCGAGCCGCGCCACCTCCTTAACCATGGAAGATGAAATGTGGGAGTAGTTCGGGTTCGCCGTCAGGAAGAGGGTTTCGATTCCCGTTAGCTGCTGGTTTACGCGGGCCATGGGCTCCTCGTAGGCGAGGTCCTGGGGGCCGCGTATGCCTTTTACGATCGCGTTTGCTCCCGCCTCGCGTGCGTATTGCGCGAGCAGGCCGGTGGGCAGGGTTTCCACGGTGACGTTTTCGATGCCCCTCAGCCGTAGGGATTCGCTGATCATCTGTTTGCGTTCGTCCAGCGTGAACATGCCCTGTTTGGCCGGGTTGTGGGATACCGCGACTATTACGCCGGTGAAGATGTGGCTGCTGCGTTCGATGATGTCTAGGTGGCCTAGCGTGATCGGGTCGAAGGAGCCTGCGATTAGTGCGGTGCTCATGGTTTAAGCCTACTTGAGGGCTGCTCTCGGGCGCGGGTTTTGTGTGCGTGTCTACTCTGTCTGAGCCGTCTCAGCCCTCTTCTGTTTCAACCCGGTCTGTTTCAACCAAGTTTGTTTCAGCGTCAGCTTCGGGGGTGCTCGCGTAGTAGATGCTGGTTTCGCCGTAGTGGCTGACGTCTATTTCGCTGTAGGGGGCGGGCCAGGTGACCGGTTCGCTGCGGCGCGAGCGTTCCACGACCACGGTGGCGTCGGCCGCTACCCTGCCGTTTGCCGCTAGCTGCGCGAGTAGTTCGCTGACTTCGCTGCTTGCTACCGGGTAGGGCGGGTCGAGCAGCAACAGGTCGTACTGGCCCTCTAGGCGTGCGGCGGCGCCCTGTGCTTTCGTTGCCAGCACCCGGCTTTTCTGTGCCACGCCCAGGTCGCGCAGGGTTTTCCCGATCAGCCTGGCGGTGGCGGGGTGGGATTCGATGAAGGTTGCGTGCTGCGCACCGCGCGAGAGGGCTTCGATGCCGAGGGCGCCGCTTCCCGCGTAGAGGTCAAGCACGCGCGCGTCTTCCAGTACCCCCCATCCCGCGAGGCGGGAAAACACCGCTTCGCGCACCCTGTCGCTGGTGGGCCGGGTGGCGCTGCTTTTGGGGGCGGGAATGACGCGGCTTTTTAGTGTTCCTGCAATTACGCGGGGCATGTTCAGCTTCTTTCGATCTGTTCGGCTGCGGCGAACCTGCGCAGGGCGCGCGCGGCGGCCGGGTAAGCCGTTAGTTCGGGGTCGGCCGCGATTAGCCTTTCGGCGTGTTCGCGGGCGGTCACGATGAGGTGGGCATCGTTTAGCAGGTCTAGGTATTTTAGTTCGCTGCGCGCGCCTGCCTGGCTGGTTCCGGTCAGTTCGCCCTGCCGACGATAGCGCAGGTCTATTTCGGCGAGCGCAAAGCCGTCCGTGGTTACGGCCACGGCGGCGAGCCTGTCGGCGCTGTCGCTACCGGGCGGCGCGCTGGATACGAGGAAGCAGATGCCGGGTAAGTGAGAGCGTCCGACCCTCCCCCGGAGCTGGTGTAGCTGCGAGAGTCCGAAACGGTCGGCATCGAGGATGACCATGGCGGTGGCGTCGGGGATGTCCACCCCGACTTCGATCACCGTGGTGCTGACGAGCAGGTTGCTTTCGCCGTTCGCGAAGGCGCGCATGGTGGCGGTTTTTTGTTCCGCGCTCTGCTGCCCGTGCAGGGTGGCGATACGCGCGTGAGGCAGATCGGGGTGCGCGGCGAGGGTCTGCGCGGTCTGGGTGACGCTGTGCCCGCCCTCGTTTTCCTGGTTGATGCGGGGGCAGACCACGAACGCGCGCCTGCCCGCCGCGAGTTCTTCGTCTACCCGCTGCCACATGCGCTTGTTCCAGGTAACGGCGCTTTCGGGAACGTAGTGGCTGGTTACTCCCGCGCGCTGGGCGGGGGTTTCGTGGAGGGTGAGCGCGTCTAGGTCACCGAGCATGGCCAGCGCTGCGGTGCGCGGGATTGGGGTGGCCGTCATGACGATCACGTGGGCGTGCAAACCGGCGGGGGCGCTTTCGCGTAGGGTGGCGCGTTGATTCACCCCGAAACGGTGCTGTTCGTCGATAACTACGAGGCCGAGTCTGTGGAAGGTGACGTTCTCTGACAGCAGGGCGTGGGTGCCGACGATGATGCCGGCTTCGCCGCTGAGGCAGGCCAGGAGCGCTTCGCGCCGCTGCGGCACGGAGACTGAACCGGTCAGCAGGTGGACGCGCGTGGCGTGCGCGGGGGCGTGGATGGTTCCCGCGCGCGCTAGGTCGCCGAGGAGCCCGCGGATCGTTTCTGCGTGCTGCTGGGCTAGCACTTCGGTGGGTGCCAGCAGTACCGCTTGTGCCCCGCTGTCTACCGCTCGCAGCATGGCGAGGAGCGCGAGCACGGTTTTTCCTGCGCCGACGTCTCCTTGCAGCAGGATGCTGGCGGGATGGTTTTGCGAGATCCTTTGCGCGATCTGCGCGCTCACCTCTTGCTGTCCCGCCGTCAGCGTGTAGGGCAAGCCCGTGATTAGTTCCTGTTGCAGGGGGCCGTCTTTTGCCAGCGGTAGCGCTTTCTCGCGGCTGTCTGCGTAGCGGCGCTGAGCGAATACCAGTTGCAGCAGAAACGCCTCTTCGCAGGCCAGGTAGCGCCGCGCGCGCTCGCCGCTTTCCGCGCTTACCGGTTGGTGCATTTCCCGCAGCGCTTGCCCGAGGGAAGGCAGCCCGTAGGCGCGGCGCACGCTCTCCGGCAGGGTGTCGCTCACCGAGTCCGCGGCGGAGATGATTTTGGCGATCGCGCCGCGCAGGTGTTTCTGTTTGGTTTTGGCGGTATCCACCAGCGGATAGACGGGGACCGGGCGCATCGCTTGGGCCACCGCTTCGGCATCATCAGCGGGGATGATTTGTGGGTGGGTGAGCTGCGGCCCGTGTCCGGGGCGGGTTTTCACGGTTCCCTGCAGCAGCACCTGCTGCCCGATGCCGAGCTGTTTTTCCCAGTAGGCGATTAGGTGGGCCGCCCCGAAAAATACTGCGTCGATCTCTGCCGTGCCGTCACCGATCGTGGCGGTGAGCATCATGCCGGGGCGTTTACGCAGGCGAAGCGTGCGGCTATCGAGCACCCGGCCTTTCACGGTGGCTTCGTCTCCGTCGTCCAGCCCCGCGATCTGGGTGAGGTTGCCGGGCACCAGGTAGCGGCTGGGGGCATAGCGCAGTAACTGCTCTGCCGTGCGCGGACCGCACTTGCTGACGGCGGCGTATTCGGCGGGGGTGAGCAGACCCGCCAATTCCTCGTGTGCCTCAATCCTCACGTAGCTAAGTCTGCCAGCAATTCAGTTTCGGGTATGGTGGGAGTGCGGCATTCGCCAACCCGGCGTTGGTGACCGACTCCACAGACCAATACAGCGTTTATTTGCTTCGGTGGGTTATCCTTGTGTGGTTGTCGTGTCGTGGATAGCGAGTAGCAAGATGTTTCTTGCACCTGGCCATCCCTGCCGCGCACGACCCCATTAGACCTACTACTCAGGAGAAGAACCGTGGCTTCTACGTGTGACATCTGCGCCAAGGGCCCGAGCTTCGGTAAGAGCGTTTCGCACTCGCACCGCCGTACCTCGCGCCGCTGGAACCCGAACATCCAGTCCGTGCGCACCGTCGAGAACGGCACCCCCAAGCGCAAGAACGTGTGCACCTCCTGCCTGAAGGCCGGCAAGGTGGTCCGCGCTATCTGAGCGTGACGCAAAAAGAGCACCGGGCACTGCCCGGTGCTTTTTTGTTGCCGTTCTTTGTTTCCCGCTCCAGGGCGGGGGCAACTATTCGAGGCGGCTAGGCGCTAACGAAGTGGTCAAACCCTCCGCTTACCCGTTTTCCGTCCAGGAACACACCGCTACCTGCCGAGACGCTACCTATGCGGCGAAAGCCCACCGGGATTTGGTTCTCGGGGCAGGCTCCCAGAAGTAGGTGCTCCTCTCCCCCGTAGCAGACCCATTCGTGTGCGTCTGCCCCGAGAAGCTGCGCCTGGGGTTGCAGCGCGGCAATATCCGCGGCCAGGGAGCGCACGCAAATATCCAGCCTCACCGAGCTGGCCCGCGCTATTCTGCCTGCGTCGCGCACCAGCCCGTCGGAAACATCTATCAGCGCGTGCATGCCGCGCGAGAGCCAGCCTGCCTCCAGCGGAGGGTTTGGAGCATGGTGATAGGCGATTACGTCGGCCAACGGTGCCGGGCAGTCGCCAGCGGGCCGGTAGCCCGCGAGAAGGGCCGCTAGGCCCGCCGCACTGCGTCCGAGCCGCGCCCGGCTCAGCACAAGCGCGTCTCCCGCGCGCGCCCCGGCCCTTGTCACCGGCGGCTGTTCCGCGCGGCCGAGCGCGGTCACAGTGAGGGAGATTTCTCCGCCGCGCCCCAAGTCTCCTCCCACCACGCCCACTCCGTAGGGGGCGCACCTGTCGCGCAGGCCGCTGGCCACGCCGCGCAAGAAAGCGGCGCTTTCTTCGCCCGACATTTCCCTGGGCAGCGTCAGCGAAACCAGCAGCGCCAGGGGCCTAGCTCCCATAGCGGCAACGTCGGCCAGGTTCTGTACGGCAGCCTTGCAGCCGAGCTGATGCGGCGTGATCGCGTCCGCAAGAAAATCGCTGCCTTCGGTCAGGGTATCGATGGTTGCGGTGAGCCCTCCGGAAAACTCGAGCACCGCCGCGTCGTCCCCCGGCCCCACCAGAGCGGAAACGCTGGGCAGAAGCGGCGTGAAATCCGCGATTAGCTTTTCTTCGCTCCACTCGGTCATGCCTCAAGATTGGCATAAAATTGCGGGGTGAAGCGACAAAACCCTTTTCGTTACGCCGCCCTGGCCGTACCTTTTGCCGTCTTTGCGCTGAGCGGCTGCGCCGTCACGGTTCCCGCCGCGCCTAACGCCTCCTCCCCCGTCTGCGCGGAGATAGTACGCTCTGCCCCCGCCGAGCTGGCTGGGTTGCCCCGCAGAGAAACCAGCAGCCAGGGCAGCGTCGCCTGGGGCGAAGGGGAAAGCCTGATCGTTTTGCGTTGCGGCGTGACTCCCCCGGGGCCGACGAGCGAGCGCTGCACTTCCCTCGAAGATGCCTCCGGGAACCGAATCGATGTTCTGGTCGAAACGGAAGATTCCGATCGCCCAGACAGCATCGTTACGTTCCGCAGCTACGGCCTCTCCCCCGCCCTGGATCTGACGCTTCCCCGCGCTGCGGTCCCCGGCGGGCAGGTGTCGGCACCGCTGCTGGAACTCGCGCCACTGCTGGCGCAAGTTCCCGTGCACGCTCGCTGCAGCGGTTAGCCAAGCCCTGCCCCAGGCAAGGGGCGGGCTTGAGACGCAGGGAACGCTCTAGCGTAGGCCGGTACGCCTGTTGCTTGCCAGTTCGATCAGGTGGGTCAGCAGTTCGCTGTAGGAAAGCCCCATCTGGGCCCACAGTACGGGGAACATCGAGAACGGGGTGAAGCCCGGCATTGTGTTGATTTCGTTTACCACGATGCCATCGTCGGTAACGAATACGTCTACCCGTGCCAGACCTTCTAGGCCGACGGCGCGAAATGCTTTTTCTGCCACCGCACGAACCTGCTCTATCTGGGTTTCTTCCAGGCGCGCAGGCACCTCGATCTCTACCGTGCCCTTACCGAAATACTTCGATTCGTAGTCGTAGAAGTCCAGATCGTCGCCGGTGCGGACCTCGCCGGGCAGGGTGGTCATGATGCCGCCGCGCGGGGTCTCCTGCAGCACGCCGCACTCGACCTCGCGGCCGGAAACGCCTGCCTCTACAAGCACGCGCGGGTCTTCGGCGAAGGCCGTCTCTAGCGCCTGTTCCAGCTGGGATAGGTCGGTAACGCGGCTTACTCCAACGCTGGAACCGGCGCGGGAAGGCTTCACGAAGAGCGGCAGGGTGAGCTCCTGCGCCTGCCGCTTGGCCAGTTCCCCACCGTCAGCGCGGTAGTCATCCTCGTGGATCATGAAGCCGTCAGCCACCCGCAATCCGGCGGCGGAAAGCAGCACCTTGGTGAAATGCTTGTCCTGGCAGGCTGCGGAGGCAAAGACGCCAGCGCCAACATAGGGCATGTCGATCAGATCGAACAGCCCCTGTATCGTGCCGTCCTCCCCGTAGGGGCCGTGCAGCAGCGGAAACATGACATCTACCCGTTTGAATGGCAGCAGTCGGCCATCGCGCACGATGCGTAGCTGCGCCCCCTGTCCGGCTTCGACCTTCCCGGTGGGAAGCAGTACTTCCTCCCCTGAGCTTGGCACCTCAGGCGCTACGCCGTCTTTAAGCTGCCAGTCTGCGGGATCGTCGCTCACGTGCAGGTAGCGGCCATCGCGGGTGATGCCGATAGCGGTGACGTCGTAACGGTCACGGTCGATCGCGGCCAGGATTCCGCCCGCCGTGACACAGGAGATGCCGTGTTCGCTTGAGCGCCCGCCGAAAAGGAGGGCCAGGGAAGTTTTCTGCGTCATTTTCTCTCACAGTTTTCACGCGCCACAGCGGTTAGCTCGGCGATCTTGTCCATCAATTCTGCGGTCATCCGGCGTGCACCGGCGGCCTCGCTTTCCCCAGGCAACAGTTTCGGTGTCCAGGGAGCGGAAACCACAAAATGCACATGAGGCTTCGGCCATAGGCTGGGATGCAGCTTCTCCGGATGCCAGACGTTTTGGCTCCCCCAGCTGCCGACGGGAATGATCGGCGCGCCGGTCAAAAGCGACAACCTCACGGCGCCGGTCTTGCCCTGCAACGGCACCACCGAGGGAACGTAGGAATAGGTGCCCTCCGGAAACATGGTCACCGTATGCTTTTCTTCCAACACCGCGAGGGCGGCCGCAAGCGCTTCCTTGGCGCGCTCAGTCCCCCGGTAAACGGGGATGGTGCCGAGCATACGCAGCAAACGCCCCCCGACGGGGATCTGAAACAGGGTGTGCTTAGCCAGAAACCTCGGGTGAATACCGCGTTCGTACTGCAACCTGCCGTAGCTAACCGCGTCGTATCCGCTGAGATGGTTACCGACCAGGATCGCGGCCCCGCCGCGCGGCAGGTTTTCCGCTCCCGTCACGGTTTGTTTGGTTAGCACCCTGCTCAAGAACAGAACCGCCCCTAAAAGCGGACGGGAGAAGGCGCCGCAGCTACCGTCAGCCTTCACCGCGTTTTTCAATCTGTCGGGCAGGAGCCACGGTACGTCCCGGAAGTGTGTTGGCGCGCTGAGTGCCGTTAACCAGCCTGCGACGAACCGTCACCGGGGCACGCCTAGCCAGGGTGTTAACGAAGGCCGCATGGGTGAGTTTACGCGGAATAAAAGCAAGCCTGCCGCGCAGGGTACGGAACTTGATTGCCGTAGTCACCTTAAGCAGCGGCGCGTTCTCATCGACCTCCACCGCGATGCGAAGCATCCTGTGTGCGTTATCGTCCACGATCAGCGCTTCGTTGCCGCGCACTTCGTCCGTGACCAGTTCCCCTCGCGGAGACGGCACGATATCCACCATGCGTAGCGCCTCGTCAAAGAGCGCACGCGCCCCGCGCATCGCCAGGGAAGCGTTTTCGTGAGCGAAAATCGCTTCCGCCCAGATCTGCGGGTCACGCACCTGCACCCCGCGGGTGGGCACAATGACCACGTCGCAGTAGTCGGGGATCGGGATGTCGCGCAGCGCGAGCGAGGAGCTCACTATTCCTCCCAGAATTCCGCGCCGAGCGCGGTGAGCTTCTTACGGAAATCTGCGTAGCCACGGTCGATCAGATCGATACCGCGAATGTTGGACACTCCCTCCGCAGCGAGAGCCGCGATCAGGTAGGAGAAGCCACCGCGCAGGTCGGGAACGGTAATGTCCGCACCGCGAAGCGGGGTCGCTCCGGAAATAACCGCCGAATGATTGAAGTTCTGGCGGCCGAACCGGCAGCGCGAGCCACCCAAGCAGTCGCGGTAAATCTGGATCTTGCCACCCATCTCGTTCAGCGCGGCGGTGAAGCCGAGGCGGTTTTCGTACACCGTCTCGTGCACGATAGAAAGGCCCTCTGCCTGAGTTAGCGCAACGACCAGGGGCTGCTGCCAGTCAGTCATGAAACCGGGGTGAACATCGGTTTCGATGGCAATTGCCTTCAGCGGCTTGCCGGTCGCGAAGAAGCGAATGCCGTCTTCGCGGAAATCAATCCCGCCACCGATCTTGCGGAACACGTTAAGGAAGGCAAACATGCCCTTCTGCTGCGCATTACGCACGAAAATATCGCCCTTGGTGGCGAGCGCGGCGCAGGCCCAACTCGCCGCTTCAATCCGGTCAGGGAGCGCCACGTGTTCGTAGCCGGTGAGCCTATCTACGCCCTCAATTTCGATCGTGCGGTCGGTCTGCAGGGTGATTACCGCACCCATCTTCTGCAAAACCGCAATCAGATCTTCGATCTCCGGCTCTACCGCAGCGTTCTTAAGCTGGGTAAGGCCCTGGGCGCGTACGGCGGTCAGGAGAACCTGTTCGGTCGCGCCGACGCTCGGATACTCGAGTTCGATGCGCGTGCCGCGCAGACCGTTCGGCGCGGTGATGTAAATACCGGCTTCACGCTTTTCCACCTTGGCACCGAATTCACGCAGCACGTCCAGGTGGTAGTTGATCGGCCTGTCGCCGATGCGGCAGCCACCGAGGTCGGGAATCACGGCCTCGCCGAGCCGGTGCAACATGGGGCCGCAGAAAAGAATCGGAATGCGCGAACTGCCCGCGTGCGCGTCGATGTCTTTGGTGACCGCTTTATCGATCACGCTGGGGTCCATCGTGATGGTGCCGGACTCGAGGTCCATGTCCACCTTCACGCCGTGCAGTTCCAGCAGCTTACCCACGATCTGGACATCGCGAATGTCGGGCACGGAATGCAAAACACTGGGAGTTTCTCCGAGTAGCGCCGCGACCATGGCTTTAGAAACCAGGTTCTTGGCACCGCGTACGGCAATCTCACCCTCTAGCGGGCGACCGCCCCGGACAGAAAAAATCGAGCTCATAGCATCCTCGTCGTGGTTGGCTGCTGACTATGTCAGCCTAGCGGAAACCCTCACGGACGACGCACTTCCCGGCGCGTGATATTTACAGTGTCGGAAATATTTTCGCTCCCTTTCCGACTACGCGCCTTAACCACCTGCTCATTCTTGAGTTTTGAGACGGTAATGTTTGCTACATGGACATCCCGTTGTTGGAGGCTGCCAAGGGATCCGGGGTCGGAGTTCTCGATAAATCGGTAGCCATACTCGCCACTTTGGAAGCCGGACCGGCCACTCTGGCGGAGCTTGTGCACGCCTCCGGGCTTTCTCGTCCAACAGCGCACCGGCTCGCCGTAGCGCTCGAATACCATCGCCTCGTCACCCGCGATATGCAGGGGCGTTTCGTTCTCGGCCCGCGGCTCGGCGAACTGTCTTCCGCCGCCGGCGAAGATCGCCTATTAGAGGCCGCCAATCCCATTCTCTACGCGCTACGCGATCAGACTGGCGAGTCCGGGCAGCTCTATCGCAGGCAGGGCGAATACCGTATCTGTGTTGCTACTGCGGAACGCCCCTCGGGGCTGCGCGATTCAGTCCCCCTGGGTGCCACCCTCACCATGAAGGCGGGTAGCGCGGCGCAGGTGCTGCTGGCCTGGGAGGAACCGGATCGCCTGCATCGCGGACTGCGCGGGGCGCGTTTTAACGCCGCCATGCTGGCGGCGGTGCGTCGGCGCGGCTGGGCGCAAAGCGTCGGCGAACGGGAGTCTGGTGTCGGCTCTGTTTCCGCACCCGTTTACGGCCCAAACGGCAGGGTGATAGCCGCGCTGAGCATTTCCGGCCCGGTGGAAAGGCTGAGCCGCCAGCCGGGCAAGCGGCACGCCGCTGCGGTGATGGGGGCGGCGCACCGCCTCACCGAAATACTGCGCAGCCACGATCCGGGACAGCAGTAGCTGGCCGCCCGCCCTCCTTGGTGCGGGGAACGCTTTGCCTTAAATCGGTTTACGCACCACGAAACCCACCGCGCACAGGTTGTCGCGGTTGCGGTTAAATACCTTTCGCATGGCGCCCACGCGCTCTCGCGCAGCCGGGTTACGCAAAACGTTGGCCGCGAATTTTAGGAAGGTTAGCGGCCCTTCGTCTTTAATGAGCCTGGCTGGCCTCAGCAGCGCCATCGGGTTTTGCCATTCGTAGCAGACCTCAAACCCCGCGCTTTCCAGCAGTTCTCGCCAGTGCGCGCAGGTCAGAGGACGGGCGCCGACCTTAATGGTGCGTGCCAGTTCTCGGCTAACTTCTTCTATCCGTGCGGGAGAGACGTGGTCCGGGGTGAAGGCGAGTTCGTGGATTACGTAACGCCCTCCCGGCTTGAGAATACGCAGGCTCTCACGCATCACGCGCAGTTTGTCAGATTCTGATTGCATGGTCAGCATCGCTTCCCCCACAACCAGAGTGACGCTTTCAGCCGCAAGCCCCGTGTCAGCCGCGTCAGCGGTGATCCTGCGCGCCTGGGGGTGGGGGGAGATTACCGCAGCCAGCTCCGCCGCAGCCTCTAGGTTTGGATCTACAGCCGTATAGCTTCGCGGCTGCACCGAAAGCAGTATCTGCGCGGTGCGCCCGACTCCCGGCCCGTATTCGACGATGTCGTCCTCAGCCTGCGGGGCAGCTTCGGTAAGCAGCGCGGAGGTCATTTCCATACCTCCGGGCCGAAGCACTTTCTTGCCCATCTTTGCCAGCAGCCAGTGTCCCTGCAAGCGTTTTTCTTCCGGTCCCTGACGCTGCCCCTTGACCTGCTCGGACATACTCTGCCGCCTATTCTTTCTATCCGCCGCGCATATATAAGGAAGGGCGGGTGGCTACCAGAGTAACCACCCGCCGCTTGCCTAGGCAGAGACCTTAGCCCTTCTTGATCGGGGCGGTCGGATCCTCAGCCTTGCACTTGAGCTGCTCGCCGGTGTACAGCCATTCCATCTTGACGTCGAAGGGCTTGAACCAGCCATCGACCTCAACCTTGGTGCGGGCATCGCCGTGCAGGCCGTAGCCCTTCGGCGGAGCAATGTTGAATACCAGGGTGAACTTGCCCGGCTTCTGCAGGGTGCCGACAAGGCCGTTTTCCTGAGCGGTCAGCGGCACGTTGGTGCCGTAGTGCGAGCCATCGCCAGCGTTCATCTCCATGAACAGGCCGGAGATGATCTCCTTACCGGACTCGTCAAGAACCTTGTAGGTGATGTTGAGGCCAGCGGGGGTTTCGTCGAGGGTCCAGCCGTACTTAACGCCTTCCTTGTTCGCCTTGATGTCCATCTCCAGGTGGCAGAGGGATTCCTTGTAGGAAGGCATCATGTCGGCGGTGCCGGGCAACATGTAGGCGGGCTGGAAGTAGTTCACCTCCATCTTGAAGGGCCCCTCTTCAGCCTCACCTACGGGAATCTCGTGAGCGCCGCCATCGTCATCCTTGGTGCCGCAAGTGGACTCCTTCAGGCGAGGATCGCCCTCCTCGCCCTTCTTTTCGCCGCCCTCTTCCTTCTTGTCGGCAGCGGCCTTCTTCTCCATCTTGTCGGCTTCCTTCTTGGCGTTGTCGCAGCCAGCCAGGAGGAGCATGGTCGCACCAAGACCAAGTACGGAGCGGCGGTTCATACGGGGGGTAGTCATTACGACTGTCCTTTCCTACAACTTCAATGTGTTAGAAAAACGCGGTTACCCGCAGGGATTTTTATGCCGCGACTTTTTCCGCCTCGCGCTTTTTCTCAGCGAGAGACTTGCGGTGGGCAAGACCCAGCCACACAGCGGCAATTATTAGGATTAACTGCGGCAACAGGGTCTCGGCCTTGGGATAAATACCAAGTTCCGGGAATGTTAGCCAATGCAGCGAGGGGATATCCGTCTGCCCAACAATGAACCCGGCCTCACCGAGCTCCCCAACACCGTTCCCAACGAAGGTGATTGCGAGCATGAATAGCAGCAGCGAAGTTCCTTTGAATACCAGTCCAATAGGAAGTTTCACCGCATAGAAACGGAAGATTACGAAAATTACCGCCAGCACTGCCACTGCAGCGACGATGCCGTAGATAACCCATAGCGGGTCGGAACGATCTCCCGAAAAAGCAGCCACGTAGAACAGCACCAGCTCGGCGCCTTCACGAGCCACGGCAAGAAAAGCGGCGAATGCGAGCAGCCAGGTCTTTTGCTGCGATATGGAGCGATCCACCTTCTCCTGCACGAATTTCTGCCAAGCGGCACCGTCAGACTTAGAGAGCATCCAGTTGGAGATGTAGAAGAGTACGAACACCGCGATGAACATCGTGATGCCCTCTAACATTTCCTGCGCGGCTCCGGCGTTTTCCACCAGCTTGGTGAAGACGACAGACAGCACCAAAGAGAGAACAACGCCCGCACCAACCCCGGCGTAAACGTACTTGTTTAGGTGTTTGTTGCCGCTGCGTACCAGGTAAAGCACAATGGCGGCTACTACCAGCAGCGCCTCCAGGCCCTCACGCAACAGAATCGTGAACGCGGTGATGAAGGAGAAGCTTTCCCTGCTCCCCTGATCAACGGTCAGGGTTTGCCTATCTTTGAGCACCTTTTGCGCGGCGGCGATCTTGGTGGATTCGTCAGCCTCGTCGTCGAGTACGCCGTCCAAAATCATCGCATCACGCACAACTCCCACTCGCAGCTGTGCTACCGCGCCCTGGAAAGCCGCCGCATCCTCCTCTTTGGCCGCGCGTTTAGCATCCCCGTAGAGGCTTTCCATCTTTACTTTTCGGCCACCGGCAAGAATCCGGGAGGGGCCTTCCAGCAGCGGATCGTAGTAGTCAAAATAGGATGCCTGCACGAGCCTATAGGCAGACTGGAAGTCGCCTTTTTTAGCTGCATCGCTGGCTTTGTCTAGAACACCTACCACTTTTAATGCAATGGCTTGATTATCCCTGGCCTCACCCTCGGCATGGGCGGCGGGGATTGCCAACAGGGAGCCGAACAGAATTGCTATTAATGTCAGAAAAATAGCGGTGTAGCGAATTGCAAATTTCTCCGTAAAAAGAGGTGTATCGGGGCTATATCTACCGATTGCATTACCCATGCGATCCGCTCCTCATGTGCTCCACTAGGGCCAGCAGCAGATTAGCACCGGGGTAACTAAAGCTACACTTGCTGTATGTCTTATCACTTACCTAAGCATTAAGTCCGTCCGAATAATTAGCACCCTTTTATGTCACCTTTTACGTAATGCGACATAAAAATGAGGGGGTGTAGCCAACCGCTACACCCCCTCAGGGCACGTTTTAGACGTGAAGACTAGTGCCTTCCCGGCCGGAACCCGAAAACGCCAAACGCTACACCGAGCGCCGCGAGGGAGGCCCCGCCCCAGAGGCAGACGCTACCTGCGGTCCACCAGCCGTAGGCGTTAAGAAGCATCCCGCGCAGGGAGTTTCCCGTGAACATCTGCTGTTTGAGTCCCTGCAACTTGCCCAGTTCGGGGTCCGCCTTCACCTGTTCCGGGCTCAGTCCCTGCGATTTCTTCATCAGCTCTCCGGATACCTCCGAATAGCTCTTTCCACCGGAAGCCGCCATCAGGTGCTGCCACACAAAGTTGTCTGCAAAGGCCTTCGCCTGCGGCCCGGTGGTGAGCGGCTGCCCAGCGTAACCTTCGAGGATTTCGCGCGAGTTTGCATCCTGAAGCTTTGCGATAGCCTCCCCCTTGGGCATGACTATCTTTTCCTGCGCGAGCTGAGCGGACACCTGGGAGTGCGTGAACAACCCGCCCGCAACGAGAACAACGCCGCCAATCAAAAGCAGCACGGAAAGCACTCGGGCGATCGGGGAATATTTGCTTGTCTCCATTTTTCCTTCTCTGATCAGGGGGCATATAAGCCTTGCAAGGCTAACCTAGGCAGGTAGGAGTGAAGCAAATTATTAAGAAAACAAAAAAGCCCCTGCTTTCAACAGGGGTATTCTGGTGGGCGATACTGGGATCGAACCAGTGACCTCTTCCGTGTCAGGGAAGCGCGCTACCGCTGCGCCAATCGCCCTAGGTTCGGAAGCTGTCCGAACTGCGAGGTGGGTACGGGATTCGAACCCGTGTACACGGCTTTGCAGGCCGTTGCCTCGCCTCTCGGCCAACCCACCGCGGAGAATATGGAATAATCCATTAACTCGAGCGGACGACGGGACTCGAACCCGCGACCCTCACCTTGGCAAGGTGATGCTCTACCAACTGAGCCACGTCCGCAGATCAATCAGTGACGCTCCGTTTTCTCGGCGCCTCACCGGCTGACAACGAAAACATTACCGAAGCCGCGGGGGTCGCGCAAATCGAAAACGGCCCCTTGTGGCACAGGAAACATTTACCCCCTTTTGGTCATCGCTAAAGGCAACCTCGGGTATATTTATGTGCACGCCGGGCGATTGGCGTAGTGGTAGCGCGCTTCCTTCACACGGAAGAGGTCACTGGTTCGATCCCAGTATCGCCCACCCTTAGAAAAGCCTCCCTCACGGGAGGCTTTTTTGTATCTACTCCGCCCTTACCTGGGGAACGGGGATAGAGTTGCAACATGCAAACTTGGCCTGGCAACCCCTACCCTCTGGGTGCGACCTTTGACGGTAGCGGCACTAATTTCGCCCTCTTCTCAGAGATCGCAGACCGCGTAGAACTTTGTCTGCTCGCAGAAGACGGCAGCGAAACCCGAATCGAGATGACCGAGCAGGACGCCTACGTATGGCACGTCTATCTGCCGGGGGTGCAGCCGGGCCAACGCTACGGCTACCGAGTTCACGGCCCCTACGATCCTGCGGCGGGGCATCGCTGCGACGCGAGCAAGCTGCTGCTGGATCCCTACGCGAAGGCAATCGCCGGCATGACCGGCAATCACCCCTCGCTTTATTCCTATGACTTCCAGGATACGTCGCAGCAAAACCAAGAGGATTCCGCTAAACACACGATGCATTCGGTAGTCGTATCCCCCTACTTCGATTGGGGAAACGATCATCCGCCGCACCACGAGTACCACGAGTCGGTTATCTACGAGGCTCACGTAAAGGGACTCACCCAGCTGCATCCTGAGATCCCCGAAGACATTCGCGGTTCTTACCTGGCCATGGCGCACCCGGTAATCATCGATTACCTGAAGTCGCTCGGGGTAACCGCAATCGAACTGATGCCTGTCCACCAGTTCGTGCAGGACGGCCACCTGCAGGAAAAGGGACTGCGTAACTACTGGGGCTACAACACCATCGGGTTCTTCGCCCCCCATAATGAATACGCGCATGGCGGCCAGCTCGGGCAGCAGGTGCAAGAGTTCAAGCAGATGGTGAAGGCCCTGCACGAGGCCGATATCGAAGTCATCCTCGACGTGGTCTATAACCACACGGCAGAGGGTAACCATATGGGCCCGACGCTCTGTTTCCGGGGCATCGATAACGCGGCCTATTACAGGCTGGTTGATGGCGACCGCAGTCACTACTACGACACCACCGGAACCGGTAACTCCCTGCTGATGCGCACCCCGCATGTCCTGCAGCTAATCATGGATTCGCTGCGCTACTGGGTTACCGAAATGCACGTGGACGGGTTCCGCTTCGACCTTGCCTCCACCCTTGCCCGCGAGTTGCACGAGGTAGACCGACTATCCGCCTTCTTCGACATCATTCAGCAGGATCCGATTATTTCGCAGGTAAAACTGATCGCGGAGCCGTGGGACCTCGGCGAGGGCGGCTACCAGGTCGGCGGATTCCCGCCTCTGTGGAGCGAATGGAACGGCAAATACCGAGACGTAATCCGGGACTTCCACCGTTCCCAGCCGGGAGTAATAGGCGAGTTCGCGGCGCGTCTTTCGGGTTCTTCCGACCTCTACGAGCACACCGGGCGCACCCCGATCGCTTCCATCAACTTCGTTACCGCCCACGACGGCTTCACGCTGCGCGACCTCGTTTCGTACAACGAGCGGCACAATGAGGCGAACCAGGAGGGCGGCCGCGACGGCGAAGAGCACAACCGCTCCTGGAACTGCGGCGAAGAGGGGCCGAGCGATAATCCGGAAATTAATGCTTTGCGCCTGCGCCAGCAGAAGAACTTCCTTTCCACTTTGCTTTTCTCCCAGGGTGTGCCAATGCTGCTTCACGGTGATGAGCTTGGCCGCAGCCAGGGGGGAAACAACAACGGTTACTGCCAAGACAACGAGATCTCCTGGATGGATTGGCAGCTCTCCCCCGATCAGGAAGAACTACTGGCCTTCACACGCAAGCTGATCGCACTGCGTAAAAAGCATCCCGTGCTTCGCCGCCGCCGTTTCTTGACGGGTGAGGTAACGGAAAATACGGAGGCGGCGCTGCCCGACGTCATGTGGTTCTCCACCGGAGGCGGCCCCATGGGTGAGCAGGACTGGAACAACGCGGATTCTAAATGCATCACCGTTTTCCTTAACGGCGATGCCATTCCCGAGCCGGATGTGCGCGGCGAAAGAATCATTGACGACTCCCTGCTGCTGCTCTTCAACGGATCTTCCTACGAAGTAGATTTCGCTCTGCCCCTCGCGGAGCTGGGTGGCGAATGGCAACCCATGCTGGATACCGCGGGAACGGTGGCCGAGGAAACTCCCCTGCAGGCGGGTTCCCACCTATCCCTGCCGCCCCACTGCGTTCTGGCGTTTAAGCACCTTAAGCACCAGCCCACAAGCTAAAACTCGTTCCGCGCCCGGCGCGGCCGCGAGCGTCTTGAAGGAGACACGATGCGTAAAGTTCTTTCCACCTATCGGTTACAACTGCACGCGGACTTCACCGCCTATGACGCGGCCGCGCTGGTGCCCTACCTTTCTAAGCTGGGGGTATCGCATATTTTCTGCTCCCCCGTGCTGCAGGCGGCGCCTGGCTCGCGTCACGGATACGACGTGGTCGATCACTCCCGCATTAGCAGCGATATCGGAGGCGAAGCGGGACTGCGGAAACTGGCAGACACGGCCCACGCTGCCGGTATCGGCCTGGTGGTGGACGTCGTGCCTAACCACATGGCGGTGCCTTCTCCGGTCTGGCATAACCGCGCCCTTTGGTCGGTTTTGAAAGAAGGTTCCGAATCCCCGTATGCCAAATGGTTCGACGTGGATTTGCACGGCAGCGGAGCCATCCTGATGCCGGTTCTCGGGGACAAAATCGGTGATGTTTTGGGGCGTGGCGAGATCACCCTGGACACCGTGGAGATCCCGCTGCACGCCGGGTCCAACGAAACCCGTAGTGAAACCGTGGTGCGTTACTACGACCATGTCTTCCCCGTTGCTCCCCATACCGAGAACCTGCCCCTCGTAGACCTGCTAGAGCGGCAGTGGTACCGCTTGGCCTACTGGAAGGTCGCGGATGACGAGCTTAACTACAGGCGCTTCTTCGACGTCGATACTTTGGCCGCCATCCGGGTTGAAGAACCGGAGGTCTTCGCCGCCAGCCACGAGCTGCTGCTGAGGCTCCACGCGGAGGGTGTGATAGACGGTTTCCGCATCGACCACCCGGACGGCCTAGCCGATCCGCGCGGCTACCTGCGTGATCTGGCGGAGGCCAGCAATAACGCCTGGGTGGTCGTAGAAAAAATTCTGGAGGGAGAAGAAACCCTCCCGCAAGACATGCCCTGTGCGGGCACCACCGGCTACGACGCGCTGTGGCGGGTCGGCGGGCTGTTCCACGATCCGCGCGGGGCCGACGCCCTCACGGTTGCCTGGCAGCAGGCCACCGGTGACGTTCGTACTTTTAGCCAGATAGCCGCGTTAGCGAAGCAGGAGATAGTCGCTAACTCCCTGTATGCGGAGGTGCGTCGCCTAACCGATCTCGCCTATACGATCTGCCAGTACGATATTCGCCTGCGCGATCACACCAGGCGCCAACTTGAGGCGTGCATTCTTGCGCTTTTGCAGGGGATGGATCGTTATCGCGCCTACATTGTGCCGACGGAACCTGCGCCCTCGGCCGAACGCGCGGTGATTACGGAGGCAGCCGAACGCGCGAAACGCCACCTGGACGAGGAAGACCTAGACACGCTGGAACTGGTGGTCGCCCTGGCCTGCGGTGACGAGGCGGGAAGCGCCGGACGCACGAATTCTCCGCGCCGCCGCGAGTTCGTGATCCGCTTCGCGCAAACCTGCGGCCCGGTACAGGCAAAGTCCTTGGAAGATACGGCCTTTTACCGCTACAACCGATTCGTCGGCGTAAACGAGGTGGGCAGCGATCCGCGCATCATCGGCGTGGACCCGGACGAACTGCACGAACACTCCCGGCGCATGGTGCACAGCTTCCCCGATTCCATGACCACCCTTTCCACGCACGATACAAAACGCAGCGAGGACACCCGGGCGCGCCTAGCGGTGCTAACCGAGATGCCGCACGAATGGCTGGAAACGGTGACAGAGCTGCGCGAAGCCACCGCCGCGCAGCGGGGGGCACTGGTCGATCCCGCAATGGAAACGCTGTTTTGGCAGACCCTCGCGGCCTGCTGGGAACTACCCGGCAGCGAAATAGCGACGATCAGCGAAGAAAGACTCACCGGATACCTGCTGAAGGCTATGCGGGAAGCGAAACTGCACACCACCTGGACAGCGCAAAACAGCGAATACGAATCCCAGGTGACAGACTTTGCACGCGCGGCGCTAAAGAACGAAAAGGTTGCGGAAGTTCTGGATCAGTGGACCCGCAAGACGCTGCCGCACGTGCGCACCGCGGTGTTGGGACAGAAGCTGATTCAGCTCACCATGCCGGGCGTGCCCGATGTCTACCAGGGGCAGGAACGAATAGACATCTCTCTGGTGGATCCGGATAACCGCCGCCCGGTAAATCATGAGCTGGCTGCGGAACGTCTGGAAAGGATGCTTAGCGGGGCACGCCCCGAAGGCCTGGCGGATGAAAAGCAATTCCTGACGCATAACGCCCTGCGGCTGCGCCGCGAAAAGCCAAAGTTTTTCCACGGGCGCGATGCCGCTTACCTGCCCATCGCCACAACCACCGGCCACGCGGTGGCTTTCGCGCGTGTTCACGCCAGCGAAACAGCGGAAGCTGCCGCGGCACAGAACGCTCCCGAAATCGGCGCTATCACCGTAATCACCCGCCTCGGCTATTCACTAGCGCACAGGGGTGGTTGGCGCGACGATACGGTAGTCCTGCCCGCTGGCCGCTGGCGCGATCTTTTGAGCGGAGACACCATCTCTGGCGGAGCGCAGCGCCTTGCCGATCTGTTCTCGGCCTGGCCCGTTGCCCTGCTTGTTCCCGCAGATCCCCAGGAGGATGCCGGTGCGTGAGTTTTCTGTCTGGGCACCGTCGGCGCAGAGCCTGCTGATTGAGCTGAACGGGGAGCGTCTGCCCATGCGCAAACGCGCCGACAAAGAGGGCTGGTGGCATCTTCCCGGTATTACCCCGCGTGCAGGAGACAGATACGCATTCCTGATCGACGGTCAGGGACCGCTGCTTCCCGACCCGCGTTCGCTCAGCCAGCCAGACGGGGTGCACGGGGCAAGCGAGGTTATCGCGACTGAGGAATTCACGCACTGCGAGCACTGGCACGGAAAAGACCTACGCGGCGCGGTGCTGTACGAACTACACGTGGGAACCTTCACCCCGGAAGGCACGTTCGATGCCGCGATAGCGAAACTGGATCATCTGGTAACGCTGGGTGTAGACGCTGTGGAAGTAATGCCCGTGGCAGCATTTCCCGGCGAGCGCGGCTGGGGCTATGACGGGGTTGATTTGTTCGCCGTACATAGCGCATACGGTGGGCCGCACGCCTTTAACCGTTTCATTACCGCAGCCCACGAGGCCGGTATCGCGGTGGTGCTGGACGTGGTTTATAACCATCTGGGCCCGGCGGGAAACTATTTGGGAATGTTTGGCCCCTATTTCACCTCCCGGCACGAAACCCCTTGGGGGCAGGCCGTAAACCTGGACGATGAGGGCAGCGGCGAGGTGCGCGCTTTTATCCGTGACAACGCGCGGCAGTGGTTAGAGACTTTCCGCCTGGACGGGCTACGGTTGGATGCCGTGCACGAGCTGCGCGATGATTCGCAGCGGCACATTCTGTGCGATCTGGCAGCGGATGCCGCTCAGGTTTCCCATCCCGTTACCCTGTTCGCGGAATCGGACCAGAATCAGCCGATCACGGTGACGCCGCTAGAGTCGGGCGGTATGGGGATGCAGGCGCAGTGGGCCGACGATATCCACCACGCGCTGCACGTTTTCTTCAGCGGGGAAACCTCCGGTTACTACGCGGATTTTGCGGCGGCGGAGGCGTTAGCAAAGACGCTCACCAGGGTGTTCCTGCACGACGGCGGATTTTCTAGTTTCCGCAACCAAAATTGGGGCGCTCCCGTGGATCCGTCCTCCCCGTACTACGACGGCCATGCTTTCGTTGCTTCCCTGCAAAATCACGACCAGGTGGGAAACCGTGCAGCGGGCGATAGGATCCATCACACGATCTCGCCGCTAGCCCAGCGGGCAGCCGCCGCCCTCTACCTGCTTTCGCCTTTCACCCCAATGCTGTTCATGGGAGAGGAATGGGCGTGCTCTTCCCCGTTCGCGTTCTTCACGGACCACGATGCGCAGCTGGGTCCGCTGGTTAGCGCGGGCAGGCGCGAAGAGTTCGCGCGCATGGGTTGGGGCGATGAGGTTCCCGATCCGCAGTCTGTGCAGACCGCCCTGGATTCGCGCCTGGACTGGGAAGAACTTACTACACCTAAGCATGCCGACATGTTCGCCTGGTACCGGGAGCTGATCTCCCTCAGGCACAGGTACGGGTGTTTCGCGTCCGGGGATCTTTCCCAAACTTCGCTACAGATGCTTACCGAGCGCGCCCTCGTTTATCGTCGCGGTGAATGCGCCTTGGTGGTGAACCTGGAGCTTCACCCGGTTTCGGTTCCGCAGCTGCCCGCTATGCGTATTCTTGCGGGCGCCGACAGGGGCGCGCTCTTTACGGGCCTCGCCGCTCCGGAAAGCGTTTACGTGCTGTGCCCGCAATAGCGTTTAACCTGGTGCTGGCTCAGGGTGAGGTTTTGCCTTCCCCCCTGCCCGTTACGGCTACCCCGTGCGGGGAAGAAACACTTGCCGAGGAACTGCTACCCGCCGGGGATACCAGCCTGCGGGCCGTCATGAATCGCAGCATAGACGGTGGCGTGGCCGACTCGTCCGGGACGAGCCGGGGCTTGCGTAGCGACGAAGATTTTTTCGTGTTTTCCGCCTGCCGGGCGCTTGCCGACGCGATCGTGGTCGGCGCGCAAACCGTTCGGAGCGAGCCGTATCGGCGCCCCAAGGGACGCGCCGGGATCCGCAAACTGCGCCCCTCCGGGAAGGAATTTCCCGCCCTGGTGGTAGTTACTGCTTCCGGCATCCTGCCCCCCGGCCTGGACCCGGACTGGCCCACCTACTTAGCGATTCCCACGGGGAGCGATCTGCCCGCCGCATTCCCGCAAGAGCGGATACTGCCTTTCGGCTCCCTCCCCGATCTGCGCGCACAGCTACATCAGATGGGGCTGCGCCACCTCCTGCTGGAGGGCGGCCCTTCGCTGCTGGCGGGGTTCCTTGCGGAGTCCTTAGTTGACGAACTGTGCCTGAGCGAAAGCCACCTCACGCTCGGCGCGGGGAGCACTCCCCTGCTCGGCGGTGACGCCCCCTCCGCGCAGCAAAGCGCCCGCTGGCGGTTGGAAACCCTGCTTGTCGGCACGGAAGTCACCTTTAGCCGGTATCGCCGCCGGAAAATCTCCTAATGCCGCCGCGCAGGTCTAGCACCGTCACGCGCGTGAGCTGCGCGCAAAGAAACTAATCAGCCAGCGTCTTTTCCAGCCAGGCCGCCACCTCTTTCTCCCAGCGGTGGCGATCCACGTTCCATTCGCAGATGTGCGGCGCCCCCTGGTATTCACTCAGCTCAATCAGATCGGGCCTGCGCGCAGCCAAATCACGGGAAGGCCCAATCGGCACGAAGGCGTCGTCTGCGGAGTGAATCAGCAGCGTCTTGCAGGTGAGGTAATTTTCGTAAAAGTCAGGGTTCATTTCGGCGAGCGCGAGCGGTTCGCGCAGCTGCAACAGCCTGCTGCCGAGCGGCGAGGTGAGCATCCAGAGCGCGGTTTTTTCTACCGGGCGCGGAATCCACATGGCGCGGGCATGGTAGGTGAGGATGTCGTGCCAATCTACGGCCGGGCCGTCCAGGATGATCCCGGCCAGCTGCTGCGGGAAGCGGGTGTGAACCGACAACCTGAGGGCGATGCTTCCCCCCATCGAGTAGCCGAGCACCACGACCTTGCGTGCCCCCTGCGCGAGAGCGTATTCGATTGCCGCGTCGGCATCCTCCCATTCGTTCGCCCCCAGGTGATAGAGCTGATCAGGCGAAGCGGGAACGTCTTGATCGTTGCGGTAAGTGATGCTGAGGGAATGCAGCCCCTGCCGGTTAATGACGGGTAGTGCCCGCAAAGCTTCCACGCGGGAAGAACCGTGCCCGTGCACGATAATCACCCAGTCGTCGCTCGCGTTGTCCTCCCCCGGCGGTACGTGCCAGGCAGGCATAGCGCCGACGGGGGTCTGCACCATTACCTCGTTAAAGGCAAGGCCGTGGGCGGTCAGCGGGGTGCCGCGATAGTAGGTGCCGCGCCAGCAGGCCGGACCCGGCTCCAGCTTCTCCGGGCTGTCGGTCGCGATAATCGGGCGACGCACGTACTTTCCGGACACGGTCGGTTCCCCGACCCTAGTGTGAATCGCCCCGCCCTGCTGCTGGATCGCGTAGCGTCCCGGAGCGGTGGTGAGCGGCGTCGGGTCCAGCAAAACATGATCCGAGGTGACGCCACGCACGTAGACGTCGGGCCGGCGGGTGCGCAGCGGTACGATCGGTTGCCTCGCGACGTAACGCGCCCCAGCCCCGAAGGCTGCGCCTAACCCGAGAGCGCTCGCCGCAGCGAGTGTTCCCGTTACTGAGGGGCGTGAAAGTTCTCTGCAAGTCCCGCGGTTTGCCATGCTGTCATCGTATGCGAGCGCTAGTATCGTCCGCATGTCATGTTCGTTTATCGTGCTGTCCGAAGTGGAACTTTCTCCCGCCGACGCGCAACGCGCTGTCCGGCTGCTCGGCTGCGACGGGGATGAGGAGTGCCCGCTTCCCTCTGTACGTATCGTGGTCCCGGCCGTCCCCCAGCGTTCCTTGGTTGCGGAGGTGATCGATGATCTGGCGCTTTTCCGCATCGATCTGGCCGCACGTGACCTGGCTGCGCGGATGCGCGGAGATCAGCTTTTGGAACGCAGCGATTCCGCGCGGGTCCTGGAAAGCTGCCAGGACGCTTTCAAGCGCATCGGCTGCGAGGTTGTCTCCGCCGAGTGCGAGGAGAATGCCCTGGCTGCGGTTTCGAGTGGCGTTGATGATTGCGAAACCCAAACCGTGGTCGTGTTCACGATGCCACAACTGGTCGAAGAAACGCTGGAGCTGGACTGGGCGCACCTTGTCGAAGACGCTTTAAACACCAGCGTTGTGCACCTCTATCCGGGCTACGAAGGTATCGGCAGTTAGCCGGGGCGCAAGTTTCACTGCCCGTTTTTAGCAGCGCTATCGGGCTTATCGGCGCGCCGCCACTGTAGTTTGCTTTCCTGCCGCTAGTCTTTTTTCGTGACTGTTCACAGGTTCCCTCCCGCGCGCGAAGCTTTCCTACTGCTTCAGCAGCAGATGACTGCGGCTCCCATGCGCCCCGAGGTGAGCTGGCAGGAGATCCCCGCCCCGGCGCAGCTCGCCCCGTTCTCTTTCGCGGCTTCTGCCGACGTCGAGTTTCAGGGGGAGGACGTCGCGTCGGGCCGTTTCATCCTGCTGCACGATCCCGCGGGGCAGGAAAACTGGGACGGGCAATTCCGCATCGTCACTTTAGTAAACGCACAGCTCGAACCGGAGTTCGCCACGGAAGCCATGCTCGGCGATGTGGCTTGGTCCTGGGTTACCGAATCCTTGGAACTTAACGATGCTCAGGCGCTGCAGCTGGGATGCACAGTCACCCGCGTGGTTTCGCAGTCGTACGGTTCCCTGGCGATCCGCCCTTCTAGCGTGGATGCGGAACTGCGCGCTTCTTGGACCCCCGAGGACCCTCAGCAGCTCGCGGCGCATTTCGCCGCCTGGGGATCGCTGATGTGCGCTGCGGGCGGTCTGCCCCCGCTACCCGTCGAGGTTTCCCCGCTCACCCCCACTCACCGCGCGCGTTCGCCGCGCTGCCAGGAGGTTACTTCTTCACCATGACCGTCACGCAACGACGCACTCGGGAACGCAACCGGGACCGAGCGCTACGTCCCGTCAAGGTGAAGGAGCCGGGGCTTCCCCGCATGGACGAACCTCGCGGCGGCATACCCGAGGTTGTCGATAGGCTGCAACCGCTGCTGGCCTGGTGCCAAAAGACAGAGACGGGCAACGGCCCGATCGCGGTGGATTCGGAACGGGCGTCCTCTTTCCGTTACAGCTCCCGCGCCTATCTGATTCAGCTGCATAGCCGTGAGGCCGGGACGCTTCTCATCGACCCGTTGGCGTTCGCGATGCCCCCTAGCCTGAAGCGGGTATTGAGCGGGCGGGAGTGGGTGCTGCATTCCGCTAGCGCCGACCTTCCTTGCCTGGCTGAACTGGATCTGGTTCCCGACGCGATTTTTGATACGGAACTTGCCGCGCGACTCCTCGGCATGGAGCGCGTAGGGCTTGGCTCCGTGGTTGAGGACACCCTGGGTGTGAAGCTGGCTAAGGAGCATTCCGCTGCCGACTGGTCCACCCGTCCCCTGCCAAAGCCCTGGCTGGCTTACGCCGCGCTCGACGTAGACGTTCTGCTTGACGTGCGCGATATTTTGCAGCAGCGCCTGGTAGACGCGGGAAAGAGTGAATGGGCCAGCCAAGAATTTTCCTACGTTCGGCTAAATTCCGAGCCGCGTAAGCGCAGCGAGCCCTGGCGTTCACTGCACGGTTTAGGCAAGCTTAGGGCGGCCCGGCAGCTTGCCCTAGCCCGTGAACTTTGGCAGTTGCGGGATTCGATTGCCAGGGAAGAAGACCTCTCACCGCACCTGGTGCTGCGCGATAGAACGATCGTGGCCCTCAGCCTGGCCCAGCCCAAGGATCGCTCTAGTTTCCAGCGGATAGCGCAGGTGAAGGGCGAATATAAGGATCGTTTCTGGCGAGCGGCGCAGGCTGCCTACGCGCTGCCGCAGTCGCACCTGCCCGCGACCAAGGACCCCGATGCCAGCAAGTTTGGCCGCCACGCAATTCGCCGCAGCAGCGATAGCGCGCAGCGGCTGCAGGAGCTGCGCGATGCGCTGAGCGTGACCGCGAAAGAGAACTCTCTACCCCTCGAAAACCTACTCACCCCGTCGTTCCTGCGCCGTTTCGTGCATGAGCATCCCGGCCAGGTCAGCGCCGCCCAAGCTGCGCAGGCGCTTACGAGCTACGGTGCAAGAAGCTGGCAGGTCGCGCTGTCGGCCCCGGTGATAGCCGCCACTCCCCTGGTTAAAGCGTGACGATAAGTAAAAGCCCCTCGCCATTAATTTGGTGAGGGGCTTTTACGTTTGTGCCTATTTAGCTCAGATTCCGCGCAGACGCGGCGCCGCCAGCCAGGGGGCATCCGCGGGGCGCAGGCTGGCGAGGGTTTCGTCCTGGCGCAGCGCCGCCAGCAAAGCCGGGATCGCGGCCACCACTACCCCGTTTTGTACCTCACCGGCCAAGATGGCCGACATGACGGCGTCCACCGGCCACCAAGAATGAACTATTTCCGCCTCTTCGCCCTCGCGCACGTAGGCGGGGTCGGGTGCGTAGCTGACGTCGGTAGAGACGAACACCCGGATCGCTTCGTCGCAGCTACCCGCTGAGGGGAACAGATCGATCAGGGTTTTTTCGCCCGCGCTAACGTAGCCGGTTTCTTCGCGTAGTTCCCGGCGCGCCGATAGATAGGGCGCTTCGCCGTCCACGTCCAACAGCCCGGCGGGCAGCTCCCAGAAGGTAACCCCGGCCGGGTGGCGGTATTGCTTGATGAGCAGCACCTGCCAGGTTTCGCCCTCCCGGCGCAGCGCGCACATGCTCACTGCGCCGGTGTGGCGAATATAGTCGCGGCGGAAAGTGTTTCCCGGCGCGAAGTTGACGGTATCGCGCACCACGTCCCAGATCGCGCCGCGGCACAGCAGCTCGGTGCTGACCGTGTCGCGGCGACCGATCAGGTCCCTGGGGCGCTCACGCATTACTTGGCTTCCGCCTGGCGTTCCAGGGCCGCCGCGATCAGGCCCACGAACAGCGGATGCGCCTTGGTCGGGCGGGAGCGGAACTCCGGATGCGCCTGGGTGGAAACGTAGTACGGGTGGGTTTCCTTGGGCAGTTCCACGAACTCAACCAGGCTGCGGTCGGGGGAAACACCCGAGATGCGCAGGCCCGCCTCTTCGAGACGCTCGCGGTAGCGGTTGTTTACCTCGTAGCGGTGGCGGTGGCGTTCCGCTACGTCGGTGGTGCCATAGGTTTCTGCCGCGACGGAGCCCTCCGCGAGGGTGGCGCGGTAGAGGCCGAGGCGCATGGTGCCGCCGAGGTCGCCCTCGCCGGAAACGATGTCCTGCTGTTCTTCCATGGTCGCGATCACCGGATCGGTGGAGTTCGGTTCGAACTCGGAAGAGCTGGCCCCGGCAATACCGAGTACGTTACGCGCGTACTCGATCACCATGCACTGCAGGCCGAGGCAGATGCCGAGGGTCGGAATCTTGTTTTCCCGGGTGTAGCGCAGAGCGCCCAGCTTGCCTTCCAGACCACGCACGCCGAAGCCGCCCGGTACGAGTACCGCGTCTACGTCGCCGAGCTGTTCGTGCGCCCCCTCCGGGGTGTCGCACAGATCGGAGGGAACCCACTTGATGTTTACCTTGGCCCGGTGGTGGAAACCGCCAGCGCGCAGCGCCTCGGTCACCGAAAGATAGGCGTCGGGCAGATCAATGTACTTGCCGACGAGCGCCACGCTCACCTGATGAGCGGGCTTGTGCACGCGGGTCAGCAGATCGTCCCAGGCGCTCCAGTCCACGTCGTGGCTGAGCAGGTCCAGGCGGCGGATCGCGTAAGCGTCCAGTCCCTCGGAGTGAACAACGCGCGGGATGTCATAGATGGAGGGAGCGTCGGCGCAGGTAACGACGGCGTCGTAATCGACATCGCACATGGAGGCGATCTTGTTCTTGACCGAAACGGGCAGCTCACGGTCGGCGCGCAGCACAATCGCGTCGGGCTGGATGCCGATGGAGCGCAGGGCCGCCACGGAGTGCTGGGTCGGCTTGGTCTTCAGCTCCTGGGAGGGGCCGATGAACGGCACCAGGGAGACGTGCACGAAGAAGGCGTTGTCTCGCCCGATGTCCTGGCGCACCTGACGGGCCGCCTCCAGGAACGGCAGGGACTCGATATCGCCGACGGTGCCGCCGATCTCGGTGATGATGACGTCCACATCGTCACCCGCCTGCGCACGCATCGATTCCTTGATGGCGTTCGTGATGTGCGGGATCACCTGCACGGTATCGCCCAGGTATTCGCCGCGACGTTCCTTGGCGATGACACCGGAATAAACCTGGCCGGTGGTGACGTTTGCGTTCGCGGAGAGGTTTTCGTCGAGGAAACGTTCGTAGTGGCCGATGTCGAGGTCGGTTTCTGCGCCGTCGTCGGTCACGAACACTTCACCGTGCTGGAACGGGTTCATGGTGCCGGGATCGACGTTCAGATAGGGGTCAAGCTTCTGCATCATCACGCGCAGACCGCGCGCCTTCAGCAGGAGCCCCAGTGACGAGGCGGTCAGGCCCTTCCCGAGGGAGGAGACGACGCCACCGGTGACGAAGATATGTCGGGTTTCCCCGTTGGTCTTAAAGGGCTTCATGCGCGGCGATACGCTGGCGCTTCGGGTGCTCTTATCCACGGAATTTGAGCCTATCACCGTGTGGTCCTAGCACCAACCAAATCCGCGTATGTGTGGCACCAATCCTGTGCGATTCCGGCCGGGTCACGCCAGGAGGCGGCAATCTCTCTGCCGGCCTCCCCCAAAGCCGCCGCCAGGGAGGGGTCCGTCAGCAGTCTCTGCACGGCCCGCGCGGCTGCCTGCGGTTGTCCTACCGGAACTAGGAAACCGGTTTGCGCTTCCCTGACCAGATCGCTCAGGCCCCCGGAGTCGGTAGCGACCACGGGCAGGCCCGCTGCCATTGCCTCCTGCACCACCAGTGCGCGCGCCTCCCATGCGCTGAGCAGAACAAATACATCGGCGGCAAAGTAAAGCTCATCCAGCCTATCGCCGGGGCAGGAGGTGACGCCGGGCAGTTTCGCATCCCCCACGAGCACCACCTGCGCCTCGCTCAGGCGAGCTAGCTGGGCTAGGTCAAAGAGGCGTTTTTGCGGGGCGTCGCGCGCCACGCTGAGCAGAACCGGACGCTGCGGGTCCAGCCCCAACTCGCGCAGTACTTCCCGTTTCTTCTCCGCCCGTTTCTCGAGGGGACCGGCCAGCAATGCGGCGGTGCGCGGGGAGGGCACCTCCGCCAGCGAGGTATTTTTCGCTCCCCATCCCCGCGCCAGTTCCACCAGGTCTCCGGAGGCCCCCGTCATGAGGGCCGACCTGCGCGCCGTCAGCCTGCCGGCGCGAGAATCGGCGGGTGCCTGGTTGTGCAGGGAAACCACGAGCGGTTTTCTCCCGGATACCAGGGAGGCCCAAAATCCTGCGCGTAGACCGTGCGCGTGCACGAGGTCGCATTCCGTGAGCGCGGCGCGCATCCGATAAAGCTGGCGCGGTCCACCGGGCCAGGCGATTTTCACGTTGCTGAGACTGTGGCTGCGCGCGCTTAGCTCGCTGGTTACCACCAGGCTCTCCACGCAGAGCGCGGAGAGTTCCTGCTGTAGGGAAGCAACGTGCACGCCGATTCCTCCGGTGGAGGGACCGAGTACGAAACCTACGCGCATTGGCTACGCCTCTTTTCGCTTAAAGCGCTTGGCTTCACGCAATAGTGTTCTGTCGAACGCTGCCAGTCCGCAAAGACAAATGATTGCCGCAACGGCTGCCCCGAGCACACCGATCGTAATCGTCATGAAAATCCCTACTCCGGGGAAAAGCAGCAGCCGCGTAATCCCCCAGCCGACCATCCCCGCTACCGCACCGCTCAGAAGCGACACGATCAGCGTGCGCGTATTCTCTAGGGCTGTTCCCGTTGACGCTACATGTTCCTGGATCTCGCTATAGGCAATCGCCCCGGACACGGTTAAGCCGAAGGCTAAGGAAAGCGCGAACCCCGTGGAAGTTTCTGCGGGAGTGCTACCTGCGGAAAGTACCGAGAGGGCTATTATTCCCGCTGCCGCTAACAGCCAGCCGAACGCCCCAATAATAAAGGCCTTCCCCCACGCGTGGAGCGCGCTAAACAAACGTGTGCCGTAGACCGTCAGGCTCCACCCGACAAGACCGAGAGAGAGGGCAGCCAGGGTGGGGCCCACCCCTCGTACACCATCCCTATCTATCTGTTGGAAAAATTCTTCCACCGCAGGAGCTGATGCCCAAAGGCAAGCGGACGAAAAAGCAGAAACGAATACCACTAGTCTTAGCCCAATTCCTGACAGTCTATCCAGGCCACGCGTATCAGAGGTAGCGTGCATTTTCGCAAGACGCGGGAATATAGCCGTAATTACCGGGATTACGACGACCGCAAAAGGTAGCAGATAGACAGCGTTCGCATACTGGAATACCGGAAGGGTGGAGGGCCCGCCCGCACGCATAGCGAAAAGTAAAAGGCACAGCATCGCTAACTGTTGCGCCGTCACCGCTCCCACACCAGCGCCGGCCAGTCTCAGGGTTCTCGGCGCGGTATCTACCGGAAACTTCAACGTCGGGCGGTACCTGAAACCGGCTTTCTTCACGGGACGCAAGAGGGGTAGTGCCAGCATCGCAACCCCGGCGGTGGTGCCCAGTCCCAGCCAGGCACGGGAGGTTTCGTTGAGGGTTTGCGGGGCGGGCGAATCTCCTGCGGTGTAGGCGTAACCGAGATAGCTGAGCATTACCGTAACGCTGGAGAGCAGCGGCACCAGTGCCGGCCAAAAGAATCTTTGCTGGCACTGTAGGAACGCGGCAAGTACTACGCTAATGCCGTATAGCGGCAACTGCCACGCAAATATCCGCAGCAAAGACGCCCCGAGCGCTGTGGCACCGGCGTCTGTTCCCAAAACTAACCGCGCTGTCGGCTCCGCATAAGCGTAGAGAACCAGGCTGCATGGCAGCAGCGTCAGCAGCATCCAGGTAAGTAGTGCCGACAGGTAGCCGTTCGCATCGATATTCTTATTTGCCTCTAGCAGCCTTGCCAGTACCGGAATAATAGCTGCGCTAAGTGCTCCCCCGGCTAAAACCTCAAACAAAATATTCGGAAGCAGATTTACCGAGGCATATACGGTACCGACGGCACCGCCTCCCACAAAAATACCGAATACCAGGTACCTCAGGAATCCGACAACACGCGAAGCCAGGGTTACCGCAGAAATAAGCCCCATGTCTCCCGTCAGAGAGCCTTTCGCCGAGGCCACTTGGCTACCTCCCCAGCTCGTCCAGCATACGCAGCGGAGGGACGCTGGCGATGACGCGGGAGAAACTTATTTTTTCACTGGCCAGAGTCAGCCCGGTAACCGCGCAGGCCGATGTCCAGAGCGCTGCCGGGGTGGCTTTTTCGCACAGCGCCAATCCGGCTAGCGCGCCGAGCGCGTTTGCTCCCGCATCGCCCAGCATCGTCTCACCGCGCAGATCTTCCGGTAGCAGCGAAAGTGCGCTGGCCGCGAGGATTTTGCCCTGAGCCGTGTTTAGTCTGCCTGCCGCTACCAGGCCGAGCGCTTTTAATGCCCTGCCCGGGCGCAGATCAAACAGGTTGGCCACGTTTGCCGCGCCCGCCACGGTGATTGCTGCGGGGATAGCCCGCGCAGGTTTTTCCACGCTGAGGGAATAGCTCAGGCAGAGCAGGGGGATGCCTAGGGCTTTGGCTGCCCCGGTGGTTATTTCACCGCTTTTCAGCTTTCCGAAGTGTCCGCGCAGTCCCTTGCTTGCGCCCTCAGGCGATTCGTAAAGGTCATCCAGCAGCCCGAGTGCGCCGATGCCTACGGTGAGTCCCGCCTGGCCGGGCTTCTTGGCCAGCGCAAGTCCTAGCGCGGCAGCGGTGACCGCGGCAGGGCCCTCCGCCAGGCTTACCTCGCGACCGGCAAAGTTAGTGCGTGCCAAAAGAGGCAGTTTTCGCAGCGATCGCAGCGTCCCCCTGGCCCCGAGGACGGCTCCCGCGATGGGTACTATCATCCGACGGGAGTCTCCTGCACTAGTTGTTGAGCGGTCAGATCGGGAAGCCGCAGCCTGGCCGTGCGGGCCGCCCCGAACGCGTCGGCCCGTCCCTCTATGGTTGCCACAAGTGCCATTACGGTAACGATCTGGCCGTCCTGTCTGAGGATTCCGTCTACGGTGGAGACGTGGCGCAGGGAACCGTCTCCGCGCAGCGAGGCCAGCAGGCTCAGCTGGGTCTGGGTGTCAACCTCCGGTCCCGCCACCACCGTGGGAACGGCAAGCTGGTTGGCGAGCTTCGCCAGAGAAAGGCCGACCGTTTTTTCGCGTTCGCGCTGCTGCGCCAGTTCTGCGTCTTTAAAGGCGCTGGTAGATACGATGATCAGACTGTCTAGCGGGGTTTGCGCGTCGCCGTCGATGACGGCCAGGGAATCTCCCGAAATCAGCTCCAGGATCTCTTGGCGTTTCGTCTGCGACATCGGCGGCAGAGCAGAATCGGTGCCACCCCTGCCGCTTAACGCGAGCAGCAGATATTCGCTTACCTGGGCACTGTCGGAGGTGGCGCTGGGGGTGTAGCCGGGAAGCACCGCACGTAGTTTGCCCAGTACCTGGCTCAGGTCAGCGCCCTCGTCGGTCAGTTTTCCCGTTATCCGCACTCGCACTACTTCGCTAGCGCCCGCCGCTGTTACGTCTGTCCCCAGGCCGTCCAGGGCGGCCGGGTTATTTTCGTCTAGCGCCACCAGCGCCACGCGATGCCCTGTCAGGCGCCCGTCCAGCAGGGAGGGCACGAGCGCCCGGCCGAAATCTTCCAGGGCGCGCACCTGCCCCTGCTGTTCTTCCAGCTTTTGACGCAGATCGTCTTTTTCGGTTCTTAGGTGTTCAACCTGCGTCGTAAGCTGCTCCCCCAGGTTCCCGCGCAGGGCACCGGCGCCCAGTACGATACCGACGGCGAGCGCCACAAAGACCGAGATCAGCGAGACTATGTGGTAGCGAAAGTCGATCATGCGGTGGGTACGGTCCTTAGGGATGAGCTACTGAATAAACAGATTTACGAAAGCGGTCAGGAAGTCATCTATCCTGGCCCCCGCGAGCTGGTAGATGAGTTTCCCGCCGGGGGTTGACCAGATTGCGGCAAGCAGGGCAGAGCTTCCTGCGATAGCCAAAAGCATAATCTGCAGTGAGGAAATCTGCTGCCGATACAGCCGCGACACGCCTTTCGCATCCACCAGTTTCGAACCCACCCTGAGCCGGGTGAGGAAGGTGGAGGACATACCTGCGCGTCCTTTGTCCAGGAACTCCACCAGGGTGCCGTGGGTGCCGACGGCCACGATCGCGTTTGCGCCGTGTTCGTCGGCCAGCAGCATAGCGATGTCTTCGCTGGTTCCGGAGGCGGGGAAAACCACCGCGGTGTCGGCCAGCCCGAGTTCGCGTAGCCGCTCCATTCCGGGGGCGCGGCCATCGCGGTAGGCGTGCACCACGATTTCCGCTCCGCTGCGCAGGGTGGCGTCCGATACCGAATCCATGTCACCAATGATCATGTCTACCCGGTATCCGGCTTCCAGCACGGAATCGGCACCGCCGTCCACGCCGATGATTACCGGGCGCTGTTCGCGGATAAACGTGCGCAGCGCCTGCAGGTCTTCTTTGTAGTGGTAGCCGCGCACGACCACCAGCGCAGGGCGACCGCGCAGCGAAGTGCGTACTTCGGGAACGCCCACGCCGTCCAGGAGGAGGTCGCGTTCGGCCAGCATGTACTGCATGGTGTTTTGGGCGAACAGTTCCAGCTGATGGCCAAGGCCGGTTTTGGCGTCTTCCATCTGCTTGCGCACAGCCTCTTCGTTGAGTCGGTTACCGCGCGCCAACAGTCTGTTGCCGAGGTAGATCTCGTCACCGACGAGGCTCATCTGCTGGCCGTCACGGGTAGTGTCCATGACTGCCGGCCCCGCGTTATCGACAAGTATGATGCCGGCCTCTACCAGGATTTGCGGGCCGAGGTTCGGGTAGCGACCAGAAATGGAGCGGGCGGCATTAACCACTGCCAGCGGGGAACGCTCTACCAGTGCTTCCGCAGCTACGCGGTCCAGGTCTTCGTGGTCGATAACGACTATTTCTCCGCCGTGCAGCCGCTTAGTTAGGTCCTTGGTGCGTCGCCCTATCCGGGCGATGCCGCTTACCGCACCGTCCGGGAGCTGCAAAGGCTCTTTTTCGGGGGCGGGCCGTAAACGGCGCAGCAAAGACGCCATCATTTGCTGCTCCGCAGGAGTTCACGGGCGTGCGCCAGCGCGGTTTGCGTGTCATCGCCGGAAAGCATGCGGGCAAGTTCTGCTTCACGATTTGTTTCGTCAAGCTCGATCACGCGGGAAATGGTGTTTTCCCCGTTTACCTCTTTAACCACGCTGAGCTGCCTGTTGGCGCAGGCCGCTACCTGCGGCAGGTGCGTCACGACGATCACCTGCGCGGTGTCTGCCAGCCGGGCCAGGCGCTGCCCGACCGCGCGGGCAGCCCTGCCACCAATCCCGGCGTCGATCTCATCAAAAACGAACACTCCGCCGTGGTTGCTCGATTCGCTTTCGGCGAGCGCCACCTCCAGCGCGAGCATGATGCGGGAAAGTTCGCCGCCGGACGCCCCCTTGGCGATGGGCGAAGCGGGCGCTCCGGGGTGGGGTGTGAGCAGGAAACTAATCGCGTCGCAGCCGTGCTCCCTGCGCGGCGCGTCGCTCACCTCTACCGAGAAACGGGCGTGGGGCATCATCAGCTGCGCAAGTTCCGCGGTTGCCGCCGCAGAAAGGCGCTGCGCGGCCTCGCGCCGCGCCGCTGTGAGCTGCGTACCGACGCTGCTCAGTTGGGTTTCCAGCTCTGCGGCCTCTGCTTCCAGTTTCGCGAGCCTGCCGTCGGCGTCTTGCAACCGGTCTACTTCCCCGGCCGCGCTCGCGGATACGCTCAGCACGCCGGGAATGTCCTGGGCCTGCGGGAACATGGCCGACACGTCGCGCACCAGGCTGTTTAGGTCATGTATGCGCTGGTTTATTTCTTCGAGCGCGCCGGGAGATGCCTCCACGGAGTCGGCGTAGCGCACGACTTCCGACCCCAGGTCAGATACCTCTAGCCGCAGTGCTTCCAGCCTGGCGGTGAACGGAGCGAATGTGTCGTCTAGGCGGGAAACGTCCTGCGCGTAGCTGACGGCGCTGTCCAGCAGCTGGGCCAGGCTGGGAGCGTCGTAGGCATCCTGACTTCCGAGGAGGGCGTTACCGACTGCGCTGGCGTTGCTACGCAGTTCTACCGCGTTGGTCAGCCTTTGCTGGCGTACACGCAGTTCTTCCTGTTCATCGGGCTGGGGATCCACGGCAGCGATCTTTTCCAGCAGGGCGGTAAGCACGGCGCTGCGTTCGTCTCGCTTTTCCAGCAGGGAGCGCAGTTCCTGGATTTCTCGCAGGAGGGCGCGGTGGCGGGTTAGTAACTGTCCGTGTTTGGTGCGCAGTGTTTGCACGTCTTCGCCCGCGTAGCTGTCCAGGGCAACCCGCTGCGTGTCCGCGTCTCGTAGCCGGAGCTGGTCTGCCTGCCCGTGCAGGGTCACGACCGAACCGACCACGGCAGCCAGGTTTTTTAGCGGCACGGTAACGCCGCCGATGTGGGCGCGGGAGCGTCCGTCGGCGGTGACTCTGCGCGAAATGATTACCTCGCCGTCTTCTACCTCTGCCCCGAGCGCGTCAAGCTCGTCGGCCAAAGCGGTTTTGGCCTCCACTCGCAGGATGCCTTCCACGCTCGCGCCCGCCCCGGCGCGGGTGGCGTCCAGCCGCACTCCGAGCAGCATGGCCAGCCCGGTCAAAACCATGGTCTTACCGGCGCCCGTTTCGCCTGTGAGGGCGGTGAAACCGGGAGCGAATTCGAGGCAGGTATCGTCTATTACCCCGATGTTGCGGATTCGTAGTGACTGCAGCATTTTCTAGCCTCGGCCCCGCCAGCCCTCCACGGGCAGCTTGAACTTAGATACCAGCCGGTCGGCGAAGGGTGCCATGTTCAGCCGGGCGAAACGCACCGGCCGATCAGAAATTTTGGCTTCTACCCTGCCGCCGGGGGCAACCGGCAGGCAGCGTGCGCCATCCAGCGTGAGGGCTGCGCCGTGCCGGTTATCTTCCGACAGTTCCACCGCCACGGTGGAGGATTTCCCGAGCACAAGGGGACGCGCAAAGAGCGCGTGCGCGGCCAGGGGGATCACCGTTAGCGCTTCCACTTCCGGCCAGATTACCGGGCCTCCCGCGGAGAACGCGTAGGCGGTGGATCCGGTGGAGGTCGCCAGCAGCACGGCATCGCAGCCGAAGGCGCTCACCGGGCGCCGATCGATCTCGATCGCCACGTTCACCATGTGCTGGCGTTCCAGCTTTTCTAGCGCCGCTTCGTTCAACGCCCAGCTGCTGCCCACGAATCTGCGCTGTGCGTCATAAACATTTACCTCTAAGGTTGCGCGCGCATCTATCTGGTGTTCGCCCGCGAGTAGCCGCTCTACCGTGCAGCTGAGTTCTTCCGCTTCGCTTTCCGCGAGGAAGCCGACGTGCCCCAGGTTCACACCGTGCAGGGGAACATCGTGGTTACGCGCTATTTCGCTGGCGCGCAGAATCGTGCCGTCACCGCCGAGCACCAGCACCAGATCGCTTCCGCGCCCGGCATCGTTTGGATTGACGCGCAGCACGCGCCCGTCTGACATCGCCCGTACAAGCTCCGCTGGCGATTCAGGATTGCCGATAATGGCTTCCGCCTGGCTGTCGAGGATTGCTGCCTGCACTCCCCGGGCGCACAGTTCATCGACAACTTTGCCGAGCGCTTCCAGCGCCTGCCTGCGGCCCGTGTGCGCGAACAGTAAAAACCGTGCTGCCACGGGCACCTCCCTGCTGCTGTTTAGCGGTGCCCGCCGTGCACCGTGTCTTCGATCATTTCATAGGCTACGGCGTTAGCCTCTGCTTTTGCTACCAGGGCGGCGCGTAGGTGGAGAAAGAACTCTCTATTTCCGTCCTGGCCGGGTAGGGCGCTCGCGCTTACGCCGAGGGTTTCCAGGCCGTACCCGCTGGCCGCACGCACAACTTTCGCTACCGCGTCGGCCTGCTGCGCCGGTTCCCGCACTACCCCGCTCTTTGGCAGCTTTGCCTTTCCGACCTCAAACTGGGGTTTCACCATCAGCACCATCTCACCGCCATCAGCCAGGCAGACGGAGAGCGGTTCCAGGATGGTTGTGAGGGAGATGAAGGAGACGTCGCTGACTATGAGCGATGGTGGCTGCCCCAGCCTGTCCGGGGTTAGCTCCCGCAGGTTGAGGCCGTCCATCACGCTGACTCGCGCATCTTCCGCAAGGCGCGGCACTAGTTGGTCATGGCCGACATCTACCGCGTAAACCAGACTGGCCCCCTGCCGTAGCAGCACGTCGGTAAACCCTCCCGTGGAAGCGCCCGCGTCCAGACAGACTCTTTCCGCGGCGCTCACCTGGAACGCTTCCAGCGCGCTCACCAGTTTGTGCGCTCCCCGCGAGGCGTATTCGCCGCCCTCCGGAACGTCTACCACCTCCAGCACATCATCTGCGGCAATCGGCGTCGAGGGGCGCCCTATCGGTTGCCCGCCGCGCCTAGCCCTGCCTTCTTCGATGATGCGCTGCGCGTGCGTACGCGATGAAGCCAGGCCCCGTTCATAGAGGGCCCGGTCTGCCCTGACAGTCACGCGAAAGCGATATCCTTGCCGGTTTCATCCAGCACGCGGCCGTTCCAGGCATCGTTCAAGGTTGCCACCAGCGCCAGCGCTGCGCGCCCTGCCTGCAGCAGGCTGTCCTTGTCCAGCACGCCGCTGATCACGATGTCTTCGCCCGCGAAACGTGCGCTGACGCGGCCGCAACGGTAACCGTCTGCCGCGGACACAGCGCCCTGGTAGGGCTCGTGCAGGCCGAGCATGTCGGAAATCAGGTGGCTCGGGCGCAGCAGCGGCTCAGCCCGCAGTGCATCGTCGATTCCGGAAACCCCGGTAAGCACCAGGATCGTATCGATACCGGCGCGGTTACCGCCCTCGATGTCGGTATCAAGCCTGTCCCCCACCGCTACCGGGCGCGTAGCAGAGCAGCGCTGCGCAGCAACGGTGAACAGTGCGGGCTGCGGCTTTCCTGCCACTAGGGGGGTGACCCCGGTGGCGTGGACAAGCGCCTGCACAAGGGAACCGTTGCCGGGCGCCATACCGTATTCGGTGGGGAGCGTGCGGTCTACGTTGGTGGCGATGAAGGTGGCCCCGCGGTTAATGGCGTATGCGCCTTCGGCCAGCTGTGGCCAGCCGACGTCGGCGCTCCACCCCTGCACTACCGCGACGGGATTTTCCTGCGCGCTGCGTACGGCGGTAAAACCGGCCTTCGCAACGGCCTGCGCCAGGCTGGGGCCGCCCACGATCAGCACCGGATCGCCAGGCTGGAAACGCTCGCGCAGCAGATCCATAGCGACGTCAACGGAGGTAATGACCTCGTTTTCGTATCCCGAAACGCCAACGGTTTCCAGGTGCGCAATCACCTGATCGGCGCTGCGGGAAGCGTTATTGGTCGCGAAAACGATGTTCAGCTTCTTATCGCGGGCCTTCGCCACGCCCTCGGCGGCTCCCCGGATCGGCTGGGAACCGTTCATCAGGGTGCCGTCGAGGTCCAGTAGCAGCGTGTCGTACAGGTCCGACAAAGCAGGCAGGTGCTGGGGGTGAGCCACGGTCAGTCTTCCTTCTTTTCCGTTTCTACCGCGGGAGTTTCCGGCTCGGAATCGGCATCCGTGACGGTCTCTTCTTCAGGAGCCTTTTCCTGCGCGGCTACGGTTTCCGCCGTCTCCTCCGCATCCTCCTCGCGAGTTTCAACCGCCTCGTCAGTTTCGCCGGGGGCCTCTTCCGTGCTTTTCTCAGCGGTTTCCTGAACCTGCTCGGCAGCTTCCTCGGTTGCGCCGTCTTCCTCAGATGCGGCGTCTTCCTCGGTTGCAGCCTTTTCCTCCGCTTCCGCCCCTTCTTCCTCGGGGGTTTCCTCGGATTCCTGCTCGAGCTCTTGCTCGGCCTCTTCCTCCGGGAACATCTCGTAAACGTCGAGCAACGTAACGCGCTCGTTGTCTTCGAACGGGTCGTCAGCTACCGGCTCGGGCGGGTAGCCGAGTCGGTCACGGGCATCGCTTACGCGTTCGGTGTCCGCGTCTGCCGCCAGGCGCAGCCACTTTTGCGATTCTTCGTTGCGACCAAGCATTGCCAGCACGTCGGCGTAAGCAACCCACAGACGTACCTGCCATTTGCCATCCACCTTGTGTCGCAGGGCGGGAATGTCCAGCGTCTTAAGCGCGGTCTGGGTGTCTCCCATGTCGGAGTAGGCACCGGCAACCACGATCAACAGTTCAATCGCCATGCTTGCGGAAAGCTTTTCCGCTTCGGCAGACGACGATACGTCGAGCGCCTTTTCGGGGCGCCCCAGGCCGCGCTCACAGTCCGCGATCATCGGTAGCAGGGAGGGATCCGCGCTGAGGCGCATGGCGGTGCGCAGTTCCTTGAGGGCCTCGCCGTATTCACCGCTTTGGTAGAGCAGGATGCCGCAGATTTCGCGGGCGGCCGCTACCCGGCCACCGCGACGCACCGCGGCGCGCGCATGTGCGAGCGCACGCTCCGGATCATCGGCCAGGAAGTAGCCTGCCGCAACGATGTGTCCGCCGACCTTCTCCGCCGATTCGCGGCTAAGGGTGCGCAGTTCGGAAAGCACGGTGTCATCCAGCTCGCGCCCGGTAATGAACTCCGGGACCTCCGGATCTCCCGCACGCTTTTCGCGGCGGTCCTGCCCCGGTCGGAAGTCACGAGTGTCGTCGCGTACCCGGCGGTATTCGTTCCTGGGAGCGTCCCGGCGCGGCCCGTTATCGCGGCGCTCATCGAAGCTTCGCTGCGGACGGTCAGTACCGCCACTACGGCGCTCGTCGCCGGAACGGTTGTCCTTACGGGGACGGTCATCGCGGTTATCGAACCGGCGCGAACGCTCGTCACGGTCGCTGTTAAAACGCCGGGGTCGGTCTTCGTTACGGTCGTTAAAACGACGGGGACGATCGTCTCGGTCATTATTGAAGCGACGCGGACGGTCGTCGCCGCGACGCGGACGGAAATTGTCCCTGTCCTCGTAACGGCGCGGACGGTCACCACGCTCGTTAGCGAATCGGCGCGGCCGATCATCTCGGCGTTCTCCCTGGTAGCGGCCGCGATCATCGTCGCGGCGGCGCGGGGATTCCCCTCGGTCGTTACTAAAGCGACGCCCGCGATCATCGTTGCGGTCGTTAAAACGGCGGGGGCGATCGTCGCGGTCGCTGTTGAAACGGCGGGGACGGTCATCGTCACGACGCGGTCGGAAGTTGTCCCTGTCTTCGTACCGACGGGGACGGTCGTCGCTTCGGTCGTTGAAGCGGCGGGGACGATCATCGCGGTTATCGAACCGGCGCGGGCGGTCATCGTTGAAGCGACGCGGACGGTCGTCACGATCGTTATCGAACCGGCGCGGGCGGTCGCTTCGATCGTTGTTAAAACGACGGGGACGGTCGGAGTTGCCGAAGCGCCTCTCGCCATCGTTGCGACGCTCACCTCCGCGCCCGTTTTCGTTACGGTTTTGGTAACCGCGGCTGTATCCAGCGCCTGAGTTACGGCTGGTGTTGCGCTGGTTTTTCTTTTCGCGAGGGCGATCTCCGCCCGGGTTTTCTGCCACGGCACCTCCAAGATTGGGCATACCCTTTAACGGTAAGTCACGGCCCGATGAGGTTCATGTTTTGACGCGGCTAAAGTGGTGGCATTCACCGTTTCCGCCCTGCTGGTACAGGTTTTTGTTGCAGCTGTCACGGCTGGGCCGTAGCTTCCGTGTAGCAATCTACGTAGTGGACGTAAAAACAGTGGGAGTCTTTGGGCGTCTTCTCCCCGAGTAGCAGGTTAGGCTAGGTAACCGCTCAGGCATTCTTCGCTTTCGGAGAGCAGCTAACCGAACTGCGCTGTTCCTCCGCTGTTCCTAGCAAAACAGCAAAAAAAAGGGGGGCCACCCAAAAAGGCGACCCCCCACAAAGAAAATTACGGCAGCGACCTACTCTCCCACACCCTCCCGAGTGCAGTACCATCGGCGCAGTAGAGCTTAGCTTCCGGGTTCGGAATGAGACCGGG